>CACWNV010000048.1 GCA_902762325.1 uncultured Prevotellaceae bacterium | reverse complement strand
ATGCCACCGGCTATTACGACCTTCAAGGACGAAAGTTCAGTTCAATCAATAACAAAAGAGGAATCTTTATTCACAACGGAAAAAAGGTGCTGCATTAGTTCAGCACCTTTTTTTGTTTCCTAATCCGCAGGACCGTTGCCACCACGTCATTTTAAGAGATCTTCATACCAATGAATAATCATCTGAACCTTTATTGCCCATACTTGGAATAAGAAAGTGTTATAAAAGTTTGGTGTCCGCTAAAAATGCCGAAGGCATGATAGAACACAGGCAGGCGGTGAAGTGCGAAGCACGGAACCCCTGCTAAGTACACATCCAATAACGGAACCCCGAAAAGGGTGATAGATATGTTTTCCTTCTATTCTGTCGTACCTTTGGCACTCTGTTTAGCTTGATACACATAGCAGGGGTTCCGCTATGCTTCACCACCTGCCTGTATTCTTTCGTCCTTTTCAGGACTTGCCAAGCCCTATATGGATATAAAATGTGTCCAGCCTTCTTCTTTACAGCACTTGAATGGCTTCACAATCAATTTTACCGGACAACAATAAAAAAATTAGTGATTCCAGAGAATTGAGTAAATATGCAACAAGAATTGAGTAAAATTGACAATCGATTTGAATATGACTTATATACGAAAGCAATATCACACATTACGGGAGCGCATTCTTGAACCAAGGTGCTTTATGCAGAAATTGGCAGAACCGGGACTGGTAGTCGTTGAGGGGTCGCCCTAGCGGTGCTCTGCCTTAGCCTGTGCTACACTGTGTGTTTGTTTAACCTGCCAAGTCTAACTATACAAAAATGACCGCCACTGAGGACGGCCTAAATTTATTAATTTAAAGAAACAAGGAGCGGGAACCGAGGCCGAGGATGCCGGCACAGGTTCTCGCTTTGTATAATTGTTGGTCTTTACATTCGGGCGCATTTCCAAATGAGTACACCAAGAGTATCATAATTTGCTATCCGATGAAATCATTGTTTCGCAATTCCGTGTTAGTTTCCAAAAGTTTCTTTGTGTGTAAGACACCTTTTTATCTATCACGATGAATTGGCTGTTCTATATTGATATCACTATTGTAATTACGAGAATCACTAGAACATTCTTGTAAATTTGTTACAATCCACCCTATCGCAAATAATAATACACCTACAAAACAACCAATGTTTGAACATCCACTTTCTTTGACTTGCCGTCCTTCCTTATTTGCTTTCTCACTTTCTTTATCAAAATTTTGCATTACAATCCAGATTATTGCCAATCCAGCTAATGCAATCAATGGAAATAACACTTTTGCATCCATAATCTACTGTTGATTATATACTCAATCTGAATACGTAAACTATAACAATAGGATGATACTTAGCCTATTGATTGCTCTTTATCCTCTTGAAGCCATTTGTGAACTTATTGAACTTGGAATCCAAATCATTATTGGAGATAACTGTCAAAGCGATGATGTAGTTCTCCATAGCAAACATGACACCCTTTTGTCCATATCCATTGTGACTCGTCTCGCAAGCATAGCCAGGGAACTCATCATAGCTGAATCTTATAGGCTTGTATGATTTGAATCTTTGGGCTTGTAAACTCAGAGCTTTATCTACTGCTTCTGCATATTGTTCTTTTGATAAGTCTTTATACCCTATGGGCACCCTTGTTACTATCAATTGATAAGCAGCCATTTTCTCACGGCTATTGCCATCTGTTACACCACCGTAGTTTAGCAAGAAGTCACCTGAAGCCTGAGCAGAAACATCTTCCATGATACAAGGAGCATCTAACGAAAAGCCATACTCAGGGAAATCCAAATGGAAATTTTCATCCTCTGCAGCTAAATAATTTGCTTTATCAGCTGCCACTTTTTTGTTTGCCACTTGCCCACATCCACAAAGGAGAGTGGACATAATCACAATTGATAAAAATCTTAATGATTTCATAACTTTAGTATTTAATGACGAGATAAATCACTACACAAACGAAGGAAAAATATAGCAAGACAAACTGCTATCCACCATGCGTTCTTTTCGATCCATGTCTTTTCACTTCTGTCGTTGTTTTCATTTGTTTCCATTGCTCATTTGAATTATAAGTTTGATTATTCCGTAAATTATCACTGCTACAATTAAAACCGTAATCATAATCATTTCTTTTTTGACGTAAGCCAACCGATTACTCCAATAACTACGAACAAGGCCAAACCTATACCTAAGAGAATATTCCCAATAGCACATAACCATGCTAATAGCGGAAGCAATCCAATGATTCCACCGCCTATGAATATGACACCAAGACAACCAACGAATGTGTTTGATTCGCCATCCTTGGAATTTGACAAATTTAGAATCATGTATCCGATAGGTATAGCAACGAGCGCAATTATAATGCCAGTTCCCACTTCGCTGCCATTTGGCAAACCTATATCACCATCACCATAATATCTATGGCCCGAATAGTCTCTTGCCATTATTTGGACAGACGTAAGGGATAATAATATGGATACAAGGCTCCGCATTGTTTTCTTCTGTCTATTCATTGTTCTATTTCCCCCTCAACAAAAAGTAAGCAGGGAGGAAAGATACTAAACTTACGCCAATTAGTCCTCCGATTGTTCCAGCTACATCCGGCATGATAACTTGAGGCAAGCAAACCAAGCCAACTACAATAAGGATTATTCCAAATACTTTTTTCATGACATGAGTATATTTAAGTTCGTACTAATCTCGTTTTTTAAGCCAGCACCAACTTTGTTAATAAGAATAGCGCAGCCTCACCATTTCCCTATCAGGCCTTGCACTGCCTCTATAATCCAATGGAGAAGTCTGCGCTATATGGGCGCATACCTCTTGGATTATAGTTCTTGCTCGTAAAATCTCCGTGGTCGAGGTGCAAGTTCGATAGGGAAAGATGAGCAATAAAGTCGTGTCTCTTACGAAACACTGTGCAAAAATAATGAAAAAGATTGAGAAAGCTGCAATATTTGTGCAAAAGATATTAGAATGAGGATTGATTCGTATAATTCCTGTAGAAAACGTGCTTGGATTGAAGATTATCTGCATTGCGCTCTTTGACAATGCTCTCAAACCTACTGCATCGAATGGCTTCAGCTATCTCTATCATGATTTCGTTGAATTGTCAAATAATATTCGAATTTTGACCCCAAAAAACAGGGGGTGCTGACAACGAAAGGGGGACTCGGTCGAAAAAACGGCAATTTTTGAGGTTTTCGGTAACGTGTTGGCTGACAGATGGTTACACGGATGTTTAATTGTAACCGAACGGTTTACATAAAACAAATTTGCGAGAGGTAAGGTTTCACCGTGCAAAAGGTAAGGTTTCATCGTGTGAAAGGTGATGTTTCATCGCACGAAACATAAGCTTTGAGCGACCCAAAGGTTATGTTTGGCACAACGAAAGCTATGCTTTCGCAAAATGATGAATGATGAATGAAGGGGAAAGAAGCGGTTTTTACAAATTTTAACCTCTATTTCATCACTTTTCCTCGACAAGTTTTTGTCGGAATTTTTCATATCAATTCCGCATCCATTTTTTGTTATTGGGGGTTATAAATGCCCCGGAGTCCATAGCGATGTTGAAAGGAGGGGAAGCACATAGGCATTATGTTTTTGGGGCGTGCCACAAGGGAAGATATGCCGTAGGCATTAGACAATGGTAGCCGATTCCTTGCCATGATAATCTCATAAATAATCTTATACCGACTTAAAAACTTCACTCTTCATTCTTTGTTCTTCATTATAATTGTTACTTTTGCATTATGATTTATCCAAGCAACTTTGAACAAAAGATTGGTTTTACAGATATTCGTCGGTTACTGAGGGGGAATTGTCTGTCTACACTTGGCAGTGAGATGGTAGATAAGATTTCTTTTTCTGCCGATGTGGAGACCGTCAACGAATGGCTGAGACAGACCCGGGAGTTCCGTCAGCTTCAAGAGGAAGACGAAGACTTCCCTTTGCAGTACTTCTTTGACATGCGTGTCTCTGTGGCAAGGATCAGACTGGAGAACACCCATTTAGAAGAGAACGAGCTCTTCGACCTTTACCGCTCGCTAATAACCATCAATGACATCGTGAAGTTCCTGAGGAAGACAGAGACAGGGGACGTTATTGATGCAGACGATGAAGGAACGAATACAGTCAAGCCAAAGTATCCTGCACTGTTCAGGCTTACAGAAGGAGTATGCACCTTCCCTACCCTGACGCACAGGATCAGTCAGTTGCTGGATAAATTCGGAAAGATGCGCGACAATGCCTCTCCTGAACTACTAAGAATCCGCACGGAACTGTCGCGGACGGAAGGGAGCATTTCACGTGCCCTGTATAGTATTCTACGGGCAGCCCAGAGCGAGGGAATCGTGGAACGCGACGTCACTCCCACGATGCGCGACGGTCGTCTGGTCATCCCCGTGGCACCCGGTCTGAAACGAAGAATCAAGGGAATCGTCCATGATGAATCAGCCACAGGCAGGACGGTGTTCATTGAGCCTACCGAGGTGGTGGAAGCCAACAACAAGATACGGGAGCTGGAGGCCAACGAGAAAAGGGAAATCATCAGGATTCTCACCGAGCTCACAAAGGAGATACGTCCCCACGTCACAGAGATACTGAACGCCTATAAGTTCCTGGCGGTGATCGACCTTATCCGTGCCAAGGCAGACCTGGCATACCAGATAAAAGCCATCGAACCAGATGTCAAGCCTTTTCCTCATATCGACTGGCGCCATGCCATTCATCCGCTCTTGCAGCAGTCTTTAGAGAAACAAGGAAAGGAAGTGGTCCCGTTGGACATCATCCTCACCGACGAAAAGAGGGTTCTCATCATTTCCGGTCCTAACGCAGGAGGAAAGTCGGTGTGTCTCAAGACCGCCGGACTGTTGCAATACATGGTGCAATGTGGTATCAGCATTCCCGTCAGCGAGCGTTCATCCATCGGCATCTTTGAAAACATCATGATAGACATCGGCGATGAACAAAGCATTGAGAACGACCTTAGCACCTACTCATCGCATCTGCTGAACATGAAGAACATGATGAAGCAGGCCAACCCGCACACGTTGCTGCTCATCGACGAATTCGGAACAGGTACCGAACCACTGATAGGAGGTGCGATAGCAGAGGCGGTCTTAAAACAGTTCTGGAAGAAAAAGACATTCGGCATCATCACGACCCACTACCAGAACCTCAAGCATTTCGCAGAGGACCACGACGGCATTGAGAATGCCGCCATGCTCTATGACCGCCATCAGATGAAGGCACTGTTCCAGTTGTCAATCGGTCAGCCGGGAAGCAGCTTTGCCATCGAGATAGCGCGGAAGACCGGCATCCCGGAAGAGGTGATACAAGACGCCTCAGAGATTGTCGGCAGTGACTACATCCAGAGCGACAAGTATTTGCAGGATATCGTCCGAGACAAGAAATACTGGGAGAACAAACGCCAGAGCATTCATCAGCGCGAGAAAGACATTGAGCGTGCCATCAACAGGTATGAAACCAACCTGACCGACATCGAACAAAGCAGGAAGGAAATCCTCCTGCGTGCCAAGCAACAGGCAGAAGAACTGTTGAAGGAAAGCAACAAACGAATCGAGAATGCCATTCGTGAGATCCGGGAGAGTCAGGCAGAAAAGGAAGAAACCAAACGGATACGCGAGGAACTTGAAGCCTTCAAGACGGACATCACCGACATTGACACGAGAGCCGAAGACGACAAGATTGCCAAGAAGATAGCCCAGCTCCAGGCACGAAAGGAAAGAAGGGAAAAACGCAAGAAGGAGAAGGCCGACAATGCCAGCGCCTCGGGCGAGGGAGGTCAGAAAGCGAACAGCCCGTCTGCCGGAGACGACAAGTCAAAGGCGCTCTTCGCCGTGGGGGATTCAGTACGGATCAAAGGTCTTCAGAGTGTGGGCGTCATCGATAGCATCGACGGAAAGATGGCAACGGTCATCTTTGGGGACATGCGTACCAAGCTGCGCCTTGAACGGCTTGAGCACCACGACTCCCCCACTCCAGACAGCCAGACGAACCAGCATGCCTCACTTCAGGCATACAGCATCAGCAAAGAAACACGTAATACCATTGAGTCGCGCAAGCTGAACTTCAGGCAAGACCTTGATGTGAGAGGCATGAGAGGTGACGAGGCATTGAATGCCGTCACCTATTTCATCGACGATGCCATCCTGGTGGGGATGTCGCGGGTACGGATTCTTCACGGAAAAGGAAACGGCATACTCCGGCAACTCATCCGCCAGTACCTTTCCACTGTTCCGAATGTCACTCACTTTGCCGATGAACACGTACAGTTTGGCGGCGCCGGCATCACGGTCGTTGACCTATAAAAAAAAGAGGACACATCATTATGATGTATCCTCCTCACCTATAGACTTGCTTTACAGTGCGAAAAATCTCTTCGTTTTGTAAAAACTAAATTATTCAGCTGCGGGAGCTTCTTCCTCTTCATCGAGATCGAAGTCCTCATCAATGTCATCAGCAACTTCAGCAACAGGAGCAACTTCCTCTTCCTTAGCAGGAGCCAGCACCTCTGCATTCTCAGCAACAACAGTTACAGGAATCTTCACCTCAACATCCTTGTAGAAGTGAATGACAGCCTCATACTCACCAAGACGCTTTGCATCACGCATTGTGATGATCTTTCTGTCGACTTCGAGACCTTTTGCTTCAAGAGCATCAGCAACCTGAGCAGCACCTACAGAACCGTAGAGCTGACCTGTAGCACTAACCTTAGCGGCAATCTCAAGTGCAACATTCTCGAATTTCTTAGCCTTGTCTTCAGCAGCAGCTTTCTGAGCAGCGAGCTTGTTAGCCTGCTGACGGAGATTCTCAGCAAGAATCTTCTTTGCAGAAGGAGAAGCGATAACAGCCTTACCCTGAGGAATGAGGTAGTTACGTCCGTAACCATTCTTCACATTTACGATCTCATTTTTATATCCCAGACCGATAATATCTTCTTTCAGTATAATTTCCATTCTGTTTCCTCCTCTAAATTATTTCATCAAATCAGTTACATAAGGAAGCAGTGCGAGCTGGCGGGCACGCTTGATAGCAGTAGCAACGCGACGCTGGTACTTCAAGCTTGTTCCTGTAATACGACGGGGAAGAATCTTACCCTGCTCGTTGAGGAATTTCTTCAAGAACTCGGGATCTTTGTAGTCGATGTACTTGATACCGCTTTTCTTGAAACGACAATACTTTTTCTTCTTCGTATCGATAGAAGGAGCAGTAAGATAACGGATTTCTGTCTGTTCAGCCATAATTAAGCCTCCTCTTTTTTGGACAGTTTGTTGCGACGCTTTTCAGCGTAAGCAGCAGCATACTTGTCAAGTTTAACAGTAATAAAGCGAATCACTTTCTCGTCACGGCGGAAGCCAGTCTCAAGAGAAAGTATTACTGATGGCTCAGCTTTGAACTCCAACAGGCAGTAGAAACCTGTAGATTTCTTCTGAATAGCATAAGCCATCTTCTTCAGTCCCCAGGTCTCTTCATTCAGAATTTCTGCGCCTTTTTCTGTCAGCAGATTCTTAAATTTAGCGACCGTTTCCTTCATCTGATCATCAGACAAAACGGGAGTCAAAATGAAAACGGTTTCGTATTGATTCATACTAAAATTTAAAATATAAAATAAACTGTTATTTAAATAAATGGGCCATTTCTGACCCAATAACGCAAAATGCGGTGCAAAATTACAGTTTTTTTTTGAGATGACCAAATCTTTTTTGTACTTTTGTCCTCAATAACAGCGAATTAGGATGAAAAGGTATCAAAAGTTTTTAGGTCTCCCATTGGTCTATGCAGGGGTTGCAGAGCTGGCTATTTGCTTTGTACTGGAACACTCTCCCCTTTTCCAGAACACTTCAGACAAGATGGCCGAACGGCTGTCGGGCATTTACAACTGCCTTCTGCTGTTCGGCCTCTTATTGGTAATTGTCGGCATCATCGGCTATACAGTCTTGCGTAAAAGGCAAAGCAACTACTAAGCCGAGACTGGGAACCTCTCTTCTACTCTTCTTCCGGAGTGATTAGTTTATAACCCTTGCCGTGGATGTTAATGATTTCAATCTGGTCGTCATCCTTCAGGTGCTTACGCAGCTTCGTGATGTAGACATCCATCGAACGGGCATTGAAATAGTTATCATCAATCCAGATGGTCTTCAAGGCGAAATCACGCTGGAGAATCTCGTTAGCATGGCTGCACAACAGGGCAAGCAGCTCATTCTCCTTGGTGGTGAGCTTGGTCTGTTTGTCACCGATGGTCAGCAGTTGCTTCTGAGTATCAAAGGTGAAACGACCGATATTATAGAGAGTAGACTCCTTATTCTTCTTTCCGCGTACACGGCGAAGGATTGCCTCAATACGAAGAACCAGCTCCTCCATGGAGAAAGGCTTGGTGATATAGTCGTCAGCACCCAGCTTAAACCCTTCGAGAATGTCATCCTTCAAGGTCTTTGCCGTCAAGAAGATAATTGGCATGTCGGCATTAGCCTGACGAATCTCCTGCGCCAAAGTGAATCCGTCTTTCTTGGGCATCATCACATCCAGTACACAGATGTCGAACTTTGTCTTCAGGAAAGCCTTGTAACCAGCCTCTCCGTCGGGGCACAATTCTGTGGTATAGCCCTTTGCCTGTAAATATTCGCGAAGCAGCATTCCGAGGTTTTCGTCATCTTCGCACAACAAGATCTTCAGTTTCTCTTCCATAATCGTACTATTTTAAAATTAATAATTATTATCCTTTTATTATCGGGAGTTTGATGGTGAACTTCGTACCCTTTCCATACTCGCTGTCCACCTTGATTTCTCCATTATGTAAATCCACGATATTCTTCACATAGGCAAGTCCTAATCCGAATCCTTTCACATCGTGTACATTGCCGGTATGAACGCGATAGAACTTGTCAAACACCTTCTTGAGGTTCTCCTTCTTAATGCCCATTCCCGTGTCCTTGATGGACAGGCAGACATGCTCCTTGTCATTCCATGTCTTCATGTATATGTCTATGGGCTGATCGGGTCTGCGATACTTTACAGCATTGTCAAGTAAATTGTTGATGACATTCTGGAAGTGCATCTCATCCACATAGATGGTAGAGTCAACTGCCCCAATGTCTGTGTATATCTTCCCGCCGGTATGCTCAACACGTAAGGTGAAGGAGTTTGCCACCGTCTCAACCATCTCATTCAAGTCGAGCTCCTTTTTCTTGAAGACAGCTTTCTTTCTGTCGAACATCGACATCTGCAAGACTTTCTCAACCAGGAAGCGGAGGCGCTTTGTCTCATCGTTGATGACGGTACCTAAATGCTTCATCATCATCTCGTTCTTCGGGACGCTCTCGTCGTTCAGCATCTGAGAAGCCAATGATATGCTGGCAATCGGAGTCTTCAGCTCATGGGTCATATTGTTGATGAAGTCGTTCTTGATCTCAGAATACCGCTTCTGACGGAATATCACGACGATGGTGAAGATAAACGTCACGATCAACACGAACGTAAAGATCATCGAAGGAACCATGAAACGGACAGACGAGAAGATGTAACTGTTCATGTCGGGGAAATGAATCCTGACCACTCCCATCTTGGATTGAGGGTCATTCCTGAACAATACTTGGGAATAGGTGTATTCTTCGCCGTCGTCGGTGTAGTCAGGACAACGATAAACCTCCCTGCCATCCTGTGTGCTCACCGTGAAATGATAAGGTATATTGATACCATTGTTCATTAACTCGGCATTCAGGTCTTTGTCAAGCAACTTGAAGTTGATGCGCTCACGCAGGGGTTTCTCAGAAGCAGAATAAAGAATGGAATAGACCACTTCATTCAGCAAAGCCTTCTGATAGACATAACGGTTCTTCACAATCTCCTGAAGACTCTTATTCGCTTCGCTGATCACATTCTTATCAGTACGCAGGATCATCGCCTTTGGCACCTGAGAAGGCTTCATCGTAATGGTCTTCAGCTCGAAGGAAGAATAATTGGTTCCGTCTTTGCCGGGAACAGAATGCTGATGAGACTGCTGGGAAGTACCGTCAGAATTGCCCGACCTGGCACCTAAAGAGTCTTTTTGATATGCCCTTCGCTCTGTCTCGTTGACATTCTTTTCCAGATAGCGAAGTGTTTCATTCAGTTCCAGATTTCGGCTGGCCTGGTATAATGAGCGATTCACGGATTCATCGAACTGTTCTTTCTTCATCTCCACCATTGCGCGAATGTATTGAAGCTGAAGGAGGAGCAATGCGAGGAAAGATAATCCCATGATCGTTGCTATGGTCCAAATCGTTTTCTTCTTCATATCTGCAAATATAGAACAAAAACTTAATTCGTTAACAATAAAGCGTTAATTATTTTGCTGATATTTAACTATATTAGCACTTTATATATCATTTAATTAAAAATACACAACTATAAACAACAAAAAACAAGGACTTTAAATGGCACTTACCAATTAAAATCCTTGTTTTATTGATTACTGAGTTACCGAAAGGCAATCAATTCCAGAATGACATTATTCCTCTTCAGCGGCCTCAGCCTCGTGCTCCTTGATGAGCTGCTGCTGGATGTCAGTCGGTACAAGCTCATAAGATGCGAACTTCGTTGAGAAGGATGCGCGGCCACCAGTGAGAGAACTGAGTGAGATAGAATAGTTGCTGAGTTCCTTCAGAGGAATCTTAGCTGACAACTTCTGATATCCAGCCTCGCTATCCATACCCATAATGAGGGCGCGACGACCTTGCAGATCACTCATCACATCACCCATGTAGTCACCGGGAACGTAAACTTCCAAGTCATAGATTGGCTCCAGAATCTTTGGACCGGCCTCTTTGAAGGCAGCGGAGAATGCCTGACGGGCAGCCAACATGAATGAAAGTTCATTACTATCAACCGGGTGCATCTTACCGTCGTAGACAATAACACGTACATCACGGGCGTATGAACCTGTGAGCGGACCTTGCTCCATACGTTCCATAATACCTTTCAGAATGGCAGGCATAAAACGGGTATCAATGGCACCACCTACAACTGAGTTGATGAAGACGAGCTTACCACCCCACTCGAGGTCAATTTCCTCTTTACCCTTGATATTCATCTTGAACTCCTGACCATTAATCTTGAAGGTTGTAGGATCGGGCATTCCTTCAGCATAAGGCTCAACGATGAGGTGTACTTCACCAAACTGACCGGCACCACCTGACTGCTTCTTATGACGATAGTCAGCGCGAGCCATCTTGGTGATTGTCTCACGATAAGGAATCTTCGGCTCTTCAAACTGGACCTGAATCTTCTCGTTATTCTCAAGACGCCACTTCAATGTGCGGAGGTGGAACTCACCCTGTCCGTGAACGATGGTCTGCTTCAATTCCTTCGACTGTTCAACAACCCATGTCGGATCTTCCTGACGCATACGCAAGACAGCCGCCATCAGTTTCTCCATCTCTGAAGAGTTAACAGCCTTGATTGCACGGCTGTATTTTGAGTTCGGGTACTTGATGAAGTCAAAGCGGTTCTCTACTTCCTTCGCATTCAATGTGTTTCCAGTCTTCACATCCTTCAGCTTCACGGTACAGCCGATGTCACCTGCTTTCAGTTCGTCAACGGCGATACGGTTGGCACCTGCACAAGCATAGATAGTACCAATACGCTCCTTAGAGCCACGATCAGCATTTGTCAGGTCATCACCCGGCTTAATGCTTCCGCTCATCACCTTGAAATAAGATACCTCTCCAATGTGAGGCTCAAGACCTGTCTTGAAGAAATAGACTGAAGTCGGAGCACTGGAGTCTGGTGCGATCTCCTCACCACGAGTATTGTGGATCTTCGGCATATCACTAACGAAAGGAACCACATTGCCCAGGAATTCCATCAGGCGGCGAACACCCATATCCTTACCTGCACATACGCAGAACACCGGGAAGATAGAACGGGTAACCAGTCCCTTACGGATACCTTCACGCATCTCGTCCTCTGTCAATGACTCCTCTTCGAAGAACTTCTCCATAAGAGCGTCGTCATTACCGGCGGCAGCCTCAACCAATGCAGCGTGCATCTCCATAGCCTTATCCATTTCCTCAGCGGGGATGTCCTCAATAATCGGAGCACCGCCTTCAGGCTTCCAAGAATACTTCTTCATCAGCAGAACGTCGATGACAGCATTGAATCCGGGTCCTGTTGCAATAGGATACTGTACAGGTACGCACTTAGATCCATAGATCTCCTGCATGCTTGACAGGATGTTGTCAAAATCGCAGTTGTCGCGGTCGAGCTGATTAACAAGGAAGATAACAGGCTTCTTGAGTTTCTCTGTGTAACGGAAAGAGTTCTGTGTTCCTACCTCAGGACCATACTGACCGTTCACAAGAATAACTGCCTGGTCGGTCACATTGAGTGCTGTGATTGCACCGCCGACGAAATCGTCGGAACCCGGGCAGTCAATGATATTCAGCTTTTTGTTGTTCCACTCTACATGGAATACTGTCGGAAATACAGAATAGCCATATTCCTGTTCCACCGGGAAATAATCGCTGACCGTGTTCTTGGCTTCTACAGAGCCGCGGCGCTTGATTATACCACTCTCAAAAAGCATAGACTCGGCAAGAGTAGTCTTGCCGCTACCCGCACTGCCAATAAGGGCAATGTTCTTAATTTCATTTGTCTGATATACTCTCATATCAAAAGATTTAAGTTGTTAGAAAATTCAATGATTTAGGGATGCTAAAATGGGCTTTGCCCATATCGGCGCCTAAATTAGTCATTTTCTGATAAAACGCCAAAAGAATCTGTTAAAAACTGGCAATCTTTTAAAACTTATTAGTATTTTTGCCATCAAAAAATGAGTAGAGGACTATATATTCACATTCCATTCTGTAAGAGCAGATGTATCTACTGCGGATTCTATTCCACAACATTTTTATCGTTGCAGGACAGATACATCGATGCCCTATGCCATGAAATGGAATTGAGGTCATTTAAGGATTTGCAAGCCTCTGAACCCCGACTCTCCACCATTTATTTAGGAGGTGGAACACCAAGCCTGCTCTCTTCCCGGAACATCAAAAAGCTATTCCTATATATTAATAATGTGTACGGACAGGCAATGACTACCGAAGACTGGAAGCAGATGGAGGTGACGATGGAATGCAATCCCGATGATATCAGTGATGAGTTCTGCAATGTTCTCCGGCAGCTTCCTGTTAACCGCATCAGCATGGGTGTCCAGACATTCAGTGACGACCGACTTCGCTTCCTCCATCGCCGCCATACGGTGAAACAAGTCGAAGAAGCCGTCAAACGGATACGGGACTGCGGGATTAAAAACATCAGTATCGACCTAATGTTCGGCTTCCCAAACGAAAAGACAAGTGAATGGGAAGAGGATATTCGTCATGCACTCTCCTTAAACGTAGAGCACATCTCTGCCTATAGTCTGATGTATGACGAGGGGACACGTCTTGATGAAATGAGAAAACAGCACTTGTTGAAGGAACTCGATGAAGAGGTCAGTCTCCAGATGTATGAAATGCTCATAGACAAACTGACGCTTGCCGGATACGAGCATTACGAAATCAGCAATTTTGCACTTCCCGGTTACCGCTCACGTCATAACAGCAGCTATTGGCAGAACACACCCTACATTGGCATTGGCGCTGCTGCCCATTCATACGACCTGCACAAAAGACAATGGAATATTGCAGACATCAGGGAATACATGGATTCCATCGAGAAAGGAATCATCCCCTGTGAATATGAAGTCATTGATGAGGACATGCACTATAACGATCTTATCACCACAGCACTGAGGACGAAAGAAGGGATTTGTCTGAATGTGCTTCCCGATAAATACAAAAGCTATCTTACCCGTAATGCACAACGGCACATAGAAAAACAATTACTCGCCATCGATGACGGAAGGCTACATCTGACAAGAAAAGGAATCTTTGTCAGCGATGACATCATGAGCGACCTAATATTCGTTTAAGGGCAACAGCACCAGTTCAGTCTGTCAACTTACCGGTCTTCATGTAATGTTCGTGACAACGCTTCTTCAGATCTTCCTCTAATTCCGATACCGACCTGTTGCCTGTTATCATTGTTTTTACTGCGACACAAATCGCAAACGTGACGACTGCTGCTGCCACTCCTGCCAGCCAGTTGAACAACTCGCGGCCGAATGGTGAGGTCTCTAATATAACAATAGCGGCCATCACGGGGATGCCGAACAACAACCAGTCGGCACCCGACTTCATCTTATAACTCTCAACAATCTTCTTATATTCTGGATCCGACTCCAGGATATGCTTGCGGTTTTCCTTCCAGAGCACTTCGAAATCTTTCTCCATACTTTATTGATATCTTTCCTTTATTTTACCTATTACCTGTTTATCTGTTCTCCGAAAAACTTCTGAAACTCACCTTCGAAATTGGGAGTCAGAACTTCTTTACCCAGCGCTTCTTTAATCTCTTCTAATGTCCAGAATCTGCCACCGTCAAGTTCATCGGTTGAAGGGCAGACCGGACCATCATACACTGTCCTGAAAACATACACCAACTCGCGTTCACGCAGACCATTAAAGACATATTTGCCCATCGGTTCAGGAACAAAATCGGTGATACCAAGTTCCTCGCTCACTTCACGGCACAATGCTTTCTCGGGCGTCTCTCCATAATCGATGTGTCCACCCACGGCAGTATCCCATTTCCCGGGTTGGATGTCTTTCCAAAGGGGACGTTTCTGGAGATACAACTCCCCCTTGCCATTGAACACATGAAGATGAACCACCGGATGGAGCAGTTTCGATCCATCATGACATTCCCCACGGGTGGCTGAACCTATTACGTTTCCTTCCTCATCGACAAGAGGAAACACTTCCAATTTATTATCTTGTTTCATTTCTTCTATAAGACAAAAGTGATTACAAGTAATCTACTTTGATGACAATGACACGAATCTTCTGGTCAGCTTTCTTGGTTGCAATCTTAGCTATATGCCAGTCATCTGGGAAGAAGATGATAAAACGTCCGGCTCGGCTGTCAAAGAAATGGGTCTTCTTGGCATCGTAGTCGTAATGGATGACATCTTTCTTTTCATCATACTGGCAGTTCGGAGTGCTTGAGGCATGGTCGAGGGTTGCAAACCCTTCAGTACCTTTTACCACATATTGGAAGTCAATCTTACGACGGTGACTCTCTGAGCCACGTTTCTCAAGAGGCTCATTCTGACTGTCCTCAACGCTTGCCACAAGTGTTGTACCTTCAATGGGGTGTTTTCCCTTAGGGATAGAGAGCAGGTCTGTCGTGGCAAGCCAATGAAAGAGAGCATCCCATTGCTGGCGGTTCTTTTTATACTGAATATAGAATTCTTGCAGGTTCACGGTCTTATCGGGACTTGCTGCGGTAAACCCGTTACGCCATTCCCCTTTCTTCACCCACTTACGGACTTCCTTTTTGGTTGGGATGTCCTGTGTTGTCTGTGCTCCCACTGTCATCATCATGGTCAGCAGAACAATCATCATCATCAATTTCTTCATAGTTCCTATGTTTTTTATCCGTATGTTTAGATGTCTGCAAATATATCAAATTTTGAAGAAAACGAACAAATAAAACGGAAGAAATTGGCGATTGGGAAAAAATTACTATTTTTGTAGCATCGTAATCACAGCACATGAGAAATATGATGAGCATTGCTATTTTCACACTTACCTCAGAGCTTCACGACAAGGAAGCCGTCAACGCAGCAACCCAACAGTTCTTGGACAGTCTCGACATCAACTTTGAGATGGCAGGCGCCGACCTGACAACGTACGGCAATCATGCCCTCGACCTGCTTTATGTCCGCACAGGCGGAACGGAAGGTATCTTCAAGAGACAGTTGCCACAGATGTTGAAGCAGTCGGACAAGCCTTTCTATCTGCTCACATCCGGTAAAAGCAACTCCCTCGCTGCATCAATGGAGATTCTCTCTTTCTTGCGACAACAGGGACTGAAGGGAGAAATCATTCATGGCAATGCCAGTTATATCTCTCAACGCATCCATCAGTTGGCTGTCGTGGCTGAGGCGAGGAAACAACTGCAAGGCTGTCGGCTGGGGATTATCGGTGAACCATCCGACTGGCTGATATCGAGTCATGCCGACAAGGCTGTCGTTCGTCAGCGACTTGGTATCGAACTGGTGAACATTCCGATGAAAGAACTGATTGAAGAGATTGCCATCACACCTCAACGCATGCCGGAAGAGAAGAATGTACCGGAAGCACTGCGCCCAGCCATGCCCGTGGCTGATGCCATCTATCAGGCTCTGAAAGTGATTGTCGCCCGGTATTCCCTGCAAGGGTTCACACTACGTTGCTTCGATTTGCTGACTGCTGTTCATAACACAGGATGTCTGGCATTGGCAAAGCTTAATGCCGAAGGAATCATTGCCGGTTGTGAAGGGGATGTGCCAGCCATGCTCTCGATGAAGATTGCGCATGTGCTGACAGGCTTTACGGGATTCCAGGCTAACCCAGCCTCCATCAATCCTTCTACGGGAGAGATGCTGTTTGCCCACTGCACCATCCCATTGAACATGGTGGAACGGTATGAATTTGACTCTCATTTCGAGTCCGGCATTGGTGTCGGCATCAGAGGCTACATGAAAGAAGGACCTGTCACCATCTTCAAGGTCGCCGGAGACCTGTCCCGAAGGTTCATTGAAGAAGGTGAATTGATTCGGAATCAGGCACAGCCAGACTTATGCAGGACACAACAGGTCATCCTCCTCTCCGATAAGCAGAAGACAGCTTACTTCCTGAACAACCCGATAGGCAATCACCATATCATCATTCCGGGGCATCACCGCCAACTGCTGGAAGAAATATTCTAAAAACTTTTGCAGACACTTGCCATGCTAATCGGCTGACTCCGCTGATGGCAGGTTCATCAGTATCTGCACGATGCGCTCGGCTGAACGACCGTCCCAGCGGTCGGGAATGGCACTTTCCTTCCATGTTCCACCAACCATCTGCGTTACAGCCTCACCCAACTTCTCTGCATCCTCGCCTACCAGCACATTCGTACCTACTTTCACCGTTTCTATATGCTCGGTATAACTGTTGAGCGTGATACAGGGGACACCGTTGAAGGTTGCTTCTTCCGCCACGTTTCCCGAATCGGTGATGATGCCAAGCGCATGAGCAGTCAGCCATCCGAACTCAAGATAAGAGAGCGGTTCGGTGCGCAACAGTCCGGCATCGTCGGGACTCTTCTTGAAAAAGCCCATCTCTTCTATGACCTCAGCTGCCCGCCCACGCAACGGAGCAACGACGGGGATGTCACCAGCCTGGCTGATAATGCGCTCAACCATCTTCCGAAGGTTCTCTTTGTCGGCAATCAATGCCTTACGGTTGAGCGTAAACACAAGATAGCCACGTTCTTTCAACTCGGGCAGTTCAGCAGGAGCTTTCAGGCGAGGAAGGTTGAAACGCAGCGTGTCCATCAGGATGTTTCCCACCATATAGATTTTCGACAACTCTGCTCCTTCCCTTGTAGCAATGGAGTTTGCCCCCATGCCGGCAGTAAACAGCAAGTCGCTCAGTCCGTCAATCACCAGTCGGTTAATTTCCTTCGGCATCTTGATGTCAAACGAACGGGTTCCTGCCACGAGGTGTGCCAGCGTGATTCCCTGTTTCTTCGTCACGATGGCAGCAGCCATGGTTGAAGCAAGGTCGTCAACCACAATCACCACGTCGGTCTTATTCGTCTGCAGATACTGCTCGAAGGCTGACATCACCTGACCTGTAAGCTCATTCAGGTTTTCACAATCTACCCCTAAAAAGACATCCGGCTTGTTAATTTGCAAGTCTTCAAAGAGTGAGGACTCCAGTGTAGGATCATCTTCACGCCCTGCATACACAAGCATATAGTCTATGTCACGTCCATGTTCACGAGCCACACTGATGGCACGCACGATGGGAGCAACTTTGATGAAGTTCGGGCGGGCACCCGCCACAATACATATATTCATAGAGCCATGATTTGTTTGATGTTGCAAATTTAAGGAAAATTGTTGAGATATGGTAATATAAGGAACAGGGAAATTCAGAAAAGTATTATTATCCCAGTTCGGGATAAGGAATTCTAAAACAACTTGAGTTGTTTGGTGTTCGTTAGTTCGACGAAATCAGATTGTCTGTAAATTTGGGATTCATAAACATATTGTCTATGATGTCTTAACGTATCGTTTAGGTAGTCTAAATGTATCATTTGCGAGGCGAAAATAAATACTATGCTTCAATGGTGAAGGAAGTGAAGGAAAGATTTGTAACCTTCCTTATAGGAAATCATTTACCCCCGACCTGTGGTTCGCTAATCTTTTGAACAAGAAGTAACAATGAAAAATGTCCATTTAGTCGCATGGGCATCAAGCGACTAAATGGACATGAATATGCGTTGGCCTATGTAGGCAAGGACGCATTATTTTTTGAAAACAGGACGAACGCATTGACCGGCGCCACGGTCGTAGCCGCCGCCCCAGAAGGTTCTGTTCGAACCGAAGACAAGGGAGTAGGCGTTGAAATTGTCATCTGGGTCCTGTGCAGACAACCAGTACTTACCGATCTCGCCGACGTAGCGGTGTTCTTCATACCAGGGGCCGCCTGCAGCGGGCAAAAAGATGTAATTACCATTTATTTTACTAGTGAACATGCCACCTATAACACCATTGACCTTCGTCCACATAAACTTACAGTTGTCAAGCAGTTCCTTGACATCATCTTTAGTGGGCATACACCAATTGCCTTTCCACTTCACATGAGCCACGTCATATTCCGTTCTACTGATGTCATCACCAATATTCACATACTCCCTTCTGTTCTTGTAATACCGATAATCTTCTTTTGTATATCTAAGAGGATTCTTGGTCTTTGTTTCTCCCCAAGCGTAAAAATCACCAAACTCCTCAGGTTTGGTAGCACCCACGTTGTAAGGCGCCCACTTCGTTCCACTGGGCAGTCCTAAGTCTACTGCTTCAGCGGGAACCGGCTGGTTCTTCTTTTTCTTCGTTTGAGCATTCACTCCATTATTGCCTGCCAACGCAAACAGAGCAATAAACATGATAAGTAATTTCGCTTTCATGGCTATTCTGTTTTTACATTATTTCTAATTAATTCTCTGCAAACATACAAAATAATCTGCAAAGTGTAAAGACATTAAGACTTTTTTTGTACATTTGCAACAAACTATTAATCCTGACAATCATGAAAGAAAAGAAAAAAGACATGAACCGACGGCAATTCATCAAGCACATAGGCACAGGAACGCTTTCCGCTATGGCGATGATGACCTTTGAGCCTCTGAAAGCATTCGCTGACAAGGCTATTCCCTCTGCCCCATCATCTGCTCAGTCAGATACGCCAATGATGACCTATCGTGTGAACCGCCATACGGGTGACAAAGTATCATTGTTGGGATTCGGCATGATGCGTCTGCCGAGGGACCAGGAGAAAGTAAACGAGATGGTGGATTATGCACTCGCCCATGGCGTGAACTATTTCGACACGGCTCCCGCATACGGCAACTCCGAAGTGGTTACGGGAATTGCCCTGAAACGGCACCCGCGTAACAGCTATTACATCGCAACGAAGATGTCGAACCAGAGAGTACACTCTTTCGAAGACTCGAAGAAGATGTATGAGCGTTCTTTCGAACGGCTCCAAATCGACTACATTGACTACTATCTGCTGCATGCTGTAGGCGGAAGTGGGATGAAGGAGTTCAACGAACGCTTTATCGATAACGGACTGCTGGACTTTCTGGTGAAAGAACGGGATGCAGGACGCATCCGCAATCTAGGGTTCTCCTATCACGGGAATGTCGAGGTCTTCGACTGGCTGGTGGACAACAATGATGAATACAACTTCACCTTCGTACAGATTGAATTGAATTACATCGACTGGCGGCACGCTTCTATGGGTAAGGGAGGCTGGAAAAGAGATGCCGATGCGGAGTACCTCTATAACAAGCTGGAGAAAGCCGGTATTCAGGCGGTAGTGATGGAACCGCTGTTGGGTGGCCGGTTGGCTAACGTGCCCGAAGAATTTGCCAAGCAACTAAAGGAACAACGTCCCAACAGCAGCGTTGCATCATGGGCATTCAGATGGGTAGGCACCTTGCCAAACATCCTGACGACGCTCAGCGGAATGTCGGTGATGGATCATGTAAAGGACAATGTCAACACCTTCTCACCACTCGATCCTTGTACGGAACAGGAAAAAGCACTGTTGTCGCAGATTGCCGACGGCATGAGCGGCTACCCCACAATCCCCTGTACTGCATGCAGCTATTGTATGCCTTGTCCTTTCGGGGTGAACATCCCTCAGAACTTCTCCTATTACAACGAGGCGGTGAACAAGAAGTTGCTACCGCTACCTGATAAGTCGGCAGCCGACTATTCCAAGAGGCTGACTGAATTCAAAGAAGGTTACAAGAAAGCCATTGACGAGGCGGCATGGGCCAACAAATGTATGGACTGCGAAGTGTGCCTCAAGAAATGTCCGCAGCAGATTCGCATCCCCAACCAGATGGCACGTATCGT
>CACWNV010000047.1 GCA_902762325.1 uncultured Prevotellaceae bacterium | reverse complement strand
GGTTAAAAGGAATGAGCCCGGTACAGTACCGAGCTCACTACTATAGAGAGTTGAATAATTAATGTTTTATTAAATGTCCAACTTTTCGGGGGCACATCATATTGGGTACCTCCTTTATAAAATATCAAATACATATGTTAGTAGGATTTATTATTGCATTCTTAATATCTGCAGGTGTCGCTTATGCGGTTATTGATGACAGAAATAATGATAATGACAATTCTGGGTGTATAGCTGCAATAATAGCTGGAGTGTTTTGGGGGCTTATGTACGTGTTGTTTGCTTTACGTGGATAAACAAATAAAATAATTCATTATGGATGAAGATCTTAAAGGATGTTTAGATAGGTTATGGTATATTATTTGGGCATTGGTCATTATCATCTTTTTTGTCGGATCTTATATAGGACATTTTATACCAGAATAGATTTTGTCAAACATGTTTTTCCAAAATTATTCATTAGAGAAATTTGTAAGTAAAAAAAGATTAAATCGCAAATGATACAGGTCGAAGTGACCAAAACAAATTGCTATGATGAAATATGTCTATTTCAATAGATTCCGTCCTGCCAAAGCCACCTTTGTCCAATTCCTGAATTCATCCATATAATTTTTCATCAAAGCTATTTGAGTAACTTTCTGTTCAGGCTTCCACATTGGATTCTCAGAAATGTCATTTTCATAAAGATGCACCAAACAATCAATGGCTTTATCCACGGTCAGAACTGCTATTTGAATAGGATGTCCTAAAGCATCCATCAACAGGAAATGAAGATATTCTGCAAAATCAGGAACATTCATAAGCGTTCGCACCTTACGAATGTGTGATTTCTGTTTTTCATCCTTTTCCATTTGTTCCAATACTATCAAAAAGATATCGGCAAGGGTAAGCGGACAATTGTTACTTGGTTTCATTCTTATTTGTTTTTATTTGAAGTATTCATACAGAAAAAGTGGAAAGGCGTTAAGAATGGATATTACTTGTGCGTCTGTATTTACGAACTTTGAGAGCTGATTCTGGAAGATGAAGTCTTGTGATATTACTACTTTTGCCAAGGGGTATGCGAGAGTCCCACAGCAAATATAGTTTGCTTTCTTGACATTCTGTTCCTTGAGATATTCCCAATTATCACGTACTGATAGATATTTTTCTTTGGTCGGTTTTTCGTCTTTCAAAAGAATAAAGTCTAATGATGGATAAGCAGAAAAGCCATCACATAAAGCCTTGAAATCACTGCATGCCTCTCTTGTGACAACATACGTATGATAGGAGGCATCTGGAAGTTCTTTTGTATATCGAATGGACTCTATCATTGGATAATTGATATACAACTTCCCACGGTCTGTCTCATCATTAAACATAGACAGCATTTCTGCTACCTGTCTGTTGATTACCTTAAGAGGCAGGTGCTTATGCTGGAAGTCATAGTCGAAAAACAGATAGATTTCCGAAAAGTCAGATGAGCGGTCGATTGCAGCCAACGGGTTGTCTTCCTTGTCCGACAGGCGTTCTTTCATGATAGCGACAATATCCCCATCTTCTCCATAATCTTCCAGCTCCTGATATAGTTCATAGAGGTTGTTTCCAAAGGAACAAACGATAGTCTCGTTATCCCTTGGGAAATAGAGTCGCTGCAAAGTACGAAACAGGTCAGGCTCTCTCTTTTCACCTTCAAAGACAAACAGTATCATACTCGGAATGCGTCGCCACGGAAAAGTTTTTCTATGTTATGACCAAAGCGGAGTTCTTTCTCAGTACACTCGTTTAATGGCTTGATTTTGTTGTCGCCAATGATGAAATTGCAGTCGGGGCGCAACAGGTCGTTGGTCATTAAGTAGGTGTTGTGTGATGACATAAATACCTGACAATCCAAATTAAACAACTGCTTGCAAACCTCAAACGCCAACTTGAAATGATAGAAAGCATCGAACTCGTCGATGAATACGAACGAAGCAAACTTCATCTCTTTCATCCAGACATAGAGCAACTGCAGGGATTTTGTACCTGTAGAAATGACATTGATAAACGGTAATTTGTTTCCATCAATTTCACAGAACAGAAGTTTATCACCTTCATTCGGTTTTACGAAAGAAAACTCTTGTTCGCTTACTTTCTTCAAAAAAAACTTGAAATCCTCCACAAGACCATTCTGAATGATATAGGTGTCAAGTTCTATGTTGGTAGTCTCCAGTCCAATATATTCTCTGCTTTCGAGACATTTGAACCAAAGCATAGAGTTAACGAATTGCAGTAACTTCACGATATAATGCTCCTGAGGAAGAGGGAATGATGCTGTTAAAAAAGCAATGACAGACGCGCCGTTTACACTCTGCTTAAAATTATTCTTTATGATTTCATCCACTTTGAACTGCGCTTCGTCAATCTCAAAAATATCTTTGTCCTGTTTGAACACTTGATGATTGTTTACCCAAAGCATTTCTGAGTGAAGTACCCCTGCATGATTCTTTGAATATCTGTACTCAATCAGGTCATTGCCTAACATGAATGTGTATTCAAATGAAACGGGAGAGTCTGGTTTACCTGCATAAACATAGTTGTTAAAGTAGTCGCTTTTCTTCCACTTTATTGTTAAATGATATACAATATCAAAGATGGCAAGGCCAAAGTTTGACTTACCTATGCCATTAGGGCCATAGATTATACCATTCTTAATATATCCATCTTTGATTGCTTCTGGATGGAATGCATAGTTGCTAGGCTTTGACAAGTCCCATTCAATGCGATTAGCAAATCCTCTAAAGTTGGTAGCGGCAAATTTTATAAGCATAATTTGTTTCTTTTTACTATCTGACTGCAAAATTACACAATATTTTTGATTGCCGTAATTTTTTTACGGAAAATTTGGTAAAAGATATATTTATTAGACATTTTTACTAATAAAAGAACTTGTTCGTATAGCTAGTCCAAGAACTGCGCCGACATTTGCCCGAAAAATTCGAAACACGACAAGACCCTTACGACGGATCCGTTCAACACTTATGCATCCGATTATCGAATATGAATGTCCCCCATAATCTCTCTATCTATAATCAAAGGAGCACCCAAACGGATGCTCCTTTTTTATGGAATCGGCTCAAAACTCATAAGAAATCGGCTCAAATCTTTGTGTATTTGAGCCGATTCTTGTATATTTGTGAGCTGATTCAATACAACAACTATGGATAAGAATATTGTTTTATCATTTATAAAGGAGCACCCAGGCGTATCTTCTAAGCAGATAGCCGACTCTTTGGCAGACGAGGCAAGCCTTGCCACCATCAAACGTGCCATCAACGAACTCGTCAGTTCTTTCTATATAAATGCAGAAGGCAAGGCAAGAGCAACCAGATATTACATTTCACCACTATTCGCCCCCATCGATCTCAATGAGTATTTCAGTAAGGAAATTGATGACAGAGAGGTGCAGACCGGATACAACTTTGATCTGATTCCCAATATCCTCAGTCGTGTAAGCCTTTTCACAGAACAGGAAATGGTGATGCTGAATGCCTTGCAGGAACAATTTGCCAAGAACTTTGCCTCTCTGTCCGAAGAACAAAAACACAAGGAAATGGAACGATTAGGCATTGACCTCAGCTGGAAATCGTCACAGATAGAGGGAAACACCTATTCCTTGTTGGAAACTGAGCGCCTGTTGAAAGAGAAGCAAACAGCAGCAGGAAAGACCAAAGAAGAAGCCATCATGCTACTCAATCATAAAGATGCACTTGACTTTATCGTTGCCAATCCCGACTATCTGGAGCATCTGACTATCTCAAGAATCGAAGACATTCACAGCCTGTTAATAAAGGATTTAGGCGTTGACCGAAATATCCGCACTCGTCGAGTAGGTATCACAGGAACCAACTACCGTCCAATCGACAACGAGTTCCAGATACGCGAAGCACTTCAGCAGACGTGCGATTTGGTCAACAGTCGTAACAATGTCTTTGAGAAAGCGCTCTATGTTCTCGTTCTTCTGTCATACATCCAAGCCTTCAACGATGGCAACAAGCGAATAGCTCGCATCACCAGCAATGCTATTCTCATTGCCAATGGCTATTGTCCCATCTCGTTCCGCACTGTTGACAGCATCGACTATAAAAAAGCCATGCTCCTGTTCTATGAGCAGAACAACATTTCAGCATTCAAGCAAATCTTCATAGACCAGTTCCGCTTTGCCGTCGAGACTTATTTCTAATAGACACAGCTCCGCTACAAAAGTTATATATGCAAGTCTAAGGAAGATTGGTCTGCCGTTCAGACTTTGCTAACCTGTCACACACAACAATAAAGGGATTCGAAAAGTGCTATTTATGCCCCGTAAATGATACATTTAGGCTACGTAAACGATACATTTGGACGTCAAAAACAATAAGTCTATTTTTGGTACTACGTTTCAGAATAATTTGCTATAGTATAATAATTAGGTGAAAAGATGGCTTCATAAGTTTCTCTGAGGCGATAATTATAGAAAAATTCAGGTTAAAGAGCTACTTACGCAGGAACACACTGCCCACTGCCAACCTTCAGCTGCCGATGGCCATCAAGGCATCAACCAGCAGAAAACGATGGATAGATACAAACATGCGGTTTCTATAAAAAATCTGAAAAAACTATGGAGCAACAGAAATTTTTCGTATCTTTGAAGCGCCCAAGAAAGGAACGGTGAAACTTTACGCTGTTGTCAAATAAAGAACTCTGGCTCACATTGTCTGTTGTCTGCCTTGCAGGTCTGAAGGACTATGGCTATTGACTTAGCAACATAGGGTCACTGGTCTGAGATTGGGGAGTACTATAGCCCACAAAAACTTTCAATATCAACTAAACTAGCTAAATTATGATAAAAAAAAGAAAAATATGGAAAAGCATAGGATCAATCATTCTGCTTCTTATGTTTCATGTCGATGCCATTGCAGCACCAATAGAACACCACTATGATGGCTTAGACATCACCTTTAATGATGACGGTACTGCGGTAGTCAGCCTCAGTACCAGCGGAGCCATATCCGCGAATTTGAATTGGCCGAACTTCATCCTTCTTCTACAATGGGATCAAATGTCCTCCATCCAATTTAAAAGCGTAAACGGTGCGAGTTATAGTAGTGATGACTGGAATGCAATTGCATCAATTATTAACAAAGCCACTCTTCCCGAGTCAAAAACGGTGGCACTTGATTTCTCGGGAATCACTATTGCCGACAATCTCTTCTCTTTCCAGGGTGGGCCCTGGAAGAGTAAAATCACATCTGTGGTGATGCCCAATGGCTTGACAACACTTGCAGAAGGAGCCTTCAACGGCTGTACCAGTCTCAACAATGTGGGATGGAGTCCAGCCTTGACAAGTATCGGAGCGACGGCCTTCTACAATACGGGGTTCACCTCTATCACTATCCCCGAGGGTGTGACGAGTATCGGCTCTCAAGCTTTTGCATTTTGTAAATCGCTGGGCAGTATCACTTTTCCAGCCACTCTTCAAACTGTCGGTGCGGATGTTATCGAGAAAAGTCCCGTCATCGCCTTATACTCACGTAGCCTCACGCCACCCGAAGTACTCGGTGACTTCTGCACCGCTGAAGACCCTACAGCATACGAACAAGCTTACAACTGGAACTTCGAACATAATGAGTTCGACTTTTACTACCATTGCATCCTCTATGTCGAGCCCGAAACAGATGTTTTAAAAGCATATAGCGAAGCTCCATATTGGCATAAGTTCTTCATTAAAGGTGTGGTGAAAATCTACCTGCGACCTACAGACCTGCAACGTCCACAGGTGTCGGGAGTGCAGCAACTTGAGGTGGTTAGCGAACATGTTAATGATGGTACTCCCACCACTTTCACCATCAATACTGTCTATGTACGGAGCATGGATTCCAGCAAATGGTACACCATCATGCTGCCATTCCCTGTTTCCAATGCAAAGTTGAAAGAGGTTTTCGGCGAATATACCCAAGTGTGGGGCTATTCCGGTGTCTATGACAACACGCTCTGTTTCGACGAACCTGTCACACAGGCCAGCCAAGGGATGGAAGCCGACACACCTTACCTGATTAAACCAGGCGTGGGAAAAGGGGAATATGAATTCAACGGGGAGGATGTGGATTACACACCATTTAATGCCAGTCCGAGTCTTGCCGTGGCTGGTGGTCAGAAAGGAACTGAGCAATACACCTCTTCCTTCCAAGGCACCTACACCAACCAGAAGATACCTACATACGCATACTACTTGAAAAATAACCTTTTCTATTATATGCCAGGCGAAAACACCACATTGGGGTGGAAAGCCTATGGTGGTATCGTCTATGTCAGTGACGAGAGTAACGTAGCACAGGGTGCCAAAAGTCAGTTCTTTGACTTGGCCGTTGGACATTCTGGTGACACAAGCGTCATCGAATCATATCAAATGGAGACGAAGGCATCTGACCAACCACTTTATAATTTGGCGGGTCAGCAGGTTCGTCAACCTAAAAGAGGCATCTATGTGAGAAATGGAAGGAAAATCATCATCAAGTGACAAGGAGGATACAATGAAAAAAACATACAAAAAGCCCAGCATCAACACGAAAAGCATGGGAATCGAATGTTTGGCTCCCGTTGTATTGTCAAAACAAAGCATCGGTAATAACAAGAATTCTATTGGAGGCGAAGGCTATGTTGACGACGAAGCCGATGCCAAAATCCACCAACCCTCATTGTGGGAATGGGATGAAGAATAACAGTCGCTTCCACCTGAGCTATCTGTGTCATCAGAATACATATTTACCCCCGACCTAAATGTTTTTCTATATACGAGAGTTATATATCTATCTGTCATACAGTAAGATTTTTACTTGAAGTTACACATAATTTATATTAAAGCCCGATAGACCAAAGTTTATCGGGCTTTTTCGTTGCAAATATAAAATAATGACTAAATTTGCAGCAGATTAAATAAAAGTTTATGAAGAAATTATACTTACTATTGCTTATTGCCAGTCTTTCGACATGGGCTATGGCACAGGAAAAATTCGAGTTGGGGAAGCCTAACAACGATGCGTACCGGTATTTGGATGAATATCAGGCGCTCAAAGATTACATTGACTATTCTAAGTATCCTAACTTCAAGCTGGGGGCTGGTACGACTGTCAACGACTATCTCAACAATTCTCTGTTCAAGAACTTGATTAACAAGAACTTTACCGAGACCGTTGCGGGCAACGCCATGAAGATGGCA
Organism: uncultured Prevotellaceae bacterium; assembly: GCA_902762325.1. Taxonomy (GTDB): domain Bacteria; phylum Bacteroidota; class Bacteroidia; order Bacteroidales; family Bacteroidaceae; genus Prevotella. Next base: position 14,387 of record CACWNV010000047.1, on the reverse strand, counting down.
AGTTGCGTGGACGGTAATGGTAACATGAATTTCACAACGGTGAAGAACTACGTGAATGCGGCTACCAAGGCTGGACTTAATGTCTATGGCCACACGCTCGCTTGGCACTCTCAGCAGCCAAACGGTTGGTTGAGAAAGCTTCTTGCCGACAAGCCAGCGCCAGATCTTGTTGACGGCGATGTTGACGTATGGTCTCAGATTTATTGTAAGGACTTCCGTACAAACCAGAATATTGCCTGGAAGGCATCAGAAACTGATTACGCATACACGCTTAGTTTTGATGCCACAAACGGTCTCAATATTCACACGACAAAATCTCAGTCGTCGTGGCTCGTGCAGTTCCTGGCTGCAACCGACATTCTGACCACAACGGGCAACACCTATAAGATGACCATGACCGTGAAAGGTTCAAAGGCGGGTCGTCTCCATAGCAAACTCGGTGACTGGGGCGGCGGAGCAAATGCCGATATTCCCTTTACTACAGAATGGCAAGATGTAGAAGTCAACTATAAGGCTACGATGGCAAGCAACTTCCTGCTTCTCCAGTGTGGCGATTTCGTGGGTGACATCAATATTAAAGCCATCAAATTCGAGGAACAGAAGAAGGGTAAGACCATCACAGAGGAGCGCCGCTGCCTGAAGGCTCATGCTGGAGCCAAGCAGTCGGAGGTATGGGACAATCAGTTCTGGCTCGTACCCGGCTCGTTCGCCAATGGTGCAAGCTTTGTTTTCACCGCCGAGGTACGTGCCGACAAGCCTGCCTTCGCCTCCACACAGATTCATACCGCCCCCGGGACATACGTACACTATGAGGCACTGGGCAACATCAACTTCACTACTGAGTGGAAGACCATCACCGTCAGCGGCAAGTTCAACGCTGCCGGCCAGAGCATTGCCTTCAACCTCAGCGAGCTTGCCGACGAAAACAACTACTACTTCGACAACGTAAGCCTGAAGATTGGCGGTGTGGAGAAGATCAAGAACGGCGACTTTGAGGGTACTGACGTCAGTTCGTTCAAGGTCAAGGAGAATAGCGGGAGCGTTGTTGACCCGACCATCGTTGATAATCTTTCATACATCTATATCCCATCGACTATCCCCCTGTCACAACAGGAGCGTCACGACACCCTCGTCTATGCAATGGACAAGTGGATCAAGGGTATGATGACTGCCTGTGAAGGCAAGGTCAAGGCATGGGATCTCGTCAACGAGGCTATCTCCGGTGGCGGTAATGACGGTCAAGGCAACTACGCATTGCAGCACTCTGAAGGATATAATCCCAATGGAACTTGGGATGTAGGCGGTGATGCTTTCTATTGGCAGGACTTCATGGGCGACCTCGAATACGTTCGTCAGGCTTGTCGCCTTGCCCGTAAGTATGGTCCTGAAGATGTCGTGCTCTTCATCAACGACTATAACCTTGAGTCTGACTGGGATCAGAACAAGAAGCTGAAGTCGCTCATCAACTGGATCAAGAAGTGGGAGGCAGATGGCGTTACCAAGATTGACGGTATCGGCACGCAGATGCACATCTCTTATTATGAGAATAGCGGCACGCAGAACAGCAAGAAGAATGCCATCACCAATATGTTCAAGCTGATGGCAGCAACAGGCAAGTATGTACGCGTCAGCGAAATGGATATGGGATATGTGAATTCAAGCGGTAAGGACGTTCCTACGAATAGCATGACCGAGACACAGCACAAGAATATGGCTAACTACTACGAGTGGATTATCAAGGAATATCTCCGTCTCATACCACCAGCACAGCAGTGGGGTATCTGCCAGTGGTGTCCTACCGATGCTCCTTCCAATAGCGGATGGCGTGCCAACACACCTGTAGGCATCTGGGATCTCAACTACTACCGCAAGCATGTCTATGCCGGTTTTGTACGTGGACTTGGCGGAGTTGTCAGCGGTATTGACAAGGTGGTTGATGCAGACAAGACCATCGACACCTCAAAGGGCATCTACAACCTCAATGGTATGCGTATGCAAGCAACATCACTTGACGAGCTACCTGCTGGCATCTATATCGTAAACGGCAAGAAGATTGTCAAATAGAACAAATAGAACAAGCAAAATGAGCACCCGATTTGTCGAGTGCTCATTTTTTATCTGCCAAATCTTTTCCCTTTTCTCATCATGAAAGAAGTTGACAAAAACTTGTCGGGAAAAAGTGATGAGATAGAGTTTAAAAACCGAAAAATTGATTCTTCACTCTTCATTCTTCATTCTTCATTTTGTGAAAGCTTAGCTTTCACACCGCGAAAGGTAAGCTTTGACCGCCCCAAAGGTTATGTTTCGTGCGATGAAACATGGTCTTTCGTGCAACGAAACCTTACCTTTCATGCAACGAAACCTAAGCTCTCGCAAATTTGTATTTTGTAAACTGCCCGTTTACAGGTCAATATTCGCGTAACAATCTGTCATTCAACACCTTACAAAAGTCCTCAAAAATTGCATTCTTTTCGTCCAAAACTCTTTTCATTCGGAAAGATGGCCTTAATTTGGGGGCAAAATTTGAATATTCCTTTACATAACATCGGGGATATTGTCGGCATTTTTCATTTAAAGATAGTTGATGACACGTTACAATAAAACAGCTTCTTCGCCTAACATGAGCAGCAGGTCATTAGTCCAGTCTTCACCATTAACCGGCTGTAGCGTCTGGAAACCCATATCACGTGCCACACGTATATTCTTCTCATTATCGTCCACAAAGACGGTGGTTTCAGGAGTAATATGCTCCCGGTCTATCACAAACTGAAAGATAGCAGGATCTGGTTTCAACATACGTAGGGCGTAACTGCAATAGCACTCGTCAAGATAGTCGCAAAGTGCTCCACCCTCTCCGTCGAATTCCGGTGACATTGCCCACGACATCATATACGGATTGGTGTTCGAGAGCAGGAGCTGCCTATAGCCCTTCTGTCGCAACTGGCGAAACAGATGCAGGTTACGTTTCGGAATATCTCCCACGTAGCCTATACACGCCCACCTGTAATCGTCATGACTATTGTTGCGCCCACACCTACGGTTCAGTTCATCCCGGAACTCATCGGCTGTGATAGTTCCATTCTCAAAAGCCAGAAACACTCCCTGTTGGTTATACTTATCCAAGGGCATGACCTCCGGCACGATGCCCAGCGCACTGAACCGGCGCACCGCCTCCTCTTGTGCAGACGTCATGATTACGCCGCCATAGTCATAGATAATAGTCTCTATCTTCATCTTTACTTCAGTTTTCGTAAGTGCAAATTTATAGTATTTTTCCATAATAGCAAATGTTTGAAGTCAGGAATCCGAAATATTCCTTTGGTAGTGAGCGTCATTTTATCATTTTGTAACCAATGGCTATGCAGGTCCTGTATAGAAGCCGTCTTACGCACACATATTCAACGATGTCCCAATGCTAATTTCGTCTTCTCTGGTTCGCAACGGCATTTAATGGGAGAGATTTTCATTTCTCCCTCACGCCCGTTTTATCAATCTGTTACCATCATGAATCTCCAGAAGATACCCTTGGAGAAATATTGGAACTTTGCAAACATACAATTCGCCAAAGGGGGACAACGGAAAATCCAAAAGGAAACGGTGGAAAAAGTCTATCAACAGTTCCAAGGAATCACAGCCAACGTGCAGAAGATCATGAACTTGCTTTATATGAAAACACAAGAAGGAAGTACATGTACGCCAGATATGGTAGATAAAGCCGTCAACAGCTATCTGCAATTGTCATCCGATACTTACGAGGCTCTTATCAGACAGATGCCCGAAAAACAACGCATGGTGTTCCTTGCCATAGCTGCAGAAGGACGAGCCAAGAATATCTCTGGAGGGAAGTTTGTTCATAAATATCACCTGCCCTCTCCCAGTTCTGTCATCTCTGCCATTAAAGGTTTGCTTGAAAAAGACTTTATCACGCACGATGGTGACGAATACTTTGTATACGACCAATTCTTCCAACTCTGGACAGAAAGGCTATAAGAATGACGGAGAGTCCATGATGAGCCATTTAGCCCGTTCCTCGTCGCTCATTTTCTCGATAGCATAGCGAAGCATGGTGCGGGGCATCTCATAGGCATGCTGGCGCAGGAAGTCGCGGAGCAAGTCGAAGGACACTTGCTTTCCCATCTCCCGAAGCATCCAGCCTACAGCCTTATGCATCAAGTCGTGAGGATGCTTCAGATGAATCTCCGCATAGCGAAGACACCACGAAGGATCACCCATCTGCGAAGTCTTCCACGTACAGACAACACTCATACGCTGCTTCCATAGGTTTTGGCTGAAAGCAAGGCCATCAAGGACTTGCAGCTTTTCGTCTTTATCGCCGAGAGCTGAAGGCAGCATCAGCCAGTGGCCAAGAATCTTTGGTGCCGACAGGTCAACAAGATCCCAGTTGTTTGCCTGCTCCGCATATTCCAGATAGAGCGTAAGGATTTCATCCCGCCTGCGAATAGCCTCATCGTCGATGGCAAGTCGCTTTGTCGCCAACCGCTCAAAATTCCATACGAGAATCAACAGCCCACAGAGCCTCACCTCATGCCATCGGCACATCAGAAGCGCCGGAACCTCTTCCAATGGGAAGTCTTTCGCCACAGCCTTCACCACTTCCCTTGTCTGCGGAACCTTCAGACCCAGAAACTCGTCACCATAACCATACTGACCTGGAGCCGTCTTGAAGAAGCCCATCAATATCCGTCGTTGCTCTTCGTTCTGCATCGACTCCATGTACTGGATAATCTCATTCGCTTTCATACGATACTCACTATAATCATTAAGGCCCGATGAGCAGAACACTCACCGGGCCTTATTATTCTCTTGTATTCAATATTAACTAATCATCAGCAAGCAACGATTAAATACCCATCTGCTCTAAAGCCCTGGCTAACTGATCCGGACAACTTGTAGCTTTGTCACCACATTGAATACCTTTCAGCCGTTCCTTCACCTCCTTAGCCTTCTGACCTTTAATCAATGAGCATATCCCTTTAAGGTTTCCATTGCAGCCGCCGATGAACTGGACATTCTTGATGATTCCGTTGTCATCGACTTCAATATCAATGAAACGACTGCAAGTGCCTTTTGTCTGATAATTAATGTGCATATTACTCAGCTGGTTTCATATTGGTATAGACTGTCTGGACATCATCGAAGTCTTCCAGTCTCTCTACCATCTTGTCAATCGTAGCACGTTCTTCCTCGTTCACTTCCTTCAGGTCGTTCGGGATACGTGTGAACTCAGCGCCAGTAACCTCAAACCCTTCGCTCTCAAGGTGCTTCTGGATTTCTCCGAAACTCTTCGGGTCACCATAGATGGTGATTTCACCCGTCTCTTCGTCCTCATCGAACTCATCTTCCACACCATAGTCAATCAGGTCGAGAATCATCTCATCCATGTCAAGACCCTCTTTCTTCTTAAATGTGAAGACGCACTTGTGGTCGAAAAGGAACGAAAGCGAACCCTGAGTGCCCAGGTTACCGCTAAATTTGTTGAATACCGAACGAACATCACCCACGGTACGGGTTGTATTATCAGTAAGTGTCTCCACAAAGATGGCGATTCCATGAGGTCCATATCCTTCATAGGTCACTTCCTTGTAATCACTCTGATCTTTACCCATAGCGTTCTTGATGGCACGCTCAATATTATCCTTCGGCATGTTCTCGCGCTTGGCATTGGCAATAATAGCACGCAAGGCGGGATTCATGTCAGGTTCCGGACCGCCAGCTTTCACAGCAATAGCAATCTGCTTGCCGATTTTTGTAAACGTCTTGGCCATGTGGCCCCATCTCTTCAGCTTTGCAGCTTTACGATATTCAAAAGCTCTACCCATTGGAAAAATATTTTTAAATTTTTAATTCTTAATTACTCTTTAGCTTATCTCAATTCAGCATTCAACTGTTTCTTCAGGTTTGCAATCAGCTTCTGCATGATTGCATCAATCTGCTTGTCGTTGAGTGTCTTCTCCTCGTCCTGAAGAATAAAGTTGACCGCATAGCTCTTCTTGCCCGCAGGAAGATTCTTCCCTTCATAGACATCGAACAATTCAACCTTCTTCAGCAACTTCTTCTCGCTCTGACGGGCAATCCGTACAATCTGCTCGAACTCTACATTCTTGTCAATCAACAACGCCAAATCACGACTAACGGCAGGATACTTGGATATTTCATAATACTCCACCTTATTCTTACGTATAGTCTTCATGACAGCATCCCAGTGGATGTCAGCATAATAGACCTCATTGGCGATTTGAGCTTCCTTCTGTAACTTCTTGCTCAGAATGCCTAACTCAGCCAATACCTTTCCTGCACGGCTCTTCAATTCCAATGCCTTCGAGAAGATATTGTTATTACTTGTCTCCATCACGATGATTCCGGAAGGAACGCCCAGTCTTGCAAAGATGTTCTCTACGTATGCCTTCAGTTCATAATAGCTGCTCTGCTCATCAGCATGAGCCCATGAACCTTCCACGCGCTTACCCGTAAGCCACAAGGCAAGGTGCATTTCCTCACAATAAGCCTTGATGGGAGCTTCATCGGTATGCTTCTCCGCATTGTAATGGTAGCAGTTTCCGAACTCAAAGAAACGAAGGTTCGGATTCTTGCGGTTGGCATTACGGACGATACTCTCCAGACCACCGAACAATAAAGTCTGACGCATCACCCCTAAATCTGCGCTAAGTGCGTTCATCACCTTTACGGTTGTCTCAGGTGTATAGACATTCAACTGATCGTTATAATAGGCTGACTTGCTAAGCGAGTTATTGAGAATCTCGTTGAAGCCTGCACCCACCAGCTGCTCACTGATCAGGTTCTGAAGACGATACTGCTTATCCTCTTCTCCCTGAACGGTAAGAGAACTATTCAGTTGTGTAGGAATCTCAACATTATTATATCCATAAATACGAAGGATGTCTTCCACCACATCACAAGGACGCTGAACATCAACACGATAAGCCGGAACGGAAAGCATCAGACCGTCTTCATTCTCCTCAACGACCTGCATCTCGAGACTTGTCACAATCGACTTAATCGTCTCCTTGCCAATCTCCTTTCCGATGAGCTGATGAACATAGTCGTATTTCAAATCGACACTGAAATTCTGAATGGGGTTAGGATATACATCCTTAATTTCCATGCTGATCTTACCACCAGCCAGTTCCTTACAGAGAATGGCAGCCTGTTTCATGGCATAGACGGTACCATTGGGATCTACGCCACGCTCAAAGCGATAGCTGGAATCAGTACTGAGACCATGACGACGGGCACTCTTGCGAATCCAGGTGGGATGGAAATAAGCAGCTTCCAACACGACATTGCGAGTCGTTTCGTATGTACCGCTACCCTTTCCTCCGAAGATACCGGCAATACACATCGGCTCCTCGGCATTGCAGATAGACAAGTCGTGAGTTCCAAGCGTGTGCTCCACACCATCGAGAGTCATAAACTTAGTTCCTTCGGGCTGAGTACGCACGACGATTTTATGTCCCGTAACCATATCAGCATCGAAACAATGCATCGGCTGACCATAGGCCATCATGATATAGTTCGTGATGTCAACGATATTATTAATCGGGCGAAGTCCGATGGTCTTCAGCTTATTCTGCAACCACTCAGGACTCTCCTTGACATCACAGTCGGAAACACTCAGGCACACATAACGGCGGCACGCCTCGGTGTTCTCAATCTCCACCTCAATGGGAAGGTCATGATTATCCACCACGAAAGCATCGCAATCAGGACGGTGCAAAGCCGTCTGATAGCCGTTCTGCACAAGCCATGCATATAAGTCACGGGCTACTCCCCAATGAGAAAGAGCATCGGCACGATTGGCGGTAATATCAATCTCTATCACCCAGTCACTCTCAAGGTGATAGTATTCAGCTGCGGGCGTACCGACAACTGCATCTTCGGGAAGGACAATAATCCCGGAATGGTCGGTACCGACACCGATTTCGTCTTCGGCACAAATCATACCATTCGACTCTACTCCGCGAAGCTTTGATTTCTTGATAACAAATTCTTTGTCGCCATCATAAAGGACGCATCCCAGATCGGCAACAATAACTTTTTGACCAGCAGCTACATTCGGAGCACCACAGACAATCTGCTGAGGCTCTCCCTTTCCTAAGTCTACTGTTGTCACGTGAAGGTGGTCGGAATTCGGGTGCATCTCACAAGTAAGCACTTGTCCGACATATAATCCTTTCAGTCCACCTTTAATAGTCTGTACTTCTTCGAGTGCGTCAACCTCGAGTCCACACGACGTCAGCGCGTCCGCTGTTTCCTGTGGAGTGAGACTAAAATCAACGTACTCCTTAAGCCATTTGTAAGAGATATTCATTATAATGAGTTTTAGATAATCCAAAATACCGCGCAAAATTAAATATTTTCTATGAAAATAGCAAAGATATTCGAAATTAATTATTACTTTTGCCAAATCAAAAGAAGAAAGAATAACTAAAACCGAATAGAATATGAGATTAGACGGACGTAGAGAAAGTAACAACGTTGAAGATCGTCGTGGTATGAGCAGTTCTGCTAAAGCAGGCATCGGCGGTATCGGCGGTATAGTTTTAATTGCCCTTTTCACTCTGCTTCAAGGTGGAAACCTGGGCGATGTCATTGGAAATGTTGTTCAGCAGGGCGCCCTGGGAGGTCTCCAGGAGGAACAAGCTGAAGGACAACGCGAATTCACGGCTGAGGAACAGGAGCTGGCAAAGTTTTCACGTCAGGTACTGGCAAGTACTGAGGACATCTGGACAGGAGTGTTCCAGCAGATGGGACGTAAATACACTCCCCCTACACTGGTGCTTTTTACCAATCGCGTGAATAGTGCATGTGGAACAGCCTCATCAGCTGTCGGTCCTTTCTATTGCTCTGGCGACCAGAAACTATACATCGACTTGTCGTTCTTCACAACAATGAAGAGGCAGTTAGGGGCAGAGGGCGACTTCTCTTATGCCTATGTGATTGCACATGAGGTAGGTCATCATGTTGAGAATCTTTTGGGAATCCTTGGCAAAGCCCACCAGCAGATGGGCATGACCGACAAAGTATCGGCAAACAAGATCAGTGTGAGACTTGAGCTGTTAGCAGACTATTATGCCGGTGTATGGGCTCATTACGATAACAAGGAGTACAATTCTCTGGAGCCGGGTGATGTTGAAGAGGCCATTGACTGTGCCCAGAAAATCGGTGACAACTACCTGCAGAAGAAAGCACAAGGCTATGTACAGCCTGAGTCATTTACCCATGGTACCAGTGCCCAGCGCATGAAATGGCTGAAGCTTGGTATTCAGACGGGTAACATGAATACAACAACCTTTAATGTAAGTGAGAGCGAATTATAATCAATTCGCTCTTTTTACATCTACTATACGTGTCGGGGCCAGCTCCTTATTGCGGCGGTTCGTAACAGTTACAACTGCCTGAGCAAGACTAAGGAATGCTTGCCCTGTTATTGTTTCTGCATCAAGAGCCGAAGGGCGACCTTCGTCTCCATTCTCACAAATACTCTGAACGATAGGTAACTGGGCAAGGAGTGGCACTCCCATTTCCTTGGCAAGATTCTTACATCCTTCCTTTCCAAAGATATAGTATTTGTTCTCCGGCAGTTCAGCTGGAGTAAACCAAGCCATGTTCTCTACAAGTCCAAGGATAGGAACATTCACCTTATCGTTCTGATACATGTCGATTCCCTTGCGGGCATCAGCAAGTGCAACGGCCTGCGGCGTGCTGATAATGATAGCACCCGTGATGGAAAGCGTCTGGAGCAACGTGAGATGAATATCCCCTGTTCCGGGAGGAGTATCAATAATGAAATAGTCGAGTTCACCCCAGTCTGCATCAGCAATCAACTGCTTCAATACACTTGTTGCCATTCCTCCGCGCCAGACGGTAGCGGTGTCGGGAGCAACAAAAAAGCCGACGCTTAACAACTTAACACCATACTTCACTATCGGTTCAATCAACTGTCTGCCATCTACTTCAGAAGCATAGGGACGTTCATTCTCCACATCAAACATCTTGGGGATGGAAGGGCCTAAGACATCTGCATCGAGCAAGCCGACCTTGTATCCGAGTCTGACTAAAGATATTGCCAGGTTAACGGCAACAGTGCTCTTTCCTACTCCACCTTTTCCAGAACTAACGGCAATAATGTTCTTCACATTGGGCAACATCTTCCCCACTTCAGGCCGTGGCTTCGACTTGAACTCCGTCTCTATCGTCACCTTCACATCAGGACTGATGTGATAATGGATTGCCGCTTCAGCTGCCTTGACCGTAGAACGCAGGAATGGGTCGGTATCACGAGGGAACACCAGAACAATGCGGACATTCATTCCGTCTATGCTTGGCGTATCTGCCAGCATCTCACTCTCAATCAGGTTTTTCTTTGTGCCAGGATAAACGACCGTGGCCAAAGCATCAACTATCAATTTAGGATATAACGTCATACTCTTGTTGTTTTTAAGTTGCAAAAGTAAGCATATTTAAACGAACCGACAAATAAATAATACAATATTTTCTTCAAAAGAGAGCTCGTTTATTTTTAAGACAATTATCAACCATCATTCTCTTGTTTCTCGATTATTTTACTTACCTTTGCAGTTTAAAAAAACAAACACAGGAAACAATGACAAATTATTTAAAGATGCTTGTGATGACAAGCATTATCTCCTGCTCGACGGTGAGCATCAATGCCCAAGAACCCATCCCAACTTGCCCCATGACGCATAGCATGTCGCTAAACAGCATCTGGCAGTTCAAGTATATTGAAGGAAACGACATCGGCCGTGACTCGCTATTCAAGTCACCTGCCTACGATGCCAGCGACTGGCAGGGAATCCGTGTTCCCGGCAACTGGGAGATACAGGGATTTGACACGCCTGTCTATGACGGAAAGCTCACCCCTGGTTTCGGACTTTACCGCCAGGCATTCGAGTTGGATAACAGCTGGAACAGAAGCATGATATTCATTGCCTTTGAAGGGGTTGAGAACAGCTTTACCTTTTATATAAACAGCAAAAAGGTCGGCACTTTCAACAGCGCCTTCAACAAGAGCATGTTCGACATCTCCAAATATCTGAACTATGGCGGTCTGAACATGATTGCCGTGAAAGTAGGAAAGACAGAATCTCCCAGCTATGAGTTTGACACCAACGATGACTGGTCGTTGTCTGGAATCTCTCGTAATGTGACGCTGTATGCTATTCCCGTCACCCACTTCGAAGATATTACCGTGGAGACACTTGTCGATAAAGACACGGCTACCGTGAATCTCAACTTCAAGAAATTTGCCATCAAGAAGAACACGACCGTGACCATTGACGGACAGCTGGTAGATGCAAAAGGCAACATCGTTGCTTCCTTCCAAGACCTGAAAGGCAACACTTGTTCCATGAAGTTGGATAAGTTCCATCCCTGGACGGCTGAAACGCCTTATTTGTATACTCTTCAACTGCAACTGAAGGAAAACGGAAGAGCCGTCCAGAACCACTTAGAGTATGTCGGTATCAGACAAATCACATGGGACAATGCTGTTCTTAAAGTCAATGGCGTTCCGGTAAAGCTCAGAGGTGTCAACCATCATGACGAGTCTCCTTTCAACGGTCGTGCCATGAATGAGACCGAAATCAGGCAAGACCTTATGTTAATGAAAAAGGCGAACATCAATATGATTCGCACTTCACACTATCCTCCCGCAGAAAAGCTGATTGAACTCTGCGACTCTATGGGATTCTACGTAATCTGTGAAGTACCTTTCGGCTATGGTGACCGTCTGCTCAACAAGCCCCAGATGCTTGATGTGCTCAAACAACGTGCGTACTACACCGTCAAACGCGACAAGAATCATCCTTCTGTTATCATCTGGAGCGTGGGAAATGAGAACCCTGTAACCGAAAACGGACTCACAACAGGGCAATACGTCCACGAACTGGACCCTACCCGTCCCTACCTGTTCCCATCCACACACAGGCCATTTAATGAACTGCTGACAAAGAAGTATGATTTCATGACGATGTATTCGTGCCATTATCCCCTTCTGTCTGAGTTACGCTCATGGCCCAAACAACTCGACCATGCGCTTGTCAACACTGAGTATGCCCATGCTTTAGGAACCGACCTCGGACAGTTACAGGACATCGTGGATGAATGGTATAATAGTCCGAAGCTTGCCGGTGGTGCCGTGTGGGAATTTGCCGATCAGGGTATTCAAAGGGTCAGCATGGATAATGTTGATAAGGAAAAGCCGACAGAATACACATGGCTGACTCCCAGCATATATTACGATACTGAAAGTATTCTGGGAACGGATGGTATCATGTATGCTGACCGCACACCTCAGACTGACTACTGGCAGGTACGTAAGGTTTATTCTCCCGTTCAAGTAAGAATAGACCAAAAGGATGATGACAATGTCATTCTGAAGTTCCTCAACAGGTTTGACTTCAGAGACTTGTCTTCCATCAAGGGCAAGTTAGAATTGTATGCAGATAATAAGCTGGTGAATAGCGAGGAGCTTCCGTTGAAGTGTGCTCCAAGAAACACATTGTCATTAAAGATCTCCAAGCCGAATAATCTGCCTCCCGCAAACTTCCACTATTACAAGATTGTCTTGTCTGAGAAAGACGGAGAACCTTTCTACGAGAAGACCGTCAGACTGAATGAAAGCAGTACGAATCCGCTGGTAGAACAATTCATCAATCCGTCTGTCAAAGGCATGAAGATGAAAGCAGCCGATGTGGAGAAATACATCAAAAGCAACATCATGGCTCGTGTGGGCAGAAAGACCTCGATGAGTGAAAGGGCAACCCTTCAGGGAAACCAGGGCACAAAGCATCATCTGTGGACAAACAAGCTTATTCCCTGCACCAAAGTAAAGGTCGATAAGACAGACAAGACGAGCTTCCGTGCTTATTGCGAATTCCTTAATGACGAGACACAATATGTGGACGGAACCATCGACATTGAATATGCTGAGAACGGGGTCGCAAACATCCGTTACGAACTGACCGCTCATGGCGAAGGCGAATCTACGGAATGTGGTCTGAGCATCAAGACGAATCAGAAAGAGGGTATATTCAGATGGATTGGCAACGGTCCCTACGCTTCTTATCCCGGAAAGAACATGCTGAGCGACTTTGGGGTATGGCAGCTCACCAGTAACGACCTCTACTTCCCTGGCAACCGCGAAGATGTGGAATGTGCTTTCTTCACCTCAAACTACGCAGACGGCTTCGTTATTGTTCCCGAAACCAGCAAGAACATCGCCATCGAGCGTTACCCTGAAGGAATTGTCATCAGCCATAACACGCATGTGGCAGGGCAGTTCAACAAGAACATCTGGCCGGAGAAGACCATCAAACTTGATAATGCAAAGATTTCAGGTGCCTTTACGCTCATTCCCCAAACTTCTAATTGGCCTGTTTCATTACAAAACTATTTCGGAGCCCCGACAGAAGTCGTGAAATCGTTCACTCCGTTCTATCATTCTTACGACCAATAAAGAAAACTGAATTATGAGTCTAAAGATCCGACTTGCAATAAGCTGCTTCATCAGTTGCATAGCAATTCAGCTGTCAGCAAAAGATGTCATCTGGTTTGACGGCCATCATGCTGTCACTTATTACTGTATTGCCAATCCGTCACCCGTGGTTGACATTGCATTGGATATGTTTTCCCATGACATGCTGGCGGTGACTGGTAAAAAGGCGCATGCAAAGAAGAAAGCCAAGATTGAAATCTACCAGCTTGACAAGGTAAGCAATAAAGAGTTCAAAAGAATCACACGATACAAGCTGCCCTACGAGCAAATCATCACGAAGCCTGATGCCTTCTACATCGGCTGCCACGACGGAAAGCTTGTGGTCGTGGGAAGCAATGGCCGTGGTACTGCCTATGGCATTTTAGAACTTTCACGCATGGCTGGAGTATCACCCTGGATATGGTGGGGGGATGTCGTTCCCCAGAAGAAAAGGGTGCTGCTTACCAACGAACAATTCATGACCATCCAGTCGCCCTCCGTTGAATACCGTGGTATCTTCATCAACGACGAAGACTGGAGCCTGCGCCCCTGGAGCGAGAAAACCATGGAGAAAGGTCTGGCAAAGGGAATGATTGGCCCCAAGACTTATCGGAAAATCTTCGAACTGCTTCTTAGGCTGAGAGCCAATGCACTTTGGCCTGCCATGCATGAGGGGACAACTGCCTTCTTCAACGTGAAGGGAAACGCCCAGGTTGCCGACTCGTTCGACATTGTGCTGGGTTCGAGCCATTGTGAACCGATGTTGCGGAATAACGTAGGGGAATGGAACCAGCAGCAAAGAGGCGCATATAACTACATGACCAATCGGGAACAGGTTCAAAACTACTGG
>CACWNV010000046.1 GCA_902762325.1 uncultured Prevotellaceae bacterium | reverse complement strand
CCTGTGGCTTCATTATACACGCGTTCTGTTCTTGTCTTGTGCTTCATTGTCACTTTCTTTTTGACTCCTAAAGTGACAACTTTTTCTAGTCTAAGTCATCTTGAGAAGTAACCGGGTATGTCAAAAACCCGTAGCGAGGATGATTCCTGCCTTTGCATTACGTTCGCTAAGATGCTGGGCAGTCGGAATAGTCACGACAATGCCAGTTGTAAATGGTCTTGTCTTCATGGTTGTTAACGATATAATTGCAAATATAAGAAAAAAAATAGTAACAAACAAGTGTCTTTTCCTTTTTTTTATGTAACATGATGTAATTTTTTTGTATTACGACTGTTTGGGAAACTGTATGTCGCATGGGGTTAATCATTGTTAATCAGCATAAATAAAGGGAAAACTTCTGTAAATTTGCAAAAGAATAATGTCGAATGAATGATGAATGGCTCCACCATATTTAGAAAGTGGACTGGAAATCAAAAAGACAATGAAAGGAAGAAAGGCTGTGGATAAAAGGCGTTTTTTAAAGATTTTCTCTTCAATCATCATATCCTTGCTCTTGCTGGCAAGTGTGATAACGATACTGCTCAATTCCCGGTATGTACAGAACCGGGTGCTTGCGCTTGTGACAGAGTTACTGTCGGAAAAGTTGAAGACAGAGGTGGCAGTTGATGGTGTTAGCATCAATCTCTTCGATCAGCGTATCCAGTTCCTGGGTGTAGAGGTCGAAGACTTGCAGCATCGTAAGATGCTACAGGTGAAGTCTTTGTCTGCAGCAGTCAGATTGTCGGACCTTTTACATCACAAGGTGAGCATCTCGAACGCAAGGGTCAATGGCTTGCGTGCTGAGATACATAAGGAGAATCCCGACTCGGCGGCTAATTACCAGTTTATCATTGATGCCATTCAGGAGGAAAGTAAAGGGAAAAAGCATAAAGATAAAAAGCCTACAGCCTTCACAGCAGATGTCAGTCGTGTCACCCTTCAGAACTTCAACGTGCAATACAACGACCAGGAGATTGGATTCCAGAAGTTGCTTTATCATACCAAGGATACCTTGAAATTGATTGACATCGACAGCCTGCGGTATAATAATGATATAAAAGGTGTAAATAAGAGAGTGAAGAAAAAGAAGAGAGGAGATTTCTATGCTCGTCATTTAGACGTTGCCGCCAATGTAAGGCTGACGGTGAATCATGTCAGTTCCGACTCGGTGAGCGCCACTCTTACCTCTTTTGAAGGAATTGACCGTAATTCAGGACTTGAAGCTTCGAAGTTAAGTTGCAGAATCGCCGCCAACAAGCAGCAGGTGCATCTGAGCAACGTGACACTCGTTGCGAACAGTACAACACTGTCTTTTGCCCATGGCATCGTGCATTTGCCGAACAAGGAAACCGGGCAGCAACTCACTTATTCTACGTCCACCATCTATGGCTTGGCTGTGCTTGCCGACATTGCACGTCCTTTTGCCCCCGTCCTGAGCAAATTCACGACCCCACTTTACCTGAGTGTTCAGCTGGAAGGTAATGCCGACGGGATGAACTTCAGGAATGTCAATGTCTTCACTCATGACAAGGAACTGAAGATTCTTGCCTATGGGTATATCCATAATATGAAGAACAAGAAGACGCTGATAGTCCATTTCCGCGTGTCGAAGATGCAAACCGACGGCTATGAGGTACAAACCATCATCAACCAGTTCCCCGTGAAGAAGTTCATGATGAAGCAACTTGTCGCTTTGGGAAACATCAGTTACAAGGGCGCTTTTGATATTCCTTGGAGAAAAGAGAAGTTCTGGGGAAGACTGGGCACCGAAGCCGGTCACATGGATTTCAATTTCGGACTTGATGAGAATGTCAAGTTTCTTACGGGAGTTGTCAGCACCGATTCATTCTGTCTGGGTAAGGTGATTGATAAGGAGGAAATCAAGAAGGTGGCATGTAAGGCCAACTTCAAGTTCGATTACTCAAAGGAGCGGACAGCCAGGATGAGGCGTCTGAAAGGCGGCAAACTGCCCATCGGTGAGGTGAAGGCAACCGTCAACGAGGCTGTTTATGATGAATTGAAGTTGAAAGACATCCAGGTAGACATTAAAAGCGATGGTGCTGAGGCACAAGGGAGCGTGCAGAGACCGGGGTCTTTCTTTGATGTCTATTGCAACTTCTCGTTTACGAATACAGACATGATGAAGGCTATGAAGATCAAGCCGGGCCTGCGTCTGCATAAGAAGGATGAGCAAGAGAAAAAGGATGACTCAACGGAAAAGAACGATGAGAAAAAGAAAGATGAGAAGAGAAAACAAACGATGAAATGGTTAAATTTAGTCCATGGTTCAAAAAAATAATCTCAAGAGAATAGTTTTTCACAAATTATTGTTAATTTTGTCGCCTTAGTCAGGATATTATTTATTAAGCAATTAAGGCATTGTATGAAAAAGATTTTTACGCTCTTTGGAATGATTCTGTGCACGCTGGCTGCTTTGGCAAATGAGTACACCGACAAACTGACGGTGACCGTCAACGGCGATGCCATGGAACAACAGGCAACAATTTCAATTACACAGAACGAAGACGGGAAATATACCCTTTCCCTGAATAACTTCTGTCTGGAACAAGTAGAGGATGATGGTACGGTACTTCGAATGGGAGTGGGAAACATTGTGTTGGCCGACCGTGAAGGTACGACGGTCAATGGCATTACGTCTATTACCTATAACGATGATCTGATCATCACTGATGGCGACGATCCGGAAATTCCTTTCTGGATAGGTTCGGCACTTGGTCCTGTGCCTATCGAGATGGAGGCTCGTTTCAACGACACACAGCTTTATTGCGAGATACATATCAATCTGATGGACCTGCTTGGTCAGCTGATTGACGTGGTCTTCGGTGGCGAACCGGAAGCTGTAGAGGAAGAGATTATCACGGCTCCCACGATTTCTCTAAAGGAGGGTGTGCGCAACATGGTGACCATCGGTGTCGGGACGACATCACTGGAAAACGTGTCCGTTACCACCTATTTTACGATTGATGGTACTGACCCCACAGCCGAGAATGGCACAGCTATCACCGAAGATACAGATGTTGCACTTGCGGAAGATTGTACAGTGAGGGCTGTCACCGTCAGTTCTTCCGGCAAGCAGAGCGAAGTGGTAGCGTTCGACTTCACCTATGAGGTGGAGAGTGGTATTAGTCAGATGACGGATGCAGCAGTGTCACGAAAGGCACGCCAGGCCTTCGACCTGCTCGGGCGTAAGGTGGCAGGGGACTCACGTCATTCCCTTTACATCGTCAATGGCAGGAAAATGGTGATTCACTAATTAATAATATAAGGTATATAGATTTTAAATAAGATGAAAAAGAGTTTTAGAATAGCCCTTGCAGCATTGGTGTGCCTGTCTCCTATGGGAATACAGGCTCAGAGCGTGGATTTCTCACAATATGAAGGAACTCAGATTATCAATTCCGACTTTGAGGATTGGAGTGGTAAAGATTTCAAAAATGTGCCCGTAGGCTGGCACAGCTTTGAGTCGGTAGGTGGAAATTATGCCTTTGCAGCTAATTCCACTGAACATACAAGTAAGAATACGGAAGGTTTACATGATGGTACCATCGGAAAGTCTTGTTTGAAACTGATGCCTCGCAATGTATATAATGTAATAGCCAATGGCACGATAACAACAGGAAGAATGAATGCTGGAGCATTGTTCGCTACAAGTACGAAGAACCATGCTTGGATGGATATTTCCAATACAGATACCAGTAATGGTTCGCCTTTTTATGCCTTGTTGTCGGAAAGACCTGTTGCTCTTTCGGTTTGGGTGAAGTTCACGCAAGGAACAGCCCAGTCCTCGCATCCCTACGCAACGGTGAGTGCGGCAATTACCAATGGAAAGCGTTACCAGGAGCCTACCGCCGATAATGACAGTTCTGTTGTAATCGGGTATGCAAAGAACAATACGATTAGTACCAATGGCGGACAATGGCAGCATCTCTATGTGCCTTTCCGTTATGATTCCGGTAATTTCAATAAGACCGATGCCCCAAAGGCTATCATGGTGACCTTCTCTACCAATGCCGACCCGGGACAGGGCTCGGTTGGCGACGTGCTGCTTATCGATGACCTCGAACTCGTCTACACGCAGACGGTAACCATCCCCGACTGCGGTTATGCTACCCTTACAAACGTATCAATGAAGAATCACAAAGTGGTGATTCCCGAAGGCATAACAGCTTACACGTTGAAGGCTAATGCCGATGGAGAGCTTTTAGTCAAGGACACTTACAAGGCAGGACAGGTATTGCCTTACAATGCTGCTGTGCTGTTGGAAGGTGCTCCCGGTACTTACGAGTTCCAGACCACCCTTTACGATAAGGAGGAGTCTGTAGTGGCAGAAGGTGATTTCTGTCTCGTCAAGGGCAAGGAGTTTAACACACCTGTCGCTGGATATAAATACTACCATCTGTCTCAGCAAAATTACATCTTAGGATTCTATCCCGTTTCCAACGGACAGAAGATAAAGGACTGGGAGGCTCTGCTTCGCGTGAAAGAAAGTGTAGCTGCAAAAGACTATCAGAATGTCCTTTACGAACCGAAACTCGCAGGAGATGTCAATAGTGACGGGATCTTGAACATTGCTGATGTCACAACAATCGTCAACAGATTGCTGGGCAAATCGACAACGACGAAATTCTTTATCCCTAATGCCGACATTAACAATGATAACACCATTAACATTTCCGATGTCAGCGAACTGGTGAAAATTCTCCTGAACAATTAAGCTTGGAATTATTATCTAATCTTATAAGTAAACTGTATTTAAAAAACTGTTATGAACAAGTTCATCACTGTCACTAACCCGACTTTGCGCCGGTTGTCGGCAGCCTTTCTTGCGTTGGCTGCTGTCACTGCCATTGAGGCAGCGACAATCACGGTTACGGTGAAAGACATCCGCTATCAGACCGTGACGGGCTTCGGAGCAGCCGCCTGCGACGGGGCAATGTGTCCTTTCGGAAGCGACACACAGCCTGTCAGGTTGCTCTACGGACCTACGTCAAAGATCGGGTTGAACATCATGCGCATGGAAATCTCGCCCAACTTCAAAGGTGACATTTCTTTTGCCGATGTCGGATGGGATACTCCCTACGACTGGAAAGGCTCACTGCCGTGTGCCAAGGAAGCTAAGAAGCGGGGAGCCCTCGTCTTCGGAACACCTTGGTCGCCACCAGGAGAATACAAAACCAACGGGACGGCACAGGGCGGAAACAGCGAGAGCCAAGGCTACAAGCGCGGAGAACTGCGTAAAGACTGCTACGACAAGTTCTTTCCCTGGCTGAATACCTTCCTGGACTACA
Source organism: uncultured Prevotellaceae bacterium (assembly GCA_902762325.1). Taxonomy (GTDB): domain Bacteria; phylum Bacteroidota; class Bacteroidia; order Bacteroidales; family Bacteroidaceae; genus Prevotella. The sequence goes on along the minus strand of CACWNV010000046.1, from coordinate 31,885 downwards.
TGAAGAAGAACGGTGTGGATGTAGATGCCGTGTCGATTCAAAACGAGCCCGACTGGTGGGTGAACTACTCTGGATGCCTCTACTCGCCAGAACAGCAGCTCGACCTCGTGAAAAACCATGCCGATGCGCTCGACAGAGAGACTTACGGAGTGCGACTCATCAGCGCCGAGCCATTGGGATTCGACCCTAAATACTCCAACATGCTGCTGAACGACCCTCAGGCACGTAAGCACATCGACATCATTGCCGGACACCTCTACGGACATCCGCCACTTGTCAACATGAAAAATGCTGCCGTACTGGCTGCAAAGTATGGCAAGGAGGTGTGGATGACGGAACATTCCGTGTCTGACAATCTCAACCGTCTGCCCGACTGGCACGAACAGCTGATCTTTGCCGAAGAGCTGAACGAGTGTATGCTCGCAGGCTGCACGGGTTACATCTACTGGTACATGCGTGCCCACTGGGCTTTCGTGGGAACGGGTGAGACAAAGTATAATCCTGGCAATGCCAAGAACACGCTGCTGCCCAGGGCTTATGTCATGTCGCACTTCTCCAAGCACGTCACCGGTTCTACCCGCCTCGAAACATTGTCCAGCGTAGCCACTGGCACCAACAGTGCCTTCGAGACATCGGCTTACATCAAGGGCGACTCGCTCATCGTCATGGCAATCGACACCACGAAGAATGCTCTCGACCTGAAGCTGCAACTGCCCTTCAAGGTGAAAAGCGGGACACACCTGCTGTCAACAGCCAATGACAACCTCTGTAAGGAACTGCCCATCGAAATCAATGAGCCGGTTGACGGACTTACCGTCGATCTGCCTGCACGCAGCCTGAACACCTACATCTTCATGATAGACAGGGGTAGCACGGCCATCAAAGAGGTGCAGCGCGAGAAAGATGCTGTCACCAGCGTCTATTATGACCTGCACGGCAGGAGAACCGACAACCCCCATGGCATTTGCATCGAACGGTTTGCCGATGGAACCTCGAGAAAAGTCATCGTAGAGTGACGGATGTCGGCAGGGGAGAGCCTTGTACTGACAATTTAAAAGGTATGAATAGACTGGCAACACACTCGGAACTACTGGTGTGCTGCCAGTCTTTTTTTAAATCCTCTTAAAAGAACGGCTTAATCATGAAGGACAGGTGATTTTGTGCGTCTTTACATGAAGGAATTGCAGATTTATTGTGTATCTTTGCAGCTGCTAAATCATTAATATAAAGGTAATCCGTCCGGACTGGATACTCTCCGGGCGATAGAAAACGGAAGAATCTGTATGCTCTTCAATTCTTTCGAGTTTTTGCTGTTCCTGCCAATAGTGTTCCTGCTCTATTGGTTTGTGTTTCGTAGGCGACGTTGGCAGAATCTGCTAATCGTTGTCGCAAGCTATGTGTTCTATGGCTGGTGGGACTGGCGTTTCCTGCTACTCATTGCACTCACTTCGCTATGTAGCTATGTGAGCGGACTGCTGCTTGAGCATTATGAAGGACAAAGGCGACGGCAGCAGGCGGTCAGTGCAGCCAATATCGTTTTGAACCTCGGTATTCTTGGCGTATTCAAGTACTATAATTTCTTCGTTGAGAATCTTGATGCTCTGTTTGGCATGATGGGTTATCACCTGGACTGGGTGACAATGAAGGTCATCTTGCCTGTCGGCATCAGCTTCTATACGTTTCAAGCCCTCAGTTATACGATAGATGTCTACCAGAAGAAACTCCCTGCCACCCATGACATAGTGGAGTTCTTTGCCTATATCAGCTTCTTCCCTCAACTGGTGGCTGGTCCTATTGAGCGTGCCACCAATCTCCTGCCTCAGTTCCAGCAAAGACGGCAGTTTGACTATGCCAAGGCAGTGGACGGTATGCGGCAGATGCTTTGGGGGTTTCTGAAGAAGCTGGTGATAGCAGACAACTGTGCCGCCATCGTCAACGATTATTGGGATCATTTCCATGACTTGCCGGGACTGTCTCTCTTCCATCTGGGTGTGTTGTTTACGTTTCAGATATATTGCGATTTCTCAGGCTATTCGGATATAGCTATTGGCTGTGCCCGGTTGTTTGGCTTCAACCTGATGCGCAACTTTAACTTCCCGTACTTCTCAAGGAGCATTCCCGAGTTCTGGAGACGTTGGCACATATCATTGATGACATGGTTCCGTGACTATATTTATTTCCCCTTAGGAGGAAGCCGTTGTGACAAATGGAAGATTATCCGGAATGTCTATATTGTCTGGGGAATTAGTGGTTTATGGCATGGAGCCAATTGGACGTTCGTGTGCTGGGGATTGTTTCACGCTACGTTGTTGGCAGTCTATAATTTATTAGGTGTCAATACTAAGTACAAGAACGTAGTGGCATACGGGAGATACTTGCCCAGTATGAAGGAAACGATGCAGATGGCACTGACATTCTTCCTGACCGTCATCGGATGGATCATCTTCCGTGCAGAGACGATGGCACAGACCGTGGATTACTTTACTGCTATGGTCAGCAACAAGTTCTTCGATGCCTCGGCTCTGTTTGGGGTGACCTGTACGTGCTTCGGCATCGTGCTCCTTGCTATTGAATGGCTGCAAAGAGATAAGCAGCATGCGTTACAGTTCTCCGATGTGAAGCCTTTCAACTATAGGCTTGTGCGTTGGGGCATCTATTACATCATCATCATGATTATTGCCTGCTATGCTGGTACGAGCCAGACATTTATTTACTTTCAATTCTGAAAAGCGATGAAGAAGTTCCTCAAATACTGTCTGTTCTTTGTCCTGCCTCTCCTGATAGCTGCAATTCCCTTGGAGTATATGATAAGGCAGGTTCCCAACCCTTATAAATATAAATATGAGTGGATGCAGAAGAATGCCGATGATGTCGAGATTCTCGTCTTTGGAAGCTCGCACACTTTCTATGGCATACGCCCTGAGTTCTTCGAAGGTAAGGCATTCAGTCTGGCAAATGTCAGTCAGGGACTGAGACAGGACTTGTTTCTTCTCAAGTATTGGGCAGGAAGGTGCAGGAACCTGAAGACCGTTGTCTTCCCTATATCATTTTTTAGTTGGTTCTCTCATGGATTGGAAACAAGCGACGAGTCATATCGCTGTCGTTATTATAAAATATACATGGACTGTGATTTGTACTCAGACCTTTCGTTGTATAATCTGGAACTGTCGGACTATCGGACTGCTAAAGGAAAAATCACGAAGCTGTTCACCCCCGATACTAACCCTGGCTATAACGAATATGGATGGGGCAATACGTATAAGCTGTCGGAAAAGAAGATGGACGAATGGAATGACGGCTCGGAAGCAGAGGCAGCGATCAGACGGCACACAATAGAGAATTGGGATAACATCGACCACAACTATGCCATGATGAAAGAGTTTGCTGACTTCTGCAAAAGCCACAACATTCAAATGGTACTCGTCACAACTCCATGCTGGTCATCCTACTATCACAACTTGGACAGCAGACAACTTGCAAAGATGTATGAGTTGACGTACAAGTTTCAACAGGAGTACGGCATTCCGTATTATGATTATATGAAGGACCCGCGCTTCGAGGCAGATGATTTCTATGACAGCAATCACCTGACAGACAAAGGCGCGATAAAGTTCACCAAGATTCTGAATAAAGATATTTGTCAATAATTATTCGAATTTTGACCCCAAATTAAGGCCATCTTTCTGAACAAAAATATTTTTGGTCGAAAATAACGCAATTTTTGAGGTTTTTTGTAAGACGTTGACTGACAAATGGTTACGCGATTGTTTATCTGTAACCTGACGGTTTACAAAAAACGAATTTGCCAAAGGTAAGGTTTCGTTGCACGAAAGGTAAGGTTTCATCGTGTGAAAGGTCATGTTTCATGCGACGAAACATAACCTTTGGGACGGTCAAACCTTACCTTTCGCGCTGTGAAAGTTGGTCTTTCGCAAAATGAAGAATAAAGGATGAAGAGTGAAAAGCCGCTTTTTATACATTTTAACTTCTCTTTTTTCTCAGAGATAGTGATGAGAGGTAAAATATTAAATTTCTTGGCTTTTCCCTGTAAATCTTTTCGGATTGCAAAGATCATCATTTAGCACTTCTATACATGTTGTATACAATCACAATCCATATCGTTTACCTTTACCACATGGAATCTATATCTTCAAAGTAGCAATACGATAAAAATCAGCTCGCACGATAAAATGTGTAAATTTCATAAAAACATGCCAGAATGACATATAAAGTTAAGGAATTTGCGTATATTTGCAAGGTAGCTTTTTAAGCATTGGATATGGACTACGAAGGTGGATTCATCCTACAGAAGAACGTGGACTGGTCATTTCTTAACGACGGAATGACTATTCCAACAGCAGCATGTTCTTTGTTAAAGATTTGGGATGAATCTATTTTGATTCATGGGCAAACTAAAGACATCAAGATTCTTATAGACGGTGAGTTTTATGATGCCAAACTGAAGAATCAAAACTTCGTGCAAAGCAACTGGGCTGGTCATAAAGATGTTATTCAAATCAGGTATAGTCGTCAGTCACCATTGGCCGTTAAATTGAGAGCAATCTTTCATAAGAGCTACGAATACCTATACGAACAGAAAAAGTTGGTAGGAAAGAGTAAGAAACAAATATTGCTACCAGATAACATTCATGAGTATATTAGATTGTATCTGACAGGTTCATCGAATGTGCTTTGTATGGAATGTTATGCTAACGAGGAATATCAGCGACTTGCCAACACATTAAGCACGATGACAGAAGAGATTTACGAAGCAAGTGATGATGACAAATTCTTCTTGTCAGAGCTTAAAGAGTTCTACGACTATCGCGATGAGATTAGTGGTGAAAAGATTGGTGTCCAATATGGTGAAAGCGTTGTTGAAGCCCACCACATCGATTACTTTACCACCTCACAAAATAATGATTCCACGAACATTATTATCATTAGCCCAAACTATCATCGCATCATTCACAAAAACAATCCAATATTCAATCGTAAGAAGTATCAGTTCGAATTCCTCAATGGCGAGGTGCTGCCATTGAAGTTGTATGAGCATTTGAAGGTGGGGTAACTATCATTTATCCTAATCAAATGGAACATTAAGTTGTTTTTCTAAAAACAAATAAGCACATTCTATTCATAGTATAAAAACACATAGCTTATGCAGAAAAAAAGGTAAAATATACAAAATTAAGCAAAATATCATATGAAATTGTAAAAAAATAGTATATTTGCAGTCAAATCCACTATATTTTTTATAGTGGTGTGTTTTTTAATGATTAATTATTGATTTGTTGATATAAAAAGCATTTTTTAATTATTATGATTTCTATAGAAATTCCAGACAGATTGAATGGCAGCACATTTTATGGAGAAATACTACCTTCCATATATGAAAATATTATCAAAGGAGATTATGAGATTGACTTTGATATGCATCGTACGGAATTGGCAAATCCAGAGGGTTTGGTCAATCTCATGGCAGCAGCATCTATGATTAGAAGCAAATCGGAATATATTCCACGATTGTATTTACCAGAAAGTCCCAATTTACATGATTTTATGAGAAAAATAGGCTTCTTTAAGTGGGCAACAGTTCCTAATTGTGAAGCCTTGAGATTTAATTATTGTTATGATGATATTTTCAACGATGAACTTGGAAGACCATCCAATTATTTTCGACCACATTTTTTTGGATTATTTATCCACACAAAAGAAGGGACTTCTTTCAACAAGCATATTAATAACATTATAAATTTAACTAACGAAATAGCCGCCTCTTTTTCAGACAAAGTTGACGTATCCATTTTAAATCAATATCGTAGATTGTTAACATTGTCTCTTATACAAGTAGTTAAAAACTCATTGGAACATAATTCTGGTCATATAGGGACACTTGCATATTATATGATTCAGAAAACCCCATATAATACTATCGAGTTTGCTTTTTCTGACATTGGCCAAGGTTTTCTGGAAAGAATGAAAAGTATGCTGAAAGAAAAAGATGAAGAAGCAATTAAAAAATATGGATATTTAGAGCAGAAACTAAAGAATAGGGAATTGTTATTTAAGGAACATGAAAATAATCCAAACTTGCTAGCAATTATTAATGCGGTTAAATATAGGGAAGATTCGGAAATCCCAGGATTGGATAAAATAAAAAAATTTGTTCTTAAATACAATGGACGATTCTCAATACACTCTGGAAATTATACTGTGATTTACGAAAAAAGCAAAAAAGAAGGAATCGGAGATAAAAGGATGCAAATGTTTCATAATAACTCCTATTTTTCAGGATGCCATCTGAAAATAGTTATTAATTTACCAGAATCTATTAATGGACAATAATATGGAGGCAAATAATATAAGCAACGAAAAAATAAAGTATGTCAATATTGGTTATATATTATCTCAATTTGGTTATACTCGTATTATCGATAAAAATGCAACTGAAATAAAAAACAAACTGAAAGAATTTGTTCCTGATTCAAATATTGAGTTGCTTGTTTTTGACATGGATAATGTTATTCCTATATATAATGAGGTAAAGGGGAAATCATCTTATTTGAAGCCTGTTTTTGAGGATATCGTAAATAGGGAATCTGTTGAGAGTATTTTATTTGCAAATTGTTCTGAAGAAACAGCTAATTTCTTGAGAGAAAAAGATTTTCCTGATTCTAATAATATCTTCGTATTGTCTTTTGAATATGAAACCAATTTTTTACGTTCTAGTAAAAATGCATCTAGTGATGAAGCGTTGAAAAAGATAAGAAACTTAATTTTCAATACAGATACTGCAACTGCGAATAAAGATTCATATTTGAGTTTTATTTCGGGATTAATCAGTAAGAGAATAAAAAGAATTCTATCAGAGAATAATTGCATAGAGAACCTTAATGATCCGACAAAGCATATTCTCAATTCTACGCCTGTACACGTAAATAAATATGTAAATTTAAAGCCTGTATTAGAAAATAATGTTTATTTTCAAGAGGTATGTTACCTGCTTTATCGACAAATAATCAATAAATGTAGCACTCCAAATTTTATTGTGGCTTCAAGCAGAAACTCAATATACATCGCTTCTGGCCTGCTTAAATATTTCCAAACAGCGGATTTGATAATTATAGATCAGATTAGTCCTGTTACCAAACTAAGTAATTTTTCTAATTTAGATGATATCAAGCCAAGACGAACATACGCAATGATTGAAGATTTTTGCTGTATGGGGACAGAAATAAAAACCGTAAAAACTGTATTATGGAGCCGTGGAGTTAATGTTGAACAAGATTTTTATGTCTTCCCTATAGTAAGTACCAATCTTTATGGTAAAAATACAAACAATCAGTTCAAGGCCCAAAAAATATATCCACTTTATATTTTGGAAAAATCAGACAACTATTTAATGTTTACAGATAATTGTTGTCCATATTGTAATGGGATAATATGTGAACATAGTAAGAAGTTCAACCTAAATAAAAGAACATTATATGAAACCATTTGAAGAAGAGAGCTGCAAAGAATTATTAGAGAAGAATGCCAAAAAACTCTATAACCAGTATTTGGGCAATTATGAGGTAGTTGAACCTATATTAAATATTTCCACACCGCCTGGATTTACGTATCACGGAAAGGACCATATTGAAATGGTAGAACAATATGTGGGCAGATTGTTGGGACCAAAAAGAATAAAAAAACTAACTAACGAAGAATTATTCATTTTGTTAATGGGGGTGTTATGTCACGATGTGGGAATGGCAGAATACAAAACGGATGGCGAAAACTATATATCAGATCGAGAGAATCACAATATTAATTCATTTTTGCGAGTCTATGATTTATCTAAAAACACAACTGGACCTATAGGAATCAATGTACCATCTAATAATTCTAAGTATTTTCAATCAATTGCTTTATTATGTTTAGGACATCGGGATCATAAAGAAAATGGTAAAAAGATTTGTACATTAATGGACCCATGCACAATCAATGACCATATTGTAAGTATTCCAAATACAGTTTCTTTACCAAACAATTCAGATGTTCATGTGAAATACTTGGCTGCTATTTTGAGACTAGCTGATGAAATTGATGTTACTAACCAACGAGCGCCAAAGGATGTTGAAATGCTACTTAAGGATTTTATCCCTGATGAAGCAAAGAGGCATTGGTGTACTCACCAACTAATTGAAAAAGTTGAAATTAAGCATGAACATGCTTTAACCAAAATACTTTTATATCCAGATAAAGAAGAAATAAAAGCAAGAATAACTGATAAGGTACAACCAATTTCAAAAAAACAATTACTAAGATTGATTTTTTCACGAAGAAAAAAAATCGAGGAGGAAATATCTATAGTAAACAAAGTTACATGGGTTCCTACATTAACTGATGTTGGTCTTGAGGCATGCTATAGCATTAGTATCGTTTATGACAATGATGTCGTTACTGAGGCTGATTTTAATGAATATCAAAAAGATGTTGACAAACAATTGACAGAAGAGTTGAATTTGCATCCTCAACAAGCTTTAGATAACGAAGAAAGCAAGGAATTTGCTCAAGAAATGAAAAAAAAGCCTTTGGATTCTTTTAATGAAGAATTACAAAGATTAAAAAGAGACCAAAATTTGTTGGAAACGGGCAGTTTTAAGTTTTCATTTGAAACAGGGAAAAATGAATATACTCAATATTTTATAAATACTCAATTGTTGCTTACGAATAGAAATACACTTGATATTATTACTAATATTTTTTGGGAACATTTTTCTAATAAAGACATTGATTGTGTGATTGGAATTGGCAAGGCGGGAATTATTCTTGCGCCAAATCTATCGTTAAAATTGAAATGCAATAGTTCATATCTAATTAGCAAATGGGAAGACACATCATCTGTAGATTGGGAAAAAAGAGTTTCTGTTATTGAGAGTGCAAAAAATGTACTTGTACTTCTTGATGTAATTTCAACAGGAACGGTAACAAGAGAAAATATAGAAAGGATAAAAAAGAAGAACGAAACTCATCTTAAAAACATCTATGTTGGAACTATTTTTTGTACGAATAACACAATAATTGAGAAAATTGAAAAGGAAGATAAAGTTAAAGAAATGTTTTCAATCAATAATGATTTCCAATTTAGAACGTATAGTCAAGAAGAGTATGATAATATTGAAAATGAAAAATTCAGAAAAGAATTTGAATTATTACCTTTAAGGAAAAATAGATTATGAGAATAATAAAACCACAAGTCCTCATCGAGTCTTACGTGGATGGCGACTACATTTTGAAACGAATTGAATTAGCTGGCCGTACATCCTATAAAAGTGAAGACAAAATCACACCCGAATCGGCAAAAGATTTTGTTAAAATGATACATGACTACGGGCATTTGTCAGTGATTGAACATCAGTCTGTTACCGTGCGGATAATTTGTGACAGAGGTGTTTCACACGAGATTGTAAGACATCGCCTTGCAAGTTACACACAGGAATCAACGCGATATTGCAATTACACAAAAGGCAAGTTTGGTAGTGAGATTACGGTAATAGAACCTTGCTTTTGGTCGCAAGATGATGAAAAATATCAGATTTGGAAGCAAACGATTGAACAAATTGAAGCAAGTTATAACAAATTGATAGAACTAGGCGCAGCACCTCAAGAAGCAAGAAGCATTCTGCCAAATTCATTGAAAACAGAAATTGTAATGACTATGAATTTACGAGAATGGCATCATTTCTTCACTTTACGTACGTCAAAAGCCGCACATCCACAAATGCGTGAAGTGGCTATTCCTCTCCTAAAAGAATTTAAGAAGTTGATACCAGTTGTGTTTGATGATATTGATGTCGAATAATTTCCAATTATAGCATCTACATCTTTGGTCTCTTAGAAGTACAAAAGCGCTATAAAAATTTAGTGTTCGCTAAAATTTATTTAGCAAGTATAAATTTAGGCTGAATCCCTCACTTGGATTTCAGCCTATTTGTTACTTTAGCTTTTGCAACCAAACATCATAATCATTGTCAAAATTCTATCGATGTAAGACATGGTGAAGGATGTGAAGGATGAAATACTAACTTTCGTATATAGAAAATCATTTAGGTCGGGGGTAAATAATTTCCTATAAGGAAAGTCGCAAAACTATCCTTCACATCCTTCACCGTTGAAGCATAGTATTGATTTCTGCCTTGCAAATGATACATTTAGCCAGCGTAAACGATACGTTTAGGCATCAGAAACAATATGTTTATAAAGATAATTACAAGAAACTTGTTCGGCAGGGTTTTATCACATCTGCCATTGGTGACTGATCAATACAATCCCAGTTCGTAGATACGGGCGGCTTGGTCGAAACCTTGCGTAGGATTGATGACATAGAGACGAACATATCGCACGGAGGTAGGGGTGAAACTACGCTCCACGATATTCTTGCGGTTGCCATCGAACATGTCGAGTGTCTTCCATTCTTCGTTTACATCGTTGCGACCTTGCAACAGACAGGTGCGAGTGATATAAGAAGAATGTTCACATGCAGCATTGACCATTCGCCAGCGTTTCACTAAGGTGGTCTTTCCAAAGTCGAACACCACATAATTAGGTGCAGCCTTACTATCACACCATTTCGTCTGTTCGTTTCCGTCCACCAGATGACCGGCACGCTCATTATCATTCACCTCACCCGATACGTCGATAATCTTTGCGTCTTTCAGCAAGTTTGGTTCATTGCTCTTCTCCTGAGCCGCTTTATCCTGTGCTTCAGATGTGAGCAATGATGTCTTGAACAACGGAGCCGCCGGTTGCAGATCTGCCTCATCATTAGCCAAGGTAGCAGCAAAGACAACGAGATGTTCATCATCGGGCAGTTGCACACTACGTACCCCTTGAGGAATGTCGAGCGTGACACGAAACATATAGGTAAACTCGTAAGGTTCATCACCACCGGAAGAGTGACGGTGACTTCCCACCCATGCTACTTCTGCATCCTTCAGGAAACCTGTTGTCTGACCATCGTGCCCCCACTGGCCAATGAATTCCGTGTAATAAGGTACGGTAAATGTCTGGCGATTCTTACCCATGGTGAATACAGCCTGTCGGTCGCCATTGTCGGAAGCCATGAGAAGATGAAGACGACGACCATTGGCGTTATCAGGCAACTCCAATATATTGCCCTGACAAGAGAGTCCGTTGGCAGCATCCTTCTCACCGAAACGGAAAGGAATGCCGTTGACTTCGATACCTTCATCAGGCAACAATTCCGCTGCATAACTATACCCTCCTTCGAAGTTGGCAGCACTACGGAACTCATTATAACTGAAGCAATGGCGGTCGAAAGGAAGTGAGAGACACGCGGCTTGTAGAGTTTCGTTAGCTGGGTTTGATTTTTGCATGGAAGGAGATGCGAGAACCACCTTGTAAGTCTTCACGCTATACGGTTTGATTTCCACCTGCAACGAACGACCGTCGAATGAGGCAGACTTGATGGTTCGTTCAGTACCATCCGCCTCAACAGCCTTCACGATGTTTCCGGCAAAAGTGATGTTTGCCTTTTGAAGAGATTTTCCACCTAATTCATAGACACGCACAACCAGTTCATCGCTCGTCTCAGCCTGCTTCAAAGCCCTTACGACAACATTCGGATTATCCGTGCTGAGGAAAGAAAATTCACGTCCCAGTTCTCCCTTATGTTTAGTAGCCAAGAAAGTGCGTAGCGGACTATTCAGACCATCAGCATGACGCACGGCAGAGATGGGATTTAATGAACCAGCATGCCCCACTAAGCTATAGGTGAATACATGATGTCCGAAATCTTGACGAGCTTGATAGGTATAGCTGTTTTTTGGTTTAGGAGAATAGAGCAACGAGAGGCGCATGGTGTTATCATTCGGCTTGTCCCAACCATAGCGGGAGTCGGTGAGCAATGTAACGCCATAATCACCCTTGCGGTCAGTGAGATCTGTCCATTGATGCGCATACACTTCGAAGAGATTATCACGGTTGTTGCCGCGCTTCACACTACCAAGACCGATGTCATAGGTAGCTTCGGAATTGCTTACGCTAAGAGGAAACTCAGCCTTGAGCAACGCATTCAGCGAACGCCAGTCCACTTCGTTTTCAAAGTCGATTCTTTCTGCCAGATTCCCCTCATAGAGATGAATGTGTTGCACGATATCCGATTCACCATACTTTTTCTTGATTGTCAGCGTTTGGCGCAACGGTCCCTTTTCTGAGGTAATCTCCACGGCATCATGAACGGGTAGGGGAGTCTTATCGAGCGTAGCCTTCTGTATCTCCCATGCAGGCCAGGCTTCAGAACGACAGTCATCAAAGACAACAAGTCGGATGCTCTTACCCTCTGCAACTAACTGTTTGTTGGTTTGCTTGTCGATGAGAGAAATGATGTCGCCCTGCTCATTCACGGTCAATGCGTAGCGTGATGACTCTATCTGACGAGCGGAAGAAGTTGTGATTTTCGCTTTCCCCGATGCTTTCATGCTATAAACAGAGAAACCCGTTGAAGGAGCATTGGCCTCGAAGAGTAGGCTGTATTTTCCATTTTTCCTAACCACCTGAGACAATACACGTTTTCCCTTGGCATCAGTAACCTGATAATTAGCAGCATTGTCTAGACTCACCTCAGCGATAGAGGCAGCAGGGAATGCTTCGTTTTGATAGACGATGACGGGCTGACCAGCCACTTGCGTGTTCATCTTACGAACAATGCCCGAAACACCATGTGACATGATATCCGAGAACGTCTTCAATCCAATCAGTTCGTCATTCCAAGAAAACTCATAAGCACGTGGGATGCTTGTACCCGTCAAGTCATCGTGGAACTGATGCCAGATGATGCGTTGCCAGTTTTCAGTCAGTCGGGCTGATGGATACTTTGCAGCACCCAACCATTTAGCCATTACAGCCGTACGCTCAGCAGCATCTCCAAGATGTTCGTTCTGTCGGTTGTAGAGTTTCATGGCAGCCTGAGACGTATAACAGCCATTACCATGCACATCCATAGGCAGTTCACCATCGAAGACAGGCAATTCGGGATGATTCTCGTATGGCAGGAAATCACGATACAACTGGTCGCTCGTAGCACTTATCACCTGTATCGGTCCGTCACCCACGATACCTTTCTCCACCGCACGTACAGAAGGAATATTTGGCGAACCGCCGATGTCGCCAGTGCCATAATAACGATAAGCCATATTGAGCGGACTCTCCTTGATTTCCCTCATCACGAGTTCGCTCTTCGAGAGGTCTTCGTCATTCCATCGTTGTGCATAGTTGAATCCATGCGTCATCATGATGCGGCTTCCGTCAATGCCTTGCCACAAGCCGATGGTGAAAGGATAACGTTTGTTTCCCTCATAGAAAGGTTTGGTGCGCCACATCAGTTTCTGCGACGAAAAGCCAATCAAACCGCAATGAGCCGCCAATGTCGGCAACGCATAGCCAAAGCCGAAGCAGTCGGGCAGGAAGATGTCAGTGCCTTCGGTGTTGAATTCCTTGCGATAGAAAGTCTGACCAAGCAGCACATTTCGTAGGAACGATTCAGGCGAACTGACGATAGCCTCGTTAGCATCCCAGCTGCTGCCGGTAATATGCCAACGGCCATTGGCAATATAGCGTTTCATTTCTTCATATTGCAATGGATAGTATTCCTTCATCCATGCATATTTCACGCCACCTTCAAAGTTGAAAATATAGTTGGGATATTTCTTGAACAGAAAGAGATTCTGGTTCAATGTGTTTCTGATATGGTCGCGGATGGTGGTCTGCACGTCCCAGTTCCATTGCGTGTCGAGATGTGCGTCAGCCACCATGTAGGCCTTCATTGTCTTCTGTTGGGCATGGACACCCAATGCTAAAAGAATTGACATTACTAATAAAGGTATTCTTTTCATTGTTATGTTGGTTATTAGGAAGTTAGTGACTATGGTAATATAACGACTTTTTTATGATTTATGATATACAAACCCCTACTTGGATTTTGCACACGTCTTCCCTGTAAGTCATAAATAGGCTGATCCTCGTTCACAGTTTTTTCAACCCGACTGATCGCTGTAGCCGATTGTGGGGTAAGAATAGAACTGATATTGAGAGGTGCCGTGAAATAAGCGCGGAAAGGATTGACCTGTGTCTGACCTTTGACGGGGACAAATGCAGAACCTTCATCATTGAGAACGAAGATGTCCGAGAGATTCTGACGGATGGTTGTTCCGCAGAAACGATATTGAGGAGTGCCCACCGCCATCGGTGCATCAATGGTTGATGAAACAGTAGCATTGGTTGCGCTGAATGTCAGTTCACCGACAGAATTGCTCCTTATAATATAAGGTACATTGCCATCCATATCGGTGGTGGGTTGGAACACCACATCGCCAGCATCGTCCACCTGTGATAACTCTTGCAGTTCAACGTCTGTCGGTAAGTTATCCACGGCAAAAGGCAATGCTATCGTTTCCCACTTATCTGCTGTAGAGGTACGATTGTAGGTGACACTATTGGCGGTGAATGAAAGAGGCGAGACAAAACCATAATCGTCAGACAAGACAATTTGCCTTGCATGATTTCCGATGACCACATTGGACTTCTCCAATTCCTCCGGGCATGTTGTCTCTTCAGGGAAAATATAGAGAGTGTTGGGGTTGCCGTTAGGAATAATCGAAGTCTTCTCAACAGGAGCACAACGCATATCCATGGCAACTGCCGAACTCGGAGTGTAGACAGTACCCGTGACCGCCATTCCACCTAATGACATGTTCTGTTGCCAATAGACGATGCCTGCTTGTGTGCGTCCCATCTGTCTCAGTCCTCCGTCCTGAATGTCTCCGCCTTCTTCGTATAGGATGCTGAGTGCGTAAGTAGTTCCCAGTTCCAACCTGTCGAAATAGAAGTTGGCATTCGCAGTCCTATTCGGTTCTATATGCATGGGAACATAAATGCTCGACACACCATAGTAATAGCCATTATTGCCACTCCTGTGTAACCACAGGCGCACCTTTCCGTCGAAAGCCTTACTGTCTTGGTTCAGGATTGTAACCTTGCCTTGCATCTTATCGCCAAAGACAATGCCATTCGAACGATTGCCCAATGAATTGGATACATAACGTAGATGATGAGAAGAAGCTATTCCTTCATTCGTAATCTCTACAGAACCATGTCCCACAATATCATTCCCTCTGCTGTCAGTTGCGAGCCACACATTCCATGTTCCCGCCACATCGGGCGTAAAACTAAAGGAGGCAGTGGACTCGCCACCTTCCAATATGCCGACATTGGTCCGGCATATCGCATATCCCTTATTTGTTGTACGACTGGCAAACAGATGAATCTCACGAAGATACTCATCACCCTGGTTAGTGAAAACGGCAGTCACGGCCTGTCGGTCTCCTTTCTTGTGGTTGCCCGGGAAATGCATCTCAGTCATCGTGATGCTTTCTATCGGGTGCTTCTCCAGCTTTACGCTTCCTTCATCATCTACTACAGCTAAGATGTATGTGATGTCCGGATTCACCTTTACCTGCCACTCGCGGTCATTGGCACGTTTGCTGACAGGTACAATGCGATATGTCCCAGGCTTTAACCCCGTAACACGGAACTCATATCCAATATAAGTGTCTGTTCCAAGATACTGGGACCTGTAACTTCCTATCAATGTAACGCCACCTTCCTCATTGATGTAGCCAATGCCCATATTCCAGTCAGCATTGACTCCTGACCAGTTCACATAGTTAGCAAAGAAAGTGTTGCCATTGCGGATCTCCCAATCGTTCACCGTGAGTTGGTAAACCGTAGCAGGAGCTGGAATGTCGTCGGGCAGACGCATACCAATAATTGCATCCTGTCCCATGTTGTAAGCATCAGGGGTTATGCTGGCTCCGATACCGCTGTTGTCATCAGGTGCCAGCACATCAATTCTGAAATAGCCGTTGTCCATACCGCCCCATCCCCAGTTCACATGGAAAAGTCCGTCAATATCGTACCCGTCAAGCACGAAGGCATGAGCACCGCCAGTGTTCGTACCGGCAAAGGCAATGGGATGACCCGTGAGAAGTTCGTTGTAAAGTAATTCCTCCCAAGCGGCTGCCGTGAAGTTTCCACGACTCTCTATATGTGTACCGTCATCATAGCCAAAATAATTGATCAGTGCTTTCACTCCCTCCGGGAAGCCTGCGGCTGAAGAACCACCGTAGCTCATCTTACAGCCCATACCAACCCAGTACATCAGTTGTGCTATCGCTTGCTTCTGCTCGTCGGTCTCACCGCCATGATACTCATTTAATATATTGTCCCAGTCAATCACCGAACCCGCAGAAATGTTCCGCAACTGAACCCTTTTGTCACCGTCCACCGTGCTGTAAACTTGTGAGTAGCCAGGAATCATACGCTTGGTCTCCGCCGGATAGCGATAGAAAGACATCACCTGTGCAATAGCCGTAGCCACACATCCAGTAGCACTCAGATCGCCTTGCGATCCGTCTTCTCTGTAATAGCGCGGACAGAGCAGGTTGTATGGGTCTCCCTGGTTCCATAATGTCTTCAACAAAGGAGCAATCGGGCGGTGTACCTGTTGGGCTTTTGCTTTTGCATGATTAGTTGTGATGCCCAAATCGTTAAGACGCTTTATCTGTTCATCATACATGTTAAGCAGCCATTGTAAACCCTCTGGCACGTTATTCACATCGAAGGTCCCTTTGTCCGAATAGCCCAATATGCTTTCCGTACAGTTGTCGCCCGAGACAATCACATAACCCTGTCCAGGAGTTGCATTAAAGACATAATAGCTGGCATCAGCTGTTTGGCTGCCTTGTATTTTGCGAGGAGCTTTCACCAAGGCACTCTCCTCAATGCTGATTCCTTTTGCAGCCATAAATGCCGCCGCACGCTGTCGTGCCTGTTGTTGAGATATAGGTGTTGCCGTTGCCACAACCGACAACAGCAATGCCATGCAAGTAATGATAGTCTTCCCGTTCATTCGTTCATCCTTTAATTGATAACTACTTTAACACTTCCATTTCTTTCCACCAGATAGAATCCCTTGTCAGGTTTCCCCTTCAGTTGTCGACCTTGCAGATCGTAGTATCTGATGGCAGGGGCTTCAGAAATTCTGATGTCTGCTATTTCCGTGTCGTCTTCTACACGTTCAATTTTCAACGAAGAGATACGTTTTCCCCATGCTCCCATTCGAGCCATTTCCTCATCCGTCCATTCCTTGTTCAGTCCTGTCAGGTTATTGGCGATATAGCCAGTCAACTTATAGCCAGGTAGCATCTTGAAAGAGGCAATGTCTTTATCACCCAAGCCATAGGCAGATAGTTCACCTGTGCAATACTCTCCTTCGGCAAGTTGAACACTATAACCGCCAAAGCTGTTTGCACTATAAAACGTAATCACAGGGTTATCAGCCTTTTTCGCAGAGAAGATGCGGTTCATGGCAGAAGCCCACTGGTTGAGATTCCACGTTTCATCGTTGTAAACCCACACGAAACCTCCCACGACATCTTTCTGGTCGTGCCACACCTGCATCTGATTGATGGAAGTCTGCATATCCGTCTGATAGTTAGTTCGTCCGGCATGAACAGGCACATCACCGATTTTCCAGTTAAGAGGGTCATTATTAGCACCCCCATCATAGCATTGCACCAAGATACGATCACAGGTCCCCGGTTGGACTTTGTTCAACTGTTCAACAAGACTCTTCCAGAAACTCTTATTCGTGTAAGGTGCAACTGTGGTCTTATATCCCATCGTCAACAGCATGGTATGAAACTTCACGGCAGTATTCACATCATAGCAATGTTCGTCGTCATTGTTCACGGCATCAATCTCTGGCAACATGTCCTTCAGTGCCTTAAAGTTCTTATACAGGATGGTATTCTCATTTGTACCATATTGGTTGATGAGGTCACGAATCCTCATATATGATTCATTTCCCCATCCACCGATACATATCTCTATACGTTCGATACCTGTGGGCCATGTCTTCAATGCCTTGACATCTACCACGTAATGGGGTTGTTGCTGGTCGAATACATACTCTCCATCCTTACAAATGGTCTCTCCGTCTGTAGTCAGTGTGCCGTCAGACTCCACATTCACATTAAACAAGATAACGTAAGTAAATCCCGAGTTCTTCAACTTAGTAATGGTGTTGGGACGCTCACGACGAATATGCCCTCCCACATAGACACCACTTCCTTCCTGTGCCAAGAGATCTGCTGCTAACAGCAACATCATTAACAATACACTATATACTTTTAGCTTTCCGTTCATCACCCCAATGATTGTTTAATGTATTCAACTCACTTCACCATCACTTTGTGAATGGTTCCGTCTGCCGACCTTACGATATTGATTCCACGTCGCGGCTGTTGCATCCTCATACCGTTCATGTCGTAGTATTCCACCTGATGCTGCTCTTTCTCAGGTGTTACGGTCTCGATATTCGTAGGCGACAAGTTTATGTCGCCTGTTACCAGTTCTGCATGAATTGTCTCATAAAACAAGTCTACGACGATGCGGTATCTGCCAGCTTTCGAGACACGCCATTTCGTATCGTCTCCTCCTTGTCTCAAATATTGTGCTTCAAGTATGTCTTCATCTTGTGTGAAAGGATGCAGTTCTCGTGGCCCCCATGTCATCTGTCCCTCCAATTTGAAGCGGCCAGGTTCTACCACATTGTCGAACACGCCCAGCTCACCAGTCCATGTAAAAAGATAGGGGTTGTCGTGGTCTCGCTCAAAGGACAGCATGGCGTTACGGTTCCATTCCACATTGTTGGAACCTCCAACGATGGCGCTACCGGCAATGAGAACCTCATTCCAAGGCAACATCAGTTCACCTGTCACCTTACGATTAACGGGGTCAACGAGAAAACGATAGGTGTCTTCCTGAAACGACACCACCCAGCCAGGTTGTGTCTCGTCGGAAGTGAGAGCGTATCGCAGTCCGTTATTAATGAGGTATGAATCAACCAGCTGAGGTTTCAGGAACATCGTGGTGCCTTTCTCAAATGTCTCTGTGGTCATGATCTTCAGCTCACCAGAGTTGAGTGCTCCTGCAAACCGATACATTCCATCGGGTCGTTTTACCAGTTCGACCGTTCCCTGGGGCACAGCCGTTCCCGTTGCCCACAAGCGGTCGTAACTCTGAGCTTTAGTTTCTGACGGCAAAAAGAAACATACAATCAGAATGATATAAAAGATATGCTGCATATTCGTTCTCCTTTTAATAACTATCTTAAAACTCTTTTTGCGTAGTAACACTGCCATCGCTCCATGTACGGCAAACAATGTATGCTCCATGAGGCTTCTCAGCACAGGGACGTCCAGACAAATCATAGTAATGTTCTGCCACTACTTCTACGGTGGCGACATTGGCGATTCCGGAAACGTCATACTCTACGTTCACTACCACTTGCTGCTCACACGGTGTCGTTCCAATGTTTACCACCACCAGATGTCGGGTGGCATCGTATGACCAGTCACTTGTTTCAACTCCGTCAATGGTCACCCTTTCAGGTTTGTTGGTCAACAACAGGTGTAACTCATAGGCACGTTCTGCCGACATTCCTTCATAACTGCCATTACGTGCATCAATACTGATGCAGATACCGGCTGCTGTACGTTGTTGAGCAATATGAGTAGTGGTAAATCCGCCGTTCTGATAGTCTTGTGTATCACCTGCGTCTTCGTAGAGGTTTGTACTTCCATCATCGCCAGGGATGACTTTAATAAGCAATTTATCGGTTATTGTCTTCAGGTTATTCATCTGTGGATTGCAAATCACAATGCTGCCAGCCTTGATAAAATAAGGTATTTCATCATCCGCATAATACTCGCTGAGTGTCTGACCACCATCGAGCAGACGATTGCGACAGACATCATACCAACGACCTTCGGGTAACCAGGTCTTGTGAAAAGTACGACTGTCACCATTACTTGTCGTTACGATGGGCGACACCAAGATGTTATCGCCGAACATATATTCACCCTCTTGTCGATATGCCTCGTTTTCCTCGGGCCATTCATAGTAGAGCGGACGACAAATACTTATGCCAGTATCATAGGCCTGGCGTGCCGCCGTATAAATATAAGGCATCAGCTCATAGCGCAGATTGATACATTCGAGCAGCTTATCGAAGTTGCCGAATTTCCAGATACGTCTTTCATTCCCCTCCTGACTTGCTCCATGAGTACGGAAGATGGGGGAGAAGACACCAAACTGAAGCCAACGCAACATGAGTTCTTCATTGGTGGGAGCAATCTGCAAGTGTCCGCCTAAGTCATGTCCCCAATAGCCGAAGCACACATTAGATGCAGTCGCCGTGAAATAAGGTTGGAAGGCGAGCGACCCGAAAGTAGAATAGGTGTCTCCTGAGAATCCTATGGGATACCGATGACTACCCAATCCTCCCCAACGGTGGAAGATCATCGGGCGGCGATCCGTACGATTGATTCTCATGTCATTGTAGAAGACGTGATTGCACCAAAATGTCTCAGAGAGTCCTTCAGTGTAGAAACTTGTCAGGTTCTGCTGCCAGTCAAGCCACCAGAAGTCTACTCCCTGTTGCTCCCGTTCACGGATGATATGTTTAAACATCGAACGGTAGAATGTGGAATCCTCCAACATCCACGGCACACGGTCGCCTGTCAACCCCATATCAGTCCTTATCTCGTTGAAATGATCTTCATGACTGGCAACGCCATCAGCCGGATGAAGGTTCAGGCTCACCTTGAGTCCTTGATTATGCATCCATCTGATCAGACCGTCAGGATTAGATATGAGACTTTTATTCCAAGTCCACCCCGTCCATCCGTCTAGATGCCAGTCCATATCCATAATCATTACGTCGAGAGGAATTTCGTTATTATGAATTTCGTTTACCAGATTGATATAGTCCTGTTGAGAGTATCGCTGATACTTACTGTACCAATAACCCAACGCATAGAGTGGTGGCATGGGTTGTCTGCCGGCTATCTTGATATAGTCGCCAATAGCTTCTTTATAGTCGTGTCCATATCCCATGAAATACCAGTCGAGTGCATTGGGATCTACAGGTTGAGCCCACCAGTCAATACCGTCTACCTTATGCTCAAAAGCAAAGGTCACCGACCCATCCCCACGCTTTGTGCGAGGCGACTCGTCTATCAGTGCCCATCCGCCCCGAGAGATGATGCCATCTTCCAAGTCGGGACGTTGGTTATCGCCGCTGGCAGTGTCCAACGTACGCTTAGTACCTTTCAGGTTGAGTGCATCCTCCTTACCGGGGTACCAGATGACATCCCTGCCATTGAGATGCATGGTAATGCTCAGGTTATTAGGCGATTTCAGACTTGTGGCTATTGTACCACCTATTTTGTAGCGAAGCGTCAATGCCGATGTCTCGATGTAGAGATAGCCGCCTTCCTCTCGTGTACGATAATCGACGAGAGGGAGACGGCGGTTGATGACTGCAAATGTAGCTCTGTCTTCAAACTTTTCACCGACACTATACTGAATGCGAATCATCCGGTCAGTAAGAACGGTGAAGCGGGCACGACCTGATGTGACTACAGCCGCAGGATCGGCTATTGGATTCAGTTCGTCGGTAGCCGACAGGCGGTTGACAGCCACAAACATCAACAGGAACAATATAAACAATCCTTTTTTCATTTATCGTATCATCCAGTTTATTTAAGGACAGATTTCTTTATCTTCATAGATGCCTCATTGCCAGACTGCCAAGCCGAGTATTCCACTCGTCCATGATGCACTAAACCGATACGCAATGTACGATTGAGAGGAGTCATGTTGCCTTCTGCCTGACGTACAGAAACGGTGAGATTTCTCTTATCAATGGTAGCCTCGAGTGAAAGCAAACGGTATTGACCGGAACGATAGCCGAATCCGTCACCATCGTCTTCGTAAAGCTGCCCAGTAGCGTGGCCTTGAGCATCGAGGCAGACCAAGAGCGTAAGTGAATCGGTACGCATGGAAGTGGTACTCTGTGCCAGATTTGCCAATGGAATGACTGAACCCGGTCGTTGACGGAGTGTTGCCTGATAGCTGTCGGTTTCCGATTCAAGTGTCAGAGCTTGCCACTTGTCGCCTTGAGGTGAAGGAATGTTTGCCGACCAGTTGGGAGTCACCATCAAGTCTCCTCCAAGAAGGAATGCACGGTCTTCGTTGCGCAAAGAGAGGTCTTTGGCATCAGCCATGAAGAGAGGACGCATGACAGGCATACCATTTTGGCTGGCCTCACGGAAAATGGTATAGATGTAAGGCATGAGCCGGTATCGGCGATTGATGGCCGTGCGACAGGCATCAAGGACATCGGGAGTGAAAGCCCATGGCTCTTGGTCGATGGTTCCCTTAATGTTATGGTTGCGCACGAAGGGGAAGAATACTCCCATAGCCGTCCACTCTGCCAGCAACTCACCGGTTGCGTTCTCACAGAACCCACCGATATCAGGTCCGCTGAAAGGTTGCCCAGATAGTCCAAGGGTGAGACTCATGGGAACACTGAGCTTCATCTGCTCAGGCGAAGATAGATTGTCACCCGTCCAAGTGGCAGCATAACGCTGACCACCTAAGAAGTTTGAACGCGAGAGGATGAACGGACGTTTCTGTGGATTGGCAAGCAATAGTCCGTCACGACTGGCACGTACCATCTGCATACCATATACATTGTGGAAACGCAGATGAGAGAAAGCGTTGTCGTTCTTTCCTGTTCTCAACGCTCTGTTCTCACCGATGTGAACATTGTTGAGTGGCATCGTGTTCTCCGACTGTTCAAAGGCGGTCGGTTCATTCATGTCGTTCCACACGCCATCAATGCCTGTAGCCATAAAGTCTTTGTAGAGTGTAGCCCACCAAGTACGAACATCGGGACGCGTGAAGTCGGGGAAGTGGCATAGTCCTGGCCATACTTTCCCTTCAAAGGGACGACCGTCAGCTGTCTTCACCCAATAATCACCAGCCGTTCCTTGGTCATCGACGAAGTATCCAGGTTCCACTTTCACACCAGGGTCAATCATATAGACAGCCTTGAAATCGTGTTCGTGAAGATAGGCGTTCAGTCGCTTAGGCTGCGGGAACTCACGAGGATTGAAAGTAAAGATACGGTAGCCATCCATATAGTCGATATCCATCCAGATGACATCCGAGGGGATGCGATGCTTACGCAACAGGTCGGCAATCTCCATCACTCGCGTGTCTGGCTGATAACTGAAACGACACTGCTGATAACCTAAAGCCCAGAGAGGCGGTAATTCCATCTTACCAGTAAGGTTGCCAAGAGCCTTCATCAAAGCCTGAGGACTGTCACGCTCGATGATAACGACACGGAATGATGGTCCTTGGCTCTCAAAGGTCACTTGATGGTCGGTAATGGAGATTGACTGCCGCCATGTATTGTCGGCAATGATGCCGAAAGCAGTACCATCGGCACGAAGTCCCATCACCCAAGGATGACTCTGATAGAGGTGCGTTCCTCCATCGACACTATAGGCGGGCGTATCGACATTCCACAGACTGATGGTGCGCCCGTTGCGACGCAATGGTCCTGTCACTTCACCTGTTCCATAGAAGTCTACCTGTCCTTTAACATCAATGGTAGCCACACTATGACCATCTTTCATACTGAACCGAGGACGCAACAGCCAATCAGATGGCAACTGATGGATAGCCAGCGGCTGTTGCTCGAAGATGAGCGATGGCTCGTGTTGTGTGGCGTCATATCCTGCCGGATAAAACACCGCCACACTATCTGCGGTAACGAAAGCAGCCTGTGCCGTCGCCACAAGGGCGGCGAACAGGCTGCTGATTGTTGCTGTGATTCTTTTATTCATCACATTGCATTATCTTAGTTTATTTTACAAGCACTTTCACGGTCTTTCCATCAGACATACGGACGATGTTGATGCCACGATTCAGTTGTTGCTGACGGATACCGCTCAGAGAATAGATAGCCGTTCCTTTTTCCATCTTCGTTGCAACTGTGCTGATACTTGTCGGATCATCATTGATATACTTATCGCCGTCCTTTACCACCACTCCGTGAGTAGCATCGAAGACAGGATGCAGGTCTGAACCAAGAGTCTGATAGAAGATAGTCTTTCCTGCACCTTCGTTGAGGTCGTAACAGAGCTTACCGCCAGTCACATCTTCGGCAGATACAGAGGTTACCTGGCTACCATCCAACTCATAGCAGTTGGTGAAGTTGATAGAGTTGCCGTTGTATCTTGCAAATGTACGAGTGCCGTCAACAGACTCAGGAGCGATGCTGCCACAGTTGAAGCAGTTGGTTACCTCACCACGATCACCCAGCCATCCGCTGATGGTGCCGCACTCACGCTGTCCTACAATGTCACCTGCGTTATAGCAGTTGATGATGCGTACATAAGCCTCACTCATATCATTCACACCTAAGATACCTGCGCCATTGGCTCCTGAAGCACCGACATTGACAGATGCCTCGTTACCGCAATTCTCAATCGTCAAGGTTGCCTTGCCAATAGCGGTACCGACGATACCTGCAGAGTAGCCTGTTGAATAGATTTCACATGTCTTGTCGACAACGACATTCTTGATGGTTGCACCGCTGGCTACACCAAAGAGACCCTTGTTGCCACTCTCAGACTCGATAACCATATTCTTGATACGATAGCCGTGTCCGTCGAATGTTCCCATGTAAGGACGCTTCACGTCTACTGTTCCACCTTCACCATTGTCTTGGTTGAAACGAGTTCCGATACCTTCGAAGCTGATACCGCTCATGTCAATGTCGTTGGTAAGGTCTACGATTACGTTACCGTCAGTCTCACCGTTATTGATGGCGTCAGCTAAAGCCTTCAACTGCTGACCATTGTGAATCAAACGTGCACCGCACACCTGACAGATGTCATTCACATATTGGTGCTCATCACGCTGAGGTTCACTTTCGGTGTTAGAATAACTGATGTCATCACCCGCAGTACCGTCGCATTTGAGTGAACCTACGGCAAATACCATGCTATGAGAAGCAAATGGAAGAGGATTGTTGTCGCTTCCTAAGTTCTGACGCCATGCATCGGTGTCTCCACCTTTATTGATAAGGTAGCAAAGTTCACCTGACTTCACGGCTGCAACAGAAACCACGGTAGCATTATTCTCCCAAAGTTCGGTGATATTGTCGGTATAGAAGCAGTTCACCATATTGTTCACATTACGGGCAATAACGGTGGAGTTTCCACGAAGGCTCAGGAGAGATGCAGAAACATAACAGTTCTGAATCAATGTCTCTACACGACCATGAGCATAACCGATAATGGCTGCGCTACCCTCACAATCAGGAGCATTCATTGTACCGGTGAAAGCACAGTTGCTAAATACAGGACTCTCATGGCAGACGGCAAAGAAACCGCCGTGTGTAGCATCGCCAGGATAGCTACCTGTGATGTTGACTGCCACTACTACATTCTCATAAGTGCAGTTGCCACGGCTCACGAAGCCCAGACCACCGATAAAACGTTGTGTGCTCTCAATGCTTCCGTCAATGATAAGATTGCGGATGGTTGAGTTGGAGACAACCTTGAAGAGAGCCACACCGTCATAAGACACGTTATAGTTGATAGTGATGGTATGTTCCTGTCCGTCGAAGATTCCCTCGAACGCCTTGCTCTCGTCGCCCTCATTGGCAGAGAAGGCATCACCACCGATCATGACGTCTTTCTTTGTATAAGCACTAAAGTCGATGTCGGCACCGAGGCGGGCATTCACTTTCTTGTTTCCCTTATTAACTAAAGCAGCAAACCAGTTCAGGTCGGCAGCTGTATTAAGGGTATAGAAACCGTCAGTCAAAGGCAGATGGTTCTTGTCAACGTCACCACAACGTGAGCAGATACCATCTACGAAGGCATGTGGGTCACGGTTGGATTCATTGCTATTAGAGAACACCAGATCGCCTCCTTTGGAAGTACCGTCACAATAGAGGTCACCGACAGCATATACGATACCGTGAGAAGCAAAAGGAACAGG
Source organism: uncultured Prevotellaceae bacterium (assembly GCA_902762325.1). Taxonomy (GTDB): domain Bacteria; phylum Bacteroidota; class Bacteroidia; order Bacteroidales; family Bacteroidaceae; genus Prevotella. The sequence continues at coordinate 5,887 of CACWNV010000046.1, read as the reverse complement.
GAACATATCTTCTCCGAGTGTCTGATACCAGATGACATTTTCGCTCTGGCTGCCATTCAGTATGTAGGCGATGCTACCGCTGTTCATATCATATTCATCTTCAGAAATCTGAGTGCCCTGATAACCGTAGGTGTCGAAGTTGTTGAGACCCTTGCCTCTGCCATTACGCCAAAGAGAATTAGTACCGTCCATGCCAATCACATAACCGGCATTGTAGCAATTGGTAATCTCACTGCCATTGTCACCGACCCAGCCACAGAGAGCAGCTGCTTCACGACCACCGCTGATACCACCGGTATTGAAACAGTTAATCATTCTGATACCGCAGGCACTATTCATACTCACACCGCAGATACCGGCAGCATTTTGTTCGGCTGCTCCGACACTGCCCTCATTACCGCAGTTCTCGAAAGTTACCGTACCACCGCCATTTGTTCCACCGGCAATAGCGGCAACAAAGCATTTGCCTGATACTGCACTACCATTGTCAACAATGATATTCTTGATGTAGGCACCATCGTTGAGAACACCAAACAAACCGACATACTCTTGCTCGGGCAGGTCGATAATCATATTGCAAATAAAGTGCTGTCCACCATCAAATGTTCCCCTGAAAGGACTGCCCGTTGTTCCGATGGGCTGATGGTTGACACCCGTCATGTCGATGTCAGCAGTAACGACTGCACAGACATTACCATTTCCACTTGCCACAAGATTGGAGAATTCTTCCAAGTCCTGGGCATTGTTAATCTGATAAACACCGTCTTTCTGGTCTAAGGCTAAAGCCGACTGACCACCAATCCACCAGCATAGGATGGAAAGAAGTGTAACAAGTAAACTCTGCTTCATAATTATAAGTCTTTAGTTGGATAATATTTTATAGGTTTTCTATTATTTCACAATCTCAGCATCAACTTTCTCGTTGAAAAGGTCAATGGTGATACGGTATATGCCGTCGCGGCTCAATGTCCACTTGGTGTCGGTACCTCCCGTGCGCAGACGCTTGTCTTTCAAGATGTCTGTATCGGCACTATAAGGATGTATGGCCTTGGGATACCACCGGTCTTGCCCCTGGAACTTGAAACTGGCTGGTTCTTCCACATTCTCATGCTTCTTCAGTTCGCCCTCCCAAGTCCAGATACATGGATTGTCGATGTTTTGTTTCATCAGCTGCATCTTACCTTCTTTCCAACCTGATGCCGTGGCACCGCCGCCAATGAACAGTTCACCCCATGGCTGGAAGATTTCGCCATATAGTTGCTTGCGGTCTGTGTAAACATGGAAGCGATAGCGGTTTTCGGCTATCACCACTTGCCAGGCAGCACTCGTCACATCGGTTGTCTCCTGCCAAGCCAACCCGCGATTGACGATGTTGGCATCAGGCAGTACCGGAGTGAGAAAACGTGTGTTCTTTCCAATCTTCTTGGTGGTTACCACACGCAGCTCACCTACCGACAGTTTACCTGCATATTTGAAGTCAGCGTCGCTAACCTTCTCGAGCTTCTGTGCTCCACCTGGAACAGCTGAGCCGACAATCCACAATTCCTTATACTCTTCAGCTGATAGCATCAGACAGCTCAGCATCACCATACACAATAAATATATTCTCTTCATCTCTTTATGCTTTAGATGATTATTCATTTTCCGTTAATTGCCGAGAGTCACCGTCAGTTGTTGGTCACAGGGTGTCAGTGGCACATAGACGGTCACTTTGCGGTCCTTCTCATTGTAATTCCACACTCCATTGGCTTGTTGCTTGCCATTGATGGTCACGGCCTGCGGACGATCCGTTGCGAGGAACTCCACTGTATAGGCACGTTCCTTCAACATACCGGGGAATGCTCCCTGACGTGGCTCAATCACCAATGTCTGATTCTCGTGACGCATGCGGGTGGTCGTATAGGCTCCCTTCTGATAATCCTGCGTGTCGCCTTCATCCTCATAAAGAGAAGTGTTGCCATTGCCACCGGGAACCACTTTCAGAATCAGACGGTCGGGACGTGTATTGAGATTCATCATAGGCGGGTTGTTCACGATTACCGCACCGGCACGATAGAAATAGGGAATCTCCTCCTGTGTGTAACTGTCGGTAAAGATACGGTTGCCGTCTACTACCATGTTGCGGCATACATCAAACCAGCTGCCTTCGGGAAGCCAAGTGCGACGTGCTGCCTTTCCATCTTTTTCCGACGGTGTAACGACGGGGGCAACAAGGATGTCGTCGCCAAACATATATTCATCCTCAAAGAGATAGGCATTGTTGGCTTCGGGTGAGTCGTAGTAGAGTGGGCGGCACATGCTCACTCCTGTGTCGTATGCCTGACGGGCTGCCGTGTAGATATAAGGCATCAGCGCATAACGTAGCTTCACCGTTTCGAGCAACAAGGGGAAATTATCATACTTCCATATCCTGCGCTCTATGCCTGGCCAGTTGGTGGCATGGGTGCGGAAGATGGGGGTAAACACACCATACTGCATCCAGCGCAGATAAATCTCCGGGTCGTTGTCGCCCGTCTGCTGATGACCTCCCAAGTCATGTCCCCAATAGCCAAAGCCCACGTTGGAAGCGGTAGCCGTGAAATAGGGTTGCCAAGCCAGGGTGCCGTAAGTTGTGAAGGAGTCGCCTGAGAAGCCTATCGGATAGCGGTGGCTGCCCAGTCCACCCCAACGGTGGAATATCAACGGACGATGGTCGGGACGGTTCACACGCATGTCATTATAGAACACATGATTGCACCAGAAGGTCTCGCCCAATCCGGCTACATATTTACTGGTGAGATTCTGCTGCCAGTCTATCCACCAGAAATCAACGCCCTGACGTTCACGTGCGCGAATGATACGATTGAACATGTGATGATAGAACTCTGGAGAACTCAGGTTCCAAGGCACCACCTTAACGGTGGAGTCGAGTCCCATGTCGTTGCGCAGCTCGTTGAAGTAGTCTTCATCGTCATCCACACCGTCAGCTGGGTGAAGGTTAAGCGATACCTTCAGTCCCTGCAGGTGCATCCAGTCGATGAGGCCTTCTGGGTCGGGTATTGCCGTGCGGTCCCATGTCCATCCTGTCCATCCCTGTGTGTGCCAGTCCATGTCGAAAATCATCACGTCCATAGGAATCTGATTACGTTTCACGTCATTCACGATTTCCATAAACTCGTCGCTGGTGTAGCGCTGGTATTTACTGTACCAGTAGCCAAGCACATAGAGAGGGGGCATGGGTTGGCGTCCTGCCACTTTGATGAAGTCGCCCAATGCTTTCTTATACTGATGACCATAGCCCAGAAAGTACCAGTCGATGGCATCTTTGTCAACGGGTTCTGCTACCCACGCCATGCCATCGACATTCTTGTCAAAGGCAAATGTGGTGGAGCCGTCACCACGTTTGGTACGAGGCGACTCATCGATGATGCTCCAGCCAGCTCTTGAGAGCAGTCCATTCTCCATTTCCTGCCGTTTGTTGTCACCGATTTGTCCATCCAGTGTTCGGGTGGTACCCTTCAGATTCATCGCATCATCCTTACCCGGATACCACAGCACATCTCTGCCGTTGAGTGTGAAACGGATGTTCAACACCTGGTCTGAGGGTGTGGCAGCGCTAATCTTTCCTCCTATCCTATATTTCAAGGTCAAGGCAGAGGTCTTGATGGTCAGCCAGCCGTCCTGCTCACTGGTTGAGAATTGCGGAACGGGCAGACGACGGTTGATGATGGCAAACGTAGCACGGTCTTCAAACAGGTTGCGGTCGCTATACTGGATGCGAATCATCTCGGGTGTCAAAACGGTAAAGCGGGCTTTCCCCGATGTTATCACGGCACTGGGGTCTGCCACGGGATTCTCGGTCTGTGCCATTAGGGAACTCAGACTGAGAAAGAGAGAAATCACTGTAATCAATCGTTTCATAACTTGCTTTGAATTATTCCAAGTGCAAATTTATCACTTAATCACGCGAATATAAAAAAAGCAAGTAAATGTATAATGAATATCAGAGAATACAAAACCGAAGTCGCTAATAATCAACGACTTCGGTTTTATGAATTATCAATTTGTATAAAGGAAATATTCGTTGCTTTCCCTTCACTAAATGGCCATTATCAGTTTCTCAAACTGGTCGTTCTCTACTGTAGACCGGTTTTTGATTCGTGTCTTGTAAGTGTTCACAGTATGCACGGAGTAATCGAGGAACTTTGCGATTCGCTCACTGTCGTTGATGCCCAAGCGTATGAGTGCAAAGATACGCATCTCTGGAGTGAGGGAATGATCATTGGAAGGTATTCTTCTGTCCTTCTCCTCGAAGAGTTCATTGTAACGTGTCACGAAGTCGGGGAACAGTTTGAGGAATGTCTGGTCGAAGGCTTCGTACATGTTTTCCCGCTCTGCATTGAGGGTCGACAGTTTCATCATCGAACGAAGGTCGTCGAATTGCCGGGCTGCAATTTTGCGGTCGATGGTGAGGAAAAGCTTTTCGAGTTTGGCGATATACTCTGCATTCGTATAAAACGACCGACCGATGTATGCGTTCTTAATCTTGTCGTCCTCTTTCAGCAGGCGATTGGCCTCTTGCAGCATGTCCAACTGACCGGCTATCGTCTCACGGGCTTCTGTTAACTTGCGGTTTTTCTTCTTGATAAACCAATAGCTCCACAAGATGGCCAATAGCAGAATCACAAATAAGGCGGTGGTGGCAAACAGCCAGTTACGCTGGCTGCGCAGCGCATTATATCGGTCCTGTTCAATGATGGGGAGAATATCGTTGATTTCCACTTTCCGCAAACGTGAGTTGTAGAAGTTAACATCTTCCAGTGCCTGATGTACATACTTACTGGCCCGTTCATAGTCACCTCGCTTGTAAATCAGTCGCGACAAATGATAGAGTGCCGTAATCTCACGTGTGGCAGTCTCATTATCGGCAATCGCCGACTGTGCGAAGTACTCAATGGCCTTGTCTTCATCGTTCAGAAAGATATATGCCCATGCCATCTCTGCTGCAGTCATGGCTTGCTGTCGTTTGTCATCACCACACAACTGAAGCACCTTGCTGAACGATGCCAACGCATCCTGGAATAAATGGTCGCGCATCTGACGAGAACCGTTGAGCGACCACCACAGCATAGTGTTTTCTGGGGTTATCTTCTTCAATGAGTCCAAGTAGGCATTGCTCAGCGTGATGTATTTTGTATAGAAGGGTTCCTCCTTTACGTAGTCAGCCATCGAACGCCACAATCTGCCATAGTTGTCGTAATATTCGTTCAGCAGTGCTCCGCTCAGTTTTCTACGGTCTATGGACTTCATCACTTCATGAGCCTCACTCAAGATTCCTGCGGAAATGAGCGAGAAGGCAATGGCATTTTGAGCCTGCAAGATATTGTTTTCATTCTTCTCCAACTGCGCCACCTCAAGGGAAGCGTAGGCATAATGACGGGCTGAGTCATAACAATAACTCTTATATTCATTATAAAGACTGTATAACTGCTCGAACTCCTTGCCATGTGTTTTGGCATAGCCCAAATTCTCCTTCAGACTATTGATCCGCTCCACCCGTTTCTGCTCATACTTATCACGATTGGCAAGACTCTCGTCGAGTTTGTGAAGCCAATCATCCATCTGACGGTCAGCAGAGACTGATACAGGCAATGCGCAGCAAAAAGCTACAAGAAAAATAAAGAAAGTATTTTTCATGAATAAGCTGTTTTGACAATATTTTTTTCAACGTCAAAGGTAAATAAAAACAATATATCTCGTACTTATCCAACAAATAATTAAAAATTATTAACAGAATTACCATCTAATATGTGTCTTGTACTGAAATAGGTTGACTCATAGAACGCCTTAAATGTTAAATTATTAAATTCATTTAAGAATTATGAGCAGACGTAAATTCAGTCGCGCA
>CACWNV010000045.1 GCA_902762325.1 uncultured Prevotellaceae bacterium | reverse complement strand
GACCTCGAAAACTTTGTCAACTATGTCGGCTGGGGTGAGAAGCTCGGCTATACTGCCATCCCGCGTCATTTCCAGGAGGCATTGGCGCTTAAGTGGAGTATGGGGCATGAGAAGGATGAACAAATGCCCGCTCAGGTCAGTCCGGACATCGCCCAGCGCTTCTCACAGTTCCTCTCGTACATCAAGTCACCTGCCATGAGCCGTGAAGGGCTGGTGCAATACTTTGGTGACACTTATTGGTCTTACTTCTTAAATTCCGTTCAGCAATGAAAAAGATACTTTACATACTTCTCACGACTCTCTTGCTCATCTCTTTCGTTGCCTGCACTACGGAAACAGTCAGTGATGCAAGACAGGAGAAAGCTCTGCCTCGGATCTATCCCGACTATCTCGGTGTCACCATACCCGTGAACATTGCTCCCCTCAACTTCTGTATGACAGATGAGGCAGTATTGCGCATTGATGCCGTCATTGCTGACCGCCACGGACACAGCCTGCATAGTCAGGGTGAAGAATCGGTGGACTTCGACATTGACGACTGGCATCAGTTGCTCAGTCAGAACCGTGGGGACTCGCTTACCATTACCGTCTCTGCCAAGTATGATGATGGCTGGCACACCTATCGCTCTTTTCCGGTCTATGTCAGTCCTGACAGTATCGACTACGGTATCTGCTACCGACTAATTGCACCGGGTCACGAAGTGTGGAGCAAGATGGGGATTTATGAACGCGACCTCTCAACTTTCGACGAGCGTCCGCTGATTGAGAACACTCAGTTCGAGGGATGCGTCAACTGCCATAGCTTCAACCGCGGCAACTCTGCCGATATGAGCCTTCATATCCGTGGTAAACATGGTGCCACACTGTTGCGTCATAATAATGGTCCTTTTGCAGCCTATAACACCAAGACCGACCAGACCCTCGGCTTCTGCGTCTATCCCTATTGGCATCCTTCGGGCCGCTATGTTGCTTATTCGACCAATGCCACGAGTCAGTTGTTCCATAGTGCTGACCACAATCGTATAGAGGTCTTTGATACCGCTTCCGACCTTCAGGTCTATGACGTCGATAAGAATGAACTGCTGATTTCGCCCCTTCTCAAGCAAGATGCCTTTTATGAGACCTATCCTGTTTTCTCGGCTGACGGTCGTTCAATCTATTTCTGTTCTGCCCGTGCCCTCCCAGAAGATAGTCATCAGCTCGATTCAATTCGCTATAATCTCTGCCGCATCGACTTCGATCCCGCAACAGGCAACTTCGGGAACCGCATCGACACCATTATCAATGCAGAGGCTCAGCGCAAGTCGATATCTTTCCCTCGTCCCTCCTACGACGGACGTTTCCTTTGCTATACACTTTCCGACTACGGACAGTTCAGCATCTGGCATCATGAGGCCGACCTCTATCTGCTCGACCTCTCAACAGGACAGAGTCACCCCATGACAGGGGCTAACTCAAAAGATACTGAGTCGTTCCACAACTGGAGTACCAACTCGCGCTGGCTCGTGCTTAGTTCCCGACGTGATGACGGTCTCTATACGCGGCCTTATTTCTGTCACGTCGATGCTAACGGCATTGTCACCAAGGCCTTCATGCTGCCGCAAAGAGATCCGCGCCGTTTTTATCGGGATCGTTTCCTTTCCTTCAATGTTCCCGACTTCATCATCGGACCGACTCGCTTCGATAGTCATCATGCCAGTCGCATCATCAACGACCAGTCGCGAAAGGACTTTAGCGTGCGCCCATAAATCCTGTCTTTCTGGTTCTTGATGCCACAAAAGTCTCGTAAATTGTCATCATACTTAATACACATTAATTAATGTCTCATCTTTCCATTTTTTCCTTCCTATTCATTTGCTTATTCATTAATATTATATATCTTTGCAATAATATATGTTAATCATCCCTAAAAGAATAGACCCGCAGAAATTGGGACACAGTATGAAGAAATACATTTCGTTATTTGCCTTTTTGCTGACGTTAATTGCTTGTACCACCGAGGAGTATAAGGAGGCAGTGAACTATAAACTTCCGAGCATTACTCTGGATTCGTGTGTAGCCGCCTCTGACAATTCGTTTACGGCTTATATGACTGTGGACAAGGGTGAGCAGTTCTTCAAGCATAGCTTGCAGTTACTGGTTTATGATACAAAGGATGTGAACAATGCCCTTTCCACCATCAACGTGGAACTCGGAGAAGACCGCCTGCAAAAAGTTCAGAAGACATTCAACGTGCCAGTCGTGGATGACCTATACATAGTAAGCGCCGTGCTGAAGACCGAGAAGAACTCTTTCAAGTCAACGTCGCTCTTTGTCAGTCTGGTCAAAATGACGGCCGAAGGTTATCTGCGCATTTGGGGACAGCCACGCTATCAGGAGGAGGTGCGCTATGAGGGGCGTGCATATCCCTATAAACATGCGACTGACGACATAGCACTGCACTTTTCGTCGAAAAGGCATTTCAGTATTCTTGTGAAGGCAGCCATGAAAAGCAAGCCCGTTGAGGTCAGGGTTGGCAACCATATATACCCTGTAGCATGGGACAGCTCACTCCAACAAGACGAAGATGACACCATGATGGAAGTAACGATGACAGACATTGAGCCAGGCATTTACGATGTCGCCCTGCACTGGCCGGAAGCCGAAATCCCCCTGCCGAAGAAGATTAGGATCCTGCCCTTGAAAGCGGAAGAGGAGGAGACGGTTCCGTTCAGCCAGTTCCGGGATCAGCCCTACGATGCCAGAGCGTCGTTCAGGATAGGCGATGAAATGTACTATTTCACCAGTATGGAATCCAGAATACTTGTATCTTGCAACCTCAATACGAAGGCATGGACCAAGCACAAGGATGTGGACTATTACATCTCGGAAATGGTAGCTGTAGGTTCCAAGGCGTATGGCATCACTGATATATATAAGGAGTATGGTGCCAGCAGCGAATCGGTGCAGAACAAGCTGTATGAGTATAATCCACTGACCGACAGCTGGAAGGATCTGGGCAACCTACCTGTAACGGGCGAGATTCATAACATGAAGATGTTCGCCGCCGGTGGCAATGTATATCTCTGTGGCGGACAGTTCCCGGACGATGACTACACCACCCCTGATATACGATGTAAGGAGACGTGGAAGTATGACCTGGCCAGTGGTCAATGGACAAGGGTTGCCGACATACCCACCGGGGAGAACGTGATGCAGACGGGCAATGGCGAGACCAATGGCTACGTGATGACACCCCACGGATTCCTGTGGGTGTATGATTCAAGCAAGGATGAGTGGGAAAGGGTGTCGCAACTGACGTCGGTATATCTCTCCAACAACTGGGGGCAATGTCTCCTTGAGCATGACGGCAAACTCGTCTATGCCGGCCATCCCGGAAGTGCTACCGACGTCGACAGCGGAAACCCTTGCATCTACAGCTATGACTTCAAGACGAGGCAATGGGAGCTGTTAGGCCTTTACGACGTCAGGGTGTTAGGCTCTGCCATCCTGACCGCCACATTCCATAACGGCAAACTCATTCTGGGCCCTATGTTGAAATACTTGGACTATCCCGGCGCCACGTGTATGCACTTCATTAACTTCGACTTCAAATGAAAACAAGACCTGTCATAACATCATTCCTGTTTGTTGCCGCGGCATTGGTGACTGCCGGCTGCAGTAAAGATACCATCTGGGAAGAGGCTACCTACGGTCAGGAAGAACCCTCGTACAGTTACGGCGAGCTTCCCGCCATGGTGCAGCCTCATACCGACCGTGTCGATATTACGCTCTTCAAAGACCTGACACATTACATATACCTCGATGGCGTGCTCGTCAAGACACTTGCCAAGAAAAAGAAGGTGACACTGCGTGCCCTGACACCCGACACGGAGTACCATCTGTCGATTACCGCCTTCGACGGCGTAAAAGTTCTCAAGAGAGAGACGACATTCACCACGCCCAAGTCGTATGCAACCGTGATAGGCTGGCGCGAGATGGATCTCTATGGGAACAATGAGGAGGAAATCAGCTATGTCCGCCAACTTCCAGGAGGCGACTTCCTCGACTTCACCCACAGATACTACTACTATTCCGACGAAGACTACCGCCTGCGCCGTACCGATGCCGACGGACGGGTGAAGTGGAGAAGCAACATAGCGGCTACCGAAGCATCCGTCTCTGAGGAAGGCAACGTAGCAGCATGGTCACAAACGGTATATAAAGTAAATCCCGAGACAGGCGACGTACTCTATCGGTACACCCCAAAACAGAAGGAAGCTTTCATCACTGCAGCTTATGCTTGCAAGGACGGCGGCATGGCCATTGTGGGCAGAGGCGAGACTCCTGGCACTTACTACTTTGCACGCTTAGATGCCGACGGCCGGCTGATTAGCGAGGAGAGTTCCGATTTGGTGGACCGGCTTGATATCGTTCACGAGACGGCTGACGGCCAAGTGGTGGCACTGGGCAGGAAAGGCGACGAGACGCTGGTGGCCGTCACTTTCGATGCTCAGGGTAAAGTGGTCGGCACGTCGTCAGACCAATCGGAAGACAGGGATTTTGGCTATGACTTAGACTTCATTCAGTCTGTCAGAGACAATCTGGGCAACACATACTTCCTGGGCCATTATGAGATGTATGCCGGCGTATATTATCCATGCTCGATGATTGTCAAGGTGGACGCCCAAGGACAAATAGAATGGATACACACGATGCACGACAAGAATACAGAATACTATCCCACCCACTTTTACTTCATTGACGATGACAAATTGTGCGTGCTCTATACAGGTGACATAGGATACTACACACGAAACAGCAAAACCCATGTGGCATTGATGACCACCGGCAACGAGTGGCTACAAGACGTGACATTCAACGATGACTATGCTGCTCTCTATGCATGGCCGGTAAACGATGCGTTCACCCAATTCATCTTCTTCGACCACTATGGCAGGATACTCTATATCGATACCGAAGGTGAATGATCTACATTGATAACTTTTAATTATTTTAGCTTATGAAGAGATTGTTACTTTTTATGGCCATGCTGTTGGCTGTTGGCAGCAGTAGGGCAGACGGTGTTTTTAAAGTGAATGGTGAGGAAATCAAGAAGACGCCCACCCTTATCACTTTGGACTATTCAAAAGCTGGCTACATTCAGGTGCAGTTCAGTGATAGCTCCGTGGTCAGTTACAACATGAATCTTGTGGAGTTTTGTCCCAATGAAGTGAATGCTATCCAGAACACCATGAAGGAAGGGACTTTCTTTCACATCAAGGGGCATGTCCGTGATGTTCTCTGTTTGGAAGGTATTACCTCTGGAGCAGAGATTGCTGTTTATTCAGCAAATGGTGAACAGAAATATCTTGGAAAGTCGAATGGCGAGAATATGTCTGTTGACGTGTCGCATCTGAGCCGAGGCGTCTATGTCTTGCGTGTCGGTCGCCAGGCTGTAAAGTTTATCAAGGAATAAGGAGAGGACGTTATTATGAAGAAACTATTAATAGCATTGTTTTCCATTGTCGCATTGAGTGCCAGTGCACAGATTCCGCAGCAGCAAGACACCCTGCGTATCATCACTACTGATGACAGGCGGCATGATTATCTCTTTGGTAACGTGAAGAGTCTTGAGTTCCCGGACAACTCGAAAGTATTTATCAATTTTTATGACAATACGTTTGCAGGGTTCCCCATGAGTGATGTGAAGTCTATCCGCTTCTACAACCGTTGGAGTAATCCTGATGTGTTGTTGAAAGCTCAAGAATCTGGTGCATACGAGGGACTTTATGCTGCTACATATAACCCTTTTGCCCTTTTGTATATGGTATCCTGTATCGCCAGTGACGAGATGCTGGCTGGTGGCGGTCTTCAAGACCATTATTTTCATGGAGCCGACCTGCTGATACCAGAATATTATTACTCCAGAGACGACGTCTGGCAGACCTATTACAAGAGCATTGGCGATGTCAACAACGCGATTGCCCAACTCGAGTCCATGCCTTCCGAAGTCAAGAAGAGCGACATTGACCATGCCCATGGCGAGGCGTTGTTCATGAGAGCGTTCTATTATACGCAGTTAGCCTCGATCTTCGGTCCTGTTCCCGTCGTTATCAATGACACCTGGGAAGAGAAAATGACGACTCCCACGGCTGAAGCAGTTTGGGGACAGATCTTGCTTGACTTGAAGAATGCCATCAGCTTGATGGACGGCTATTCGCCAACACTGACCATCGACGACAGCCGCGTAGGAAAGTATGCTGCCGAGGCACTGTTGGCTCGTTCTTTCCTATTCTATACAGGTTTCTATCAGGGTGTTCACGACATTGCTGCCAACGATGCCAGTGTGGCACTGCCCGACGGGTCGATGCTGACGAAGAACGACGTGATAGCTTATATCAACGACTGTGTCATAAATTCGGGATTCTCGTTGGTGAAGGACTATCGCAATCTGTGGCCTTACACTAACCGGCTGACGGTTGAGGACTACAGCTACACCAAGGGACAGGGACTGAAATGGGTGGAGGATGACGGCGCAGTGAACCCAGAGGTGCTCTTTAAGATAAAGTACAACAAGAACGCATCGTGGAATTCAAATACAACAATTGGCTATGCCAACCGCATTGCACTTTACATGGGTATGCGTTTAAATTCTAATTTTGACAGAACCTTTCCCTTCGGTTATGGATGGGGCGTAGGACCTGTTTCTTCTGCTTTCTACAATGACTGGACACAGGCAGAGCCAAACGACATGCGTCGTGATGCCTCTATTCAGGATGTAAACGAGTTGCCTTACTACACGATGGGCAGTCAGAAAGACGGGGTACAGGAGACACCGTACCACGAGAAGAAGAACTCTCCCATCACCTGTAAGAAAGGTGATAGTAGCTATTCACCAAACTTTGAGCCTGTAATGTATGGCTTTTACGATGACTATCAATTTGGCAATATACACCCGCTCAACATTATCCGTTTTGCCGACGTGTTGTTGATGCAAAGCGAGTTGACTGGTACTGTAGATGGTATCAATAAAGTACGCGAGCGTGCAGGACTTCCAGCACTGACGACCTATAGCCTGGCTGCCCTTCAGAACGAACGTCGCTGGGAACTTGCCTTTGAAGGTGTGCGTTGGAACGATATGCGCCGCTGGGGCGATGAGTATTGTAAGGCTGCGCTTGATAAACAGATGAATATAGAAGTTTACACGATGGGAGCTAAGACTACCAATCCTCAAGGTGTTTACTTATACGACAACGATCCGACAAGCTATTCTCAGCGTTATGCTGCCAACCACGGATTCTTTGCCAGTCCTTGGATTCAGACGATGACAGGTGGTCCTGTCGTTGCTGCCATGCAGGGTGAATGGACCTATCAAGACGAAGAACTGATGCTCGACTATATCGTCATCAGCAACGACAAGGTCGTCAGATACGACGGTGACAACAATCAAGTGGCTGAGGGTACACTGTCTGTTACCAAGACAGACGATTTTGCAAACCGCATCTGTGCAGTGACCTTTACAGATGGTTCGATGCTTCCAGTAAGCAAGAAAGACGCCGACAATGACGGCACGTTACAATACAACCTGACCAGTCTTGACGAATACACTATGACACTGACAAGCAGTAAGGGAACACTGACCTTACGCCGTCCCGGATACGAAGAGCAGATGCTGAGAGCTGTTGCCGGTGTGCAATGGACATGGGCTGTTTATAATAGCCGCGATTATAATACAGGAAACAGCGTTACGGTTGGCTCCTACGGCCTTACCGGGTGGAATTCAGCACTGACGCCCAACGGTAGTATTCCCGTTACTTATGGCAGACATTATGAGAGTGTCACGGACGAGAACCTGCGAGCCTATCTGGGCAGTAAGCATATTGACGTGACCAACGGTGAGGCAGACCCCTTTGCCTATATGACCATCAGCATGAAGGACAAGAAGATCAGGAAGTACACACCCGACGGTTCCCTCATCAGTGAGAAGGCGTTTACAGCGAGTTTGAATGGTGGGCAGATTGTCATCAAGACAGAATCTGATGCAACGCCGATTCCCTATCTGTACAACGATACAAACCAAAAAGAAACGTCCTTTATTGTCATGAGTAACCCTGTACAAGCCCAATTTACCACAGCTTATACGGGCGATCCCGGTCTGGTGCTTACCAGTGTGACAGAGGTAAACCGTACACAGACCTACTGGATGTTTGGCCGCCGTGGACTGACAAACGAGGAACTTGATTCGAAACTCACCATTACACAGCAGGATAAGGATGGCAATGCCGTCAGTACCGGCCGTTTCATAAAGGTGTCACTTGATCTTCCGTATAACTATCTGCCCTTCCTCACCTGTGAATTTGAAGACGGAACGAAGGTTCCTGAATCCGAAACTGGTGTCTATCTGATAAAAGGAGAAGAAGGTGAGATGCTGACCAAGAAGCTGCGTTTCCGTTTCATGAACTGTAATCAGACGGAGGCCGTCACGGAACGCGAAGTCACGGTCGTTGTAAATGACCTCCAGAAGTACTGGATCTATGGTGAGAATCCAGATTTGGAGCCACCATTCGTTGCCAGTGCCTGGGACGCAGCAGCCCTGCGCTTCAGCAGTACTGAAGGTAGATATCTCCCAACGCTTTTGGATGAAATTTATTTCGGCCACAAGACACTTGTCATAGACGTGTCGGAGGCCAGCGACGATTGTGTAGCACGTGTGATGAACGGCTGGTGGAGCGCTGTCTATGAGGACGACATCCAGATTACTTCCGGTATGAAATGGAAGATTTCTATTACCGACGAGATGGCAAGGGATTGTGCAAAAGGCGCTGGAGGCAAAGACCTTGACCTCCTGCTTACCTCTGGTAGCTGTACCATCAAATCTGTTTACTACGAGGAATAAGTGATTGAAAAGAATACAGCGGGACAGGTACTTGATCTATTGTGGTATCAAGTACCTGTCTCTATGATTCCCAAGGATCTTATTGACAAGTGCAATCATGAGAAAATACTTATCGCTGTTAGCCATTTCTTTAAACATAGCTTACATTTACTTGTCTATGACGCAAAAAATACCCTGCAAAATGAGCTATACGCCTAAAAAATGGGCATTAAAAAGAGAAAAATCTCGTTGAAAAGGGATAATTTTGTTGTATAATGGCAAGATAGCATAAATAAAAAAGTTTTTGAAACATAGCATAAAGTACGATTAAACTTAATATGTTACCTTTGCAACCAGAATTTTCATCGTGTAATATATTCATAATATAAATTTTATTATTAGGTTAAAAAATATAAGTTATTGATCGTATTTTATTAGGATATGAGAGTTATATGATTTTCTTAGGTTGGCTACGTCGTGAGACGTGGCCATTTTTCTTTTAATGATATGTATTGATACTTACAATAAAACCAAAAGATTATCCGTTATAAATTTAAAAAGGATAGAAAGACCAGTAAAAGAATGGTAAAATGAAGAAGATATCTTTCTTGATAATAATGATGGTGTCAGTCCATGGACTATGTCTTGCCCAGGATTGGACAGACTATGATACTTCAGAAAAACTACATATTAGCGATGGACTTCAATATCAGGTTGAGTTGCAGGCAACTGCTTCAAACAACCAGACGCCTTTATGGTTGAATGCCAATAAATATGGTTTGAGTTCATTGAAAAGCACGAATGGCTATTTACGGGGGGCTGTTATCCGTCCTTTAAAGACAGATAGCATTTGCCGATGGGGTGTCGGTTTTGGCTTAGACATGGCTGTTCCCGTCAATTATACGAGTAAAGTGGTCGTCCAACAGGCATTTGCTGAGATCCGCTGGTTGCATGGTGCTCTCTCTGTAGGGAGTAAGGAATATCCGATGGAACTGAAAAATAATACTTTAAGTAGCGGTTCACAGACTCTGGGTATCAATGCTCGCCCTGTTCCACAAGTCCGATTATCGTTACCCGATTACTGGCGACTTCCTTTTGGAAAAGGATGGCTCCATCTGAAAGGTCATATTGCCTATGGTAAGTTTACAGATGATAACTGGCAGCATGACTTCACGGACAGGAAAAACAAATATGCTGATAATGTCTTGTATCATAGTAAGGCAGGATTCATAAAGATTGGCAATGCAGAACGGTTTAAGCCCTGGTCGTTAGAACTTGGTGTGGAAATGGCATCGACATTTGGCGGTACGGCTCATCGTCGGGTGGGAAGCGAGATGCAGGAAGTAAAGAACAATACCGACCTGAAAGCCTTCTTTCATGCCTTCATCCCTGGCGGAGGTGATGTGGTAGAAGAGGGGACTGTCTATCAGAATGAAGAAGGAAACCATCTGGGCAGTTGGCTGGCACGTCTGAATTATGAGGCAGACAGGTGGCAGCTAAGCTTCTATGCTGAGAAATACTTCGAAGATCATTCTTCGATGTTCCAACTTGATTATGACGGCTATGGAGAAGGACCGGAATGGAATGTGAGAAAGAAAAGACGTTACTTCCTTTATGATTTTAAGGACTGGCTGCTTGGAATGGAATGGCATTCGAAATATAGCCGGTTGTTGAACACCGTACTCTTTGAATATATCTATACCAAATACCAGAGCGGTCCTGTCTACCACGATCATTCTGAGGGACGCAGTGATCATATCAGTGGTATAGACAGCTATTATAATCATTATATTTTCACCGGATGGCAGCATTGGGGGCAGGTCATGGGAAATCCGCTGTACCGTTCACCTATTTATAATACAGATGGTACGATAGAAGTAAAGGATAATCGCTTCTATGCTTTTCATCTTGGATTAGACGGTAGCTTCTCTGACGACCTCTCTTATCGGTTCTTAGCTACTTGCCAGAAAGGTTTTGGTACTTATTATGAACCTTATCATAAAAGTCATCATAATGTGAGCCTGTTACTGGAAGGCAAGTACAACTTTAGTTCGCGAATGCTTCAGGGATGGAGTCTGACGGGCGGTTTGGGTATGGATTTCGGTGCCATATTAGGAAACACCTACGGTTTCCAGATGACAGTGGCAAAGACAGGTTCTTTGCTGGGAAAGAAAGGGAAGAGATAATAAATGCAATAAATGGAGTAAATAAAGAAATGAAAAGAAATATCTTATTCTATATATTTTCAGTATGTCTTCTGATGACAGGTCTTTCAGCTTGTTCACTTGAACATGATGAAAGTGGAAAGTTAGGCGGTTTCTGGCATTTAGTATCTATTGACAGTCTCGGAAAGGGAGGAGTGACTGATTTAAGTAACGAGTATTACTTCTGGTCGATACAGGGAAATATTCTTGAAGTGAGCAATGTACCGGTGAACGAAAGGATTATATTCCGTTATGAGCATAAGAATGATTCTTTGTTGTTGCGCGAGCCAAGAATCAATAACCGAAGACTGAGTGATACACTTATTACAGATATACGTACTCTTTTGCCTTACGGTCTGACCCAGTTAGAAGAGCGTTTCTCTGTTGAGGTGTTGAGTCATTCCAAAATGGTGCTTCGTTCCAAGAAGCTGGAACTACGGTTTAAATCATTCTGAATAATGATGTAGGGCTAATGGCTTCAAGACTCTTCTTTCAGGAATTTGAAGTAACGGTCCATCTGTTCATCGAAAGAAAAGTCTCCGAGGGAAGCTTTATGACAGTTCTCCCTTAAATGGAGATATTGCTGTTCGTCCATCTCCTTCATCTTGATGATATTTTCCTTTAAAGCTTCATAGTTGCCAGGAGCAGAAGTCATCCCTAACTGATAGTCACTGACAATCTTCTCGCCTTCTCCGCCACCGCAAAAGAGAATGGGAGTGCCGTGTGGCAGCAGGTCGAAGATCTTTGACGGTACGGCTCCTTTTATAAACACAGTCAAGGGAACGATAGAGGCATGATAAGTTCCCAGTTTTCTATTGATTTCTTCTTTTGTCTTATATCCGTAGAAAACAACACCATGATCGTGGTTCTTGATGTATTCTGAAATGTCGCCAGCCTGATTGCCTCCACCATAGATATGCAGTTCTGCACCAATTTCCTTGAAGTTTATCGCTTTAATCATTCCCAGAATATCTTGCGCAATGCCCAACAGTCCGGCATAAACCAGCTTTATCGGTTCCCGTGAAGCTGGCGGTTGTGCGGATGAAGAGGTCTTAGGCTGAAGATTCCGATAAAGGAAATGGGGCTGTTTATGACCAAAACTTTGAATATGGTCTAAAATCTCCTGACTTTGTCCTTGATAGCAGACTGCCTTTTTGTAGATAAACTGCTCCATCCATGCCAGCACTTTATAATAAGCACTTCCTTCCTTGATAGCACCCAACTCCACACCCGACAGAGGCCATAGGTCTGAAACATTCAGCACCGTATTCTTTCTGTAGATACATCGGAACAGAAGCAGTGCAGAGAAAGCGACAGGCATAGGTGGACATTGGATGATAACCTTGTCGTATTGACGGATTCTTCTGAACTTAAAACCGAACCACCATGTGAAGATTGAGAACCCCATCATCCCCAACAAGCGGGTCAACTTGTTCCTCGAAACAGTGGCATACGTCCAGTAACGATGGACAAAAACACCATTAATATATTCCTTTTTAGAAATACACCCCTTGTATCCGTCGAAAATCTCTCCCTTCGGATAATTAGGAAGACACGTCAACACTTCCACTTCATTCCCTTTCTGCTGCAGTCCTTCTGCCATATTAGAGATACGCGAAGAAGCCGCCCCCATTTCAGGTGGATAATAGAAAGAGACTATCAATAGTTTCATGTAGACCTATACTTATTATATATTATACACTGATGTTGATGAGGTGTTTTATTATTCTAACGGACTATAGCGGAATATATTGTTTATGAGGTGGATTATTTATTAAAAACTATTAATACAATTATGTACACTCAGAGTAAATTCGTATTTTTGTAACTAATAAGACAATGAGGTATATGATTAAGAACATATTGTTGGGCATGCTGCTTTTCACGGTATCAGCAGACACGATCATAAAGTCAGAGACAGCACTGAGCAATGATGACTATGAACTGGTTTTCAGTGATGAGTTCAACCTTCCAGATGGCAGCCAGCCAGATTCACGGGTTTGGAGCAACAAACCGCGAAATCCGGATACTTGCAACCGATGGAACAGCGGTTCAAAGAAAGCCGTGTATATCAAGGATGGTGTCTTGGTGTGCAAGGCTGTTCCCAATAAGAGTGAACGTGGTGACACGGCAAGAATGCTGACAGGCTCAGTGTGGACATACGGGAAATATAATGTCAAGTATGGAAAGATTGAGGTAAGAATGCGTACCAATACTAAGAAAGGTAATTTCCCGGCAGCCTGGCTGAAGTGGCAGAACAAGGGTATTAAGTCTGAGAATTATTCAGAGATTGACATTGTAGAGATGTTTGGAAACCGCAAAGCTGCTCATCATACAGCCCATTCTCAGTTGACAGTTTCCAATAAGCGGCATGGAGAGAATAACACTTTTGTGGAAAAGCTGAATGTAAAGAAATGGCACGTCTATGGAATTGAGTGGACTCCTACTTATATCACGTGGACGGTAGACGGTAAGCCTGTTGGCACTTATTATAAAAGCAAGAATGAGAGACTTCTCAAGCAAGGACAATGGACTTTTGATGCCCCGTGTTACATCGTGCTAAATCAAAGTGTTGGCGATGGAAGTTATAGCCACATGGTTCCTAATTGCAAAACCACGTATGAGACACAGTTCGACTGGATACGCGTCTATCAGAAGAAAAAGAGTAAAGCAACAAAAGAGATAAAAGAGTCAGCCGACTTTAATCTGGTATTTTAATTGTCGGTTAAAATGCAAGAGAAGCATCTCACTTTCCCGTAGGCTGTTGTACTCAGTGGAGATGTACTCCTTTTGAACTTCAATGCGACTGTGTCCCTCGATTTCCAGTCGTATATCTCCAATGGTAACAATCCCTTCCGTTTCAGAGAGAATGGTTGCGGTAAGTCCCGGAGCAAGATGGAGATAGCTGATGGCTTCGGTTTCCTTGCCGACAATCTGGTCTTCTATGCAGAAAGCTCCCGGTGATTGTGAGAATTGTCGCTGATGAATGGCATCGTGTCCGAACCCATTGTGACAGGCAATGATTACAGAAGATTCGTCTTTGATGACATTCACCTTAGCCCTCCGACCCATTCGGAATCCTCCCCAGGCACGACTGGAGTTCTTTTGTTCGACGGTTACGGTGTTATGAGCAGCTGTTCCCCGTTCGTATTGTCTTCTTTCATTTTTATTATAGGTGGAGATGCCTGTGTCTATGATGACAGGTTTCTCATGAACCCTTAGTTCATAGTTGAAGGTGTCCGCATGTGAATGCCCCGGCTGGTAGGTTGCGGTAATGTTGCCGATGTCCATGATGACCTCAAGATCTTTCTGCAAGAATTTCCTGTATCCGCAGTCGTAAAGAGGGGTGGCATTCCATCGTATGTCCAGACGACGGGCATAGTCGAAGAGTTGTTTGGGTGTAGGGGCAATCTTGTTCGCTGAGTCGTTCAACAAGGGCAGTGAACCGTCACGATAAATGATGGAAGACAAATGTCCCAACATCTTTTTTGCATAATCTCTTAATTGTTCTGTGTTTATTTCCTGTTGGGAGAACAGATGATTATTTTGTGAGAAATTGATGCAGTCGAGC
This sequence comes from uncultured Prevotellaceae bacterium, assembly GCA_902762325.1. Classification (GTDB taxonomy): domain Bacteria; phylum Bacteroidota; class Bacteroidia; order Bacteroidales; family Bacteroidaceae; genus Prevotella. The sequence continues at coordinate 8,293 of CACWNV010000045.1, read as the reverse complement.
AGTCGGTCGAGCAGGATGCAATGGTACATAGGAGACTGCTCGTAATGTGCCCCGTCGGGAAGAATCTGTTCCTTCAGTTGGGATTGAAGCAATTTGAATGATTTCTCATGCAAGCTCTCTTCATTGAAGAAGACGGCTGATATATAAAGGGCATAGGTATCTTCCAGAAGATGATTTCCCAGTACATGGTACTCCAGTTTCTTGCTGAGAAGCACCACTTGCGAATAAAGAGAGTTCAACCTCAGTGCATTCAGACAATCGGGATGCTTTGCAAAGAACTTCATCCAGTTGATGATGCGGAGTGCAGTAGGATAGGGGTCTTGTCCTGTTCGGTTGGCTGGTAAGTCATGAATGAACAGGTCGATCCATTTGGTGCCGTCTTCTGCGGTCATTCCATCTTGTTCCAGCCAGTCCATATAGTTCAGGTTATAAGTCCAGAGCGATCCATGTTCCATCTGGTTCCAGTCATGGAAAGTACTGGTTATATTAAGGAACGTGAACTGACCGTTACCGTCTGAGCACTGAGGCTTTGCGATGGTTTCCTTGATTTTGCAGCTGCGTGTAACATTTGGTGCAGCCCTTAGTTCAAGTTTTGGCTGATGAAGATTTCTTTTCAACCTATAAAGCACTTGTGCTGGCCGCAAGAATCTCAATGTCTCTATCAACAGTGGAATGTTCATGGCATTAAAAACTATGTCTGTGACGGTGTTATGGGAAAGGGATTGTCTCCCCTTTCTTTGTGTTTGCACATCTCCGCACGGTCTTCAGGGGTCATGTTCTCCTTGATGATGTGTGCGGGTACGCCAGCCACAACACAGTTGTCGGGAACATCTTTCACAACAACCGCATTAGCACCAATGATGACATTGTTGCCAATCCTTACCGGTCCAATGATTCTTGCGCCTGCATTAATCTCCACATCGTCACCAATCACAGGCACTTCCCACCATCCGCTCTTGCCGCCTATGGTTACGCCTTGTCCAATCAGAGAGTTTTGCCCAATGACCGCCCTGGCGTGGATGACAACACCAATGCCGCCGTAGGCGAATTTCACTCCTTTTTTTATTGTGCAACTGCCGGGAACAGAACTATTGAATAACAGATACTGTAACCACCAGATCAGTTTGGGGAGTAGTGGCACATGATGTTTCCACAACCAGTGACTAAGACGATACCAATGTATAAGCATAGAGGAAGGGTGTTTCTTATGTTATTAATAGGGACAATATACGATTGTTGGTCTTTTCTGACTCAAAACTGTTGCAGAAAGTGCGATAGGCATTCTCACAATAGGCAGGATAGTTGGTGGCATCGACTGACAGGATGGCCTTAACGATGCTGTCCACGTCGGCTTTCTCAATCAAAAGCCCCTCACGACCACTGGTTATTATTTCTGGTATTCCTCCTACTCGTGTGGCGATAACGGGGATACCCAGGGAAAGAGCATCAATGATAATGCCGGGATAGCCTTCAGGGTAAGAAGATGGTAATAGCAGCAGGTCATATTCACTAAGTTTGCTTAGAGCCTCGTCAGATGAAATCTCTTTTATGTGGCTTACGCGATGTGATGCCCAGTCGAAGTTTTCATAACGTCGGTCTTTGATGGCACCGTAAACGTCAAGTTGATAGTTTTTGGGAAGGCGACTGAATGCTTCCAGCAGTACTCCCACGCCTTTCACGTCGGAGATATGGGACATGAAAACCAGTTTTCCACTGAACTGCTTCGGTGCTTTACGCTCTGGTGCTGCTTTGCGGACATTTGGAAACCAGTGAATCTTGTCGGTATCGCCAATGAGTGACTTCAAGTGAGCAATGCCGGCTTTTGTTTCAAAGAAAATCATGTCAGCCTCTCGAAGAGCATTGATGACACGTTGCTTCTTTTCCGATGTTACCTCCCGTAGATAGATGTCGAACGAGCCGCCGAACTTACGCAGCACCACCTTCTTGCCCATTCGGTGGGCTATTTGAGAGAGTTGCGGAAATAGATAAACTGTTCCGTGGTCTGAGAAATTGAACATCACAGTGTCACACCATGGAAGAGAAGCGGCAAAATGCAGGATGAAATGAAGTTTGTTAGCCTTGGGACGCAACTGTAGCGTTTGAGGATTGACATACTTGTTGGTCTGAACAAACTGATGCTCAATTCCCTTCTCGCACAAGTAGTCGCAGAAGTTCTTCATTAGGATGGTCGCTCCTCCCCATTGGCAGTTGTATTTCTCATTGGGCAGGGGACCAACAATTAAAAGTCCCTTTTTCTTCATCAATACCTACCTCTTTATTTTTCAGTCTTCTCACTATTCTCTATGGCGTTTCTGATGGCATCAAGCCACCCGTGCCCAAAGCGCTGGTCGGGTTCAACATAGTTGCCCTCACCCCATTCGTTCCATGCCTTGAGAAATAGAATCTGGTGTTCTGGTTGCTTGTTGGCAACGAGTTTAATGGCTTTCTCTGTATAATATTGAAACTTTTCAGGTGTACTGTCGGTCAGAAGGAAAGTCTTCTTGCCTGCTCGAGGTGTACGGTCCCACTGAGGGAGCAGCGTAGGATAAACATTCTCAGAACCATCTTCAGGTACATAGTAGTTATCCATGAGCTGTGAGTAGTCTATTCTTGAATAGGTGGGACGAAACGACTTGAAAGCCAGCATCTCAAGCATCATCTTGTGCCTGCCCTTGGCCAGAGCGGTAGCCCTTAGGAAGCCTTGCGACATTACGGCATCGAATCCCAAATCGATGACTGATTGGTAATACTCTTTAGCCATATCGGTAGAGTAATAGTTGGCTTTCTGCCCTTGCAGAGCTTTTCCTGTGTTTTCCGTCTGTCCTACGAAATGAATGCCTGGCAGTCCGTTCTCTCGTGCCATCTGCTGCCATACGTCGATGAACTCTTTGCAGTTGGGTATGCTCTTAGGCATCCAAACGGCGAATAGCGGTTTTCCATCCACCTTAATATAACGGGAGTCTTTGAATGCAGGAAGGAGATGATGGAAGTGGGCAATGTGGTCTTCGCGTGAATACTCCATCTTCATAATCATCGTGTCACGGCGCAGACTGCTACCTTTCTCCCAAGTCTTGTTTGTCCAATCGTGGTTGGCCCAACAGAGACAAAAGGGGAAATCAGGCTTACCGCTTCTCAAGACTTCCTCAAATGGCCGTTCTAAAAGTTGCTTGCCATTACCAAACCAGTAATGGTAGTAGCAGAATCCTTCCAATCCTGCCTCACGTGCCAATTGAGCTTGTTGCTCACGCACTTCAGGCAGTCGTAAATCATAAAACCCTAAGTCGGCGGGGAATCGTGGCTGATAATGTCCTCTGAAGAGAGGTCTTGCCTTGACCACATTGTTCCATTCCGTGAAACCCTTTCCCCACCATTCGTCATTCTCGGGTATTGGGTGATATTGAGGGAGATAAAGTCCTATAATACGTGGTTTCATATTAGCTCGTACCATCTTTTTCTTGAAGAAGACAAAGGTAATTATTAAGATTGGATTATTGAAAGATAATAATTAGATAATAATAATTATTAACATTCATCCCATCCAAATGGCTTGTTACGTTGCTTGCTGTCAGCATTTGACAGAATATAGAAGCAGGTGTTTTCCGTTTGTTAAGATTTATTCGAATTTTAGCCCTAAATTAAGGGCATCTTTTCGAACGAAAAGTTTTTCGGTTGAAAAGAACGCAATTTTTGAGGTTTTTCATAATACGTTGGTTAACAGATGGTTACACGATTATCCATCTGTAATCGTACAGTTTACAAAAAGTGAATTTGCAAGAGCTTAGGTTTCGCTGCGCGAAAGGTAAGGTTTCATCGTGTGAAAGACCATGTTTCAGGCGATGAAACATAACCTTTGGCGCGGTCAAAGCTTATCTTTCGCACTGCGAAAGATAAGCGATGGCGGAAGTAGGAATTAGGAAGGAGGAAGTAATTCTTGGTTTTAATAGTTTTTAACCTCTATTTCATCACTTTTTCCCGACAAGATTTTGTCAATATTTTTGGTGACAAAACGCATCGGTTTCTGTCAGCAATAAGACTATGTTAGAATCTCTACTATCAGTCTTTCGAGATCTTCCTGCTGCCGTTTCAACACTTCTTGATAGCGTTTCTGAGCGGCTTCAACGTATAAGTCGCGTTTTTCCATCATAATCTTGATGGCATGATACAGGTCGGAAGGATAGAATGGGGAAAAATAAACACCTGCATTATCAAGGATTTCGGGGATGCTGGTTACGTTGGAAGCCACGGTGGGAGTACCATAGCGAGCAGCCTCGATGGGCGGATAGCCGAATCCTTCGAAGAAGGACGCGAACACCAGTATGTAGGCATGCTGGTATGCAATTTCGAGGTCGGAGTCGGAGAGATAATTGATATCAATATGCCGGTCAGAGATGCTCTTCCCATACTTCAAGGTAAGCAGGTGCAGGTCAGGATATTCGTTCTGCAAGCGAGTGAATACCTTCATGAGCAGAGCTGCGTTCTTGTAGATTCTGTTTGCCGCCAACATGAGCAGAAATGGCTTTCCCTTTTCGATAAGACTTGACAGCTGAGGGTTCTGAATGCCACCGACTTCACATCCCTTCTCTTTAAGCGGAGAATAGCAGATGCGTACCTTGTTCTTGCATTGTGGAAAAAAATACTCTAATGCAGACTTGGAGTATGCAGAAACGGTATAGGGAATGGTCTTTTCTGCCGTGAACAGAGGCATGATGTGCTGGTAAGTCTCTTCTTTCCGTCTGTCCCACCGTCCCGACAAAAGGTTGATCCATCTTTTCGCCCGTTTCCACCCTGATTCGTGCTGCTTGTCAGAAAGTATTAAGTCAATCCTGTTGTCGCACCTCTCCACATCAAAGATGTCGTGAATGAACATGATGGTCTTGCAGTCGATGCCTTTTAAATCAAAACGGGAATAAAACTGACCGATGGCGATGAAAAAAGTGTTGACAGCTTCTCTACGGATGACTTCGACAAGTGTCTGCGTGGAAATGTCAATGAGTGTAATCCCCCATGCTTCAGCTATCTTGTGGCAGTCGTATCGCCCTTCTACAGGAAGTGTTGCATCATAGGCAGCCAGGACGCGCACTTCGGCTGGCTTACGCCTGAAGAACTCATCATAGACAGCTTTGGTAAAACTGGCAGCACCACCAACGCCGCCTAATATCTGGAACGGGATGAAATCAAGTAGTATGCTCATGGGGTATAGTTTCAAGTTCGTTTGATTCTTCGGATTCGTCTTCAACACCCGTGAATGCTGCACAATAAAGCGGAATAAAGCGTCCAAGCCACAGTACGAACGCATCGACTCCAAATATCATTGCCGCCACAAACCAGGCTGATATCTTGGATCGTCGCTTATCGCTGGGGCTGAAAGACAGATAATAGAAGAGGATGAGCAGGGCGAGGCCTACTAATCCATAGTCGTAAATAAAGACTTTATAGCCCGAATCGCCAAATTCAGCCACTCGATCACGGCCAAACAGAATGTCGGACGACTGAATGTAATTGTCAAAGTCAACATCAAAGCTTTCCGTGGTTCGGTTGTTGCCCGCAAGTTCTCCATCATCTATCTCCAGTCTCAATAGGATAAGATCATGCACGAGATTGTCACCACCATTATAAAAGAAGGATGATGCAACAAATGCACCTATGAGAGAAATGGTGATGATCAGGTTGACAAGAATCTTACGTCCTTTTACCCAAAGATTCAGGAATATGATGGCAGTGATATAGACGTAAGCGCCAAGAGAGAACGAAATTAATAATGCCGTCAACAGAACAATGTTATACCACCGTTTCCAACGACCTCGCTGGGAAAGTAGCAGGACAGCACAGGTGCTACCTAAGTAGGTCGGTTCTGGAAATACTGATTGAAAACGAGGGATAAAAGCGAATAATTGGCGGTCGTCGAGCAGAAAGAAATAGTAATTGGTGAAGCTATAGAAGTAATCGCCGAAGACCAAATCACGTGAGGGTAATGGGAAGCCTAAAAGGAAAAGAATGAAAAAGAAAAGGGATGGTACCAGTATGATGGCAACCGACTTCGCAATGAAAGTACTTAGTCGCAACAGCCGGCTTTTATCATAACGGTAGAGCATAAAGAATATATAGGTGTAGAAAACCGGCATAACCAGTCCTACAATGTTATTGCCTGATCTGATAGACTGATAAACTGTGAGCAGTAAATATATGATGCATGGTGCAAGGAAGTTTGTTTTCGTGAACAAAGATTTGCGGGTTGTCCTATCAACGAGCATGGCAATGCCGAGCATCATGCTCACGATTAATGGGAAAAATGAATGAATAGACCAAAGAAACCAAGGACGTAGTGAGGTGAGGAATGCCAGTAGCATACCTGCGGAAAACAGCCCTTCGGCAAATTTCCTCTTAGGGATAAGATAGAACTTGCTCAGATCAATGGTCATGACGGAATCGTGATGTGATGAAGCGAATGGCAAACTGACGTTCATTGGAATCTAAAGTGAATATCCAAAGAGCGGCAATGCTAAACACAATGGATACAGGTAGCGTGACAAGGAAACGCAGAGGGAAGTGGAGTAGGGAGACAAGCAGCAGCGATATGATGCAGGAAACAAGTAACTGAGGCACCAAAGGCAATAGTACAAGTTGTATATACTGCCTTATGTTTAGACCTGCGGAAACCTTTAAGAATGGGATACGGGCTATCGCTACGCCAAGCTCGATGCTTACAAATATGCACATCACACTGTCTACAGTCATGCCGAGGGAAAGCATAATCCAAGAGATGGGTACAATAAGGATTTTTGGTGTGTACATCAGTAGTGAATAAGTGCGGATGATTCCTGTCGCCTGATTTGCGGCATGCAGGCCAAGGGTAGTCTGGTCAATGAGAAAGGCAAGGAGCATGGCACGGCAGAACATACATGTATGTTCTGGAACATATCTGTTACGTAGCCAGAAGTCAAGAATGTCTGGCATCTCTATGATAATGGGGATAGCCAGAACCATCATCAAAGCTGTCGAAAACTTGCTTTCCTTGCCTGCCAAAGAAAGCATCAGCTGCCTGTCACTGTTTCCTTCAGCTTTCATGATTTGTGGGTTCATGGCATTCAGCACCGATGTAGAGACAAAACGGACTGCTCCATTCACTTGAGTGGCAAGGCCAAAAGCGGCATTGATTGCTGTTCCGAAGAAATGGTTGAATACGACAGATAGTCCTTGAGTCTGGCAGATTGTCGATGCCATTCCGTATGTAGTCCATCCTGCAAATCCCAACAGTTTGTTGATGATTCTTTTGTCCACAATACTTTTTTGGAACGAGAACTGACTCTCTTGGTACTTTGCAAAGACATAAGCCATGTATGCCATGAGATTTATAAGCAGGATGCAACCCATGCCAATAGCATAGGCAATTAGCTTATCGCCTCCGATAAAGAAAAGTGATATGGCAAGCAACAGACGTAATACTCCGTCAGCCACCTCAACTATAGAAATGTAGACGATGTTCTCACGAGCTATAAGCAAGGCTTTAAAAGGTGACGTGATGATGGTTACCAATAGCATCAGCACAGTAATATCGTAGACATAGGTGGCTGCTTGAAGTCGTTCTGCCGCAATATTCAGCACAGTTCCGTTCATGATGAACCCTCGTAGGGCAAAGAGCACAATGCCGAAAGCCAGGACAACGAAAGCATGAATAATTACACTGTTGGCAAATACGCGTCGTACCTTTTCGATGTTCCTGGCTCCATGATAATAGGAAAGATAACGTTGTGTTGTTACAACAAGCGCATTGGTCAGGTATCCAAGAATGCCTACCACACTCGCTACGAGCGAATAGATGCCATAGTCATTAACATTGAGCGTCTCAAGTACCAGTCGGGTTGAGTAGAGCGAAAGCCCAATATTCAAGATTGCTCTGGTATATTGGGCTAACGTGTTGACTATGATGCGCTTGGTTGGACTCATAATGTATTCTTCAATTCATCTTTCAGAATCCATCCAATGGTACCAAAAAATGCCAGAATGACCATTCCGCAAACAAATATCATGCGCTTTGGACCTGAGGGCTTAATGGGTACGCTGGCACCTTTTATTACGGTAAAGGCTGGAGTTCTCTCTTGTACTTTAGCCTTTGCTTGTTGTAACTGGGTGTTGAGAACACTATAGGCATTGAATTTCAGCTGCATATCGTTTTCCAGATCCTCCTGCTTAGACCGGAAACTCTGAAGGACGACATCGGTATTCGCATCAGAATAGCTGCCATACAACTGTCGTGCCTTTTCATATTCATGCTTAGCTTCTACAGTAAGTTGCT
>CACWNV010000044.1 GCA_902762325.1 uncultured Prevotellaceae bacterium | reverse complement strand
AAGAACCCCAACGGGGTGACAGAGGTTCTGTCGTTCCTTCGGAACTTATACATCTGCGGACTCTATGCAGGGGTTCCGTTTCACTTCACCCCTGCCTGTATTCTGGTGCACTTTCAGCGCACTCACCCCTGCCTGTGTTCTGGTGCACTTTCAGCGCACTCACCCTGCCTGTGTTCCGGTGCACTTTCAGCGCACTATATGACAAATTTTATAATTTTTTTTAATTAAAACAGCTATGAAGAAAGAAACCTGGAAACCGATCTTGCACCCCATCCTCTCTATCATCACGGCTATTGCCACCACGTTAGGGGTCACGTCGTACAGATTTTGAAGGCGGAAGGAGGAATTAAGAAGTTGTGCGCTTCGCGCAGTATTGAAGGTTTGAAGTATGAGGGTTGACGGAGGAAGTTGTGCGCTTCGCGCAATAGTGGGTATTTTTTTTCATAAAAGAGGGGGTTAATTGCAAGAATTTCAGTATATTTGCGAAAAGAATATAAAACATAATTGAATCATGATAGTATTTCCCTGTGCCAAAATCAATCTTGGCTTAAATGTTGTATCAAAGCGTCCCGATGGTTATCATAATTTAGAGTCGGTCTTCTACCCTATCCCGCTATATGATGCCCTCGAAGTCAATCAGATGTCGGATGAGTTCCCCTCGGATGTAAATTGCGACCTGAAGGTGACAGGCAACTATGTCGAGTGTAGTGAAAGCGATAATCTCGTTGTCAAAGCCTATCAGCTACTGGCAAAAGACTTCTCGCTCCCCCGCATCCATGCCCATCTCTATAAGCAGATACCCTCTCAGGCAGGACTTGGAGGAGGCTCCAGTGATGCCGCCTTTATGATTCGTCTGTTAGACGAGCGTTTCCGTCTGAACATCGGAATTGCAGAGATGGAGAGATATGCCGCCCGGCTGGGTGCCGACTGCGCTTTCTTTATCACAGCCGAGCCTTCTTATGCAACAGGCATTGGTAACATCCTGGCTCCGGCAGACGGTCCCTTAGGCAATCTGAACGGCTATACGCTTGTCGTGGTAAAGCCCGATGTGGCTGTATCGACTCGTGAAGCCTATCAGCAGATTACCCCCCGGAAACCAGCTAAATCGTGTCGTGACATTGTGCGCCAGCCTATCGAGACATGGAAGAATGAACTGACGAACGATTTTGAGGCCTCGGTGTTCGCTCTTCACCCCCAGTTGGCTGACATTAAAAACAGGCTCTATACAATAGGGGCTCTCTACGCACAGATGAGCGGCAGCGGCAGCGCGTTGTTCGGTATCTTTGAAAGGAAACCGATTTTTGATGTAACGAAGGTCTTCGAAGGAATGTTCACGAAAGTATTAACATTAAAATAGAAATGAGTGTATGAAAAAACTTTGGACAATATTATCAGCTTTCATCATTGCCTTGTCTGCCAATGCAGCCACGGTTGAAAGGCCTAAGTTGGTGATTGGATTGGTCGTTGACCAGATGCGGTGGGATTATCTCTATTATTACTATGAGAATCTCAGGTCTGACGGATTGCGCCGGCTCATAGACGAGGGGTATAGTTGTGAGAACACAATGATCAACTATATACCGACGGTGACTGCCATCGGCCACATAAGTATCTATACGGGAACCGTCCCTGCCCTTCATGGTATTGCAGGAAACAATTTCATAGAGAACGGTAAGAACATGTATTGTTGCGGCGATGAGACTGTCTCAGGCGTGGGTTCTGACTCCAAGGCAGGCAAGATGTCGCCCCGTAATCTTTTGGCGAACACGATTGGCGATGAACTGAGGATGGCGACAGACTTTAAGAGCCGTGTCTTCGGTGTGGCATTGAAAGACCGTGCGGCAATCTTCCCTGCCGGTCAGGCTGCCAATGCTGCCTACTGGTATGATAATTCGGTGGGACATTTCATTACCAGTACCTATTATATGGATAAGTTGCCCGACTGGGTACAGCGATTCAACAAGGAGAACGGAACGAAGCCTGGAGAGGATCAGAAGATGAAGGCAGAAGGTGTAGCAGTCACCTTCAGGATGGCAGAGGCGATTATCCGCAACGAAAGACTGGGTATGGGGAAATATACGGATATGCTGACCATCAGCATTTCTTCTACCGATGCTATCGCTCATGAGTATGGTACACGAGATGAACTGACCAAGGCGGCGTACATGCAGCTGGATAAATCCCTGTCAAGTCTGCTCTCTTTCTTAGACGGACGATATGGCCGTGACGGTTATCTGCTTTTCCTTTCAGCAGATCATGGCGGCTCGCATAATCCGATATGGCAGAGAGAGCACAAGCTCTTTGCTGACGGATGGGACGGAAGCGGAACGATGAAAGGACTGAATGAAGTGCTTCAGCAGAAATTCGGAGTTGCCAAATTAGTGAAAGGCAACCATGGCGACTTTATCTATCTCAATCATGCAAAGATTGACAGTGCCTCTATTTCGTTAGATGAAGTGAAGAATGTGGCCGTTGAGTACCTGCTTAAGAATCCAGACTTCCAGTTTGTCGTCGATTGTGCCAAGGCAAGCACGTCAACCGTTCCCCAGCTAATCCGGGAGCGTATCATCAACGGCTACAACCGTCTTCGCTCAGGCGATATTGTCGTGATTCCTCGCGCTCAGATGTTCAGCTGGAAATTCAAGGACACCTATAAGGGAACGACACACAGCCAGTGGAACCCCTATGATTCACACATCCCACTTGTGTTCTTCGGATGGCACGTCAAGCATGGAGCAACGACCGCCCCGACCCGCATCGTGGATATAGCCCCGACGGTCTGTGCCATGTTGCACATTCAGATGCCTAACTCATGTATTGGCGAGGCAATCTCGATAGCAAAAGACTGAGCCTTTAGTTTTGATGGGAGTTTCACGGTGACACTATCTCCGTGAATCTTCCATCTTAACGTACTATTGTCTTCGACAAGGCGTAGCTTTGTGCCCTTTTTAGGAAGGTTTCCGCGCCAGCTGATTGTTTCGGGAATCCCAGCACCCTCTTCTAACATATAGATGGCATAACACTTGCGCTTGTCTTTTGATGAAGTAAACCACACGTTCCCGTCATGATATATCTTCGTGGGAACGGTGTTATAAATGGCTTTCCCGTTTCTTTTCATCCATTCACCAATCTGTTCGAGTCTTTCAACCGCCTCAGACTGGATAATCCCGTCAGGCGTAGGACCGACGCCAAGCACCAGGTTTCCACCTTTGGCTACAATCTCTATCAAGGTGTTGATAACCTTTTCAGGACTCTTCCATTTCGGGTGATTGACATACCCCCAATCATCTGACAGAGGAATACACGATTCCCAAGGATACGCCAGTTGAGTCTCTGGTATGGTCCGTTCCGGTGTCTGATAGTTCTCGTAGGGACCGTGACACGTCCGGTCGACGATGAGGATTCCAGGCTGATGCTTTCTTGCCATGTCGGCAATGGCTGGCATATTGATGTCCTGTTTGTTTTCCGTACATACCCATCCCCCGTCTAACCAGAGGATGTCAACCTTTCCATAGTTTGAGAGGATTTCGTCAATCTGATTATAAGTGTACTGCTGGAATTGTTTCCATCGCCAGGGGTAAGTGCTGATGGGATAGTTTACGTTTCTTCCTTTGGTCGGATAGACATCCCACCAGTAATATTGAGAATGCCAGTCGGGTTTTGAGAAATACGTACCCAGCATGAACTGCTCTTCTTGGAACGCATTCAAGACGTAGCGCAACACGTCACGCTCAGGATGATTCTTAAAAGCATGACGGGCAATGCTAAAATCCGTATAGCGGCTATCATACATGCAGAAGCCGTCGTGATGCTTCGTCGTGAAAATCATATAGCGCATTCCTGCATCCTTCATCACCCTTGCCCATTGCTTAGGATTGAAGTTCGTCGGGTTGAATTTCTCCGCAAAGCCCCAATACCAGTCTTTGTATTGCTGATAGGTCATCGTCGTATCACGTGTAATCCAGTTTTCATCACAGATTGACCACGATTCCACAATGCCGGGAACGGCATAAAGTCCCCAGTGGATTAACACGCCGAATTTCAAGTCTTGCCAGTCTTTTAACTTCCTGACCACCTCTGTATCATCAGGCCATTCATACTCATCAGACTTTTCGTAAACATCGCCCTGTGCCCATAAGACAGACACAGACCAGATAGCAGTCAATGTAAGGATAATCTTTTTCATGGTAGGTTATTGTTTATATTAGGAATTCAAGTCAGATATTCATAAATCTCCTGCGTCCAGTCGGCTCCATTCACAGGGCAAAAAGTATTGATGCCCAACTGACTGGCAACCATCACATTTCGCTTCCCGTCGTCGACGAACAAGGTCTCCGAAGGGTTTATGTTCTCCGAAGAAAGCACATGATTGAAGAACTGTTCATCGGGTTTCATCACCCCAACCTGATAGCTCTTATACATAGCGTCAAAGTAATGAGCTAATCCATGCCCCTCTCCATCAAAATCATCACTTTCTGCCCAGTCCATCATGAATGGATTGGTGTTGGACAAGAGGATAAGCCGATAGCCCTGTCTGCGTAATTCACGAAGGGCGGCTAAATTCCGCTTGGGAACTTCACCACAATACCCGACCCAAGCATGGCGGCACGCTTCAAAAGAAACAGGATGTCCGACTAACTTCCCTAATTCTGTCATAAAATCATCAGCCGTAATCTTCCCTTCCTCCAGTTCTCCGAAAATGCCCTGTTGTGTATATGGGTCTAATCTTGTAGCAGCATCCTCCAGTCCTAATGCCTCAAATCTACGTATTGCCTGAGACTGGTCAAGGCAGATGACAACACCGCCGAAGTCAAAAATAATATTCTTTATCATCACCGTTAATCAAATAGCTCCAGCTTGTTCTTTCGAGCCTCATCCAACGGGACATGTTCTGTCTGTTCCTGTTGATAAAGCTCTCTCAGTTCTTTATATTGCTGATTTAATTGTTGTTTGTATTCAGAGCAACTATCGGCATTAAGCAGAGTATTCGCCGCCGTAATATTCTGTGAAGCGTCTTTCATCCATACGACAGGACCTTGATAGACAGGTGCAATCTTGATGGCAACGTGCATCTTGCTTGTCGTCGCCCCGCCAATCATGATAGGAATATCTAATCCCGCCTTCTGCATCTCAATAGCCACATTGACCATTTCCTCAAGAGATGGGGTTATCAGACCGCTTAATCCTACGGCATCTGCCTTTTCACGGATAGCCGTACTTACAATCTGCTCTGCCGGTACCATCACGCCGAGGTCAATAATCTCATAGTTGTTGCATGCCATCACCACAGAGACAATATTCTTCCCTATGTCGTGAACATCGCCCTTCACGGTCGCCAGTACAATCTTTCCTCGTTTCTTGCTGTTCTCACTTCCATTCATCTGCTCGATGTAGGGTTGAAGGATTGTCACTGCCTGCTTCATGGTACGGGCGGTCTTTACCACTTGCGGGAGGAACATTTTACCAGAGCCGAACAACTCTCCCACTTCATTCATGCCTGCCATCAATGGGCCTTCGATGATTTCGACAGGCTTTGCATATATTTTAAGAGCCTCGTGGAGATCTTCTTCAAGATAATCTCCTATTCCCTTTCGCAAAGCGTATGACAGGCGTTGCTCAACGGTCTCGCTTCTCCATGCAGGAACGGTCTGTTGTGCATTGTTATCTATGAGATTAGCTGCATTTTGCTCAACGGATTGTTTTTGAGCGTTAAGCTCATTGGCTAATTCAATCAGAGCCTCAGAAGCCCCTTCGTGCCGATAGAGAATAGCATCCTCAATAATGGTCAGTTGCTCCTCAGGAATATCTGAATACTGGATTTTAGTTGAAGGATTTACGATTCCAAAATCCATCCCAGCCTGAATGGCGTGGTATAGGAAGACGGAGTGCATTGCCTCACGAATATAGTTGTTCCCACGGAACGAGAAAGAGAGGTTGCTCACTCCCCCGCTCACATGTGCTCCGGGTAAGTTATCATGAATCCATTTCGTCGCACGGATAAAGTCAAGAGCGTATCTGTCGTGTTCTTCCATGCCGGTAGCGATTGCAAGAATATTCGGGTCAATGATAATATCCTGGGGCATGAAACCTGCTTTTTGAATAAGGAGATGATACGCTCTCGCGGCTATTTCAATCCGTCGTTCATAAGTGGTAGCCTGTCCTGTTTCATCAAAGCACATGACGACTACGGCAGCACCAAATCGTCTTACGTCTTTTGCATGTGAAATAAATGCCTCCTCGCCTTCCTTAAGGGAAATGGAATTGACGATACACTTACCCTGCATACATTTCAATCCGGCAATGATGACATCCCAGTTAGATGAATCAATCATGACGGGAACCGTTGCAATATCCGGGTCTGACCCGATAAGGTTGAGGAATTTAACCATTTCCTTCTTGGAATCAAGCAACCCGTCATCCATGTTGATGTCAATGACCATAGCACCATCTTCCACTTGTTTACGTGCAATGGACATTGCCTCTTCATATTTTTTCTCTTTGATGAGCCGTAGGAACTTACGTGAACCGGCTACATTGCATCGTTCTCCGACATTGACAAATAATGTGGGCTTTATGACATCAAGTCCACTGAGTTCTATGTTCTCATCACGTGGGACAATAACATGAGGTTTCCGCCCTTCCGCCAATGATGCAAAACTCTTTATGAACTCGTCTGTCGTTCCACAACAACCGCCAATGATGTTAACAAGTCCCTCATTTATGAATTCGGCAACTTGGGGAGACATGCTCTCTGCCGTTTCGTCGTATTCTCCCATTGAGTTCGGTAATCCGGCATTGGGATAGGCTGATATATAATAAGGTGCTTTTGAAGCCAACTCTTTCAGGTAAGGTTTCATCTGACTGGCACCGAAAGAACAGTTCAGCCCGACCGAAAAGATGGGATATGAACTGATGCTTGCCAAAAAGGCGTCAAGTGTCTGACCGCTCAAAGTGCGTCCCGCAAGATCACTGATGGTGACACTCAACATGATAATGACTTGTTTTGACAAGTCTTCCATAACGTGAAGTCCTGCATCTATTGCGACCTTGGCGTTAAGAGTATCAAAAATGGTTTCAATAAGAATGGCATCAACGCCCCCTTTTATCAAGGCTTCTATCTGTTCGTAATAGGCGGCATACAGACAATCATAGTCTAAATCACGTGCTGACGGGTCGCTAACATCCGGACTCATCGAACAAGTCTTGTTGGTAGGACCGACAGACCCTAAGACAAATCTCGGCTTATCGGGTGTAGAGTATTTATCAGCCGCCTGACGGGCAATGCGTGCTCCCTCATAGGCCATTTCGAAAGACAAGTCTTCCAGGTGATAATCAGCCTGAGAGATTCGTTGAGAAGAGAAGGTGTTTGTTTCTATTAAATCAGCTCCAGCCTCGAGGTATCTCCTGTGAATATCGAAAATAATGTCAGACCGGGTAATGTTCAGCACATCATTGTTACCCTTTATCTGTCCCTCAATATGGGCAATACTATCATTACGGAAATCGTCTTCAGAGAGTCCATACTCTTGAATCATCGTTCCCATTGCGCCGTCAAGAATCAATATTTTCTGTTTTGCTAATTCTTGTATTGTCATTGTGTCTGCAAAATAAAGATATTAGTAATGTTTCACGGCGCGATCCATCTCTCGTTTGTCCTGCTTGTCTTTAATAGTCTGACGTTTGTCGTATTCCTTTTTACCCCTTGCTAAGGCAATGTCCATCTTTGCGCGTCCATTCTGGTCAATGAAAACAAGAGTTGGCACAATGGTGTAGCCAGGCATCTTGTCTGCCTCAGCCAGTTTCATTATTTCTCTTTTGTTTAAAAGAAGCTTGCGGTCACGTTTTGCCTCATGATTAGCAAAAGAGCCATAGAAGTAAGGGGAAATATTCATTCCCTTGACCCATATCTCACCATTGATAATATAGCAGTATGTATCGGTTAATGAAGCCTTTCCAAGACGGATGGATTTTATTTCAGTACCCGTAAGTACTAAACCAGCGGTGAAAGTATCAACAAAGAAGTATTCAAAAGATGCTTTCTTGTTCTTTATCTGTATAGGACTCTTTTTCCGGAGCTCCAGTTGTTCTTTATTCACTTGGAATGAATTTATCTGTTTTTACTCAACTATTGCAAATTGACTAATATGTTCGTCAATATAATGAGCAATAATCTCTGTCCACAATTCTTCGCTTTCAACAAACTCATCGTCGAATCTGTCGAATTCGCTATATTGTTCAAATAGAGCCATGAATTCTTCATCCGTACATTCAGCCTCTATTTCCTCATGATATTTATTATATAGTTTATGAACTTTGTTTATTAACCGGTATAGATCTGTTAGTCCCCATGTCCGCATGGCTATGGCAAACGGGTTCTTAAAGAAGAAAGGTCCATATCCGTTATGGATTAGCTGAACAAATCCTCCGTCCATTACCTCCTCGTGTAATATCGAGTAGCCAAGGAGAGTAATCTGGTCACTATTCAATAATTGCATTGTCTCTGCATTCAATGCACCGCCAATGGCATCATTGATAGCAGAGACAAATACATCAATAAACTCATCAACTCCTGCCTGTGCGGCAGTTGTTAATTCGCTTTCTTTTACTTTTACCTCTATCATGTTATTCTATGACAACGGTAGTCCAACCATGCTTATCTTCTTCTATTCCATATTGAATGGCACGCAGATGATTGTAAAGCTTGGTGGAAACCGGACCTGGCTTGCCGTCTTCGCTAAAGGTGTAGCGGACTCCTGTGTCTAAGTCGTCAATATAAGATATAGGCGAAATCACGGCAGCGGTTCCACAAGCACCGGCTTCCTCAAATGTTGCAAGTTCTTCTTCAGGAATCTGACGGCATTCAACCTTCATTCCATAGTCCTCAGCTAATTGCATAAGGCTCTTGTTAGTGATACTTGGAAGAATGGATGTTGATTTTGGTGTTACATAAGTGTTGTCCTTGATACCAAAGAAGTTTGCGGCACCACACTCGTCCATATACTTCTTTTCCTTTGCATCGAGATAGAACTCACATGCATAGCCCTTCTCATGAGCAAGATTATTAGCAAACAGAGAAGCGGCATAGTTTCCACCCACCTTATACTTACCTGTACCAAGGGGTGCAGAACGGTCATAGTCACGGATAATCACATACGGATTTGTAGAGAAACCACCCTTGAAATATGGTCCGACAGGAGTGACAAAGATCAAGAACATATATTCTTTAGCAGGATGAACACCTACTTGCGCACTTGTTCCAATGAGCAACGGACGAATATACAATGTTGCTCCACTTTCATAGGTGGGAATGTATTCTTGATTGAGGCGCACCACTTTCTTAACCATCTCTTCAAACAGTTCCGTCGGAACCTCTGGCATCATGATACCCCGGCAAGTACTCTGCAAACGGCTGGCATTGTCTTTCACCCTGAATATTCTGACTTTACCATCAGGGCAACGATAAGCCTTCAGTCCTTCGAATGCTTCCTGACCATAATGCAGGCAGGTAGCTGCCATGTGTAATTTGATATACTCATCAGAGCATACTTCAATTTCTCCCCATTCACCGTTACGATAACAACAACGGACATTGTAGTCTGTTGGTAAGTATCCAAACGACAAATTTGACCAATCTAAGTTTTTCATCTCAATAACCTTTAACTGTTAATATGGCACAAAATTACGAATAAATATATATATGTGCAACATTTAAAAGAAAAAATGAGCAAAATAGCCTTTATTTATTCTCTTCTAATATCTTTTTTATTTCCTCGTCTGTCTTTGTCAGACGGTCTTTACATAATTTGATTAATTGTTGGGCGGTCTTCAAATGATCACTAATCTGGTCGATATCGAGTTCGTCATTTTCCATTTTATGAACTATATCTTCCAGCTTTTTGACCGCTTCTTCGTATTTCATTGTCTTCATATCTTTGATACTGTTGATTTGATTACACCTTTATTTACTCTTGTCTCTATCTCATCCCCGTGTTTGAGCATGCTTGAGTCCTTAACAACCTTCCCCTTATGCGTGGTAATACTAAATCCACGCTTCAATAGCTTGTCGGGATTTGCCGCTTCAACCTTTTGTTCAAACAGGTTAATCAGATGTTGCCGGTTGATAAGAATTCGGTTGATTGCCGGTGGAATGCTTCGTTCAATCACCTCTATATTATGCTCTTCCTTCGTCAGGCGTTTGATAGCTGCATATTTCAGCATGTTCATTATACTATCGAACCTCGATTCCTGACGTGTCTTATATACAGAGAATATAACAGGTAATTTATCTGATAGCCTTTCAAGTCGCATCCGCTCGATGAACATTCGTCTTTCTATTATCTTTGCAATGGACATCTGATAGTCTTCAATCTGATTATACACATTTAGCAGGTGATTAATCAAGAAGGAGGCAGCAGCTGTCGGGGTCTTCACACGGGTGTTGGAAACCAAGTCTAATATACTCTCGTCCCTTTCGTGACCTATACCTGTAATAATAGGTAATGGGAAATTAGCAACATTCTCAGCTAAAGAGAGGGTATCAAATCCCGACAGGTCGGCTGAGGCTCCCCCACCACGGATGATTACGACGAGATCATACTTCTCTACTTGTTCGTATATCTGATTCAGAGCAGCTATCACACTTTGTTCTACCTTTTCACCCTGCATTATCGCACTGAAAAGAGTCGGATAAAACACCAGGTTATATTCATTGTTGTGTAACTGGTTCATGAAATCGCCATAACCAGCGGCATGCTCATTAGATATTACAGCTATTCTTTGGGCAAAGACAGGAATGGTGAGACTCTTTTGCAAGTCATACACTCCTTCTTCTTTCAGACGATTTATGATTTCCTGACGTCTGAATGCCATGTCGCCAAGAGTGTATGTAGGGTCTATATCCGTAACAATCCACGAAAAGCCATACGCTTCATGAAAGTTTGCAAAGACTTTTAACAGCACTTTCATTCCGCTATGGATAATCTGGCCGGTAATATGTTCAAAGTTTGGCCTTAGCTGAATCCATGTGTTCTTCCAGCACTTTGCAGAAGCACGGGCAACAGGAGTGTTATTGAAAATGTCCTTTTGGATCAGTTCCATATAGCAATGTCCACGAACTTCTCTTACTTCAGAGATTTCGGCCTCCACCCAATACTCTTTGTCGAGTGTGGTTTCTATGACTTCATGAACAAGTTGATTGAGTTCATATAACGATAGAGCCTCTTTCATCTTCCCAGTTGCAAAGCTTTCCAAAAGTCGGGAATACCATATCCAAAGACATTGTCCGGATAATCAAATCGATCGGAAGAACTACGGATCAAATCCATTATTTCAAGAGCTGTCTTCTGGGGTAAAGCCTGCCAAAGACATGCAACCATTCCGCAAGTGATAGGAGATGCGAAAGATGTACCGTTCGCATAAGTGTGCTTTCCTGCCCCACTGATAACGGCAGCATGAGCTCCTAATGACATGACATCGGGTTTCACACGCCCGTCGGCTGAAGGTCCGACAGATGAAAACAACGTATTAATCCTCTTTGCGGTCAATGCTCCTACCGTCAATATATCACTTGCATCGCTGGGGCAGTTGATTTTCTTCCAAGTATTATTACCTTCATTTCCCGCACTATTTGTTAAGATCATTCCCTTTGACGCAAGCATCGATGCAGAACGAGAACAAATAGCCTGCCGTCCGTCAAGATCTCTATACTGATGACTCCCCAAATCCTTATCAAATCCATGATACCCTAAGGAAGAATTGATGACATCTGCGCCTATGGAGTCGGCATATTCGGCTGCAGCTGACCAGAAGTCCTCTTCTGCCATGCTCTCCGTTCTACCGTCTTCAGTTCTGATAAGAATATAGTCGGCCTCGGGAGCCGTCCCTATGAATATGTCGGGTTCGTTTATCGCCATCGTTGATAGTACTTCCGTACCATGGTCTAATTCTTCATAGATACAATTCGAGGGTGGATATACAAAATCTCGTGTGGCAATGATGTTTACGTTTCGAAATGCAGGGATGGAATCGACATTCATAAATCCTCCGTCGAAGACCGCTATTGTCATGCCTTTTCCCTTGTAACCTGCCTTATGTAAAGGAATGCCGTTAAGCATCTCTATCTGTAGCTTTGCTATTCCATATACATTATGTTCGGAACTGTCGGGCTTAATGGTATCCTTAATCAGCTTATTCCTACTCGATGCGTTAACGGAATCTGGAGAAGAAAACACACGGACAGCCCCTTTTATACAAGGAAGTTCCCGCAAACGCTGCTCTTCTTCGACATTCTTTATGGCAACTAAGACGGTATTGTTCCATTTACTCTGACATACGATTTTCCCTCCATTCAGTTGAATCTCCTGAAGATACTTCGGAGATATAGGCAGGTCGGTAGAGTCTATGCCTATATGTTGTCTCCTCCTGCGCTCGATGGCTTTCATAGAAAGGAACTTCTCAGGTTCAGAGATTTTGTATGGGGTGTCGCTCTTGTCCTTCAGTTGTAATCTGATGAGATGAAGTGTTCCGCCAGGATAGGCTATTTTCTCATTTACTCCTTTTGACAAGGCTGGTTCATACGAAAACAGGACGGTGCAGAAAAGTAGCAGTAGTATTTTAAGATTTCTCATTTTATTTGATTGTCAATATTTATTTGGCACAAAGATACAAACAATCCATAAATAAACAACTCATTTCTTCCATTTATTTGTTTTTTCTGAGTAACTTTGCAGCTCAATTCGGATATTTATGAAAAGACTATATACCTTATTAATATTATCAATGATGTTAAGTGGTGCTATTGCACAGATATTGACATCTCCATTTTCCAAGACTCCAAAATATGAAGTAAGGGCGGTATGGCTTACGACAATCGGAGGTTTAGACTGGCCTCATAACTATGCTAATAATCAAATGGCTATTGAACGCCAGCAAAAAGAATTGTGTGAGATTCTTGATAAGTATCAGCGGGCAGGCATCAACACTATATTAATTCAGACTCGCATCCGTGGGACAATGATCTATCCTTCACAATATGAACCGTGGGATGGGTGTCTAAGCGGAGTCCCGGGTAAATCTCCAGGATATGATCCGTTAGAGTTTGCTATCAACGAAAGCCATAAACGTGGGATGGAACTTCACGCCTGGGTGGTCACGATACCTGTCGGTAAATGGGACGGACGGGGATGTGCCAACCTGCGCAAACGCTTTCCAAAGTTGATAAAGAAGATTGGGCCTGATGGCTATATGGACCCCGAAAACATTCAAACGGCGAATTATCTTGCAGGTATTTGTGAAGAGATTACCAAGAACTACGATATTGACGGCATTCATTTAGACTATATCCGTTATCCGGAAACATGGAAGTTGAAGGTGGGACGAGAACAAGGCCGTCGTCATATTACAAATATAGTAAGGGAAATACATCAAAGAGTAAAGTCTCTCAAGCCTTGGGTGAAGATGAGTTGTTCGCCGATTGGCAAATATGATGACCTTTCCCGTTATGGAAGTCATGGGTGGAATGCTTATACTAAAGGATGTCAGGATGCACAAGGATGGTTACGTGCCGGTCTGATGGACGAATTGTTTCCTATGATGTATTTCAAGGGCGACCAGTTCTATCCTTTTGCCATCGACTGGTCAGAGCAGAGTTCTGGTAAAATCATCGTTCCCGGACTCGGTATCTATTTCATGTCTCCCAATGAATCAAACTGGCCTTTGTCAATCATTACCCAGGAAATGCAAGTACTGAGGCAATGCGGGATGGGACATGCTTTCTTCCGCGGTAAGTTTCTGACTGATAATCTGAAGGGAATCTATTCGTTCACATCAGAACAATTCAACCAATATCCTGCACTTATTCCTCCAATGACATGGCTATGTGCCACTCCACCTACTCCACCTACCTCGCTTCGGCTTTCCGCTGACGGATGTCAGTTGCAATGGGATGGCGCATGTGATAAGAGCAACGGCCCCTATTTATTATATAATGTATATTGCTCCCGTGGAGTTCCGGTCGATATATCAGACTCAAGGAATCTTATAGCGACGAGGATATCGGCGAATGGATTAAGCATGATGAAGAAGGCGGAGAATTGTTATTTTGCCGTTACGGCAGTTGACCGCTATGGAAACGAAAGCCAACCCACGTTTTACCCTGAGATTATTAAAAGTACCAATCCGACAAAGACCAACTATACATGGCTGAAGTGTAACGGGGAACTTGTAGAATTACCATCAAAAGGAAGTGTTCTCGATGCCGATATGGTGGCGATAGAGTCATTGCAGGGAGAGCTGATAGCAACAAGACGATTCCATGGAACACATGCTGACGTTCGCCAGTTGCCAGAGGGGACTTATATCATGAAGTCATTAAACCGGAAAGGTGTGACACACCGCTTAGGCTTTTTCATGATAAAGAGGAAAAACGCCAATGTTTCCGCCTCGTAAACGATACATTCAGGTAGCGTAAACGATACATTTAGATAGCGTAAACGATACGTTTAGGCAACGTAAACGTATCGTTTAGACTTCAAGAACAATATGTTCATTAATTCTTGATGACAATCTTCTCTGCACCTTTCTGAACCGGAGCCGTTAAATCTTGAATATCTGCATTCTTCACATCATCAAGAATTACAACATGCCGATAATCCGGACGGATGGTCTCTAAATATAAACCTCTGACTGTAAGTCCGTCAACATGACGTGCATAGAGCCCATAAGCAGGAGTCGGACCAGCCCATCTGGGTTCCGGATAGTTCGTACCTTGCTCGCGATACTCCTTTTTACTTAAATCGGAAGTTCCTCCTCCACGATACCGAATTTGAATATTATGGAGTCGGATATTACGCAACGGCTCTTCTTTCATACCTGTTACGATTATACCAGCCAGAGAGTCGGCATCATCGGCAATAACATTGGAAATCATGATGTCGCCTCCATAGGATGGAGAAGTCACCTCTTTCGGTCCTCGATTTCTACAACCTGTAGTAATATAAATCGGATAGTGGTGGACATGATTCATCGTGATGTTCGACACGGCAATGTTTTCCATTCGTCCTTGATCTACTTCTTCAAATGCTAATCCCGATGAATACATCATTGTGCAGTTAGAGATGGCAATATTGCGATACCCCCCATTAGATTCCGTACCCAGTTTTATTCGTCCACAAACCCAATTAACTTTTTCGGGTATATATGTTCCATCGAGGAATGTTCCTAACTTATACCCAGTTACAATACAATTGTTGATGAGTATGTTCTCACAAGGAACGGGCTTTTTGAGAGCATAGGAAGATTTCAAGACGATACCATCATCATTAGGCGTGTTTACTTTCGTATTCGTGACGGTCAGATATTTACAACAATCAATATCAATACCGTCACGATTCGTATCTATCGTTACATTATCAATAGTACCCTTTTCACATCCGGTAATAATAATGGCAAAGTGACCGCCCCTGAATATTGTAATGTCACGTATTAATACATTCGTGCATAATTTTAGTGCTATTGCCTTGTCTCCTGTTCCAATGGAACCACCCTGAACATTACCGGCATTCTCGGTATCTTTTTTGGTCAAGCCTTCTCCATCTATCATTCCACGGCCAGTTATGGAGATATTATCTTGTCCTTCAGCCCATATCAGCGAATTATGGAAATACGTATGTCCCCCGTCCTGATATTCAGGAAATCCGCCAAATGATTCGCTTTCATCATACACTTTCATGGAAGCGGGTGCGGCTTTTATAATAGCACCAGGCAACAAGTGTAGTTCAATATTACTTTTCAGATGGATACTACCGCACAGATATATACCGGCAGGAACAATTATCTTGCCGCCACCGTTGGCAAAAGCAGACTCTATCGCGGTGTTGATAGCTGGTGAATCAAAACTCTTTCCATCGCCTACCGCACCGAAAGAACGGACATTATAATCATTCAAGTTATCAGCTATAGCGGATAAACAGGATAGCGTCAGCAAAACAAACAATAGGTTCTTTCTCATTTTATCTTTGGTTTAAGTTCATCAGGTGAATCTTTTGTGAACATATTAACAGGAGGTGCTTCATTCTCAAACAGGTTTGTTATTATCTCAGGAGAAATCACATATTGAGGATGGAAACGATCGCTGTTCATGTAATTAATGACAGACTTTCTTAATTGTCGTGCTACAACACGCTGGCTTAGATTATTCCGAATGTCCATTGTGGTCAATATAACCCTCCCGTTAAGCACTTTCGCTTCGATAAGCATTCCCAATTTACGGGAGATGTGCCATGTGTCGATAGGCTGGACAATTGGCTGATAATCATCAGGGAACTCGGATAAGTTCATGACCTGCACTTTATTCGTCAGCTCCCACCAGTTGATATTCTGCCAGTTGTCAGTTGGGAAATCATGGAAGATAGGATGTGCCTTGCTAATATATGCACCTGTAGTATGTGGCGGGCGCATCTTGAACCATGAAGTGTTCCAGAAAACAGGCAGATAATGGTGCTTCACGTCTTTTCCAAACCTGATCTTTCCAGCAGCACATAATAAGACGTCTCCCCCATTCTTCAATATTTCCTTTGCTTTTTCATCGAGAGTATCTGTTTCATATATTGTATTTTGGGCACTCTCTATGCGAGTCTCATGAAAATCAGAACCGTTTTCATACACCCAGAACTCCCAATGATTCTTGAAAGTTCTTTTATCCGGGCAACAGATATAAGTGGTCAACACTAATTTCTTTGGTGATTTAATCACTTCAAGATTGAAATCAACGGTACCAGCGTCAATGTTTTTTCCTAAAGGAAGATTAGTCAAGGGAAGGTTTTCATGTTTATACTCATGATTGTTTTCATCAGTAATTGTGTAATAACAAAGGACGTCTGGTACGATGTTACCTGATGCGTTATATACTTCAACCGGAATTTTTATTGACTCATTGTTTTGATAAACAAACTTAGTAAATCTGGCTAAAGGAACAATTTCAGAGCAGAAATCATGCCATTCATTAGCGTTAATATATGGCTCTTTCTTTCCATCCGGACGCAGACATTGCTTCTCTTTCCAGAAGACATTGAGCGGACCGACAAGGGCTGTACCCTGACCGCTATAGTCATTTAGTCCGAGGAGTTGGAAACCTGCATAGTCTTTCGTACGAAGATTCGTCTCTAATTCATATTTATAAGCCAACACCTGTAGCTTTCCGCTGGCATAAAGGAACTTTTCTGCTTGTTCTTCCATGCCATTGTCGGATAACAAGTCACGGAATATCTCAAAATTACGTGGCTTGTACGCACAAGATTCATATTGTTCTATTTCCTTGAAATCCGGAAAGGCACACCATTGACCTTGCTCATGGGCAACAATTGGACTCTGATTAGGCTTCTCGTCTTTATAGTTTCGAGGAAACTCTATTTGTGTATAATAGTCATTATCAGAATGTGGGATATGGCTATCCCAATCCAATCCTCTTGCTCCTCCTTTCACATGATACTCTGAACCATTATCCCAAGCCCAGCCTCCACCAACAGAAGCTCCACAATATATTTTAGTTGGATCATATTGATGCATGGTTTTCACCCAGTCATTACAATATGCAACCCAGTTACCGGCCGGTTCATTACCTGCAGCCATCATAACAAATGACGGATGATTACCATACTTCCTTACAATCTGCTTGCTTTCGTCTAACAAGTATTGGTCAATAATCATTCCACTTCTTAACTTAACCCCATGATTAGGCCACGACGGACCTTCAGGTTGCAGGTAAAGTCCTATCATATCTGCCGCATAAAAAGCAGCTTCGGGTGGACAATAGCTATGGAAACGGATATGATTCAATCCATACTCCTTACATTTGGCAAATATCTTAATCCATGATTCCACATCAGTCGGCGGATAACCTGTTTGGGGGAAACAACAATTCTCAACGGTTCCTCTTAGCCAGATTGGATGTCCATTTAGCATTATCTGCCGTTTATTGACATTAATTTCCCTCATGCCAAATTGAGTTCTGATTGTGTCCCCTGAATATACAACAGATAACTGATAATAGGAAGGATTAAACTCATCCCACAACTGGCAACTGTCTGACATGCTAAGATCCACATCAACACATCCATTATTATCAAAGAACAAATTACTGACAGATGTAATCACATGTTTACGAGTGCTGTTTGTCAATTCAGCTTTCAGATATACCTTGTCTTTAAGATTGTTTCTTAATCTCCTTAACTCTTTTTGGGATGTATTGTTGTTTATATAGAGTTTGACGTGCGCTTTATGCTCTTTCAAGTCGGGAGTCACTTGAACCTGTTCAATGAAATATTTCGGTCGTGCCTGTAATTCGATACGGCCAGCAATACCATTCCAGTTACCTTGCGTCTGGTCTGTAACACTATGAGAGTCCTGACCAACACATACATTTTCTATTCCATTGTATACTTTTATGGTGATGATATTCTTTTTCCCACTAATAATATAAGGTGTTATTTCATATTCATGGGGAACACTCAGAGACTTCTGATGCCCCACCTCTTGATTGTTTATATAGACAGTCGTTTCGATATGAGGACGTTCTAAATATAGAAATATACGTTTCTTCTTCCAAGACTTGGGAATGTCTACGGTTTTTTGATAGCTTGCCAAACCTACATAATGCTTTGATGGAGTAAGAAAGAACGGGAATTTCATTTGTCCGGCAATTCTATACTTCTCCATATAAGGATTAAAGTAAAAAGAAGAATCATATAACGAGCCTGTCCAACGTGTATTTATGCTTACATCATTTCCTTTATTATTTGTGAGCATAGACCCTGGTAACACAACCGTCTCATTATATTCAGAGCTATCTTCTGTCTTAAAATCCCATCGGCCACTAAGATTAATGACATTCTGAGCTGCTACGAAGAATCCGTTAATCAGGCAGCATAACACTAATATTTTTCTCATTTCTTTATCGTAACGCTTATAAGTTCCTCACCAGATTGTCTGATAGCTTCCTTAGGAAGATAAATAGGTGCATCGGGTTGTAATGGTAGTATTCGAAGTTCCAGATGTCGAGTGTCAGGAGGTAATCTCCATAATCCATACATAAAGTGAAGGCCATTATAGAAATTGTCATCAATTAGCTCACCATTGTTATACAGTCGGGCACAATCACCTCTATATTCTATATCCAATAAAGGATATGTTCCACTCGTGGTTTCTGGTATGTCGATAATATATACAGCTGCTTGATTAAAGTCAGAATCGTTTGGTGCTTCTGCAACCTTAGCTGGACCTTTCGAAATAACACGTGGAGAATCAGCATCCTTTATCTTTTTATAGCTCAATGGAATACTGGTTTTGGAAGATTCTCTATCAAGGTATAAATGCTCGGCATCATCCCTGTTAAGTAAGTAAATGCTAACGTCACCGCAGGAGAAAACGGCTTTGTCTATTCCTCTTGGCTTAACATTCTTCATTGTTTTACCATTTACCTTGATTTCTGATGGTATTCCATCAATCTGCATGAGATATATCTGTGTATTACCATTAATCGAATCAATATGGCGAGAAACCAATTGTGCCGTTGAATATTGTATTAGCACTTCATTAACACGAATATTAACAGGGAATACGGCCGAACACGATTCCGGTATGGAAATCGGCTTTTGCGGGAAGGATTCTCCTTCAACATCAAACCGGATGTTCTTTTTAGAAGACAAGTGCTGAAAGCGTTCGTAATTATTGACAAACACAAAGGCTGAACCATTTTGATCCTTTCTGTATGTCCATCTCAATTGTGAGTCGTCTCCTTTTTCAATCACGGCATTATTAGGAGTTACAACTTCCATGGGAGCAAGTAAATCTCCAAAATCATGTAAGAACAAATGCAAAGGACGTAAGCGATAAAACACCGGTTGCCTTTGTCCAAATTCACTTAACGGAGCCTGGAATTCATAGGATTTAACCGGTAAGTCATTATTGGCTGTACCAAGTGTGCGTTGGGTTTCATTGAGAGTTGTCAACCGTCCATCTGGATTTGTTCCTCCATGATACATATAATACCCAAGCAGATTTGAACCACTCCCCAACTTTACTATTGCCATCGCTAAGGCATCTTCTGGATACATGTAGGGGCGTTTATGGTATGCCTTAACCATGCCTCCTCCTAATTCACAAGTGAAATATGGATAATTATTGTCTTCTTTGTTAGTTGTTTCATCTTGCTTTCCTAACAAATCTGTACCGATGGCTGTTGATGAACGAAACTCTTTAAAATGGAATGCTTTCCAATAATTACCAGCGCCTTCTGTAATATCTTTATCCCAAAAACCATCTGCATAATCTCCATATAAGGGAATTATTTCTCCATACGGGACAGGTTTTGTTAGTTCCGGCCAACCAGTCCGAGTGTAAAAAGGTAAATCATAACCGATTTTAAGAGCTATCTCTTTTAATTTCATCAGGTAATCGCCACTCCCCCGGTACTCATTATCGAACTGGCAGGCTATTAAAGGTCCTCCATCTTTCCATTGAAGACCAATGATCTGTGAATAAATCTGTCTATATAGATCTTCCACATAAGAAAGAAATTTAGTGTCCAGTGAACGGAGCTTACATCCCTTTTGAAATAACCAGTCAGGTAATCCTCCATTACGTGCCTCACCATGGCAAAAGGGACCTATTCGAAGAATGACAGGCATGTCTTCCTTTTTGCATTCTTTCAGGAAAGCCCGCAAACACCTCTGGCCATCCCATCTGAAGATACCCTCTTCTTCTTCAATATGATTCCAAAAGACATAAGTGGCAATGATGGTTACACCACCCTTTTTCATTTCTTTGATTGACTTGTTCCATTCGTCTGCCGGTATTCGAGAATAATGTATCTCGCCCATAACGGGAACTGTGCGTTTGCCATCAACAATTAAACTTATGTGGTCCCATTTTACAGAAGACGGATTACTACCCATACATGGGGACAAAAATAAACTTAACAGGAATAAAAACAAAGTTTTTCTCATATTATATATTGTTTATGCAAATATACTTAAAATCTATTAATACAATTCATATTTTTGTAAAACAAACATTAAAGAGATTCTTTTTAATTATTATTAAGAAGAAATGATTGATTTGAGATTATTGAAAAATGAATATTCGCACCCTTAATCAGCTATATTTATGAAATGATTATGTGTTGTGACACAGATTTATTTTATTGATTTTATCAATTATTTTACCTCCAATATAGTTATGTTTTGGCTTGATAAACTTTTTATAATAAATGATTGTAATATCCAAAAAAAATAGTATCTTTGCCAAATAAACCATGTGTAGCACATTTCATGACAGTATTATTAATATTAAACAAATATAACTAACGATTTATGAACGAGAACAAGATTATGAACCGCGCAGCAGATAACATTCGCATTCTTGCTGCTTCAATGGTGGAGAAAGCTAAATCTGGACATCCAGGCGGTGCAATGGGTGGAGCAGATTTCATTAACACACTTTATAGTGAATTCCTTGTTTATGACCCTGAGAATCCAGAATGGGAAGGTAGAGACCGCTTCTTCCTTGATCCAGGTCACATGGCACCTATGCTTTATTCACAATTAGCCTTAATCGGTAAATATTCGTTAGAGGACTTAAAGAATCTGCGCCAATGGGGTTCTGTGACTCCCGGCCATCCTGAGCGTGAGTTAGCTCGTGGAATTGAAAACACATCAGGTCCTTTAGGTCAAGGACACACTTTTGCTGTTGGTGCCGCTATCGCCGCTAAATTCCTGAAAGCACGTTTGGGCGAAGTAATGAACCAAACTATATATGCTTATATCTCTGATGGTGGCGTTCAGGAAGAAATCTCACAAGGTGCAGGTCGTATTGCTGGTAATTTAGGACTTGACAATTTAATCATGTTCTATGATGCAAATGACATTCAGCTTTCAACTCGTACTGAGGTTGTAACATCCGAGGATACCGCTAAGAAGTATGAGGCTTGGGGATGGTATGTGCAGAACATTGACGGTAATGATGTTGACCAGATCCGTGAAGCCATCAAGAAAGCCCAAGCAGAAAAAGAACGTCCAAGTCTTATTATTGGACATTGTGTGATGGGTAAGGGCGCTCGCAAGGCAGATGGAAGTAGCTACGAGAGCAATTGCGCTACTCACGGTGCTCCTCTCGGTGGTGATAATTTCGTTCAGACAATGAAGAACCTCGGTGCTGATCCTGAGAATCCATTCGTCATCTTCCCAGAGGTGCAAGAACTCTATGCTAAACGTGCTGAGGAACTGAAGAAGATTGTGGCAGAGCGTTATGCTGCCAAGGCTGAATGGGCAAAAGGACATCCTGTACAAGCTGCTCAATTGGAAGAATGGTTCAGTGGAAAGGCTCCGAAGATTGACTGGAGCAAGGTACAACAAAAGGCTGGTGCTGCTACACGTGGTGCAAGTGCTACCGTTCTGTCTGTTCTCGCCGAGGAAGTGCCCAATATGATTTGCGCATCTGCCGACTTGTCTAACTCAGATAAGACCGATGGTTTCTTGAAGAAGACGCACGACATCGTGAAGGGTGATTTCAGCGGTGCATTCTTCCAGGCTGGTGTTGCCGAGTTAACGATGGCTTGCTGCTGTATCGGTATGGCTCTGCATGGTGGTGTGATTCCTGCATGTGGTACATTCTTCGTATTCTCAGATTATATGAAACCTGCCGTTCGTATGGCCGCTTTGATGGAATTGCCAGTGAAGTTCATTTGGACACACGATGCATTCCGCGTAGGTGAAGACGGTCCTACACATGAGCCAGTTGAACAAGAGGCACAAATCCGTTTGATGGAGAAGCTGAAGAACCATCATGGAAAGAACTCTATGCTTGTTGTTCGTCCTGCAGATGCTGAAGAAACAACAGTATGCTGGCGTATGGCAATGGAAAACACTTCAACACCTACAGCTCTTATATTCTCTCGTCAGAATATTGACATGCTTCCAGAAGGCAATGATTATTCACAAGCACAAAAAGGTGCTTATGTAGTCGCTGGTAGTGATGAAGATTATGATGTTATCCTGTTAGCTTCAGGCTCAGAAGTT
>CACWNV010000043.1 GCA_902762325.1 uncultured Prevotellaceae bacterium | reverse complement strand
CATATGCATGTACTTCAAGCACTCTGCATAACCATGTTTCTTCCTTTTTGACATAATAAATCCCGAAAGTTTTTTGTCTAACTTTCGGGGTTCACTTCACTCTGACACACCCCCTTATTGGGTGTTATTCAATGCTTACAGGAGAGCACCAATACTTGATGAACTCAGCCAGCTGTAAACGCAAGAGCATATTCCGAACAGGACTACTCCGGCTGTACAGATTGCCAGAGCCAGTTTTGTGCTGTCGTCACTCTCAAATGCGGGGATAGGCTTGTCGCTCTTCTTGATATACATTGCTTTCACAATCAGCAGATAGTAGTAGAGGGACACTACGGTGTTGATCAATGCGATGAATACGACAACATAAGCCCATACACCGACAGGATTATCGAGTGTGTGACCGTTTACGGCTGCCATGAATACAAAGAACTTGCTGAACATTCCGGCGAAAGGAGGAATGCCGGCGAGTGAGAACAATGCCAGTGTCATGAGGAACGACAGCTTCGGATTGGTCTCATAGAGTCCATTGTAGGCATCCATTTCGGTTACACCGCCATTCTTCTGCTCAATCACGTTGATGACGGCAAAGACTGCCAGGTTGGCAACGACATATACCAATGTGTAGAACATCAGTGCTGTCACGCCCATAGCAGAGTTGCCCACAACGGCAAGCATGATATAACCTGCCTGTGAGATAGAACTGAACGCCATGAATCGCTTCAGCTCGTGCTGACGGATGGCAAACAGGTTGGCAACGGTGATAGAGAGTACGATGACGATGAAGAGCAGGTACTGCCAGTAGTGAAGCATCGGAGCAAACACCTTGATGAGGATTGCGTAGAGTGCAAAAGCGGCTGCACCCTTAGAAACGACGCTTAAGTATCCGGTGACCACAGTAGGAGCTCCCTGATAGGTGTCGGCTGTCCAGAAGTGGAATGGTACGAGCGAAAGCTTGAATCCCAGGC
Organism: uncultured Prevotellaceae bacterium; assembly: GCA_902762325.1. GTDB lineage: Bacteria > Bacteroidota > Bacteroidia > Bacteroidales > Bacteroidaceae > Prevotella. The sequence continues at coordinate 22,229 of CACWNV010000043.1, read as the reverse complement.
CACTGAAGAAGAACACCAGTCCGGCAATCGTCATCGTGGAAGTGGTGAGCTGTGCTGCCACATCGTTGAAATAGAGTGTGCCTGTTGCTCCGTAGATAAAGGAGATACCATAGAGCATGATGGCACTGGAGAATGTAGCCGTGATGATGTATTTAGCACCAGCCTCTGCCGACTCCTTCTTCCATTTGTCCATAGCGACAAGGCACGCCATCGGAACGCTTGCCATCTCAAGACCGAGGAAGAACATCAGGAAGTGACCGCTGGACATCATCGTGTACATACCCAGCAGCGTGGAAACGACAAGCATGTAGAATTCACCTGCATACAGCTTGTTCTTTTCCAGCCACGGCTGAGCCATGATAAGGACGACGGCTGTTCCACCAGTAAGAATGACTTTCATTGCACTCACTGCACCTGTCGTGAAATACAGACCGTCAAAAGCAGTCGACGGGCCTGTCATCATACAGGGTATTATTTGCAATGCCATCAGTGAGATTCCCAGATAACGCAGTATGGGAAGCTTCTTCTCATTGTTGCTCAATGCAAAATCTGCAATGAAAAGGATGATCAGGATGGCAACCAATGTTGCCTCTGGAATCATATTTAGAAATTGTCCGTAATTCATATTCTTAATCAATTACATTGTTATTACATTGAGAATCGGAACGATAGCATCATCAATAATCGGCTTGAAGAAGAACGGGGTAAGTCCCAGTCCGGCTACACAGAAGATGAGGCAGGCAACGGCGACGCGCTCGTCCCATGTGGCATCGGTAAGCAGTTCGTAATGAGGATCTGCCACCTTGCCCATCAGGATCTTACCAGCCACACGCAAGATGTAGACAGCTGTGACGACGATTGATGTACATGCTATGATGGTACAAACACGACGGAAGGTGTCGGCATTCTCGAACGAACCGACAAAGATTGTCATTTCTGCCGTGAATCCAGAGAAGCCAGGCAATCCAAGGTTGGCAAGACCTGCGATGAGGTAACCGACGGCAAGGAAAGGCATGATCTTCATAAGTCCACCCAGCTTACGAACGTCACGTGTGTGAGTACGGCCGTAAATCATACCGATGAGGGCAAAGAAGAGGGCTGTCATCAAACCGTGAGAAAGCATCTGCAGGATGGCACCGGAACAAGCGTTCTTCGTCGTCATCAATATGGCAAAGAGAACGAGTCCGCAGTGGGAGACGGAAGAGTAAGCGTTGATGTACTTCAGGTCGGTCTGTACACAAGCACTTAATGCACCATAGACGACAGAGATGGTTGTCAGGATGAGGAATATCCATGCAAGTTCCTGAGCAGCCTCTGGCAGCAGATACATAGCAATGCGGAAACATCCGTAACCTCCAAGCTTCATCAGCACGCCGGCATGCAACATTGACACAGCTGTCGGGGCGGAAGCATGACCGTCGGGAGACCATGTGTGGAACGGGAACATGGCACCAAGAACACCGAAGCCAATGAAAACAAACGGGAAGAATACCTTCTGGATAGCCACGGGAATGTTATGAAGGGCAGCTATTTCGAGAATGTTCATGGTTGTCGCACCACTGAAGAAATAGATGCCGAGGATTCCAATAATCAGCAGGGCAGATCCTCCCATCAGCATCAGCGTGAGCTTCATGGCTGAATACTCCTTGGCACCGCTTCCCCAGACACCGATGAGCAAGTACATCGGGATCAGCGCAACCTCATAGAACATGAACATGGTGAAGAGGTCGATGGAGATGAAGAATCCGAATACTCCTGTTGACAGAAGTGTGAACCAGAGGAAATATTCTTTAGTGAGCGGCTTCAGCTGCCATGATGCGAATGTTCCGGTGAACACGATGATACTTGAAAGTAAGAGCATTACAACAGAAATACCATCGACACCTACTGCATAGGCAATATTCAAAGGTCTGAACCAAGGAATGCTGTCTTGTAAAAGCATGACATCTGTATTACCAGCAGCACGTTGCTGAACGAAATAAATAGTCAGCCAAATAGATAGTACCAGCAGACATGAAGCACCGGCAACCATCACACCACGTACTTGACTTAGATTCTTGCTCAGCCACAGGCCCAGCAACATCAATACGGGGATAACTACAAATAAAGTGAGTATATTCATATTCTCTTCTTAATTATAGGCAAAGTAATATTAATGTTAATGCAACTGTGCCGGTAAGGAACCATACGGCATACTGGCGTACATCGCCACTCTGCCAAGGCCGGATGCTTTCACCAGCTTCGTGGGTACCCCATGCAAGGAAGTTGAATGTACCATCGATGACACGACGGTCGAACCAGGCGATAGGCATTGATACGCAACGGAAGATGATCTTATGGGTGACAAACTGCCAGATCTCGTCCTGATAGAAACGCTTGTAGGCAGCACGCCAGAGTTTCGGGAAGGTCTTGTAAAGACGATCTGCAATCGGCTGACTCTCACCTTTATAAATATAGGTGGCGAGACAGATACTTAATATTGCAATAATAGTACTTGTTGCTGCAATCTGCGTGTCGAAATGGATGGTGTAATCCTGACCGTTAGCAGAAACGAAACTACCGAAGCTGCCACCCCAACCGAGGAAGCCTGCCAATGTTGAATAAACACCGACGCCAACAGTAATCAGAGAGAGAACAATCAGAGGTATCGTCATTGACAACGGTGCCTCGTGCGGTGTGTGATGCTCGTGAGCTTCCACGTTCTCTGTACCCCAGAAGATACCGTAGTACAGGCGGAACATATAGAATGCTGTCATTGCTGCTATGCCTGTCATAATCCAACCGACAACGGGGCTGTAGGCAAAGCATGCGGTGATGATCTCATCCTTCGAGCTGAAGCCAGAGAAGAACGGAATACCTGCGATGGCAAGACAGCTGATCAGGAAGGTCGCATTGGTGATAGGCATGTACTTCCGCAAGCCACCCATCAGAGCCATCTCGTTAGAATGGACGGCGTGAATGATACAACCGGCACCCAGGAACAGGCACGCCTTGAACATAGCGTGAGTGAACAGGTGGAACATTCCTGCCATGTAACCAAGTTGTGCATGGTTGTCGAACAACTCACCATGATGTCCTGGCAGGCATACGCCTAAGGCAACCATCATGAATGCAATCTGAGAGATGGTTGAGAAGGCAAGCACACGCTTGATATCTGTCTGTGCACATGCTACAGCTGCAGCATAGAAGGCGGTAAACACACCTACCCATACGATAACCGACATTGCCTGAGGTGCATATTCAATCCAGAGAGGGAACATACGAGCCACCTGGAACACACCGGCAACAACCATCGTAGCGGCATGGATCAATGCAGAAACAGGTGTCGGGCCTTCCATTGCATCGGGCAACCAGATGTGCAACGGGAACATTGCTGACTTACCGGCACCTCCGATGAACATCAATACCAATGCGGTAGGAAGGATGAATGCACCGGCTGTAGCGGCCTTGGCAGCACTTCCGGCAATAAATGGAGTAGTGCCGGCACCCATAACAATTTCCGGTACGAAGGAGAAACTGAATGACTCCGTGTAAAAGCCGAAGATCAAGATACCGATGAGGAAGAACATATCGGCAAAACGGGTCACGATAAATGCTTTCTTCGAAGCAGCGACGGCCGCATGCAACGGATAGAAGAAACCGATGAGCAAGTAAGAACTAACGCCCACGAGCTCCCAGAACATATACATCTGGAAAATATTCGTTGCAAGTACCAGTCCAAGCATAGACATGCTGAAGAGAGAGAGGAATGCGTAGTAACGCTGGAATCCCTTTTCTCCGTGCATATAGCCGAACGAGTAGATGTGTACCATAAACGATACCGTAGAGATGACGATAAGCATCACCACGCTGATCGGGTCGAGCAGGATACCAAGGTCGAAATGCAGGTTGCCTAATGGTAGCCATGTGAAGTTATAAGGTACGATAGTCTGGTAAATACCATTAACACGGTCGGCAGAGAAATACTCGAATGCAGTGAGATAGCTGAGGATGGTAACCACGCCCAAAGAACAGGTTCCGATTAATCCTGCTGTCTTATGTGACATCTTCATTCCCGCAAGTCCTAACACGATGAATGTCAGTAATGGGAGAAGAAGTATCAAAAATGAATATTCATACATAATCCTTAATCTTTAATCTTTTGTTTAATCAGTCAAAGGAATTACCACTTCATATTTTCAATACTGTTCACCTGATCACTGTGGAACTTACGGTAAACATTGATGATAATTGCAATAGCAACGGCACTCTCGGCAGCACTCACACCTATGGAGAATAAGGTGAAGAAGAAGCCTTCGAACTGCCCGTGGAAGAGGAAACGGTTGAACACGGCAAAGTTCATGTCCACCGCATTGAGGACGAGCTCAACGGAGATAAGCATCGCAATAAGGTTGCGACGGGTAATAAAGCCGAAGAAACCAATAAAGAACAAAATGGTGCTCAGCAGAAAATAACACTCTACGGGAATCATTGCTTATCCTCCTTTCTTGCGATCATAATGCCACCGATGATACAGGCAAGTAAGAATACAGAGATGAACTCGAAGGGGAGCACATACTGGTATTTCTCAGAGCCAAGCAGAGCCGTACCGATGGTTTCCATGGGAACCTCGGGAATCTCTGTCATCGTTGCCATACGGTCAAATAACTGATTTTTGAAAAATATTACCACTACAGTGGCAAAGCCAATGAGTGTTATCAAGGCTCCACCCAAAACACGATTACCTTTGACGTGTTCCTCTATTCCCTGAAGGGTACGCTTAGAAACGAGCTGAATGGCGAAGATGTACATCATCGTGATACCACCAGCATAGATGGAAATCTGAGCGGCTCCAAGGAAGGTATAGTCAAGCAGGAAATAAATACCTGCCACACCAAAGAGAACAAAGAGCAGGAATGTAGCAGCTCGCATAATTCTCTTTGTAGTTACGCACATGATGGCTGATCCTATGATGACAACAGCCAAGATGCAAAACATTACTAAATTTGCCATATTCCTTTACTTATTTCGTTTTGGTGTTGAATTTGCCGATTGTCAGGTCTGCACCGCCATCGATGAGTCCCGGAAGTGAACCACCCTGGTATTCTTCCTTGTCAAGATGGAGAACGAGCGCATTACGGTCAAATACAGCGTTTTCAAAATCGTTTGTAAACTCTATTGCGTCAAAATTGCATGCGTTTGTACACAACTGGCAGAACATACAATCACCTAAGTCGTACTGATAGTCAACCAGGAAACGCTTCTTCTTCCCAGTCTCGGGATCCTCCCGCATCTCAGATGTGATCTTGATGGTGCCATTGGGACATGCTTTCTCGCACAATGTACAAGCAGTGCACTTGAAGCTGCCGTCTTCGTTACGTTTGAAAACCAGACGTCCACGATGACGCTTTGAAATGTGCAGTGTCGTTTTGCGGTTCTCGGGATACTGTTCTGTAGACTTGTTGGTGAAGAAGTCCTTGAAGAATTCCTTCCAGGTGGTCTTCATGCCGACGGCCAAGGTCTTCATTGCATGTCCGAGCTCGCCAAAATATGAATTATTCTGTTCCATTGTTTATACCTATTTAATATATAGACCCAGTGCAACTACTACTGTCATCAGCACGAGGTTGATGAGTGACAGAGGCATCAGATACTTCCACTCGAGTTTCAGAATCTGGTCGATACGCAGACGTGGGAATGTCCACTTAACCCACATTAGCAGCCAGACAACAGCAAATGCCTTACCCAAGAACCAAACGATGCCCGGGATATAGTTCATGATGTTGTCGAATGCTTCGATGCCAATGTTCAATGGAGCCCATCCACCGAGGAACACTGTCGTAGCAATACCGGAAATGATGAAGAGGTTCAGGAATTCTGCAAGGTAGAAGAAGCCGAATCCCATTCCGCTATACTCGGTGTGATGACCGGCGGTAAGCTCACTCTCAGCCTCAGCCATGTCAAACGGGCCACGATTGGCCTCTGCATTTCCTGCAATAAGGAACACGATGAAGGCGATGATGGCAGGAATATGACCTTTGATGATGAGCCAGTTCCAAGGACCGGTCTGATAGTCAACAATACTGCTGACCTGCATCGAACCGGTGAGGATAACAGCAGTGATGAGACAAAGGCAAAGCGACATTTCATAGGAAATCATCTGCACAGCTGCACGCATGGCAGAAACCACAGAGTACTTGTTGTTACTACCCCAACCAGCGAGGAACACGCCCAGCACACCAATCGACGAGATGGCAGTGATAAGGAACAGACCAACATTGAAGTCAAGAATCACGGCACCTTTGTTCCAGGGGAGGAACGAGAACGTACCGACCGAAGCGGCAATCACCAGGAGTGGAGCCACGGCATAGAGGAGCTTATCGGCCTTGTCAACGAAGAAAATCTCCTTGATGAGCATCTTCACCACATCGGCAAACACCTGGAAGATTCCCCAAGGTCCTACGCGCATCGGGCCGAGACGGCACTGGAAGTAGGCGCAGACCTTGCGCTCCATAAATATCAGTGCAATGGCCAGTAGGGCATAAGCCGTCAGGATGATGACACCCACGATCACGCACTCAATGAGGATCGTCCAGAAATCACCGAGACCCAGTGTGTTTCGGAGAAGACCGTCGAACCATTGTGTTATTATAGAAAAATCAAACATAATGTAGTTTACTTATATAAATATGAGAACCCGAGGCAAAGCATTGAGAGATGTCTCAACAATGACACTCGGTATTCTTTTCATTTTACTTATACTATCTGTCGATATCGGGAATCACCACGTCGATGGCGGCACAGGTAGCAATCAGGTCGGCTATCTTTTGGCCACGTAACATCGGATCGAAAGCACCAACAAGCGAGAGTCCCATAGGACGCATCTTCATGCGATAAGGACTCTTGTCACCACGAGAGTCAAGATAGACGCCGAACTCACCTGCCACACCTTCAACAGAGAAGTACCATTGTCCTTCGGGAACTTTGATGATAGGCTTCTGCTTAACATAGAAGTCACCTTCGGGGATGTTATCGATGAGCTGGTCGATGATGTTCAAGCTCTGGTACATCTCGTTAATGTGTACGAGGTAACGATCCATGGAGTCACAGCCGGTAAGTGTGCACTGTTCCCATTCCACCTTATCGTACATATCGTATGGATGGTTCTTACGCACATCGTTCTTCCACCCGGAGGCACGTCCGGCAGGACCTGTCACCGCATAGTTGATACAGTCCTCAAGACTCATCGGACCACACTGCTCGAAGCGATTGTGAGTGATGACGTTGTCGCCGAATACGTCCATATACTCCTGAATCATCGGGCGCAGATACTTCACCAGGTCTTTGCAGTTCTTCACGAAGTTGGGATCGATGTCGTCCTGCAAGCCGCCGATGCGGTAGTAGTTCTGGATCAGGCGTCCGCCAGTCGTCTCTTCCATCACGTTGAGTACGTGCTCACGGTCGCGCATTCCATAAAGGAAAGCTGTCAAGGCACCGAGGTCCTGAGCGCAGCATGAAGTATAGAGTAGGTGAGAGTCAAGACGCTGCAGCTCATCCATAATGGTACGGATGTACTTGATACGGTCTGTCAGTTCTATTCCCATGCCTTCCTCGATGACCCCCACCAAAGCGTGGCGGTGTTGCATGGCGCCGAGGTAGTTCAAACGGTCGGTCAATGCAAGTGTCTGAGGATAAGTCATCGACTCCCACATCTTCTCTATGCCACGATGGATATAGCCGAGGTGGGGATAGATGCGCTTCACGGTCTCACCGTCAAGCACTGTCTGTAAGCGGAGCACACCGTGAGTAGCAGGGTGCTGCGGTCCGATATTGATGACATAGTCGTCGTCGCCGAAAAGAGCATTCTTCTTGACAACGAGCTTTCCGTTTTGGTTGATTTCGTATTGCAATCCGTAGTCGGGCTCGACATCTTCCTCAAGTGAATACTTGTCGTCGCCTTTCCAGTCCTTACGGAAAGGATGTCCCTTGAAGTCGTTGCGCAAGAAAAGACGGCGCATGTCGGGATGACCAAGGAAGAGGATTCCATAGAAGTCGAATACCTCGCGCTCCAGGAGGTCGGCCACACGCCAGATGTTGATGACTGAGGGGATAACGCTCTTGCCATCGACCACTTTTGCCATCATCTTCACCGAGCAGCGCTCGTGAGTGTTTGTGTTCTCCAGGATGTAAATACAGCCGAGTCCCTCGTCTGCACCGAAGTCTTCTCCGACGATGGTGACAAGATAATCAAAGCCTTTCTTGTCTTTCAGATTTGCCATCTCAGCGGCAAATTTTTCGAAATCGAATGTCAGAAATTCCAGTTTCATGCGTTCTCCTCCTTCTTTTTAGTCGAAACTTCCGGTACAACCGGCTTTTCAGGGGTTAATTCTTTCACAAATTCCTCGGGCACGTCGGTGACAACTATGGTCTCACGCTTGTGGTCGCCAAGCTTCTCACGGAATGTGAGTTCCTCGTTAGAGACGCCCATCTCGCGCTCTTCTTTCGTCTGCTTATGGTTGGCACCACCGAAGAATTTCTCTATCTTCACCTTGCGCTGGAGCTGCATCATTCCATAAAGAATAGCTTCAGGGCGCGGTGGACAGCCAGGGATGAACACGTCGACCGGTACGATTTCCTCAATACCTTTCACCACATGATAGCTCGACTTGAATGGTCCGCCGCTGATGGCGCATCCGCCCACGGCAACCACATACTTCGGTTCTGCCATCTGGTCGTAAAGACGCTTCAGTGCAGGAGCCATCTTGTGCGTGATAGTACCGGCACACATGATGAGGTCTGCCTGACGGGGAGAGTTACGCGTCACTTCAAAGCCGAAACGGGCAAAGTCATAACGGGCACAACCGCACGCCATGAATTCAATACCACAGCACGACGTGGCAAAAGTGAGCGACCAGAGAGAGTTCGAGCGTCCCCAGTTGATAACTTGGTCGAGCGCTCCCACTACTACGTTGACACCTCCTTCGTGAAGTTCGTCTACGATCTTCTCCAGAGAGGCGTTATCCTTAAACTCGTCATAAGGAATACTCTTGATGTGCGGTTTTCTTACTTCCATTCCAATGCTCCTTTCCGCCATGCATAGGCAAGGCCAAAAACTAGAACAAGCAGGAAGAACCCAATGCTGACGAGTGCCATCGGACCGAACTGCTTAACGACAACCGCCCAAGGATAGAGAAATACGGTCTCAATGTCGAACATCAGGAAAAGGATGGCAAAGAGGTAGAATCCTATTGACACGGGCAACCAAGAGGAGCCACGGGTAGGAATACCACTCTCGTAAGGTTCACCTTTTACTGGGTTGTACGAACGGGGACCAATCAGCTTAGCAATGGCATAAGCAGCTACTACCAAGACAACGGCCGTCAGTAAAACGGTAATAAATAAAGTAGAATACATAAAATATAACGTTATTAATATTATGCTTTAATCGTTTGCAAAGTTACAAATAAATCTGCATAATATCAAAATTAATCTTAATTATTTCAGAGATTACTAACTTTTCATTATCTTTGTACTGAATTAATCTTTGTAAAACTTAAAGACTATGACATTAATTATCATTATTGCAGTCGTCGTACTGCTTGGCTTATGGGGTGTTGGCATCTACAACAACCTGGTGAAATTAAGAAATAACCGTGAGAATGCGTTTGCTAACATTGATGTTCAGCTGAAACAGCGTCACGATTTAGTACAACAGTTGGTTGCCACCGTAAAAGGATATGCTGCTCATGAGAAAGAGGTGCTTACAAGAGTTACTGAAGCGAGGGCTGCCGCTATGAATGCAACAGGTATCAATGAGAAGATTCAAGCCGAAAATGCACTGACGAGTGCATTGCAGGGATTGAGAGTCTCATTAGAGGCTTATCCTGACTTAAAAGCCAATCAGAATTTCCTTCAGTTACAGACAGAGATTGCAGACATTGAAAATAAGCTTGCTGCTGTCAGACGTTACTTCAACACAGCTACTCGTGAGTTGAACAATGCCGTCCAGACATTCCCGTCAAACATCTTCGCAGGCATGTTCGGCTTCCACAAAGAGCCGATGTTTGAAGTGACAAAGGATGAGCGTGTAAACCTCGATAAGGCACCTGAAATCAACTTCTAAGAATGAAATACGTAGGAATCCAGACACAGATCCGGCGTAACAACTTGTATAGTGTGTTGTTATTGCTATTGTTTCCTGTTATCATCCTGGTGATGGTCTGGGTGTTTCTTGCACTCTTGAATTTTTTCGGGAATGGCTACTATGACCAGTATGGAGACTTTGTCAACACACTTTCGATTGAAGAAGTAAACCGTAACTTCATATCGACGATACCTTGGGTGATCATCGGTGTTTCGATTTGGTTTTTTATAGCTTATTTTGCAAACACCAGTATGGTTCGTAATGCTGTCGGTGCACGTCCTCTGACTCGCAAGGAGAACCCGCGTATTTATAATATTGTGGAGAATCTTTGTATGACTTGCAACATGGATATGCCACAGATCAATGTCGTTGACGACCCGCAGCTGAATGCTTTTGCCAGCGGTATTGATAAAAAGAGCTATACCGTGACGGTCACAACTGGCTTAGCAGACCGACTGAATGATGAGGAGTTGGCTGGAGTGATAGGGCATGAACTGACACATATCAGAAACAGGGATACCCGTCTGCTCATCACAAGTATTATATTTGTTGGCATAGTTTCAGCCATCATGAGTATGGTCGTGAGGTCTATGAATAATGTGATGGTGTTCGGAAGATACCGGGATGATGATAGGGATGGACGTGGAAACGGCCTGTCCATTATTGTTATACTGGTGATAGGTATCGTCTGCAGTTTTATAGCCTATATCTTTACGCTCATTACTCGTTTCGCTATTTCACGAAGACGTGAGTATATGGCAGATGCTGGCGGAGCAGAGTTGTGTGGGAATCCTATGGCTTTGGCCTCGGCTCTCCGTAAAATCTCTGCGAATCCAGGTCTTGGAGGAACGAATAGGGAAGATGTCGCACAACTATTCATTATACGACCAGCCTTTGCAGCTAAGGATGTGATGTCCTTTATTAGTTCATTGTTCAGCACCCATCCTGACACACAAAAGAGGATTGAAGTTCTTGAACAGTTCTAATCAAGTAAATGGAGTTGCTTATTCTGGATTGAAAGTAGAAAAGCAACTCCATTTTCTTATTCTTCACCTCGTTTTAATCTTTCGACAAACTCGGAAATCTTTTGTAATTCACGGGGGATTCTGATGTTTTGCGGGCAATGTGGTTCGCATTGTCCACAACCAATGCAATGGTCTGCCTGGCGCATTTTTGGTACGCTCCTGTCTAAACCAATAAGATACTCCCGTCTGTATTTGGCATAATTGGCGTCCATTGAGTCATTCGGTAGACGTCCTTCATTCTTGCATTTGTTGTAATGCACAAATATACCGGGGATGTCTATTCCGTATGGACAGGGCATACAATACTTACAATCGTTGCATGGAATGGTCTCAACGCCCACGATCTTTCTTGCAATCTCATCGTCAAGGAATCGCATCTCTTCTTCAGTGAATGGCTCTAATGGGCAGTAGGTCAGTAGATTATCCTTCAAATGCTCCATATAAGTCATACCACTTAGCACAGTTAATACAAGTCCAGGCGTGCCAGCATAGCGGAATGCCCATGAGGCAACACTCTTTGAAGGAGCCTTTCGCTTCAGTTCCGTTACAAGATATTGTGGAAGGTTGGCTAATCTTCCACCTAATAAAGGTTCCATTATCACCGCTGGGATTCCATTCTTTTCTAATTCTGCATAGAGATACCGGGCATCAGTATTTCTGTCGTTTATCTCATTCGCATAGTCCCAGTCAAGATAATTGAGTTCTATCTGTACAAAGTCCCACTGGTATTTATAATTGTTTTCTAAAAGATAATCGAAGACGGCAATGTCGCCATGATAAGAGAATCCCAAGTTGCGGATGCGTCCCGCCTTCCTCTCTTCTAACAGATAGTCCAACACTCCATTCTCAATATATCGTTTGTTCAGGGCTTCCATTCCGCCCATCCCTATGCCATGTAGCAGGTAATAGTCGATATAGTCGACCTGCAGATCCTTCATGGAGTTATGATACATTTTGATAGACTCTTCTCGAGACCAAGTACTCTCATTAAAATTCGAGAGTTTAGTTGCTACATAATAAGAGTTACGGGGATATTTATGTAACGCATCTCCTGTCGCTTTCTCAGACTTACCTTGACAGTAGGCAGGGGATGTGTCGAAGTAATTAACGCCGTACTCTATAGCATAGTCTACCAGCCTGTTAACTTGTTCTTGATCAATATCTTCTTTATCCTCTCCGTTTACTTTTACTGTTTTCGTCGGAAGGCGCATCATTCCAAAACCTAATAACGAGACATCGTCCTTGTTCTTAGGATTCTGCCGATGTGTCATTTTCCCTTTCGAAGGTTCAACTTGTTGCTTGTACTCTTCTTCTATTTTTTGTTCATTCTTGGTTTTACATCCAATCAGCATACCTGTGGAGGCAACAGTACCAGCACCTAATATCTTCAGGAAGTTACGCCGAGTTATATTTTTATTGTCCATGATTTTCGTTGTTCTGGTTAATGGTGATTAAATATGATGATGAACTTCATGACCTTCAACATGAATTGCTGAGAATGGACGTGCAGGACAGAGATTTTCACAGGCTCCGCAGCCTATACATCTTGTTTCATTGACAGCTGGCACTAATGGGGATGATTCATCGTCTGGGTCGGATGGCACCATTTCTATGGCACCTGCAGGACAGTGGCGTGCACAGTTTCCACATTCCCATCCGTCTGTTAATGGGATGCAATTCTTCTCAATCCAGACCGCATGTCCAATTTGTGTGGCAGATTTATCTGCCTTCGTTAGCAGGTTAATGGCACCGGTTGGACATACTTCCGAACAACGTGTACATTCTGGACGGCAATATCCTCTTTCGTATGAAACGGTTGGTTGCATGAAATGATTAAGATCAGAAGAGGGTCGAAGAACGCCATTGGGACACTCCGTTATGCAAAGTTGGCAAGCGGTACATCGTTTTGAAAGGTTCGCCATGCTTAATGACCCTGGAGGTGTGATGGGAGTCTGACGTTTTGGTGCCACTTTGTCTTGTATCACAGCAAGTCCTCCGTCAACTTTTTTCCCTTCCTGTGCCAGGGCAGCAGTTGAAAGGGCAACTGATGTTAACAGAAAAGCACGCTTGCTGGTGTCTGTGTTATTGCCCTGAGTATCTGTAGATTGTTTGTTATCGTCTTTAGCAGCCGGATGTCCGTACTTCAAAGCTCCAAACTTACAATTATCGATGCAGTTACCGCATACGACACATCGTGAATAGTCCACTGTATGGCTTTGGTAATCAATACATGAAGCCTTACAGTTTTTGGAGCATTTAGAACAATTCTTGCATTTAGAATCGTCAAAATAGATTTTCATCCATGAGAATCGGGAAATAAAACTTAATACTGTTCCCACAGGGCAAATCGTATTGCAATAGGTACGTCCGTTTCTCCATGCTAAAACAAAGAGAATAATAAAAGTAATGACTGCAACTAATAATACGGGAAGGCTTTTAAACCATAGGTCAGCATGGTAAAAGGTGTAGCTGTCTGCTTTTTCAGCCATTGAAGCCAAGAGATTGTTACCGAATATATAAATCGGTTGCATGATTGCTGATGCCATGCGTCCGTATGCACTATAGGGTGCTAACAGTTCAACAATGACATTGACTCCAGCAAAAAAGGCTAACACCATTATGGCTAAAAAGATGTAACGGACAAGCGAATGGCCTTTAGAATAACTGTATCTGTTCTTCTTTCGCTTGTTGTGAATCCAAGCAATAGCATCTTGAAAGACTCCTAACGGACAAATGACAGAGCAATAGATTCGTCCAAAGATGAGTGTTAATGCTATTAGCAATATGAGCACAATGACATTAAGAGCCAACAGAGCAGGCAGGAACTGGATTTTAGCCATCCATCCAAACCAATGATGCAATTCTCCTGTGAAGTCAAGAAATAGCAGTGTTATACAAACGAAGAACACTGTGGCAAGAATAGTTCGGGTTTTACGTAGCATATAATAGTGTTATTTTTTTTCTGTTTTCCAAACGATAAATATACTTATCTCATATAATAGCCATATAGGAAGGGCAACAATAAAAAGGGTGAATGCGTCAGTCGTTGGTGTGATAATAGCTGAAATAACGAGAATGACAACTAAGGCGTGCCGCCAATATGTACGCATCGTCTTTTCATGAAGCAGTCCCATTCTGGCAAGCATCCAACTGACAACAGGTATCTCAAAGACAATTCCCATGACAAGTGACATCATAATCAACGTGTCGATGTAGGATTGTAAGGTTAGCATGTTACTTACATCAGGACTTACTTGATATGTTCCTAAGAAGCGGACGGTCAGTGGAAAGATGAGGTAATAGTTTAAGACGGTTCCCATCAAGAACATCAGGTAGCCACTACTTATTCCCACTAATGAATAACGACGTTCGTTCTCATATAGAGCAGGAGAGACAAAATGAAAGAAGACATATATGATATAGGGCGAAGCAATCAGAAGACCAGCGTATGCTGCGGTTTTCATGTGCACCATGAATTGCTCAGTCAGTCCAATATTCATCAGATTCACCTTGAAATCACCTACTTTGAGTAGTCTGTATGTGACAAAGTCGCTTGACCGTGGTGCTAAAACAATGTCAAAGAGTTGCGTCTTGAAACAGAATGCTATCACAGCAAATACAATTGTGACAGCAATAGCCTTGATGATGCAGGCCCTAAGTTCATCAAGATGATCCCAGAATGTGGATTCTTCCGTCATTTCTCCTTGTCGTCTTCGATTTCCTTCATTCCGTCTTTGAAGCTCTTAATACCTTTACCTAATCCTTTCATGAGTTCCGGGATTTTCTTTCCTCCAAATAGAACCAGTATAATCAGAGCAATGATAAAGATTTCTTGAGTGCCAAGTCCCATAAGTAATAAATTCATAGATTGCATATTTATTTAGTAATGATTTTTGCAAAAATAAGTATATTATTTGAATATTAAATACAATAAAGTTTGTTTTTTTCTTTGAAGTTTTGTTTTTTAACAAACTTTCGGCAAAGAGTAACGGAATTAATTACTCTGGTGCTAACAGTCTGAAAAGATTATCATCCGGTAAAGGAGCCTCTACTGAGATGAAGGTTTTCGATACAGGATGAACAAACTCGACCTTGTGTGCAAAGAGAGAGATGCTTCCATCGAGATTACTTCGGCTTGCACCATATTTCAAATCGCCTTTGATAGGACATCCGATTGCAGCTAACTGACACCTTATCTGATGATGCCTGCCTGTCATCAATTCGATTTCCAATAAATGATAATTATTCGAAGAGCCTATTAACTGATAGTGCAGCTTTGCCAACTTAACAATATTTCCCTTATTGTCTTTAAATGACTGCTGGTCATCGGGAATATGTTCAGGGATGTTCTTGGAATAGATAAAGCTTTTGTTTAACTTTTCATTCCTAACCATCCAGTTAATCAGGACATCTTCATCCTTTGCAGGACGATTCTTAGTGATGGCCCAATAGGTCTTATGAATATCTCCATTGGCAAACATAGTGTTAAGTCGGGAGAGTGCTTTAGATGTTTTGGCAAACACTACTAATCCCCATACAGGTCTGTCCAGGCGATGAACGACTCCAAGAAAGACGGCTCCAGGCTTTCCATATTTTTCTTTTATGTAAGCCTTAACAATTTCACTCAGTGGAGTATCACCTGTCTTATCCCCTTGAACTATCTCTCCGCTCCTTTTGTTTACTATGATAATATGATTGTCTTCGTATACTACTTCCATACAATTATTGTGAGTTCCTTAATAAGTTTATAACTTCTTTATTTCTTGTGCTAACAGCCTTTATCTTGATTAGTTCTTTGAATATTCGCATCCCCAGCCTTTCTGCTCCTTTAGCATCAAAGTGTAGTCTGTCGGATAGTAAACTTCCATCACTTATATCCACGACATGAAAGTTCTCATCCTCTGCTTCAAGTTTGTAAAGAGCAGATACAATAACCTCACTTCTGTCACGACTGTCTCTTGAGAACGTCCCACATACGAATGGAAGATACCGATATCTTTCATCACCGGTCTTCTCAACGAGATAATCGCGAACATAGCCGACGACAGCTTTCAGGTTGTCATAATAATTATCAGCCATTTTCATGTCGCTTTCCCCCTGGTGCCATAAGAAAGCCTTTATCTGATAACCATTCTTTTCATGCGACAACACGTTGTCTATACATGAACCGATATTCTCAGTGAAAGCTTTCAATAATGACTTCCCGCCTTTGTCGGAAGCAGATGTTGAAGCCAGGAAATCTTTGTCAGCACTCCAGTACATCCCGTTGTTACTGGAGCAATGGGTGTCTATTGCCGTTCCTCCTAATGATTCTTTGATTACATAGAAATCAGAACGTAACGACTTCTCAATCAGGTAATACACAATGGCATCATAACCCCACTTGTTTGTGTTGTCCTGTTTAAATACCTTCGGCCAGAATGGTGTGAAGCGTCCGCCACCAGACAACGTATCACTTCCGTACGACCATTTGCAATAGCTGTAGCCATTTTCCTTTATGTACGAGGGTAAATCATCATTGCTTACCCTTCCGTCTGTATTCGATTGTCCTGCGGTAATAATTACCGTGACAGGCTTTTTTCTTGCATGCAGATAAGTTGTGGGCAATGAAATAGCCAATGCAACCAGAAATACTGTTAATCTCCTCATTTATCATCACTTTATATGCAAAGATAAAAAAAATCTTGTTAACATGATAGGTTCTTCTTTTCTTTTTTGCCAATCTGAATAGCTTTTGTTATTTTTGCATTGTAAATTAAATGATAATGTATGATTAAGAATCTGCTTTTAGCTTTTTTGCTGTTATCGGTTGTGCCTGGTTCTGCGGCTGACTATAATATTATTAATTATGGTGCGGTGAGTGATACTACTCAACTGAGCACGGTTGCCATTCAACGTGCAATTGATGATTGTTCGGCGAATCATGGAGGAAGAGTGATTATTCCTGCTGGTAACTATAAGACGGGAACCATCATCCTCCGTAGTGATGTTCATTTGTATTTTGAGACTGGTGCTGTCCTTTATGGTAGTACCAATCTGAAAGATTATAAAGAAATGAAGTCTGATTACCAGTCATTGAGGACTCAGACAACAACCATCCAGTTAATCTATGCTGATAACGTCAAGAATGTGACGATAGACGGTAATGGTATGATAGATGGACAAGGATCGGTCTTCAAAAAGCTGTCATGGAATGATGAGGGAATCACCCGTCCCCATCTTCTGCGTTTCATCCGTAGTCAGGATATTGTGATTAAAGGGATAACGCTGAAGAATTCAGGGTGTTGGATGCAGCACTATCTTGCTTGTGACCGGGTACAGCTATCTGATATAAAGGTGTTCAACAGGAATAATTACAACAACGATGCAATAGACATCGACGGTTGTCATGATGTCATCATCAACAACGTCATGGCAGATAGTGATGATGATGGCATCACGCTAAAAAGTACGTCCCCTCGTTTATGTGAGAATGTAGTCATCCAGAATTGTATTGTCAGTAGTCATTGTAACGGGATAAAGCTTGGGACAGAGACGAATGGAGGATTCCGGAATATTTCTATCAAGGGTTGCATCGTCAAACCCTCTGAGAATCAGGAGACTCAGTTCTTCGGTCATGAGAGCAAGCGTGGCACTTCAGCCATCTCGTTAGAGATTACGGATGGTGGAGTAATGGAAAACATTATGGTTTCGGACATCCTTGTTGAAGGTACTGAGTCCCCAATCTTTGTTCGGATGGGTAATCGTGCACGCGGCTATGCCGAGGGAATCCCTGTTACAGACATCGGACGTATCAAAGGTGTCTATCTGAATAATATTGTCGTGAACAATGCCGGTCCTACCGGAAGTAGCATTACTGGTCTCCCAGGCCATCCTGTAGAAGATGTTTATTTGCGAAACATAAGAATCACGCAGCAGGGCGGGTGTGGGAAAGTGGCCATTCCTACTGACGAGAAGGAAAAAGAATATCCTGAAGCAACAATGTGGGGAGTCCTTCCCGCAAAGGGATTCTTCGTCAATCATGCAAGGAATGTGGTCTTCGAGAATGTGGAAGTCGAGACCATCAAACAAGATGAACGCCCAGTGTTTATCAAACTGGATGCTGAATGATGGGCGTATTGGGAGAGTAGGTCTTATTTTTCTATCTCATAATTGAAGAAGTCAAACTGGGCTTGTCCGTCATCCTTTTCTGTGTTGTAGCAGAAAAGGCCGACGCGTGTGCCCTTCCAGCTTCCCATTTGCATGGGGAATGCACTTCCGACAGTCTTGTATTTACTGCCATCGCTACTATAAGAGAACTGATGGCTGTTATTCAGATGGTCAATGTCTATTCTCAGATAGACTATACCTTTATTATAAATACATATTTTCTCACGCGCTCCTTCTTTATCCAGGTAGATCCAGAGCTTCCCATTCTCCTTACACACACCGACACCCATGAATTGTCTGCCAGTACATAGCAGTCCTGCACATGTCGATTCTGTGAGTTTCGAGCAGTCTAATTTTGTTGTCGCATAGCCGGCATATCCCATCGTCTTCTGGGTTAACATGTTTCTGCTGGTTTTCATTTGTCCTGCTTTGCGGGCCTTTAGTGTCAGCCATCCCTTACGAGTGTTGAGGCTCCACATCTCATCATCAGGATTATGGTTCCATTGCCATTGCAGGCCTAACGACCTTTGGTGTTCTCCTGTCCAGAACAGCTCTGTTGAGTTGAATGAGTCGGAAGTCTGGGGAAGGAAATGTTGTGTTGACGTAGGGTAGGGACATTGCCATACATAGACAGGTTCACCGACACCATTGCCGTCAATATCTACGCCTATCGCCGGCCAGTCGTCTATCCATCTCGCAGGCTGTAAATGCACAACCCGACCTCTTGGTGATGATTCCTGGAAGTGATAAAACCACCATTGTCCGTCTGGAGTATCAACGAGAGCACCCTGATGCGGGCCGTTGATGTTCGTTGTTCCCTGCTCTAAGACAACTCGTTTCTCGTAGGGACCATAAATGTTTTTAGAGCGTAAGACGGTCTGCCATCCTTGTCCTACACCTCCCTCTGGGATGATAATGTAATAATACCCGTTTCTCTTCAGGAATTTTGTCCCCTCGGCGACGGGACCCGTATAGACGGTTACCCCGTCATCCAGCAGTTGTTTCCCGTCGGGAGACATCTTATGAATGATGATAGGGCCGGCTCCGTGGCGACTTCGCCCGAGATATGCCTGTCCATTATCGTCCCAAAAAGGACACGGATCTTCCCATTTCGGTATTTCCCGCAAGCAATGTAATGGTGTCCAAGGCCCGCGTGGATTCTCTGCTGAACTCATGAACAATCCTTCCTCAGGGGTGCAGAAGAAAACATAAAACCGTCCGTCATGCCATCGGATGCTTGGTGCCCATGAGCCTCCCGCGAAATGCTTGTTCTCATTCCATCCGGGATAGTCCATCCGGTCGAATATCTGACTGATAACATGCCAGTTGACCATGTCTGAGGATTCAAGGACTTGCATTCCCATATAATGGAAGTCAGATGCCACCATATAATATTTGTCTTCTACACGAATGACATCTGGATCCGAATAATCGGCATTTAAGACAGGATTGATATAGGTTCCATTTCTTTGGTCTCCCCATTGTAGTTGTGCTCGTGTACTCTGTGACAGTATCGGGAGACAGGCAAGTAGGATAAGTGTCAGGCAAGTTCTCATAAGGATGTAGTTTGTTGATGGCAAAGATACGTTTTTTTTTACTATTAGCACGCCATAGTTCCTAATATTTTCTTATCTTTGTGCATTAAAATCAAATAAAGTATGATAGATAAGATAATTGAATTCAATAAGCAGTTTGTTGCGTCTAAGAGTTATGAGCAGTATATTACCGACAAGTACCCTGACAAGCGACTTGCCGTTCTGTCGTGTATGGATACCCGCCTGACGGAGTTGCTACCGGCAGCATTGGGATTGAAGAACGGCGACGCGAAGATCATTAAGAATGCAGGAGGACTTGTGATCTCTGCCTTCGATTCAGCCATCCGTAGCCTTATCGTTGCGGTTTATGAGTTAGGCGTAAACGAAATAATGGTGGTTGCCCATTCCAATTGTGGTGCCTGTCACATGAGTTTCGAGCATTTCCATCATGAAATGTTAGCCCGGGGCATCAGTGACCAGACTCTTGATACCATTCGTAAGTGTGGTATTAATCTGAATGCATGGCTGGAAGGTTTCAAGGATACCCCAGAATCGGTCCGCAGAACCGTAGAAACAATCAAGACTCACCCGTTGATGCCAAAGGATATCATCGTCAGAGGATTCATCATCGACTCTGAAACGGGTGAACTGAGTGAGATTGAATAATAATGTGATTCCCGAAGATGACAGACCTTTCGTTTCTTATCGGCCCGCTTCTTGGTGGTGTTATTGGTTACATCACCAATGACATAGCCATTCGTATGATGTTCAGGCCTCATCAGGCAAAGTATATATTTGGAATGAAAGTGCCGTTTACTCCCGGCATCATTCCGAAGGAAAGATTTCGTATTGCCGATGCCGTCGGCGTGTCTATCAGTGAGAATCTGATGAACAGAGAGGTGCTGGAGAAGAATCTGCTTTCAGAGGAAATGATCAGGAAGATTAGTGACGGGTATGAGCATTTCATCGCACGGCAAAAAGTAAACAATGAGACACTTCGCGCTTTTCTTCGGCATTTCCTGACGGACTCGGATATAAGTGCCATTCAGCATGATTCGGGGAAAGACCTAGCAGCTCAGTTACATGAGCGTCTTTCATCGTCTTCGTTAGGTTCGATGTTGTCTCATGCCGTCATAGAACACGTAAAGCATAAGATGGATCATGGATTGATGGGGGTGTTAGGGGCAGACCAGATCTTCTCGTTCATTACCGGACCGGCGGAGCATCTATTGGAAAAGCAGGTGAATCAGATTATAAGCAATAATTCGGAAGAGATAATCACTCAGCTGGTTGAACAAGAGTCGGAGCATTTGCTTGACACGAAGATGTGTGAGTTATTAAAAGGCCATGACGAGCAGCTCGCCCAGTTGCGTCAGGTATTATTGGATGGCTACAAAACGATCATCACGATTCACTTGCCAAAGATACTCTCAACAATAGACATCAGTAGTATTATTCGTGACCGGATCAATGAGATGGATATGGAAGAGAGCGAGAGGATTATTCTTGAAGTGATGAGTAAGGAGTTGCGTGCTATTGTATGGCTGGGAGCACTCCTGGGGTGCATTATCGGTACAGTTAATAGCATAATATGATACTGCGATAGATTATGAAGGATGTTCTCTCACATCTCTCACATCTCTCACAACTTTCACCAGTGGTAAAGACGACATTCGCAAAGATGCCATTTGCGTCTCGTAAATGTATCGTTTATGCAGTCTAAATGTATTGTTTGTGAGACGGAAACAAATGCTTTTGTTTCAGCGGTGACGATAGTGACGATAGTTTTAGCAACTTTCCCTATAGGAAATTATTTACCCCCGACCTAAATGTTTTTCCTTATACGAAAGTTAGTATTTCTATCGTCACTATCGTCACTTCCTCGTTCAGAAGGATTCTCTCAATGGACATAACACCATGATTATCAGTATTATGCAATTATTGCTGTCCGCTAAAAGTTGAGATACACTTTCTTAACTTGCGTTCCGCTTCGTGCTGTTACTTCTCCGCTATCCACTTCACGATATTTAAACTTTCATTTTCGTTGTCTAAATGTATCATTTGCAATGCCTGTCTTTATCGTTTCCTATGCGGAAGTGACATACGCTCGATTTGCTTTTCCGATGGTTTGTGAAGCGGTGAAGCGACTATATATAACTTTCATATAAAGGAAAACATTTAGGTCGGGGGTAAATAATTTCCTATAAGGGAAAGTTGCATTTCCTAGCTTCACCGCTTCACACCCTGTCTCAGAAGGGAAACGTGTCAGAACACACGACAATTGGAACTTTTTCCTACGTAGGAGGGGTTACTTTTTGAGATGAGAGTTAAATTTGCCTGTTTAAAGGCGGTTCCAAACGAATACATATCAATTCCGATTTTTATCGGACAGCAATA
>CACWNV010000042.1 GCA_902762325.1 uncultured Prevotellaceae bacterium | reverse complement strand
GACCAGTTTGCCTTTAGCGTCTTTATGATAAAGGGTACTGAAATAATACTGGATGTTTCTTACTTTTACAAAATCCAAATCAGAAAACTCTAATACTAAAGCCTCCCTATATTCGGTCATTTGTAGCCTATTGCTAATTACAGGAGCCGTTCCAGGGGCAATAATGATATTCTTCAGGGCTACAAGCAACAAAACTAAATCATTCCCTGTTGACCTCTTTTTTAACAATTCATGAATATTGTTCAGAAGCTTTTCTTTGCTTTTGCTATCTGGCACATTGATTATCTCTGACAGAGGCTTATATACCTTATTTGGCAATGTGATAGGTTCTGGCAATTTCTCAATACCGTCTGTTTTACCATCCTCTAAAAACAACATTTCATTGGGTAGGAGTTCGAAAACTTCATTGAAGGGGAGTGTTTTCATTTCTGTATTGAGGTTCCAAAACCTTTTCCAGTCAGCTTGTGTGCGAATTCCTAATTTCAAACTCTTTTTCACTACGTACCTATTGGCAATATAGCTTAAAGGATATTTGAGCAGGCCAAGATTGTAGCCAGGGATGGGGTCCTTTATTTTCGAATAAATCCATTCGTAGCTATGGTCGAAATAAATCCAGTAGAGCAATGACATCAGAAAAGGTTCTAGGTCAGTATACCCCATAGCTTTTATCATCCGTTCAATGGTATGGGAGCGTTTGATGATGTCCGCCATCTCTTGTGGGATTCTAACATCATCCTCAACCACCAAGCGAGGTACTCGGAACGACATCTGCTTGACTAAAGCAAAAAACAAATTCATAATACCCAATTCCTCTTGACCTAATATACCGAGAAACCTGTAATACTCTACCAAATTACCCGACTGCCATTTCTTAAGGGCAGCCAGAAAATCTTTAAACGTATATTCGTTATCCATCTACAATCTTTTCTTGTTTATTCAACTATTTCCCAAAAACCACCTTTATCAGGACCAACACGACGGAGGTATTTGCCACGCATATAATCTATATTACGCATAATGGAATTAACACTAATTCCAACAGCTTTTGCAAGTTCTACTACAGTTATATATGGATTGTCTATCATTAGTTCAAGTATGGTAATGCGGTTTTCTGTCAGCTTATCATGATTGCTGATAGCTTTTTCTATCAACTTTTCTATCAACTCATGACGATTTGCATTTACCTTTACAGTAACCTTCACATCGTTTTCATTCACCTTTTCATTCACCTTTTGTCCATTTTCATTCACGTTTCCTGTGACCTTCGGCACAGTAATCTTCAGGATGAACTCATCTGTTCTGAAAGATGGAACATTTGCGCCATTGGCCTCCTGTTCACGACAGATACGGTCAAAACCCTCGCCAAATTCCTTAACATAATGATATGCTTTGAGGAATGCAGCAATCTTAGGATTACGCGAGAAGTGGGTATGCCTGATGTTGTTTGGCTTCACCTGACCTGGGAGTTTGCCAGGGGATTCAAATACCAACCGGTCATCAAACATTTTGATTTGTATTTCCGTTCCCTTGATGTTATAGGCTCTGTGGCAGCAAGCGTTGACCGTCATCTCTTGAATGACGAACTCTGGGTAATCACGCTTTGTCACAAATTGAGCATGTTGTCCCAGGAATGTATGCTCGCGAACCTGAGTCTCGATAAACTCAATCGTCTTCTTGACCTGGTTCAAAATGGTTCCCTCAAAGATGACGTCCTTGATGACGTTCATCTCTGCGCCAACTTTCTCGTCAACACCTTCATAGCGGATGAAACGGGTACGACTGCGAGGGAAGAAGTTTTGAGGGTTCTTGCCGAAAAGCAGAATGCAGGCTACGCTAACATCCTCTTCACCCTTCTTGTTAGTTTTGACAAAACCGTTATTCTCTCGTAAGTATTCAAGTGGCGACCTACTGTAGCCTACCAGTTTAGCGTATTCGGCAACGGCATCCATATCGATGTCGTCAATGGTTGCGCCATAAACAGCCGTGTCTTCATAGGAGCGTTCACCTTTGTCGTACATCAACTGCATACGCTCGTCAAATGTCAGTTTGCGACTCTTGTCGCCCACACGGATATAGGCTTCATCAGCCTGATTCGTATGCAGGAACTGACTGGCGGGAATATCCATCAGCAGAATACGATTAGGATTGCCTTCATCGTCAGTGCAATCCATATAGCGACAAGTTACAGGAATGGAAGGATTGCAGAAATCAAACGGCACACGAAGCAGCTCGTTCAACTTAGTAGCATGTTGATTAATGCCCTCAATCCTTCTTGTCTTGTCAGATATGCCTATTGCCAACACGCCGCCATCAGCATTAGCCATCGCCACGATGGGGATTGCCAGTGCTTTCGGGTCAATCTGTATGCTTTTCAGGTCAAATGTCTGACCTTCCTTCCCTGTCCTTATTTCTTCTATCGTCATCATTCGCGTACAAAGTTACAACATTTTTTTAAATTGCTATACCTTATTATTTATAGTTAACCATTTGTTTAACTATCCTATTAAGTCAATGACGCTCTTAAGTGTTTCATCTTCTATGTTTCGATAACGCTTGAAAGCTCTTGAACCATCCACATGACCGCTCATCTTTCCAATCAGGTTGGGGTCGCTCACTTTGAAATAAGCATTTCCGATAAAGGTACGACGAGCCAAGTGACTTGAAGCAACGGTGTCAATAGGAACCAATTCGTTTTCTCCAGTCTTAGCGTTTCGGATAATAACATTGCGGGTAATACCGGCCAACTTGAAGATCTTTTTGATGGCAATATTGTATTTCTGAGCTGTGATGAACGGAAAGAGCAATCCGTTCTTATTGCATCCTTCATACTTCTTTACCAGTTCCATTGCTTTAGGATGTAAGGGAATTCTGGCTTGCATGGCTTGTTCGCCATTGTCTTTCGTTTTATGTGGGGTATATACAAGAATACCATCTATAATGTTACCATGCCCTAACGTAAGCAAATCTCCAACACGACAACCAACAAAGCACTGGAAGATAAAAATGTCCCTTTGTATGCCATAGCCTGCAAGGTTGGTCTTGTCGATACCTTTTCTTTCTTCCTCTGACATATTCTCGTAGGCAGCAACAAAATCAGTCTCTGCTATCTTGTTTCTTTCCTCTATAGTAATATAATAAGGAGTGCCAACCTTTTCTGTTCCAAGGTTGATACCATCGAAAGGACGATTCTTTGTATATCCCTCTTCATAGAACCAACGGAACAAGGATTTCAGTCGCTTGGCACCTTTAATAACTGTGTTTTCCCCCCTGTCTTCCAGTTTGCAGTTGCCTTTCGTCACACTTGCAGGATATTCTGAAAGAAGTTTTTTGAATAGATCCTTGTGCTCCATGGAGAGTGTGAATTCATGACGGAGATAGTCGATGAAATCTTCTATGTCGCTTTTCGTAACAGTATCAATGTCGAAAGTAAAACTGATACGATTATAGTCTGTAGCACGAATATAACCTTCGTATCTTGCGACCTCTCTCATCAAGACTCGGAAAACCTTGGCGTGAGTGTATGCTAAATGACGCTTCTCAATGTACTCTTCGGCCAATTCATAGAATGTTCTCTTTTTCTCTGCTTTGACGTTATACTTGTCTGGATGCATAAAACGGTCGATAACCAACTGCAGCCAGTCGCTTGTAAGATTGGCGTCTTTATTGATATCATATGCCTCTATAATTGCTTTCTTAAGATTATAAAGACGGTCAGATTGCTCACGATGGTATTTTACGTCGGGTGTCTCTAAACGTTGCTTGACAACGATGATGCCACTTTGTCGAAGTGTATAATGGCTCTTTTTTGCCTTTTCTTTTGTGGCCGTAAGCAGATTACTTGGAACTTTAACCCCAAGGCTTTCTGTCTTTGCTCTATCAATGTAGTACTCGAAATATTCAGGTGAAACAAAGACACCGCTTTTTGCTCTGACATTGAACTTGGTGCCCTGAAAGAAACGAATGAGCACCTCGCACATTCCAGTTTCCTTTTGGATTTTTGTTGATAATCTTAATTCAATTTGTGCCATATCCTACTAGTTTTTTATTTCCTTTTGCAAAAGGAGGGAAAACAATGGATACGACCAAATTTTTGGCGTGTTTTTGGCGTGATAATTTAATGTAAGCCTGATTGTGTCTTCTCGGGTTGAATGATAGTATATTTGTAACTTATTGATATTAAATCATATAGAAAAATTATTAAATCTAATGGATTTTAATAGATTTTGCACAAAGTAGGGCAGTAATCCCGACTTTAAAAAAGAAATCCAAACCGCTGATTTTCAGTAGTTTGGATTTCTTTTTTTATCCTTATCAAGTTGGTTAGTCCAAATCGAGGAAGCCACCATAATGATCTTCACCATCCCCCCACACATTAGTGCCTGAAGGAAGCAGTTTGTCGAGATCTTTCACCTCGTCTTCTTGATAAACTCTATAAGGAGGATTGCCGTCTTTCGCCCATCCAGGAGTGGTTTCCATCAACTGAAGCGACAGGTTGCCGGCTACTTTTATAGCGGGTTTCAAATATATTTTCTTTTTCATACTACGTCTCCTTTCACTTCACCAATAGTTTCTTTCCATTTACGATATACATGCCCTTGCGCAGGTTGTCTAACGACGTGCCAACCTTTCGTCCGGACAGATCATAGACAGCTGAGACGGCATTCGGGTTCACGGGAACGACGTCGTGCCGGTCGATGGCGGATGGAACGTCGCCGTCAATGATGCCGTCGATGGCGATTTTAGCTCCAGCAGCCTGACCTTCCTGGTCAACGAAGATGCTGTGGGTGAGCGTTATCCATCCACGGAAGCCCTTGATACGTGTGTCACGGCTCAGTTCATACATCTTGCCGCCGCTCATGGCATACGAGCCCTTCGGGGCATAGCTGCCGGCAGTAGCGTTTGCAAGTTGTATGCCATCACGGTTGACGCTGAATGTGCTGAAGCCGGGTGTCTGGATATAGGTGACATGACCGCAACCGTTGTTCGTGCCTCCAAAGGAACCGACAGGCTGTTCTCCTTTTTCTACATTCAGGTCTATGAAAGGAAAGTTATAATCAGGATCGCTATTATCTGCCTCATTGGTAGAGAAGAACATCCTGCCGAGGTCATAATAGTAAGCCATTTCGCCACGCGGGTTTTCACCAAGGACAGGCTCCTTTGTTGGTTTCAGCATGTAAAGGTTACCAGCCGTGACGACACTGTCGAGCGTAATCAGGTCAACCGTCTCAAAGTCAATGATGCAGTCATTGTTCGACAGGTTACCGATGCTGTGCAATTTGAGTAGTTCGCAATTGTCTCCGAAAGCATTGCGCACCTGCTCACCCGTAAGGGGCAGCGGGAACGAGAAGGTGTTCCACTCGTCCTTTGTGAACTTGCGTTGCAGGTTGGCAGAACCACCATATCTGCCGCTCTTGACTGCCGGAGCATATTCGTTTGGATCAAAACGCTCCGTGTCTTCCTCAGCTTGGCTCAAATATCTCAAATCCTCTTCGTCTTCATAGAAGAACACGGGACCTAAGCCCATGAACGAGGCGCGGATGTCATCCACACATACCCAGTCGGTGTCGTAGTAGCCTTTGTCGCCTTTTTCGCTCTCAACAAGTTCGCTCCGGGTTGCCTCATTCTTCCTGAATCCCAGGCGGATGGTCTTTTTGCCAGCGACGGAGTCTTCCTTCGAAACCAGCACCCACACCTTCTGCCTGTGATTATCTCTGTTTCGGAGCAGTTCCTTTCCAGCTTCCAGACAACTCTCGTAACTTTCTTTTGTATAAGTACCGTAAGGCAGTTTCCCCAGTGTCACTACGCCATAGGTAGGTTCATCCTCGGTTGGAATCGCAAACGAGCTTTCCGGTTGATTGACTTGGTTGTCGGGAATCACACGGGCAAACAGATAGGCATCGTGGTCCGCTTCGCTCATACTGAAGCCCGCACACTCTATCTCGTACCATCCGGCCTTGGGGACTTGGAAGTTGGTCGTGACGGTGCCCACGCCTTCGAAGGACATAAAACCATACTTGGCATTCTTCTTTCCTGCAGCTTGATCATTTGAGTTGGAAGAAGTCGTTTTGTCAAACACTTCTTTTAACCTGACGGGCGAGTCCCATGGCTCAGACAAAAAACCTAACGATTGTTGGTTGTTATTAAACAAATTCGATTGTCCCTTCCTGTAATCACCCCAGGTGTAGGTATAACGCTTTGTGCTCTTGTCCGTTTTGTTATAGGGGCCGTAGGTATGGCCAGCCAGCAAATCAGCCGTCCAGTTGTTTGCTCCGTAAAAGTCATTGGCGTTACGGGTGAAGTCGCGGTCTTTAATCAGCGACGAGATGCTGGGATTAAGCCCCATCCCATTAGAGTTCAGCACCTTTATAAATTCGTCGACCGATATCAGGCGCCACTGATAGAGCTTCTGTATTTTCACTTCGTCGCCATTCTCCAACATTGCCTTTCCGTTTTCTTGCTTCAAATAAACACCATTCTCTGTTGTTGTACTCCATAAAGGAACAGCTTTTATGGCGATTGTGTCCCGCACGTCAACGGTAGTCCAGCAGGATCGGTCATCATCAAGATAGACAAACTTTCCATCTCCCTTACCTACTGAGGTGTTGTGACATTCTCCCCATGCGGCTCCAAGATAATAGATCTTGTCAGGATTGGGCTTTGTATATATCTGAGTCATATAATAGGTGTAAGACTCTGTATTAGACGCATCCTCAACTCGCTCAAAAGACCAGTTCATAGAATAATACACCTCATTTGTGTTTTTATCCTTCTGCTCGTTTCCATCCATCAGGGTAGTCAGGTTGATGGTATTATAATTCGCATCCGACCAGTTTTTACTAAATGGTTCAGGAGGTCGGACGCAGAAACTATTCTTATTTGCATTTTGACTCTCGGTTATACCAGAATTAATGCGACCGCTGGAATGTAGATACATTTGACGACCGAAGTCCGAGAAGAACAAACGGCCCTCCATAGCCCAGTCACCACCCTGCATGATAAATCGGCCAGTTCCGACATTGTACAAAAGAAAAGGAAAACCATTATCGGTGTAATCGCTGTTTCCAAGAACCGTACTCACATCAATACCTTTCCACTTCTGACTGGTGGCATCTGCATGTGTTTGTGCTTTCAATCCTACAAGATTTACAAAGGTTAGTAGGCTAAGCAATGCATAGATTTTTAATAGTCTTTTGATTATCATATTGTAATTGCAATAATATAAAGTTAAAGCTAACTACTTAAAAAAGCAAACAAAAATAATGTCTTTTTTGATAAGTTCCAAGAATTGCTACATTTTTTTATAATAGAATAGTTTTCGCTTAACCTTTTTTAACAAAAACCGTCATAATGACATACATGCCCTCTGCATTTTTAGCCGACACCAATATAATGCAATAAAGACAAAGATTTCTTCATAGTGTCGCAATCCCCCAACTTAACTGCCACATGCACTCTGAAAGGGTAATGATCCATTAGCCCAGGGCAGCGCCCTGGGAACTTGGGGCAGCATAACAAATACGCCCTGACAGGGCAAAAGCTTTATCGTTGGGGGGAATGCTTATGCCCCTCCAGGGCGGAATTACCACATGCCATACATCACCCGGGGCATTGCCTTGGGCTATATGATTGTTGGTCTTTCAGACCACCACAGCACGGTCGTGGTTTGATTTTATGAAGTGAATGACGCCAGAGGTAGCAGACAGGGGGCGGTTAGCAAGGAAAGGATGCAGTTAGGTCGTTTGCAATGAGGATGCCAGCGGCATCGGACAAGGGTAGTTAGCAAAGAAATAATGCAGTGACAAATGCTCATACATTAGCTCTTTAATAGAAAGGATGCTGCTAGGCATCGGACAAAGGTAGCCAGCCATACAGCCGTGCCTATGGGTACGGCGAAATGGCTGGTATGGTGTTATACCCATTATTTTAAGCCTGCCTTTACGGTAGGCGACATGAGCAGCTCTTGTCCCTTACCTACAGCAAGGTTCTGGGTGTGGGTGTCGCTCTATCCAGCCATTTACTTTCCCTCGCTTCGCGAACAGTGACCGTTGGTTCGAAAAACCTAAAGGCTTTTCTGTATGGCTGGCTACCATTGTCCAATGCCTACGGCATTTCTTTTCTTGCAACAAAACATATAATCAAACAACAACGGCATTTCCTTCCCTTGCAACACGACACAAAATCTGTCACCCTTTCGGGGTTCCGTTAATGGATGTGTGCTTAGCAGGGGTTCCGTGCTTCGCACTTCACCGCCTGCCTGTATTCTTTCATGCCTTCGGCATTTTTTTATTTGAAATGCAAACGGCATTGATGTCAAAAATCCCGACAAAAACTTGTCGGGGAAAAGTGATGAAAGAGAAGTTAAAAACTGTAAAAGTTGATTCTTCACTCTTCATTCTTTATTCTTCATTTTGCGAAAGCTTAGCTTTCGCACCGCCAAACATAAGCTTTGACCGCGCCAAAGACCATGTTTCATCGCCTCAAACATAACCTTTCACACGACGAAACCTTACCTTTCGCGCAACGAAACCTTACCTTTTGCAAATTCAGATTTTGTAAACCGCACGTTTACAAATAACTATCCGTGTAACAATCTGTCAGTCAATGATTTACGAAAAACCTCAAAAAATGGCGTTTTTTCGGTCGAAGGACCATTTCGTTGTCAGCACCCCCCATTTTTAGGGGTCAAAATTCGAATAATTCTTGACAATCCTATAATAGCGTGTGATGAGGCTACAGCTTCATCACACGCTTCATTTCTAAGTTCTCATAGCCTTCAGGGCAATGGGTGGAGAGATAGACGGTGGGATTCTTTTTGATGAACTCGCGCACGCGGTCTAATGTCTGGCGGGCTTCCTCCTTGTCCTCGAAGACGATGCTCAGCTTGTTGGCTTTCAGGGCTGCATCGCAATAGGTGACGTCTCCGTGGAACATATAGAAGAGGCCGTCGTTCTCGGCAATGACGATGCTGTTGCCCTTCGTATGTCCCTTGGCCTCGATGAACCAGACGTTGTCTGCTATCTGCTGGGCGTTGGGGAAGTTGTGATACGGCTTTCCGTACTGAGCACGGACGATGTTCTCGCCGTCGAGCTTCATCGCATCGGCATCCTCCGGTGATATGTACACCTTCGCATTGGGGAAATACTTCAGTGCTGCCGTGTGGTCGG
This sequence comes from uncultured Prevotellaceae bacterium, assembly GCA_902762325.1. GTDB lineage: Bacteria > Bacteroidota > Bacteroidia > Bacteroidales > Bacteroidaceae > Prevotella. Next base: position 14,086 of record CACWNV010000042.1, on the reverse strand, counting down.
GGTGCTTGTGAGTGATGAGAATCTTCGTCACCTGCTCAGCCTTGTAGCCAAGTGCTTCGAAGGATGCCATGTAGTCGGCTACCAGCTCACCCATGTATAGTGGTGCACCCAATTTCTTGGCAGGGGCGGACATGCCCGTCTCGAAGCCGGTATCAATCAGTATCACTTCATCCCCCGTGTCGATGAGGAAATTCTGAAGACTGCTGCGGTAGATGATTTGTTCGTCGAACTTGTCCTTTCCCTCTTCACCGCCGAAGGCAAAACTCTGGTTCATGAAACCATTATCGAACATACGGATTGCTTTGATTTCCATAATCGTGTTTGTTTTAAGTTGAAAAATAAAAGGAGAGCCGTAGCCCTCCTCATGATTAATTACTGTGCAGGAGCCCATTTGCAACGGACGGGTGATACAATGGCGCCTTCCTTCTTCAGTTCGGCAAACGCCTTGTCAACTTCCTTACGATCGGCTCCCAATGCCTTTGTCACTTCGCCAGCCGAGACGGGTTTACCAGCCTCGCGCATAGCCTGTAATACTTGCTCTTTCATGTTGTCTTTGTGTTTTATACTTGTGTGAATAACCAATTCTGCTGACCGATGCACTCAATCATCTCCAGTGCGCCCTGGCTCCAATAGAGGTCTTCTTCCTCATCCTTCAGGTAGCCAACCATGATTTCATAGGTGGTGGGGTCGTTTACCAGCGTCTCGCAGCACTTGTAGAGCAGGTCAACGCCAGCCTTCTGGATTTCGAGGTCCGCCTTGATATAGTCGATGGGGTTGCTGATGAGCTCGCGACTCTTGGCACCGTCGAACTTGATTTCTCCGCCGAGGTCGAGAATACGCTCAACGAATTTCTCTACCCATGCCATCTCCTCGTTGAAGTGGTCTACATATTTCTGACCGAGCTTTCCGAAGCCCTGAGCCTTGAATATTTGTCCCTGAAGTTTGTGAACCAGTGCGCCCTCTGTCAGACCGGTTGCGAAGAACTGTAATGCTTCGATTGATTTCTGTTTGTCCATAATGATTCTCCTTTTGATGTTAGTAATGATATTCCGAAGGCAAAGATACGACATTAATTTGAATCATTTGCTTTCCCAAAGCGCACAAAAATTGTCTGAAAGCGCACAAGTAAAAAGATTATTTGTATCTTTGCGCATAATAATTGTTCAAACACTCATAATCAGAGATGTACACGTTAAAGGAATGGTGGAACATAAGTATCGGTGAAGATCCCGTGAAAGACTGGGACGGCAAGGTGTATTGCACGCCAAGCAATGCCGAAATGACGATGCAGACCAATCTGACGCAAGGCTTTCTGTCGTGCTATACGTTTACGCTGGTCACTGAAGGGTGGCTCGTGATGAACTACAACGGGAGCGAAATCCATCTCACCAAGGGCGACCTCTATATCTATTCGCCCGGTTTGTCGGTCACCGTCCTTTCCATCTCGCAAGACTACCGCGGCTATTGTCTGATGGTGGATGAGCACACTACGCTTGAGACGCCCTCCATCCGTGACATGGTCAGCATGGCGTATCTGCCCATCGTCCAGCTGAGCGAGCCTAAGTTGTCGCTTCCGCAAGAGACGGCAGCATTGCTTGAAAGTAGGATGCGTGAAATCATCAATTACCTGCATTCTGACAACACCTATAAGCAGCAGGTGCTCCGCATGCTATACGCTATCTTCCTGCTTGACCTGCAGAATGCCCAGGACCGTATCATCGTCCACCGGCATGTCCCCCAGCGCATAGAGGAAATCTTCATCGGCTTTAACCGTCTGCTTCCTCTCCACTTCGTTGAGCACCATGACATCGGCTTCTATGCCGACCGGCTGCACATCACCAGCGACTATCTCTCGCGTGTCGTCAAACGTGTCACGGGACGAACCGTCATCGACTATATCAATCAGATGCTGCTCATGGAAGCCTCGTTCCTGCTCCGTACCTCGAAGCTTAGTATTGCCCAGATCGGCCAGCGTCTGAATTTCGCCGATGCTCCCTCGTTCACCAAGTTCTTCTCACGTCTGAAGGGCATGACTCCGAAAGAATACCGAGAGGGATAAGGTTCTATATCTGTAGGTGTAAAGAAAAGTTAGCTTTCCCATTGTGTTTATTTCCTTTTTTTGTATCTTTGCGAAATAGTATTATTTAGTAGTTATCAAGGTGTAGATATGAGAAGACTCGTGATGATTTTGACGGTGCTGAGTGCATGGATGAGTGCAATGGCACTGGACCTGACAAAGGCAACGATTGTGTATCAGAAAGGTGATGCACCGTTGGTCAGGCAGATGGCTCAGGTGTTGGCAGATGATATTGAGCGTGTCTCGGGCGTGAGACCGCAAGTGAGTACACAACGAAGTAACGGAACGAACGTCGTTATCGGTACGGTGAAGTACACAAGACAACACCGGGAGTTACAGAACACCTGGGAACGGTATGCCATCGACGAGCGGAAAGGAACTCTGTATATCACTGGCTCCGATGCCAGAGGACTGGCATACGGCGTGTTGCACGTGAGCGAGGCGATAGGTGTCAGTCCGTGGTATTGGTTTGCCGACGTACCCGTTGACAAGTCTGGCAGGCGTGTCTTCGATTACACGGAGAACTATGTCAGCCAGTCGCCAACCGTCAAGTATCGCGGTGTCTTCCTCAACGATGAAGACTGGGGACTGAAGACATGGGCTGCCCAGACCTTCGAGAAAGACTTGGGCGACATAGGTCCTAAGACCTACGACCGCGTTTGCGAACTGATTCTCCGTCTGAAAGGAAACATGCTGGCTCCTGCCATGCACACCTGCACGGGCGCTTTCTATAGTCATCCCGAGAGTCAGAAGATGGCAGACAAGTGGGGCATCATGATTACCACCAGTCATTGCGAACCGCTGCTCTTCAACAATGCCGCTCCGTCGGAATGGGAGAGACAACGCGACGGAGAATGGAACTATGAGACCAATAGTGCGACCATCCTGAAGAAGCTCGACGACCGCATTCGTGAGACGGCTGACTATGACAACATCTACACCATGGGCATGCGCGGCCTGCATGATGAGGCAATGAGGGGAAGCACCGACCCGAAGGATCGCGCCCGTACGCTGGAGAAAGTGTTTGCCGAGCAGCGCAATATCCTGACGAAATACAAGCACGACAAGATTACGGACATTCCCCAGATCTTCGTGCCTTACAAGGAGACGCTCGACATCTATGATGCCGGCCTTCGCGTACCCGAGGACATCACGCTCGTCTGGCCTGATGACAACTATGGCTACATGAAGCGCGTGAGCAACCGCCAGGAACAGCAGAGGAGAGGGGGAAGCGGCGTCTATTATCACATCAGTTATTGCGGTGTGCCGCACGACAACCTTTGGCTCTCGACAACTCCTCCCATGCTCATGTACGAGGAACTGCTGAAGGCTTACAATGCCGGAGCCGACCGCTACTGGCTGCTCAACGTGGGCGACATCAAACCGATGGAAGTGGAAACGCAGATGTTCATGGACATGGCATACAATTTCCAGTCGTTCAGCTATGACAATGCCAACACCTATCAGGCTCAGTGGCTTGCCAAGGTGTTTGGCGGGCAGCACCTGTCTGCATTCCAGTTCATACTCGACCATTACTATCGTCTGGCGTGGGACCGCAAGCCTGAGTTCATGGGCTATGAGATGGAGTGGGACGAGCCAGAGTATGCACGCCTTTATGACACTGACTTCTCGTTTGAGACGGGCACCGCACAGAAACGGCTTGTCGATTATCAGAACATCTGCTTTGCCTACGACGAGATAGAGCGCAACGTAAAGCCAGAGCTACGTCCTGCCCTCTTCGAGATGCTCGGCTACTCGGTACATTCCGCCTACCAGATGAACCGCAAGTTCCTCTATGCCCAGGCAAACCACGAGACGGGCGATGCCTCGTTCGCCCGGCAGTCGAGAGATGCCTACGATGAAATCAACAGACTCATTAAGCGTTACCACACCCAACTCAACGGCAAGTGGGACCAGATGATCTCTGAGGTGCCGCCGGGCTACACGGCACTCTATCATCAGATGCCCGAACTCACCGATAAGCCGACTGACGCCTACCGTCTGCCCGACAAGCAGCGGCATATAGACTTCCCCAACAAGATTGACCTCACGAAGCTCAACGTGAAGGAACCGTTCCGTCTGCTCGATGGCATCGGCACCGACTGGCAAGCTCTTCAGTTAGGTCAGCCCCTCGACCTGACGGCTAAGGAAAGCATCGACATCGTCATCCCTGCCGGTACACTCCCGAAGGGGGCTGACTCCATCTCACTCTCCATCTCCGTCGTACCGATGTGGCCCGTCTGGACAGACCATAGCAACCGTTTTATGGTCAGCATTGACCAGGGCAAGCCGGTGGTCTGCGAAAACATCTTCAAGGAATGGGGACGGGAATGGAAGATGCAGATTGTCGAGAACCGCAAGGATTTCGTCATGACGATGCCACTCGACAAAACCCGTCGTGAACACACGGTAACGCTCACGATAGTGGACCCCGGACAGATCGTCCAGAAGATTACTTATAAATAAAGAAGTGCCCCGATAACTGACCAGGTGACTATTCACTTTAACTTCTTCCCGTCAGAGAAGGCGTTGCCCACCGTCTTGCCTAATTGAATGTAGGTGTGATGGACGGGGTCGTAGGTGATGATTCCCATCTTCTCCACATCCGGCTTACCGTCTTCAGCCAGGAACTGTTCGTCGCAGAGGATGTTGACGATTTCGGCAATCAGATAATAGCCAGTCTCCGATTCGTCAATCTTCTGCTTGACGCGACATTCCAGCGTCATGGGGAATTCCTTGAACAACGGCGCATTGACATTGGGAGCCTTCTCAATCGTCCAGCCCGTCTTCTGCATCTTGTCGCTCGTGTTCCTTCCGCTGACGATGCCCACATAGTCGGCAGCCACCATCGTATCAGCCGTTGCAAAGGTAACGGTCAGCTCCGGGTTCACCGCGAGGTTATCCGTCGTAGCGTGCGACCCCAGAGAAATAATAATCTCATGCATGTCCCACTCGCCACCCCAGGCAGCATTCATAGCGTTAGCATTCCCCTCTTTGTCATAAGTGCCAATAATCAGCACCGGTTGTGGAAGTATCCACGGATTTGATTTAAAACTCTTCATCTCCTTACCCTTTTATTTTTTAATCTTTAATCTTTAATCTTATATGTTTTTAATCTTTAATCTTTAATCTTTAATCTTATATGTTTTTAATCTTTAATCTTTAATCTTTAATCTTTAATCTTATACGTTTAAGATTCTTCATTCTTCATTCTTCATTCTTCATTTAAAACAATTTCCTCATTCATTCCTCTTGCATCCTCTATTTTCCACGTCACCCTGACACTTCGCGACTCCCCAGGCATCAGCGTGATATAGTTGTCGCTATAGACCACAGGAAGAATCTGCTCACCGTCCGCACCCATCAGGTTCAGCCGCAGGAAAGGAGCCGGGACGTTGCTCTTGTTACGAAGCGTGACGATAGCCGTGCGCGTGTCCCCCGTTGTCGTCACGGTCATCTGCTTTTCAATCTCAGCCTTCGGGAGAGTCGCCAGCTTACGATAGTTGTTTTCCTCCCGTCCCATGATATAGAGGTTTTCCGAGATGACACCCTTCTTGTCGGCAATCTGGAGGCGCAGGAACCACACATCAGAGGGAGCCGACGGCATGAGCTCCGCCAGTTTGAACCATGACAGGGTAGAGTCGTCCTCACTTGTCACCCGGGCCTTCCGATGATGAACCCGCTTGCCGTCAAGGTTGAAGACGGAGGCAGAGACCGTGATTCCCGCCGTCCTGCCGTAAGAGTGGTTGACCACCTCGATGCTGTCCGTGAGCGCATTGTATTGGATGTGCAGCGGCTCACAAGCCTTCTTCGCACCGAAATAGGCACCCGTCGGCTCAAAATAGTAGTCGTAGGTCTGCCACACCATCGAAGGCCAGCACGGATGGCTCATCCAGAGAAGAAGACCTGCCCGGCTCTTGCTCGTAGATTCGAACATCCCACGGTAGCCGTTATAGTTGATGAGCTGCGCCCACCGACAGAACTCCTCAGCACTTTGCGCCTCTCCGAAGCCCTCGCTGACCAGCCTGTTAAACTCCGACGCCCTTTGTGCACCCATCAGCGTGTAGTCATGTTGACCCCATTGTACCGATTGCGGCCACAGGGCATCACCACTCATCGTGCGGCGCATGCTCTCGATGTTCATCACGTTAGGCATCCCCCGCTCGGAATGAATCTTTCCGCTCTGACGGCAGAAGTATTCTTTCATCGGCAATGCCCGGTAGGGACCGCCACCGCTCACACCTTCAGAAGAAGAGTGGGAGATATAGTCCATGCCGGGAGAGAGCGTATGCACATACTCGCGCAGCTTGCGGTCGATGGCTTCCGGCGGGAATCCCTCGTTACGTCCGCAATAGAGAGCGATGCTCGCATGGCTTCTGATGCGGCGCACGTAGTCTTCGGCATTGCGCAGGAAGAGCACGTTGTCGTAAGGGTCAGGACCGTCGGCAGGGTTGGCAAGCCAGAAGTCCTGCCATATCATGATACCGTGTCGGTCGCACGCCTCGTAGAAAGCCTCGTCGCCCACCTGTCCTACCCAGTTGCGGATCATGTTGAAGTTCATGTCGCGATGATACCCCACGGCGATGTCGTACTCACGGGCGCGGTAGAGCAGGTTATGCTCGTCGAATCCCCAGTTTCCTCCTAATGGCACCAGTCGCCGTCCGTTGATGAAGAGACGCAGGCTGTCCTTCGCATCCACATATTTCATCTCGCGGAGTCCAGCCCGATAATGAATCGTGGTCGGCACGGATGCGTCGGGGGTGAAGGTGAATCCCGCATCATAGAGATAGGGGTCGCCATAGCCATTAGGCCACCACAGACGGAAGTCGCCGCCTGTCAGCTGAGGGTATTGAGAAGGATGGAACACCACTTCCCTTTCCGAGTTTGCGGGCAGCGTGACGGTCTGTTCGAATTGCGTGTTCCCGATCCATCCCCTGAGCGTTCCGGTGGTAGGCAGGTTGTCGTTGTTCTTGACGAACACCGAGGGCGTGATGCTCACCGTCTTCCCGTCGGCAGACAGCTCCGTCTTGACGTACGGGTCGCTGACATCCGCCGTTCCGGTCGTTGTCAGGTACACCTCGTTCCAGATGCCCGCCTCCCTGCCTCTCACCGTCGTAATCCAGTCCCATCCCACGGTGGCATGGAACGTAGGATTGTCAGCCCCGAGTAAGCCGCCGTTGAACTGAGTCGTCTGTTCGTCCTTCTCCTTGATGGCGGCGAAGTGGTCGTTGCAGATAATCTTCACCGCAAGGCAGTTGGTACCCTTCTTCAGCATACCCGTAACATTGAACTTCCCGCGCATGAACGCCCCGTCGATGCGTCCAAGCTGCACGCCGTTCAGGTACACCATAGCCTTCCAGTTGATGCCGTCGAAGCAGAGCCATTGCAGCCCTCCGTCGCACAGCTCAGCCGGTACTTCAAAGGTGTCGCGGTACCAGAAGTTCGAGCGGAAGAACGATTCGGAAATCTGATCCACGTCGTCGGCAAAGTTCGGATTCGGCACGGCACCGATGTTGATATACGAGGCGAGCACCGTCCCCGGCACCGTTGCGGCAATCCACGAGCGGCTGTCGTAGTCGGGCGAGGCAATCTGCTCACCCGTCGCCGTCACCTCCGATGAGCGTTGCAGCTGCCAGTTGCCGCCGCTCAGCTCATATCTCCCATCACGCCATCCGGCGACGGCATGAGGAGTGTAACACTTTGTCGCAGGAGACATGACCTTCATCTCGCGAAGCGCGTAGTATCCGGCATCGCCGGGTTCCTGTAGCAGGAGCCGCACATAGCGGGCAGTCGTCTTCATCCTTATCAGCGTGTCGTTCTGCAGGTCGGCAGCCTTCACCCAGTCCCTTGCATTGTCCGACACCTCGACAGCCCCTTTCCTCGGAGCCAGATACCAGTGGAGCCGTACCTCTTCGATGGGCAGGCGTCTGCCCAGGTCAGTGTAGATCCACTGCTCGCCGCCTCCGTTGCTCATCCACATGCTACTGAACGTGTTGGAAGGCAGCACATCCCTTTCGTTACCCTCAGCATCGATGAAGTGAATCTCGCGGATGTCCCAGTGGGCAGCACCGTCCATGTCCAGCTGGAGCCGGAAGTGTTTCGTGTGTATGGGGAGAGGAAGGGTGACCGTCTCGTTCAGCACCCGTGCAGGAAGGAGCTCAGCATCCTCCTGCTTGTTAGGGTCGGAGTGCAACTTGTAGTGTAGGGGCGTACCGGGCAGGCCGTTGCCGACGACCTTCCCCGCCTCCTGCCAGTGAGTGCCGTCGTCCGATGTCAGGCAACGGATGGAATAGCCGTTCTTCGCCTTCCCGTCGTCGTATGCGACCATCCCTTCGAGCCTCACCCTCCTTGCCGTGAGCATCAGCTCCCCGTTCCAGTCGTATTGCATCCACGTGTGACCACCCAGCAGGATGTTCCGTGAATAGGGTCCTCCGTCGATGCTCCACTCCGCCTCCCGTCGGGGCAACAGTCCTTTGGGGGTGGAAGCCTGAAGCATGGCGGGCAGTCTGTCGTCGCAGATGCCGTCCGTCACCAGATGCGCGGTGTGGTTGTAGTCGTAAGTGGAGGAGGCGAGCGCCGTACGGTGAAGCGCCACGTTGGAAAGCGACTGGCTGTTCTCCGTCCATGTGACCGTCGGGGCAAAGAACTCATCGGGAGCCCCCGGGTACTGCCCGATTCCGCGTGTCCTGTCATCACTGCCTTGAGCGACCGACAATAACAAACTGACAAGTAGGCATAGATTCATCGTCATTCGTCTTTAAAGGTGTTGTTTGAGGTTTATTCATTGGTTAGCGCTGCCTATGGATAGTATGCACGACAAAGGCAGAACTTTCCCTGATGCAAAAATATTAAATTTCCCCGAGAGAACCATGTCTGAGAGGAAAAATGTTTATCTATATTTCCAATAAAGATTTAGAGAACACAAATAATGATTATATTTTGTCGTTCCAGATTTGAAACAATGAGAGTATTGTTTGGAAAAAACAGCAGATACGAAAAATGAAGGATGAGTTTTATGGATTCTACAGAAAAATCGTTATCTTTGCGAACAGAATACATCTTTAGATGTACAAAAGCTATTAATCTCCGATAGCAAGTATAGTGTTAGATAAAAGCAATATGATAGTATTTATTGATACGGAGGTCAATCCGCGAACGAAGAAAGTAGATGACTACGGAGCAGTGAGGGAGGATGATGCTGTTCTGCACTCTCATTCAAAAGCAGACTTCGATGACTTTGTGTCAAGATGTGATACTATTTGTGGGCATAACATCATTAACCATGATCTGAAGTACACCGCCTTGAGGGGCAATCCTACTATTATCGATACACTTTTTCTTTCACCGCTGTTGTTCCCCAAACGACCTTACCATCATCTGGTAAAGGATGATAAATTGCAAGTGGATGATTTAAACAATCCTGTAAATGATTCCAAGAAAGCTCGCGACTTGTTAAACGACGAGGTGGCTGCATGGCATCAACTGTCGACTGGAAGACAGGAGATCTTTTACCAATTGCTTCATCGGACTCAAGAATTTGAAGGATTCTTTAAGTATGTGCAGTATTCTCCTTCAACACAACAATCCTTGTTGGGTAGAATCCTAAGAGTTCAGCCAGATTGGGTTAAGTTGATTCTAAGGGAGTATACCGGCAAAGTATGTAGCCATGCTGATTTCGACATGTTGGTAAGGCAGTACCCTATAGAGATAGCATATTGCCTGGCTGTGATTGGTGCAGATGATCTTTTCTCCATTACCCCTGCCTGGGTATTACGCAACTATCCTGAGGTGGTCAATGTGATGAACCTGCTTTGCAACACATCATGTGGGGATTGTGATTATTGCCATCAACGGTTAGATGCCCTAAGTGGTCTGAAGGAATTTTTCGGCTATCATGGTTTTCGCACTTTCGATGGCGTGCCTATGCAACAACAAGCTGTGGAGTCGGCTATCAGAGGCGAATCATTGCTAACGATATTTCCTACTGGTGGAGGAAAGAGTCTTACTTTCCAACTGCCGGCGTTGATGGCGGGAAGGAATTGTCATGGACTGACAGTCGTTATCTCTCCCTTGCAATCATTGATGAAAGACCAAGTAGATAATCTTGCTTCACGAGGCATCAGTGATGTGGTGACAATCAATGGACTGCTTGACCCTATTGAGCGAGCCACTGCCATCAAGCAGGTGGCAGAAGGCACGGCAAACATTCTTTACATCGCACCGGAAATGTTACGCTCGAAGACTATCGAGCGGCTGCTGATGAATAGGAATGTTGTACGCTTTGTGATTGATGAGGCTCACTGCTTCTCAGCATGGGGGCATGACTTCCGCGTGGACTATCTGTATATAGGTGATTTCATTCGACGTCTGCAAGAGAAGAAACTTCAGAATCAGTCAATAGCTGTTTCGTGCTTTACGGCAACAGCCAAACAAAAGGTCATCAGTGATATCTCTGATTACTTCAGGTCGAAACTTGGTCTTGAGTTGAAGATATTTGCAGCCAATGCTGAAAGAAAGAATTTGCGCTATTCGGTGCTTCACGCTGATACGGCAGAAGAAAAATACAATTTGCTTCGTTCCCTCATAGTTGGGCATGACTGTCCTTCAATAGTCTATGTGTCACGAACTAAGCGTACGCATGAATTAGCACAGCATTTGGTAAGCGACGGTATAAGGGCACTGCCATTCAATGGCAAGATGGAAACTGCCGAGAAGGTGAAGAATCAGAATGCTTTTATGAGTGGGGAGGCGCAGGTAATCGTAGCAACTTCGGCCTTTGGAATGGGAGTTGACAAGAAAGATGTTGGACTGGTTGTTCATTATAACATCAGCGACTCACTGGAGAACTACGTGCAAGAAGCTGGTCGTGCAGGGAGAGACCCAGAAATGCAGGCAGAGTGTTATGTGTTGTTTGCTGACAATGATCTTGACAAGCATTTCATCCTCCTCAATCAAACCAAATTAAGTATCGGTGAGATTCAGCAGGTATGGAAAGCCATAAAGGATCTTACAGCCAAAAGAAATCAAGTAAGCTGTTCACCTTTGGATATAGCACGCCAGGCTGGATGGGGAGATGAAATTGAGGACATTGAAACGCGTGTGAAAGCAGCCATCGCAGCATTGGAGGACGCCGGTTTCATCCAACGGGGAAGCAACTCTCCTCATGTCTTTGCCACAGGTATAGCAGTAAAGAACATGGATGAAGCCCGTAGCAAATTAACCGTTTCACCTCTCTTTGATGAACAATCCCGTGAAGAGGCTGCCCGTATTATCAAGTCGTTGATAAGTGCACGAGCTACGGCAGAAGGTCGAGGAGCTGAAGCTGAGAGTCGTGTTGATTATCTGGCAGATGTCCTTGGGATGAGCAAGGCTACAGTTATCAGGAATATCAACCTGATGAGGCAGGACGGTTTGTTGGCAGATAGCCGTGATATGCAGGCATGGGTGTCTAAAAGTACTTCCCTGCGCAATCTGGATATCATATTAAAATTAGAACAATACCTTCTGCAACGAATTGGGCAAGAAGCTCATAGATTCAACTACAAAGAACTGAATGAAGAGGCACAGAAGGCGGGCCTTACCTATTCAAATGTAAAGCGATTGAGAAAGCTGCTTCACTTCCTTTCATTGAAGGGTTATATCCACAAACAGGAGCATCGTTTCAGTGATAGTGTGAATATCAGTTTACAGGCCTCTAATAAGGTCACAATGGAACGTTTCGAACGGCGTATGGATATCTGTCGGTTTATCGTGGAATCGTTAAGTGCCGGTCGAGACACCCGTAAAGACATGACGCTTGTGAACTTCTCAATCGTTGAACTGCTTCAACAGTTCATTGCCAGTAAGCAGGAGTCGATGTTTGCAGAACATGAGAAGCCCACTATCGATGACGTTGAGGAAGCCCTGCTTTATCTAACCAAGACAGAACTGGTGAAGATTGAAGGCGGCTTTATCGTCATCTATAACACCATGCAGATAGACCGCATTGCCGACCGCAGAGCAAGATACGGCAAAGAACAATACCGGCTGTTGGACGAATTCTACAAGCAACGCATCCGACAGATTCACATTGTCGGCGAATATGCTAACCTGATGGTTCGTGACTATAATGCCGCGTTACGTTTTGTCAATGACTACTTCACAATGGACTTCCGAAAGTTTATCAGCTATTATTTCAAGGAAGAACGGCGTTCTCAGATAGACAAGAACATCACGCCTGCTAAGTATAAAAAGCTTTTCGGAGAACTCTCAAATCGTCAACGTGAGATTATTGAAGACAAGCAGTCGAAATGTATTGTTGTGGCAGCAGGGCCTGGCAGTGGTAAGACACGAGTGCTGGTACATAAACTTGCTTCACTTTTGTTGTTGGAGGATGTGAAACATGAGCAGTTGCTGATGCTTACGTTCTCAAGAGCAGCAGCAACAGAATTCAAAAAACGGCTTATAGACTTGGTGGGCAATGCTGCACACTATGTAGAGATAAAGACATTCCACTCATACAGTTTTGATTTGATTGGCAAACAAGGAAATCTGGATGAGGCGAAAGATGTTGTGCGAATTGCCGCAGAGATGATAGAAAAAGGAGAGGTAGAACCATCAAAAACAGCCAAGAGTGTACTCGTCATTGATGAAGCTCAGGACATGGGAGCTGACGATTTCCGACTGGTTCAGGCTTTGATGAGACAGAACGAAGAAATGCGTGTCATAGCAGTCGGCGATGATGACCAGAATATCTATGCATTCCGCGGATCAGATTCCAAATATATGCAATCACTTGTCAGCCAAGAGGGTGCTAAATTGTATGAGATGACAGACAACTATCGCTCGGCAACGTCTGTTGTTAATTGTGCTAACCGCTTTGTGAACCATATACCTGATCGCATGAAAGTAACACCTATTCATTCAGTGACAGGAGAGGAAGGTAAGGTGAATGTTTTACAATCACTTTCGAATGTAGAGATTAGTGTTCAAGGAAGTACGGCGATACTTACCCGTACCAATGAAGAGACGATGCAGGTGGCTTATGAACTGGAACAGCTCGGTCTGCATACGACTGTTGCACAATCAATGGGCGGTTTTCGTTTTGGCAACCTTGCTGAAGTACGCCATTTCCTTAAGCAACTTGGCAGAAAAGACGAAGTCGCTATAGCTAAAGAAAAATGGCAGGAAGCAAAGCGACGTACGCTTGAAACTTATGCGTCAAGTGCCTGTTTGAACTTAATGCAGCATTTCTTTTCAGATTTTGAAGCAACTCATAAAGACTATTATCGTAGTGATCTGCGTGAATATATTTTTGAGTCGAATGTAGAGGACTTCATTTCTAATGATGACCAATCTGTATTTGTAAGTACTATCCACAAGGCAAAAGGACGTGAATTCGATACGGTATATCTCTTGTCACCTGTGCCTGATAGAAGGGATGAAAGTGATATGCGAACTTATTATGTTGGACTCACTCGTGCTAAGCGAACCCTGTATCTCGTAACGAGTCCCCCTGTTCAGAGTTCGTCAATATCGATAGCACTAAGCATGCGTGATGTATGGCTCGACTTTTTCAAGGGACGAAAAGAAATAGTGCTTCGCCTAAGAAGTGGCGATAATCTGCAATACAAAGAGGGGTTCTTACTAAATGAACAAGGTATCAACATTGCTCAGTTGTCTGCATCCGGAAGAGACAAACTGAAGGTATGGATGGACAAAGGATATGAGGTGACCAGTGCAAAGGTGAGCTATACGTTGGCATGGCGTCCCAAAGACTCTGAAACCGAATGTGCTGTCTGTCTGGCAAATCTTGTTTTATCCAGAGAAGAAAGAAAAGATTCTATTTAATTCGTTATAGACGGGGCATCCGGGAATGGAAGATCATCTTGTTTTGAGGAATACTCTTTAATTACTTCAATAAACTTTGCGCCAAAAGTGTCGCGCTTGTGTTCTCCGATGCCATAGATGTTTCCAAATCCAGCAAGCGTTGTAGGCTTTTCTGTAGCCAGTAGATGCAATGAACGGTCA
>CACWNV010000041.1 GCA_902762325.1 uncultured Prevotellaceae bacterium | reverse complement strand
CGGGCTGATGCTGTAGTATTTCTCACACAGCGGATCCATCCTGTCCCAGCGTGCGGTTACGGGATTGTACTGCCTTGCGCCGTAGTCGTAGGTGTTCAGACCGTGCATGCCGTCGAATTCCTTTCCGTTATACTTGTGATTCTGCACGTTGCTGTCCGTGGTGCCGTCGCACAGCTGCGCACCGAAGGGATAGTAGTTCAGCGTCTGGATGACCCTTCCGTCACTGCCGCCGTTCGCCTCCCTCACCTGACGGACGTTCCCCAGATGGTCACGGTCGAAGTAGCAGAACGTGAAGTTGTCCTGGCTGTAGTTGCGGACGTACTTCCTTGCCTGGCAGTAGCCTTCGTCGAACAGGTACTTGTCGATTCTTCCGTTCCTCAATGTGAGAGCACCGCCGAGCAGGTAGTCCGTGGAGTCCGCATTAAGAATCTCCGAGGGAAGGAGCTCCCTGGTGCTGCCCATGGCGACGCTGATGTTCGGAACCGCCGTCCGAAAGTGAACTTGGGCCTCTATGTTCATTTGTCGTAGTATTATCTGGTTCATGTCTTACTGTTTTACATACTTGTTCGCATCAGCCAATCAAAAAACTGTCACTCTGATTTACGAGTTACTTTGATGTTTATTGCACATCAAATATCCATCCAAATACTATTATCAGAAGTAATTCGTTCCATTTTCCCTTTTGAAACAATACGATACTTCTTTTCCGGAAATCTTGGGAATTTCCTTTTAATAGACCTGTAATCGCTAATCGTTTGTATGGGAAGTAGCGATTTTCTATCTATTATATCTAAGTTTCTAATGTTGTCAAGTGAATACACAATGACAATTCTCCCATTGCGGTAAAACATACCTGAAAACGTTTCAGGGTTATATACAATATCATATCCTATAGAAACAAAGTTGTCACCATTCACATTACTAAAGCGTAAATATGTAATAGTGGGCGAGTCATTTGTGTTTATGAAATCATTAACTATCTTATTCAGAGCCGCACTGCTTATGACATTGCTGTCACACGCAGGTTCTGGATAACTCCAGTCAGAATCTTCTGCTTTTCTGTATTTATTCACAGACAGTATTCTATATGTCAAATGATAGGGTGAACCATCAAAGTGAACGCCAACTTTATTAATATCTGAATATTTTGCCAAAGAATCAAAGCAAAGTTCCTCCTGTGGAATATGAAGCAAACTGTCTTTCCACGATTTGTTGACCGACCAGAATATGATGATTTTCCCGTTCTTTATAAAACACCCATCCACGAAATTACCGTCATAAAAATCTGGATAACTTTGAAGGTAGAAAAACTGTTTGTGGTTACGGTTCTCAAAAACTATATTGAAAACGTTTCTTTTCGGATTGTTTGCTATATATTCATCCAAAATACTATCTAACTCTGGAGGCATTATAGCAGAAGAATTACTACCGTTCCTATTACATGCAATCAGAGCGATACATAAAAATATTGTGGTTATTATTTTTCTCATCATATATTATGGGATTAAATCTGAGGCTTTTCTTATCTTTTTAACTGAAGTTCGTGGGCTATCTGGGTCATAGCCGATTCTCGTTTGTGTCTTAGTATGATAAATATAAAACCGAGGATACTGTGATGGATATGCCTTTCCCGCATTGTTGAAATGAAGATAAACGTCGTTTACGTTAAATTGGTCATCACCTGTGGATACTAGTTTTTTGCCTTGTACAGAATTCTTTCCATACCCAGATGCTTTTGCCGGAGAATCACCTGGGTGGCTATGAATACTTACGAATAAATCAAGTTCGTTATTTTCACCATTAGTTATTCCTACTCCATCCTCCTCATGTGATGTTGCTATCAAATATGTAGTTTTACCTTTATTTTTATAACCATTCAATCTCCATTCTACATTAGAATTATCCGAACAGAATTTAAATAAGTCCTGCATCTCGGCTCCACCAACTGCATAATTCCCATCATAATCATCTCTATCTGACATTAGTTGCTTTGTTGTCGTATTGTTAATTGTAATATTGCTTTTTCCATCCAATGTGTAAATTCTATCTGTTGTTTTGGCATTGGATTTTCTCCAAAATTCGAATTGTCCAGCAGCATTCAATCTATAATCATCTTTTCCATCAGGATCAATGGCATTCATTGGCGTATTATTACAATATGCATACTGGCTATGTGGATAATAGTTTTCACTATGCGGATCCATCCTATCCCATCTTCCTGTGACAGGATTGTACTGCCTTGCGCCGTAGTCGTAGGTGTTCAGACCGTGCATGCCGTCGAATTCCTTTCCGTTGACCTTCGGTCGATTTTTCTCACGCTCTGAAAAGCAAGCAAGCTTTCTCTTCTCTCGCTTAATCGAAAAATTGTACTTATGATTCTGCACTGTCATTCATATTTTAGCTTATACTCTTCTCATTGATTCTGCAGCAAAAATAGTAATTTACCGCCAATCCACACACAAAACTACTTAACAAAACTAAACAAAATGTCTGAGCTCCGATGAAATGGGGCGTTATTACAGTTTCATAATCAGACGGTCGAACTCAACACCCGCTGGAGCAGTCTGCGCCGGATGTTTGAGATGCTTTGAAGGGACATGCCTGTCAGGTTTGCGATGTCCTTGGCCTTGAACTGCAGCCTGATAAGCAGACACACGTCAACTTCCTCTATCCTAAGCGGCGGTTCGCATTCATGCAGCTTATCCCAGAATGCCGGCAGCTTATCCCTGAGGAAGGAGCGCAACTGACTCCATTCGTCGAGTGTAGGCTTCTTTACTGATGATTTTGACATTTCATGGAAAGAGTTTACCAGTGGCGAGTCCATCATCTCCTTCTCCACATCCATCATTTCCTTGATCGTAAGCTGGTGTTCCAATTCTGACAAGCGGGTGTGCAGCTGTTGTTCTGCAATTTGTACCTTTTCTCGGTGATGTCTGACTTGAATAATGCCTAAATAAATAATGAGCATGAGGATGCAGAGAATAACACCGAGTGCAAATGCCACATAGAGATTAGTCATGGCATGATGTCTTTCTTGTTCTGCCTGTAGCCGGAATTGAGTGTAGTTGTAAAGGGCCTGAGTGCGTGTAATCTCGTCTGCTGAATGAAGAATATTTGCCGAGTCGTTGGCTTGTGCGTAAAGGTTTGCGTATTTAAGCGTGGAGTCAGCCTTGCCCAGATGATGGTAAACAGACATCAAGCCTTTGTAACCTAATTCTACATCTTCAATGTCAATAAGCGGGCTAAGCAGCTTACGATAATAAAAGATGGCGGAATCTGTTTTCTGTATACCTTGGTAGTAAAGCCCTTTGGTATAGTAGTATGTTTCCCTGCCAGGGGTGATTTTCCCATTATTATCAAAAAAACCAGAATATGCTTCATATTGTTTAAGAAGACTGTCTGCCCGCCTGAAATCCTTTTTCTTGATGTAGAAATCCGAGGCAACACCCATTTCAGCGGCGGCTTTGGATTTTTCCTTCCTCTTTGTATATAGAGAAATTGCGTTCTCTACAATGGTAAGTGCTGAATCTTTCATCCCCAGAGCATAATAGGCTCCTGCCATGTATTTATAATAGCTGATGGCAGCCAAGGTGTCTTTGGCTTTCATGGCTGCATCGTAAGCCTTGCGCTCAACCTCTAACTCCTGCCGGGGCGAACGCTGCTTCTGGAAGAGCACTGCCATTTGTCCGTAGATGCGGCATAGGGTATAGAAGTTGCAGTCGGCCTGAGTGGTATCGGCTTGATTGGCAGCTTCCTGATAATATTGGATTGCCGTTGGGGCATCGCCCCGGTCACGGAATACGCACCCCAGCATGTAGAGGCTCCTCATGTAGCGATGGCTATGACCCCAAAAAGGGCGGTAATAGTCAGCGACATATTCCATGCCGCTGAGGGTGTCCATGGACTGATAAGTCAGGTTCATGGCCTCTGCCCGTAGCAGTTCCATGTGCATCCGCTGGCTACGTGACAATCCGTCATCACTGATGCTGTCAAGGATGGCAATAGCTTCACTGGGATCCTCACTCATGACTGCCTCAGCCCTGTCGAGCATCCGCCGCGCTTCCCTGCTTCCACAGGCAGAGAACAGCAGGAGTACCGCCATTATTGCTATATGTATTTTGTTCACATTTCCAAGAATTCGTTTATTGAGTTGATATTGTGTGTCACGTCATTTTTCATGATAGGACTTCCACATCGTTAGTAGATGATGGCAAAGTTACCAACATATTCTCAGACTGCCAAAGCATTCGCGTTAAAAATTGGCCATGATATAGCAGTTGATATGAAACGTCCTGCATTCAGTACCACATAATCCCCGACGGGGAGTAAGATTACAGGCAGGCGGTGGAGCGAAGCGGAACACCTGTAAATCAGGCGAGAGTGGGTAGAACCCCCAAGCGGTGGTGACAGAGATTCTGTCGTACCTTTGGCACTTGTCTATTTGTGATCTCTAAGCAGGGGTTCCGCTTCACTTCACCCCTGCCTGTGTTCTGTTGCACTTTCAGTGCACTATAGGGCAAATCCTATGTCGTTCCCTAAAAATAACAGAGGCATGCCCCCATGATAATAATGTATAAAAGGATTTGTATTCAAAGGATGAAATGCCGTGGGCGTTTGATCTTGTGTTGTGTTGCAAGGGAAGAAATGCCAGCGGCATTATTTTGCAATTTGGCATCCCAATATTATTCCATTATACAATGTCCTTCTTATGTTGGGCATTACAAATACCCGTGCTCGATACACCCGAATTACGAATCCGGCTAAACGGGAATTTGTCAAATAAACATCACGTTTTGAGCCCAAAAAACAGGGGGTCTTGGTCACGAAAGAGTACTTCGGTCGAAAAAACGACATTTTTTAAAGTTTCTGGTAACTTGTTGGCTGACAGATGGTTACATGGATTCTTATCTGTAAACAAGAGGTTTACAAAATACGGATTTGCGAGAGGTAAGGTTTTGATGCGCGAAAGGTAAGGTTTCGTCGTGTGAAAGACCATGTTTCATGCGATGAAACATAACCTTTGGCGCGGTCAAAGGTAAGGTATGAGGGTGAGAAACCTAAGCTTTCACAAAATGAAGAATGAAGAATAAAGAATGAAGAATCAACTTTTACAGATTTTAACTTCTCTTTCACCACTTTTCCCCGACAAGATTTTGTCAAACTATTTGACGACAAAACGGAAGTGATTCATTTGCCGTCACCATCAAAAAAAGCTAAGGCTAACCACTCGGGCAAGCCTTAGCTCTATCCAATATATCAAGTCTGATGCTCAGCGACTTCTATTTCACCAATACTTTCTTACCATTGACGATATATATGCCCTTGGGCAACGACTCGGCTGAGTTCATCTTCTGGCCTCTCAGATTATAGATGCCATCAGCCTGTGAAGCTGCCGGGAGGGTGACATTCCTAACGCCAAGGACGGTCTCTTCGTCATACTCCACCTTGGTCAGTTCTACTGACTCAGTATTACCTATCGTCACATTGAAGACGAAATAGGCGGTGGCTGTCTCCTGTGCATTCTTCTTATAGCGCAATGCCTGTCTGACGGTATATTTATTGCCGGTAGGACATTTGCCAGGATACTGCCCAACGTAGAAGGTCATCGTCTGGGGAGTAAACTCAGAATAGATGTATCCGTTAGAATAAGGACAAACCGTACCTGCAGCATTGAACCAATGGCCATAGCCATTTGCCGTCGAACCGCTTGCAGCAAGACTGCCATTGGTGTTCACGGCATAGAACATGATTCTCCCGTTCGAAGGTCCGCTTGCGGAGTAAGCCTGCATCTTGCTGCTGATATTCTCAACCGGCATCTGGAAGGCTGTGCCAAGGGTGGATGCTGCCGAACCGCCAACGACAACCGAAGCTCCTGTATAGGCAGAGCCATTATACGGGAATGTGACATCCCATGTGAAGGTTGCATCGGCAATCACCCGACCGTCAATCTTCGGAGAGACATAGACCGTTGCCTTGCTGCCTATGTCGGTACCATCGAATTCCACCTGATAAGGCCACTGGTCATCGCCGTTGAACGACTCGTCCCACTTATGCTGGATATAGCGCTTCAATGCCGGGGAGACGATGAGCCACATCTTACTGACATTCTCAGGAACAGTGAACGAAACAGATTCCGTCTTCTCCGTACCGCCTGTACAATAGATGGAATCCTGGGAATAGTATTTCCGGGTACCGTCTTTCAACAATGCCACATAGCCCAGGCGGAAGCCACGGTATGAACCGTTAATCACATTGTACTTCTTCGTATTGGCTTTCGTAAAGCCCGTGTTCTCGTTGAGATACTCAGCGGGGTCTCCCTCTGCCAGTTCTGAATCATATCGAAGAGCCGTAAAGTTCGTTGTCACCTCCGTTCCTGCCTGGGGAACCTTCAGCGGAATCACGTTGAAGCCAGTGCTCTGGGGACAACTCGACAATGCCACCTGGTATTTCTTCTCGTCAACCTGAACGCAGCGATAATTGAAATCGCCGATATAGGGATTCCGATAGGGTTTGCAGACCTCCAGATCCCATGTGGCAAGACGACAGGCATAATCGAAGTAAAGGCGGTACAGATCATCCACGCTCAGTTTCTTATAGTCCATCAGCACCTCGTTGAAGTCCTTGATCCTTGTCTCGGGATAGTTCCAGACATTAGCCACCGTCTTGATGTCATTGTAATACTGGCAGAGATAATAGAAGAACCAATAGCTCTGATAGCGGTGCCACTCATGTGTATAGGCATAGTTATGCGAGTTACGGAACACGCCGATGCTCTGGTCGTACATCAGTTCGGGATATGACTGATTTGCCTGCCACTGGGCTGTCTGTTCCCAAGTAACGCTTCCGTTTCCGACTGCTCCGTGGAAGCCGGTCTGTACTCCTCCTATCGCTCCGTGGTTAGAAGCCTCCGCATAGCACATATAATGGAAAGAGTGGCCGATCTCATGGGCAACAGAATGACCTACGGGCTGGCATGTTGACGGGTTCAGCCATAGTGCCGATACCTGAAAGTCGTATCCGCCACCATAGCAGGTCCATTCCGTCGTGTGGTTCATCAGCACCATCACCTTATACTTATTCAGGTTGGAGTTATTGGGATCGACAAATCCGAGCTGATTGATTTCCAGTTCAAAAAACGCCTCACACTTTCTGAGCAGGTCGTCGATGTCGACGTGATAGAACCCTGTTGTCTTCTGCGGGTCTGTATTACCGTAATACTTGTCCCAGAACACAATGACATTCTCCGACTCCTTACTACGTGACTTCGACCACGTATAACGGTTGTTGGGGTCGTTCTCCGCATAGATGAGCGTATCGGTCCTGTTACGCCACTCGTATGGGATATAAACCGTCTTTTGCGCCATCACGTGTGAAAACTGCAACAGCACCAGACCCAACATTAATAATAGCTTTTTATTCATATAATAAAGGATTTAAAATTTCTCTGCACATTACCACCACCAGCCGCCCTGGTTCACGATGGTAAACCTGACTTCGACATTTACTTTCTTCAGTACGGACTTCACAGGATACTGTATCTGCATGGTCACCGTATGTTCGTCATCATAACAATTATAAGGATGCACCCCGCAGGTCCAGTTGAAGAGGTCATTATAGACTTCGATGTACACATGTCCCTCTCCCCATGTGAGAGGATTGCCCTCCTCGTTGAACCATCCGCCGAACACACCATTCGTGTGGTTCTGCCCTTCCGTACCGTCTGCATTGAGCGGGACAATGGTTATCTTGCTCTCAGCTAAGGATTCAGCATCCACATCGAGCAGGTCGAGCAGTTCATCCTTGCTGACATGTATCTGCACCTTTTGGGAATAGCCGTCATTCTTGTCCATTGTGACATTGCACACCATCGTTCCACAGAACTGCTCTTCATCGGCAGGACTGTCTTCGGGCTCAGGAATATTGTTAATCAGCTCCGTCATATACTGAGCACGACTCTCAAGCCAGCGGTGCATCTTCTCCACCTCAGCCTCGAAGAACTTTCGTGAGACGGGCCATCTTGCCGCCTCCCGAGTCATCGGTCCGTTGCTCAGGTTCGCGATATACTTTTCCATCTCGCCCCAGTTTCGGGACACGATGGAATCGCTGATTTTGTTCCACTCCTCCTTATACAGCCTGACAAACTCCTTACAACCGAACAGATTTGTAAAGAACTGTGGGACATAGTTGTAGTTACCGTTCCGCTTATAGGGATTGGTGCCCATCACCGTCTCTTTGTAGTCAGAGAAGAAAGTATGCCCGGTGGTCATGTTTGCCCAGTCAAAGTCATACCCTGCATCAAAGTCCCACAACGGTCCCATCACCCATTTGCCGTCTCCCTCCTTGTGCATGTAGATGCTGCGCGGGGCAGACAGTTCGACATTGTAGATGAACTCCTGAATCTGGAGGTAATGGATGAACGACTGTATGTCAAGCATCGAATCCACCTTCGGGTAGTTCCTGTTGCGAATCGCATTCTCAAGTTCGGCAAAGACATCCCTGATGGAGTCACGGACGGCTGGCGTCAGCATGTCGTCGTCAGGATACTTCACCGCCATGGGCATGTGATAGACCGTCGACCAGAAGTTATCCTCTTCATAGGGGGCTTCCCCGGGACCGTCGTCCACGTCCAAAGACACAAGAATGCCCTTTTCATCGCTCACCTCTACCCTGTTGCTTCCCTGCTGAATCTGTTCGGTCAGCTGATAGACACCCTTATAATCGCCGTTGATAAAGAGTTCCACATATCGGGTATGATTTGTATAAGGCAGTCCTAACCACTGTCCCAACTCGAAGACAAAGGTGTTCATCAGGTCGGTGACATCGCGATAATTGGCAAGCAGGACCCAGCTCTTTGCCTTGCCCAGTCCCAACAGCTTATGCTTCTCGTCCAGCTTGATCCGATATGGTTTCTTGTCGTACCACAGCCAAGAACTGTTGCCGCGTCCGCGTATCTGCGCCGATGCAGAGTAATTGCTGAAGGAACCCAGTGCGTTCAAGGAGATATAGCAGGGCAGATAGTCGTCTCTCGATACAATCTCGGCACCGTCTTCAGTGGAGATATACATCTGAAAGACTTTGTAGTGGTCTTTGGTCTCCTCAGCAGGTGCATCCTCGAATGTCACCTGCCTCACCTTATCAGCATCGAATGGAATGACGATGCCGTTGGTACTATAGGCGTTGAGATGATTGTCAGAGGGGCTGATGTCGAAATGGCTGATTTCATCCGTGATGAACGGGAAGTCCCACATCGTGTCATAGTCGCTCACCCGTACGTGAATGTTCTCCTGAGCCATTGCCTGGGAGGACAAAAGAAGCAGGACGGATGCTAAAGTCAATGAATAGAATCGTCTCATGGTACTCCCCTCTACTTCTTGACAAACTTAAAAGAAGTCTTGTCTGTCTTGATGACATAGACTCCAGCAGGAAGCGCCGATACATCCAGGACCGTCAACCGGTCCTGCACTGATACCGGCACTTTAACACGCTGTCCCTTCAGGCTAAAGACCGAAACGGCGGATACCTGATTCAAATAGATTCTTCCATGGTCAAGCCGAAGACCTGACAGGTCGGCAGACAGACCTTTGACGGCATCATCATCCTTGACAAGTCTGAACTCCCGGATGTCTCCGAAGCTGAAACTGTCTGCCTTTACGGTGACCACGCCATCGGCAAATTCCATCACAGGACGGTCGGTGTCGGTGATACTGTAGAAGACCTGCGTTCCGTCAAGGAGCGTGACGACCAGCTTTCTTGCCTGCATTTCACCATGAAATGCCAGCAGCATAACAATCAAGTATAAAAGGATTCTTTTCATTCCTATCAGTTCACTTTCCATTCCAGCACACCGCCGCTCTGTCCTTTCTGCAACTTGGCTACAATCTTCAGACCCTTGGTCTTTACAGGCTTAAAGTCGATGCTGTTGTAGCAGTCTTTCTTGACCGTGAACGGTGAATGATCCTCCACCTCCTTCCAACTTCCGTCAGCTGTCTCATAATAGAGTGTCCAGTTCTCCGGTACTCGGAAGTCACCGTCATAATGGTCGAAGTCAAGCCAGTAGACCTGCACATTCGACACCTCTTCAGCCTCTTTGAACTTATAGGAAATGGATTCTGTTGTTCCCCGCTTGAGCCACCAGTAATGGTAGGGTTTGGACGTATCACTCGACCGCTTAGGCTCCCACTGGTCGTTGACACCTCCCGCCCAGCTGTCTGTGGGTGCTGTTTCCGGTGCATCATTCTGAATCGGACCACGGTTGCTGAATGTCTGCGCACGCGAAGCGATGGTTGGCAACGGCGTAGCCACGGCTTTGGCAGGTGTATTGGCTATCCACACCTCCATCTGATCGCCGCCGCGATTGTTCCATGTGCTGTAAGGGATGGCACGGAACTTGACATCCTTCACCTCTCCGTTTCTCTGCAGTTCCTTCGCATTTCCCTCAAGTACGACGACGCCATTGAGCAGGTCTTTCTCGAAATGTGACTGTATCGGAGTGGAATCGAGGATATACTTGTCAAAGACAGTGTTGTCGGGCTGGTCTTTTCCCTCAAGACAGAAGACGACAGGACCGCGCTCCAAAGCGACCTTTCCACGGTCATCCTCTGCATTGTCGTTAGCCAGCACACGGCGCACCTCCATCGGGAAGTTGATTTCAATGACATCCCCTTTCTTCCATTTCCTGTCAATCGACACATAGTCAGGATTATCATGACTGACCTTCACGCCATTGACTGAAATGTCTGCCGTCTTGGCTGCATCGAGGTAGGTATAGAGATTGTTCCCAAATGGATGTTTCTTCAGCCATCCTGGGATGCGCAGCTTGATGGAGAACTTGCCGCCGCCCTTGTTGAGCCTGATCCTGACCTTGCCGTCCCACGGATAATCGGTCGTCTGCTCAAGTTCCACGCCGCCGATATTCGCCTTGCCCTGCGCATACAGATTGACATAGATGTCCTTCCCCTGAGCCGCATAGATGTAATTCGGGACACTGGCAACGAAACGGGTAACATTGCCGGGGCAGCATGCACAGCCAAACCAGCGCTGACGGCCATGCTCACCGTCGGACTCCAACGGGTTGTCATAGAAGAACAGGTCGCCCGACAAAGAGACTCCGCTCAACACATTATTATATAATGCACGCTCACACACGTCGATGTATTTGGATTCACCCGTAGCAAGGAACATCCGGTGATTCCAGTAGACGTTGGCGATAGCTGCACAGGTCTCACAATAGGCTGTATGATTGTTCAGTTCATAGTTCGGACCGAAGCCTTCGCCTTGTGCACGGCTCCCGATACCGCCTGTGATGAACAGCTTCTTCGAAGACATGTTGTTCCAGATGCGCTGCAATGCCTCTGAATATGCCTTGTCATTCGTCAGGGCAGCGACATCGGCAACACCGGAGAAGAGGTAGCCAGCCCTGACAGCATGACCGACAATCTCATCCTGTTGTAAGATGGGCTTATGGTCCTGGGAGTATTCACTGGGATGATGTCCGTCGGTACAACGTCCCGTCTCCTCGACGAAATAGCGGGCACCGTCGAGATACTTCTTGTTTCCCGTCACCTTATAGAGCTTGCACAGAGCCATCTCAATGATGGGATGGCCGCCCGGACGGTGAATCTGCCCTTCGTTCGGACCAAAGGTCTTACAGACCAGATCGGCATTCTTGATTGCCACGTTCAGGAACGAGCGTTTACCCGTTGCACGGTAGTGAGCGATTGCCGACTCAATCAGATGGCCGCTGTTGTACAGTTCGTGGGAGTTGATCTTTTCCCATTTCGACCGTCCCCACCATCCGCTCAGCCGGTAGCACTTGTTCGTCACACAAGTGGTCAGATAGCCGTCATCCTCCTGTGCAGAGGCAATGATTGCAATGACGCTGTCCAGATAGTGGTCCAGCTGCTTGTCGTAATGGACTGCCAGAGAATAGCTGGCACCCTCAATCACCTTGTACGGATCGGTGTCATCAAACGAAAAGTCACCACGATGCTCACCTTCCTTCAAGCCTCCGGCAATGGCAAAATTGTCGAAACGTCCGCTCTTCTCACATTCCCTGAAAGCCGAGGGAATGCTGACGGTACGATTGATCTCTATACGCGGAAGCCAGAAATTATCACTCAGATGTACATTCGTGAAGGGCACCTCAACAATTGACTGTGCTGAACGAGTCTGCACTTTATTCGATTGTGCAGTGACGGTACCACAAAGTCCCATTACTGCAAAACCTAACAGCAACCACTTGTTTTTCATAAAATATCTCCGTATGTAATTATATGATTAGAAACAATAGACTTGTTTATGCCTGCAAAGATAATAAAAAATAACAAAACAAAGGTGTTTATCCAAAAATAATAGTATCTTTGCACATATATTATATAACTACCTGAACATATCACATGCACAAGAGAATTCTGACATCGCTTGTCCTGGTCTCCTTTTCCCTGCTCATATCACTGGCCAGCGACTTCACAGTAACATCCCCTAATGGAAGGCTCACCGCCATTGTGGAAGACAATGGTGCGCTGATGTTTTCCGTCCGGCTGGACGGTGTGGCACTCATGTCCCCTTCTTTTATCGGCCTGACGCTTGCCGACGGGACCACCATCGGCAGAAACGGCCATATAGGATTCATGCGGAAGTCGGTCGTCACCGATGACACCGACGCCCCATTCTACCGTCAGCGGCACATCCACACGACTGCCAACCAGATTGACATCAAGATGAAAGGAGGGTTCGGAATGCAGGTGCGTGCCTACGACGAAGGCGTAGCCTATCGCTTCTACACGACCCGTAAAGGTGAGACCGTCATCAAGAACGAGGTAGCTGAGTACGACTTCGGCAGCGATGCAAAGGGCTGGCTCGCCTACTCCACCAACAAGGAGAAACCGTTTGCCATGGCTTTCCAGAACACTTACGACGTAACGCCGCTATCCCAGGCACAAGAGACACCTGTCTTCCTGCCCGTGACCATCGAGAAAGACGGTTGTGTGAATGCAAAGGTCACCATTCTGGAGAGCGACCTGAGACAATATCCTGGCATGTTCGTTGCGGTCAAGAAGACGAACGGACAAGGAGAACAGGACATCACTCTAAATGCTCTGTTTGCACCCTACCCCAAAAAGATGGAGTACTACAAGTGGCGGGGCATGTCGTATGTCAGCGAGACGGAGGAATTCATTGCCAAGTCGACGGGTGCAAGAACCTATCCCTGGCGCGTGTTTGCCGTGAGCGAGCAGGACACAGAGATGCCCGTCAACAACCTCGTCTATACGCTTGCCTCCCCTAACGAGATTGGAAAGACCGACTGGATCAAGCCAGGAAAAGTGGCTTGGGACTGGTGGAACGACTGGAATCTGCGAGGGGTCAAATTCAAGGCAGGCATCAACACCGAAACCTACAAATACTATATTGACTTCGCTGCCCGCTTCGGCCTGCAATATATCGTGCTCGATGAAGGATGGTATGACTCTTCGAAAGGCAACATCATGAATCCGATTGCCGACATCGACCTGTCTGGACTCATCGCCTACGGCAAGGAGAAGGGCATCGACATCGTACTTTGGACCGTGTTCAACGTGCTCGACGAGCATCTTGACGAGGCTTGCCGCAAGTATTCAGCAATGGGCGTGAAGGGCTTCAAGGTCGATTTCCTCGACCGCAACGACCAGACTGCCGTTGAGATGGCTGAACGTATCGCCCGACATTGTGCCCAGCACAAGCTCTTCCTCGACTATCACGGTTTCTATACACCTACCGGATTGAGCCGTACTTTCCCGAATGTCCTGAACTACGAAGGAGTCTTCGGCATGGAAGAGTGCCGATGGGCAAAGAAAGAGACCGACATGCCTTTGTACGACGTGACATTCCCATTCATCCGAATGATGGCTGGCAATGTCGATTTCACACCAGGTGCCATGCGCAACGGTACGCGAAGCAACTGGGTAGAGTGCTACGAAAAGCCGGTGTCAATGGGTACACGGTGCCATCAGGCAGCCTGCTATGTGCTGCATGACTCGCCGTTCACCATGCTCTGCGACGCCCCCACTAACTATGAACGAGAGCCCGACTATACGAAGTTCATCGCCTCGATTCCCGTTGTCTGGGATGAGACGCGCGTGCTACAGGGCGAAATGGGCAAATATATAATTGTCGCCCGCCGTCTGGGTGATGTGTGGTACGTGGGCGGACAGACCTCATGGGATGAACGCGATGTGGAGATACCACTGTCGTTCCTCGATGAAGGCTCTTACACGACGACCCTCCTGACCGACGGCATCAATGCCCACCACGACGCTGAGGACTATCAACTGGATACCCAGATCCATCACAACGGCGAAAGCCTGACCATCCACATGGCTTCGGGAGGCGGCTTTGTGCTGAAGCTGGGGAAATTTACCATTGTCGATCATTTCTAAAAACAACTACAATATGAAGAAACTCATCATCTTATCCCGTGCCGTTCACGCAAGTGAAGGTGGCAGAGAAGTCGTTCTGGGGACAACGGCTGGAGGCAAGCCGCACCGTTACCATCCCTCTTGCCTTCTCGAAATGTGAAAGTGAGGGCCGCTACAAGAACTTCGAGAATGCAGCTGCCCACCTGAAAGACCCTTCAAAAGTATTCAAGGTGAACGGCGTCGGCTATTCATTCGATGACACCGACCCCTACAAGACCATCGAAGGGGCAAGCTACATCCTACAGACTTATCCTGACAAGAAGCTCGAAGCATACGTTGACTCTGTGATTGACATCATCGCAAGTGCCCAGGAGCCGGACGGCTATCTGTACACTGCCCGCACACAGAATCCCCAGAACCCACACCACTGGGCAGGAGCTACCCGCTGGTCGAAAGAGGAAGACCTTTCTCACGAGCTGTATAACCTCGGTCACATGGTAGAAGGTGCCGTTGCCCATTGGCAGGCCACCGGTTCCACTAAGTTCCTTGACATAGCCAAGCGCTATGCCGACTGCGTCATCCGAGAGGTGGGACCAAATCCGGGGCAGGCATGTGTCGTTCCAGGACATCAGATTGCAGAGATGGCACTTGCCCGCCTCTATCTGGCAACGGGTGAGAAGAAATACCTTGACGAGGCAAAGTTCCTGCTCGACTATCGCGGCAAGACAACAATCGTACACGACTACTCTCAGGCTCACAAGCCAGTGATTGAACAAGACGAGGCCGTTGGCCATGCCGTGCGTGCTGCCTACATGTATGCGGGCATGGCAGATGTGGCAGCCCTGACAGGCGACTCTGCCTACATCAAGGCCATCGACAGAATCTGGGACAACATCGTCACCAAGAAACTGTATATCACCGGAGGTATCGGAGCGACATCCAACGGCGAGGCATTCGGTCCGAACTACTATCTGCCCAACATGTCTGCCTATTGTGAGACATGCGCTGCAATCGGTAATGTGTACGTGAACTATCGTCTGTTCCTGCTGCACGGTGATTCCAAGTATTACGATGTGCTGGAGCGTACGCTCTACAACGGACTTATTTCCGGCGTTTCGCTTGATGGCGGCGGCTTCTTCTATCCGAACGTACTCGAGTCGATGGGAGAACGCCAGCGTCAGGCATGGTTCGGCTGTGCCTGCTGTCCCAGCAACATCTGCCGTTTCATCCCTTCACTGCCCGGCTATGTCTATGCCGTGAAAGACCGTTCGGTCTATGTGAACCTCTTCCTTCCCAACACCACACAGCTTGACGTGGCAGGGAAGAAAGTGGCATTGTCGCAAGAGACACAATATCCGTGGAACGGTGACATCGCCATCACTGTGGATAAGAACTCTGCCGGCCAATTTGCCATGAAGATTCGCATCCCGGGATGGGTGAAGAACCAAGTGGTACCCAGCAACCTTTATTCATATACCGATAACGAACGCTGTCAAGCTACCTGTACCGTCAATGGCAGCAGTGTAGATGTCAAGACCACTTCAGACGGTTATCTCACCATCAACAGGAAATGGAAGAAAGGTGACATTGTACGCCTTCACTTTGATATGCCCGTCCGTACCGTCCGTGCCATCGAGCTGGTGGAGGCCGACCGCGGAATGGTGAGCATTGAACGCGGACCGCTGGTCTATTGTGCCGAGGCTGCCGACAACCAGTTCGACATCATGAACCTGATTATGAATCAGAATCCGAAGTTTGACATTCTTCCAGCCCAGGACTTCAACATCAATGCTGCCGACGGTCCTCACACTTACCAACTTACAAAGCTTGTCACCGATGCCCAGACACTGGCTTTCGACAAACAAGGAAAACTGGCTGCCCAGGATGTACGCCTGACGCTTATCCCCTACTACGCCTGGTGTCACCGTGAACGCGGCAATATGAAGGTATGGATGGCACAAGACCTGCGGGCTACCCGTCCCAGCGAACCCGCTACTCTCGCGTCAACAAGCAAGATCGGCTCGTCGTCAAGAATCCCTGCCTTGAACAGTATCTGCGACCGACTCGTCCCGAAAGACGGGGACGACCGTTCCATCCCCTACACTCACTGGTGGCCGAAAGAGGGAACTACAGAGTGGATAAGCTACACGTTCCCCGAAGAGGCTACAGTCCAGTCGAGCACCGTCTACTGGTATGACGACCAGCCCTGGCAAGGCTGTAAAGTTCCCGACAGCTGGAAACTCTACTACATGGACCAGAACGAAAACTGGCAGCCTGTACAGAATCCTGACGCCTATCCAGTTGCCAAAGGTGCTCCCTGTACCGTCAACTTTGACCCTGTTAAGACCAAGGCGGTGAAACTGGAGGTGAAACTGCCGGAAAAGAAGTCGTCGGGAGTCTTCGAGTGGTCGATCAAATAACAGCCTTTCATTGACCAGACATTACGAATATAAATATAAAAGGAATGAGCCCGGTGCTACACCAGGCTCATTCCTTTTATCCGTCTCTTAAATCTTTTTAA
Source organism: uncultured Prevotellaceae bacterium (assembly GCA_902762325.1). GTDB lineage: Bacteria > Bacteroidota > Bacteroidia > Bacteroidales > Bacteroidaceae > Prevotella. Next base: position 34,223 of record CACWNV010000041.1, on the reverse strand, counting down.
CCGTTTATTTTAAACCGATTTGTCCTTTTCGGTGTAATAAGGTAAAAGAACAACAAATCAACTGAAGAGTGGCATCAACAGCAGATATCCGACAACTGGAATGTATAATAGATGAATACCAAGATCGTCTCTTTGCGTTTGCCTTCTACCAGACAGGCGACTACAATGTTGCTCAGGATATTGTCCAGGATGTATTCTTCAATCTCTATGCGAAGCCCCGAAGCATTGACAAAGTCGGATTGCGTCAATTCCTGTTCAAATCGGTTTACTATGGTTGTATGAATCACCGAAGACAACAGCAACGCCATCCCGTTGTCCCGCTGACTCAGGCACATCACATCACCGATGCAGATGAAAACATGCGGGAATACCTGCGCATCGAGGAAATGCTGAGCATCCTACCCGACAATCAGGCTACTATAGTCAGAATGCACTTTGCAGACGATCTCTCATTTGTTGACATTGCTGCTATTCTCGGACTCTCGCCAAATACCATTAAGAGCCGTTTCCGCTATGCTATCAGCAAGCTAAGAACTCATTTCAAATATCTCGATTTTGAAAACGAAGATGTTCAATAAACATCAAAAAAAGGAGGAAAAACAATGAACCAGCTAAAACCCAAGACACGTCCAACCGCCCCACCATCACTTAAAAAGAATGTGATGGACCGCATACAAAGGGAACAGCTTTACGACAAAGCCGTTCACAAGCCACAAGCGTCTCTTCTCAATAGGCTACGGTTTAATCATGGCAGGATGCTTTCGGCAGCAGCGCTTCTGTTGCTGATCATTGGCATCACCTGCACACTTTGGCCAACAGAAAGGAGTCTGCCGCTCGAGAACTGCACCGGACAAGTGTTGAATACGATTATTCAGACTGTATCACCATCACTCACCATGTCGAACATACAGGAAATGAAGGCCTCCTCTATCATTTCCACCTTATCAAACATAGAGAATCACAATATGAAAGCGGGCACTACTTCTGGTAAACATAAGCATAGGAAAACGATCAGACATATTGAGTACAACACACCTGTCATCATCGCAGATGCCTCCCCAAAAAATGCAGAACCTATAGAAGAGACCGTTTCTCATGCAGAAAACCCATCTCTGCCATCCACGCTCTTCACCCCAGAAGAACAGGAGCTCATTGAACAAATCAGGCAAAAGAGAGATCTGGTGAGAGCCTGCCTTGCAGAAGAGTTATATCAAGCAAGACTTGCCCAGTATAAAATCGCGGAGATAAGGACTCAATATGAGAATGAATTGCTGAAACTTCAAAATAACATCTGGCATCTGACTCCTCAAGAATCGAATAACGAACACAAAAAAACAATAGCATTATGAAACAGAGAATTCTTCTTCTCGTCTCGTTCATCTGTCTGCTCTCTTTTGGTGCTAAGGCACAAGAGAACATCAAATCAGCATTTGAAAAATTCATTAAAGCGAAAAACGTGAATGTGACGAAGTCAATCATGGAAGAGCGCGACTTCACAAAGAAGAGTCTACCACTGATTTCCAAGGCAGAGACATACAACTTCATCATCAAGCAGAAGGACAGAAAACTGATCAGTGAAGTAGTCAATGCTTTCGAAAAAGACCGTACCAACAAAGATACATATCTCTTCCTTACCCACACCGGAGGACATGGAGTTCCCACGAATGCACGTGCACTATTCGTAGGTAACGACAGAAAAAACGCCGTGAATATCGGCATTGATGAAATGCAGAGTTGGCAACTCATCTGTCTGATTGATCCTGCCGATTATACTCGAAGCCACCGATATGCCTATGCCATCGAATGGAACAACGACCCAAAGCAACAGCAACTCAGTGGAAAGATTCGCGGCAGGCTCATCGTTACTTACTCACGCATCCCTGACGAGGTCATCAATGCCTATACGAATCAAATCAACACAACATCAAAAGTTGGATCGGCGAACAGTTCCCTGAATGATTTGTTTCTAAAGAAAGTAGAAGAATTCGGCAGCTACAACTTTATTAGAAACAAGACCGAGGCTCTTACTGCTTTTGAGGCACTGAAGACTGAATTCCTAAAGGGAAACACAACAACGTCTACTGGCAGTACCATCACTATGTCCATCTACACTCTTTGCTCCTGGCTTGCCGAGAAGAAAATGGTTGATTCTGACTTGCGACAGAAGATGCGCGATGATTTAACGATGATGATTAACCGATGCGACCGAAATAATGACCTCGGGCGTAGTCACATAGGCTATCTGGAATTAGCTATCAAAGCATTAAAATAAAGTCAATTAAAGAAGATTTAGTTTATTAGACAATTTACACAAATGGAAGGATTGTTCCTTTCATCATCCCCGTATTGTCGAGATGACAATTAACGGGGATTTATTTTAACGTGAGTTCTACGTAAGACTTATAATTATGTTTGCAGGAGTCAGAACAGCCCTTCTGAGCGAGGTGGTGAAGGAAGTGAAGGAAGAAATACTAACTTTCTCTAAAGAATGTTGCAAAACTTACCTTCACTACCTTCACCGTTGAAACAGAGTATTTATTTTCGCCTCGCAAATGATGCATTTAGAGAGCGTAAACGATACGTTTTAGACATCAAAACAACATGCTTATGAATTCCAAATTTTCTGACTATTAGATTTCGTCGAACTCACGTTATTTTATCAATGAACTTCAAAGCATTTGGGACAAGAAAATCATCATCCGAATATTTGAGAAAAGTTTTCAACTAAAAAATAGGTTAACCCCCAAATCCTAATGGTCAACTTGAGATAAACGTTTTTTCATAATAAACCCGAGAATGCTGGAGGCCGCTGAGAAGCCCCTCCAGCTTATTTGTTCACTCCATCCAACGATGAAGCAGAAGCATCACATCGAATAGCACAAAGCTGCTCCGATGGCAGTGCTGAACTCACTGTACTTCGGGATATGGAATTTCACGCCGAACATGTCTTCCATGGAAGGGAAGACCATCTTGCACTGAGGCAGAAGTGTGAGATTACCAATGAGCACAAAATCCTTAATGCCACTTCCCAGAGCAGAAAGGACAGCTCCGCTGCCAATGGTCTGTAAGACCGTCCATATCAATCCTATGGCAATGTCTTCACGGCGGGCATCACTCGTGGCGTTACCGAAAAGACTGGCTGTAGCATCCATGGGCAGTCCTGGTAATGGATGAGCACTGATGTCACCGATACGGACATCAATGTTAGAGATATCTCCCTTCTTCGCAAGTTCGCTTACCTGATGGATGTCATCGGTCTTCAGCATGATGCGCGACAGGCCAGCCAGTGTGCCGCCTCCCATGCCCAGTCCACCGATGTGCCGGATATCATCCCCGTCACAAAGAACGTATGACGTACCCGTTCCCATACTCACGACAATCATGCGATCCAGATTCAATTCATGACGGGCACCAAGACCGTCGGCAAGGAATTCCTGCGCCTTTTTAGTCGGCAAGCCATAGACAGGATTGTCGATATAGGCACTTCCCACACCTGTCAGCATGACCTGTTTGACGTCACTCAACTGAATTTTGTTATCATACAAATACTTGCCAAAGGCGCCATAGAGAGATGTAATCGGATCGGTCGCCTTGATACGGATAGGCGACATTATTTCACCGTTCTCAACCATTCCAACTATTTTTGTGGTACTGATGCCCACATCTATACCAATGATAAATCCCATCGTAGTAACAAATTTTGTGCAAAAATACAAAAAAACGATATAACACATAACATGGTGTCTACTTTTTTTGTAATTTTGCACTTACTTTTAAGCATGAGAAGATTCATCGAAGGATTGGACATGAGAAGAAACACGATAATAATAACGATTCTGATAACATTATGGGTTGTCAGTTTTTCCACTACAGGCTGTAGGAATACCCGACCGTCTGACGATCTGGAGGCTTCTGCCGACAGCACCGTAACAGACTCTGTGGCAGAAGAGGAAGAAGATATCCTGTCTGACATTCCCATGCCGAAAGCAGCTGACGAGCTGTTCGATGACTTCATTTTCAATTTCGCCGCCAACAAGAAACTGCAGAAAAGCCGCATAGCCTTCCCCCTTCCGGTGTTCGATGACAAAAAGGTCATCAGGAAAATCGAGCGCGGTCACTGGAAAATGGAAAATTTCTTCATGCGACAAGGATACTACACCCTGTTGTTCAATGACATCGAACAGTTGGAAGTGGTCAAAGACACGACCATCAATCATGTCGTCATCGAGAAAATATCCCTTGAGAAAGGAGACGTGAACCAATATGTATTCGACAGGCTCAGCGGTCAGTGGATGCTGACCTCCATCCATAATATCACCATCAAAGAGTCTTCGAACAAGTCGTTCCTTGAGTTCTACCAACGGTTTTCATCAGATGAGGAATTCCAGATTGAGAGCATGAGCGACTTCGTGACCTTCACTGCTCCCGACCCTGATGATGACTTTAACTCGATAACGGGTTCTATGGTACCAGAACAGTGGCCGGCCTTTAAGCCGTCTCTCATTCCAGAAGGCACCATCTATAACATTATTTATGGCAACCCTGAGACAGAGGAAACGGAAAAGGAGAACGATGAAATCATCTTCCTGATACGGGGCATCGCCAACGGAATGGAATCGGAGATGACATTCAAGAAAAAAGGAGAACATTGGAAACTGATGAAATTCAACTCATGAGAGATTATCGGAACTATAGTCTGCTGCAACATAACACATTTGGCATTGATGTCCGATGTGACCGCTTTCTGGAATTTGAGTCTGCCGAGGAGCTTCAGAAGATTGTTCTGTCTCTGACAAAGGACGACTGTCCCCTGCTCATTATCGGTGGAGGAAGCAATCTCCTGCTGACTGGTGATTTCCACGGAACGGTCATCCACTCTTCCATCAAGGGAACGACCTGCCTGCCTTCAGATGATCCTTCCGTCATCCTGCTCCGTTGCGGTAGTGGCGAGACATGGGACGACATCGTTGAACTGTGTGTGACAAACGGCTGGTACGGAGCTGAGAACCTCTCACTCATCCCAGGAGAGGTGGGAGCCAGCGCCGTACAGAACATCGGGGCATACGGTGTTGAAATAAAAGATCTCATCTATCAAATTGAAGCGATTGAGATTGCCACAGGCAAACACGTTGAGTTCTCTGCAGCCGACTGCCAATATGGGTATCGGCAAAGTCGTTTCAAGCAAGACTGGCGCGACCGCTACATCATCACCTACGTGACTTATCGTCTTTCAACCAATTTTATAGCGCATCTGGACTACGGGAACATCCGACAGACTTTATCAGAGCAAAACATTGAACATCCGACAGCATGGCAACTCCGCCAAGCAATCATCGACATCCGACGGAATAAACTACCTGACCCTGAAGTGGAAGGAAACGCCGGCAGTTTCTTCATGAATCCTATTGTCGGCAAAGATAAATACTTAGAGTTAGCCCGCCAGTACCCATCGATGCCCCACTATCCTGTTGACGATGAACACGAGAAAATTCCAGCCGGATGGATGATTGACCAGTGCGGATGGAAAGGAAAGTCACTTGGCAGAGCAGGTGTACACGACAAGCAGGCACTCGTCCTTGTCAATCGTGGCGGAGCAAAGGGCGAAGACATCATTCACCTTTGTGAGACAATAAAGAAAGATGTATTCGATAAATTTGGCATAGAGATTCATCCCGAAGTCAACATCCGATAGATATGATAACATTCACAATACTTGGAAGCGGGACTTCAGGAGGCGTCCCTTCACTGGGCTGCGACTGTGAGGTATGCCGTAGCACAAACCCGCTGGACAAACGCTATCGGAGTGCTGCTTTGTTAGAGACAGAAAAGACACGCCTACTGATCGACTGCGGACCGGACATCCGGATGCAGCTGATGCCCTTTCCGTTCAAGAAGCTTGACGGAGTGCTTCTTACCCACAGCCATTATGATCATGTAGCGGGAATTGACGACCTGAGACCTTTCTCGGTTTTCGGCGACATCAACATCTATGCCGACACGATTTCCGTTTCGTCGCTGCATCAGACCATGCCCTACTGCTTCACCGATCATCTGTATCCAGGCGTTCCATTGCTCAAGCTCCATGAGATACAAGAGCATCAGGAGTTCACCATCGGCGAAATACCCGTAATGCCCATTCGCGTAATGCACGGAAAACTGCCTATCCTTGGTTACCGCTTCGGCAGCATTGCCTACATCACCGACATGAAGTCTATCGATGAAGAAGAATATGATTATTTAAAAGGAGTGGACACCTTGATTGTAAATGCGCTGCGATGGAAAAAGGAACACCATTCACACATGTTGGTTGATGATGCCATTCGTTTTGCCCGAAGAATCAATGCCAGACAAACTTACTTGACACATCTGACACATCTCATAGGCTTTCATGAAGACGCCAATAAACGCCTTCCCGAAGGAATACAATTTGCCTATGACGGACTGAAGCTTACTTTTTCTTCTTTTTGAACTTCCTGTACAGTTTCCAGGCAAGTATGGCACCGTCCAATACCCCAGCACCTGCACTCATCAGTCCGCTGATGCGCTTTGAAGGAGAAGCCGAAACCAACATTGTCGGCTTATGAAACAAATTACCCCATAGCAGACGCAACTGCTGATCGTCTTTGCGAATGTCCTTCAGCAAAGCATCTTTCCGCGTCTGAATAGCCTCCAGAGATTTATAGGAAGAGGGAAGAGTCTCTTTCATCACTATTTATCCATTAAAAGTGCGGCAAGGAATCTCACGACAGGGCGTTCTATCCAACGCTTCCTGAAAAGGAAAAACACCACCAGTACACAAAAATAAAAGGCAGCAATAATCAAGAATGCCACCACACTGCCAACATGGGGGACCAACGCATAGGCTGCTGCGAAAGAAAGGTAAATCAGCATCAGCATGATCAGGAATGCAAAAATCAGCGTGAGCGTCAGCACCGTAATCAGCCGCACGACCTTCTCAATTACATCGAGCTTCAGATATTCTTTCTGAAGCCCGACGTAATGTCTTAACACCTCCGCGAGTTGTCCTATCGTCTCTATGTTACGATCGTTGGAAAACATGCCGGACTTAATCGACTATTTCTGCAGCAGCCTCCTTGATGTCATCCACCAAGTCGTCAACTTCCTTACGAGACAACTTAATATTGTGTTTCTTGCAGAAATCATCAACAGCGTCTGTAATACGAGTACGAGTCTCAGCTCCCTTCTCCGGAGCAACCAGCAATCCAAGTGCAGCACCTGCAATAGCACCACCGAGGAAAGCGCCAATATAACCTAAAGTCTTCATAATAATTAATGAGTTAAATGTTAATACAATTGTTTTCTATTGGCAAATATAGTAAAAGTTCTTTATAAAGCAACCAAAACGTCCGTTATTTTTTGTCAAAAAGGTTCTGTTAGATTGATTTAACAAACTTTATGCGGACTAAGTGTCATTATTTATAAGATATTTTGTAATTTCGCACAAAAATATTTGGTACGATTTTAAGTTTAATTTTAATGAATAATTTTTTTATGAAGAAATCTTCCCTTTTGTGTGTAGGTCTATGCGCTGCACTTGTATTGACAGGATGTAAATCAAAGGACAGTGCCTACAGAAAAGCCTATGATAAGGCAAAGGCAGCAGAGGCAGAGGCTACTATCACAAATTCAAATGTTACCGAGACACCCGTTGTCACTCCATTGGTAGAAACCACACCTGTACAGACAACAGTTGTTGATAATCTCGACAATGTGACTGTACGTCAGGAGAGCGTCTCTCTCGTAAATGGTTCTGGTTTAAGAGAATTCAGCGTCATCGTTGGTTCTTTCTCTCTTCCTGCTAATGCACAGGGATTGCAGAACAAGTTGAAAGCTGCAGGTTACGATGCACAGATTGTCAAGAACAATGAGCGCAATCTCTACCGTGTCGTTGCTTCCACATTCAACAACAAAGCTGATGCTGTCCGCTCAAGAGACCAGTTCCGTTCTCAGTATCCCGATGCTTGGTTGCTTTACAATAAATAATTGGCACGTATACTTTCTTTAGATTACGGCAAAAAGCGCACAGGAATAGCAGTCACCGATCCCCTACAGTTAATTGCGGGTGGATTGGCGACTGTTTCTACATGCAATTTATTTGAATACCTGACCCAATACGTCCAGCATGAAGACGTTGAACGTATTGTCATCGGGAAACCGCTACAGACAAATGGGGCTCCCAGTGAGAACCTGGCACGTATCGAGCAGTTTGTCAACCGCTGGCGGAAAAACATGCCGCACATTCCCATCATCTATTATGATGAGCGCTTCACGTCGGTTTTAGCTCACCAGACAATGATTGATGCCGGACTGCACAAGAAAGCACGGCAAAACAAGGCTCTGGTGGATGAGATCAGTGCCACCATCATTCTGCGCGACTACCTCGAGTCGCAAAGAATCCGACATTTATAATAACCATCTTAACAACCATTTTATTGAAGCTGTGATATTACCTATTTATATATATGGACAACCCGTACTGAGAAACGAATCATTGGACATCGACGCCAATTATCCCGACTTGAAAGAACTGATTGCCAATATGTTCGAGACATTAACGGCGTCAGAGGGAGTCGGTCTGGCTGCTCCGCAGATTGGGAAAAACATCCGACTGGCTGTGATTGACCTTGACGTTCTCAGTGACGATCTTCCCGAGTACAAGGACTTCCGCAAGGCTTTCATCAATCCTCACATCATCGAGTATGATGAGAATTCGGAGAAAAAGACCATGGAAGAGGGATGTCTGTCGTTACCAGGAATCCATGAGAACGTGACACGTCCTACCCGCATTCATGTGAAGTATATGGATGAGGACTTCAATGCTCACGATGAATGGGTAGAAGGCTATCTTGCACGTGTCATGCAACATGAGTTCGATCACCTTGATGCGACGATGTTCATCGACCGCCTCTCCCCTCTTCGTAAGCAGCTGATAAAAAGTAAGCTGAAAGCTTTACTGCAAGGACGTTACCGCTGCTCATACCGAACAAAACCCGTCAGGAAATGATAGACACAAAGATAAGATATGAACTGATAGAAATGGGAAACAGCCGTTTCTCATTTTTTCTGTTTCATATCTTATTTTTGTGTCTTCTTTTTTCTGCTGCTCCTGACGCACAAGCGCAATACAACACCAATCGCCTAATTATCTCCGGGCAGATAGCGTATGACAATCAGGATTACGTCGTGGCCATCCAGCATTTCAACAATGTCATCTCCGGAAAGCCTTATCTCTATGAACCTTGGTATTACAGGGGACTGGCAAAGTTGCAGCTCGACGATTATGTGGGAGCTGAAAACGATTTCAACGAAGCCATCAAACTGAATCCGTATATTCATCAGATGTTTAGTGCAAGGGCTATTTCTCGCATTAACCTGAAAAAATATACTGAAGCAATCGACGACTACGACAGAGCCCTGAAGTTGAACCCCGACGAACGAGGCTACTGGTTCAACCGCGCCTATTGCAGATTCTTCGTCAAAGACTATCAGCAGACTCATCAGGACCTCGACTATATCGTAGGACGATGGTCGGATTTCAACAATGCATACTCTTTGCAGACAGAGGTCTATCTGAACGAGAACGACACGGCAACGGCTTCAAAATGGCTGGACAAGACTTTGGAACACAACCCTTATGACGGTAGCTCATGGTCTATCAGGGGACGACTGAGTATGCAGCAGAAGAAATGGAGCGTCGCCGATTCTGCCTTTACGAAAGCCATTCACTACCAGCCTCGTGTGGTGAACAACTACATGTATCGTGCCATGGTGCGCGTCAATCTGAACAAGCTCCGTCAGGCGATGGATGACTACGACAAGGCCATTGATATGAACCCTGACAACTTCCTCTCCCACTACAACCGGGGACTGCTCCGCCAGATGTTAGGAGACGATAACCGCGCCATTGAAGACTTCAACTTTGTGCTCAGACATGAGCCGAACAACCTGCTGGCACTCTACAACCGTGCCATCCTGCTCGACCGTACAGGAAACTACCGGGCTGCCATCAACGACTATACCAGGGTCATCGAGCACTTCCCAAACTTCTGGTCAGGCCTGATGAGCCGTGCGGCATGTTACCGTAAACTTGGCATGAACAATCAGGCAGAACTGGATGAGTTCAGAGTACTGAAAGCCCAGATGGACAAGCACTTAGGCATTCAGAATCGCTGGAGTAAAAGCAAGCTTAGGGAGGTTCGTAAGATGAGTGACGTGGATGTTGAGAAATACGATCAATGGGTGGTCGTCGATGAAGACATCGTCACGCCTCAATACAAGAACGACTATCGTGGCACCGTTCAGAACCGAACTGTTGAAACAGATTTCATGCCGCTCTTCTCCTTATCTTATCTACCCTACCAAAGTGGCATCAGGACCTCTCAGCCCATCGACCATGAGTTAGAGGCATTCAATCAGCATCAGCGACCGTTGCGACACATCTTCATCACCTGCAAGCCAACAAGCATCAATGTAGAGATGACGAAGTCATTCTTCACGAACATTGATAGTCTCACCACCCTCATCAGTGCTTCTCGCGACGTCAAGACAGCTGCTGCCCTGCTGTTGCAACGTGCAGTGGCTCATGCAACAACTCACAACTTTGCGGAAGCAATCAACGATCTCAACGATTACATCGCAATCGACAGCCTTTCTTCACTTGCCTACTGGCAACGCGCATTCTGTCAGGTTGAACTTAGCGAGTTCAACACCTCACAAGGAATGGAGGGACGTCTGCGTACCGCCGTGTCCATCAGCGACCTGGAGACTGCCATCAGACTCAATCCCCAGAATGCCTATTTGTATTATAACCTTGCCACGGTGTACGCTCTCCAGAAAGAGTATTCTAAGGCTGTGGACTACTATCAGAAGTGTCTGCAGATCAATCCTAATTTTGCTGAGGCACAGTTTAATCTGGGATTAACCCGCATCTTTGCAGGAAACAAGGAAGAGGGGCTGAAGAATTTGAGCAAGGCTGGAGAAGCCGGTCTTTATGATGCATACAGCATCATGAAGCATTATGCCAACGAAAAGAAGTAGCATCCTCTCTCTTCTTTAACTTCTTTAACTTCTTAACTTCTTTAACTTCTTAACTTCTTAGTACCTTTGCATCTGATTTAAATTAAAACTATTTTGTATATGGTAAACATCACATTTCCAGACGGCTCTGTTCGCTCGTATGAGCAGGGCGTGACTGGCTTTCAAATCGCCGAGAGCATCTCACCGGCTCTCGCACGCAACATTGTATCTTGCGCTGTCAATGGTGAGACCGTAGAGCTGAACCGTCCGATTAACGAAGACGCAACGATAGCTCTCTTCAAGTTCGATGACGAAGAAGGTAAGCACACTTTCTGGCACACATCGGCTCACCTGTTGGCTGAAGCCTTGAAGGAATTATATCCTGGTATTCAGTTCGGCTTCGGTCCTGCCGTAGAGAATGGATTCTTCTACGATGTGCTGTTGAAGGACGGAGAAATGATTAAGGAGAGCGACTTCCCAACCATTGAGGCCAAGATGATGGAATTGGCAAAGAAAGATGAGCCAGTAGTACGTCGCGAAGTATCAAAGGCTGACGCGTTGAAGGAATTTGCCGAGGATGGACAGACTTATAAGTGCGAGCATATTGACCAAGATCTCGAGGATGGTTCAATCTCAACATATACGCAAGGTGCATTTACCGACCTCTGTCGTGGTCCTCACCTTGTTTCAACGGGTCTTATCAAGGCTGTTAAGTTGACGAGCGTGGCTGGTGCTTTCTGGCGCGGTGACGCTGAACGCGAGCAGATGCAACGCCTGTATGGTATCTCCTTCCCGAAGAAAAAGATGCTGGATGAGTATCTCGTGATGCTGGAGGAAGCCAAGAAGCGTGACCACCGTAAGATTGGCAAGGAAATGGAACTCTTCATGTTCAGTGATAGAGTAGGTAAGGGATTGCCTATTTGGTTGCCGAAGGGTACAGATTTACGCCTTCGCTTGCAAGAGATGTTGCGTAAGATTCAGAAGAACTTCGGTTATCAAGAAGTAATCACTCCACATATCGGCGGTAAGAATCTTTATGTAACGAGCGGTCACTATGCACATTATAGCAAAGACGCATTCCGCCCCATCACTACTCCAGAGGAGGGTGAGGAATACATGTTGAAGCCCATGAACTGTCCTCACCATTGTGAGATTTTCGCCAATAAACCTCGTTCTTACAAAGATCTCCCGCTTCGCATTGCTGAGTTCGGTACGGTCTATCGTTACGAGAAGAGCGGTGAGCTGCACGGACTGACTCGTGTGCGCTCATTCACACAAGACGACGCTCATATCTTCTGCCGTGCCGACCAGGTGAAAGGCGAGTTCCTCCGCGTGATGGACATCATCCAGGCTGTCTTCTCCATTTTCAACTTCGAGAACGTAGAAGCACAAATCTCACTTCGTGATCCTAACGACAAGGTGAAATACATCGGCTCAGACGAAGTCTGGGCAGAGAGTGAGCAGGCAATCATCGACGCTTGTAAGGAGAAGGGATTGGACGCAAAGATTGAATACGGCGAAGCTGCCTTCTATGGTCCGAAGCTCGACTTCATGGTGAAAGATGCCATCGGCCGCCGCTGGCAGTTGGGTACGATACAGGTTGACTACAACCTTCCACAGCGTTTCAAACTCGAATACACCGCTGAAGACAACTCCAAGCAGACTCCTGTCATGGTACACCGCGCTCCGTTCGGTTCGATGGAACGCTTCACTGCCGTCCTCATCGAGCACACTGCCGGACACTTCCCCTTGTGGCTCACACCCGAGCAGGTCGCCATTCTTCCCATTTCAGAGAAGTACAACGACTACGCAAACACGGTCTGCAAGTACTTCGAGGAAAAGGGAGTACGCGCACAGGTTGACGACCGCAACGAGAAAATCGGACGTAAGATTCGCGATAACGAGCTGAAGCGCGTGCCTTACATGGTGATCGTAGGTGAACAGGAGCAGGCCGAAAGACTCGTCTCCATGCGTAAGCAGGGCGGTGGTGAACAGGCAACCATGAAGATGGAAGAGTTTGCCGAACGTATCAACGCAGAAGTGGCTGAGATGCTGAAAGCTACCAATCTGAAACCGAAGGATTAGAATTCCGTAACAATTTCTCCATAGGGGAAAAAGTATTATATCGACAGAAGAACACCACAGACTCCTCCCCAAGGAAATGTGGTGTTCTTTTAATTGGATATGTTTGAAAAAAAACGAAAAAATATTTTGCTAATTAGCTGAAAAATAGTAACTTTGCAGCCGTTTAGCAAAATACAGACTTAGACAGTTGAATGAAAAATGACAAAATGAAGACCCAGTACCGCGTGAATGAGCAGATTCACGTCAAAGAGGTACGTATTGTTGGTGATGGCGGTGCAGAAGTTGTTCCGACACGTCAGGCACTTGAAATGGCTCGCCAGCAAGGAGTTGACCTTGTAGAAATATCACCGAATGCACAACCGCCAGTCTGTCGTCTCATTGACTACTCTAAGTTCCTGTACCAGCAGAAAAAGCACGCCAAGGAGATGAAGGCAAAGCAGGTGAAGGTCGAGGTGAAGGAAATCCGTTTCGGACCCCAGACCGACGACCACGACTACAACTTCAAGCTGAAGCATGCAAAGGAATTCCTCGAAGAAGGTAACAAGGTGCGTGCATACGTTTTCTTCCGTGGACGTTCCATTCTCTTCAAAGAACAGGGAGAAGTGCTGCTTCTTCGTTTTGCCAACGACCTTGAAGAATTTGCAAAGGTAGAGCAGTTGCCGCGTCTCGAAGGAAAGAAGATGTTCCTCTTCCTCGCTCCGAAGAAGGCAGGTGTTGCCAAGAAGAGTCAGCAGAAGCGCGACAACGAGCGCCGCGAAGCAGAAGCTAAGGAGGCAGCAAAGCAAGAGGCAAAGGCAACAAACAACGGTCTGCTGGCTAATGCTATCGGAGGCGAAGAGCTGCTGAAACAGTTGCAAGAAGAAGACTAAATATAATAAATAAGGTGCGTAACGCCAGGTATATGCGTTGCCGCCGATCAGTAATAACAATAAATAATAAAAAAAATGCCAAAGTTAAAAACTAATGCCGGTGCAAAGAAACGCTTCCGTTTCACCGGATCTGGTAAGGTTAAAAGACATCACGCTTACCACAGTCACATTCTGACTAAGAAGACAAAGAAACAAAAACGTAATCTGGCGCATTCAGCTATCGTTGACCAGAGCAACATGAAGCAGGTACGAGATTTACTCTGCCTTCGTTAATTAATTCCTTAACAGTTGAACATTAAAGAAGAAAAACTATGCCAAGATCAGTAAATCATGTTGCTTCTAAAGCAAGGAGAACAAGAATCCTGAAGCTCACCAAAGGTTATTTTGGAGCTCGCAAGAATGTTTGGACCGTAGCAAAGAATACATACGAGAAAGGACTTACCTACGCATATCGTGACCGCCGTAACAAGAAGCGCACATTCCGCGCTCTCTGGATTCAGCGTATCAATGCTGCCGCACGTCTCGAAGGTATCAGCTATTCAAAACTGATGGGTAACCTCGCCAAGGCTGGCATCGAGATCAACCGTAAGGTTCTCGCCGACCTCGCTATGAACAACCCACAGGCTTTTAAAGCTATCGTTGACCGCGTAAAGTAATTTATTAGCGATAATAAAGAAGTTGCATTCTCTTCATGGGGGATGCAACTTTTTTTTTGTGATTATTTACCGACTTGTTTGTTTTTTACTTATTTTTGCAAAAACAAACCGATATCGTATGGAAAAGAAGAAAATCCAAGTTGTTGCTGCTGTCATCAGACAAGACGGCAAGTACCTTTGCACTCAACGCAAACGCTCACGTCTTCCCTATATCACAGAGCATTGGGAGTTCCCGGGCGGAAAAGTAAAGGAGGGAGAATGTCATTACAAAGCACTGATCCGGGAGATCCGCGAGGAGATGGACTGGGATGTCTTTGTCGGAAAAGAGATTGCCACGGTCGAATACGAGTATCCTGACTTCTGCGTGTCCCTCACCGCCTACCTCTGCAAAGGCGGAGACGAGGAGTTCAAGCTTCTGGAGCACCTGGATGCCAAATGGCTGACACGCGAAGAGATGGAAAGCCTGAACTGGACTGCCGCCGACCGTCTGATTGTGGAAAAGCTCTGAGGCGTCAGCGATAGATGAAATACTGGCCGTCGGTACTGTTACAGTAACGCTGTAACAGGCCGATGATGAATTCTGCATTGGCACACACCTGCTGCTCATTGCCGTCATAGCCGTTGATGAGAACCAGCAGCTTACGGGTGTGGATATCGATTTTTGTACGCTCGTTATCACTGGTAGGCGTACCCACCCCGCCCTTTTCATCACGATAGACAGGCAGGCCTTCGATGTTAATCATTCCCCTGCCGATTCCCTCATAAGGTTCTCCTGCCCTGCCGATGCCTAACGTAAGGGTGTCACCGATGAACTTCGAAGCATCAAAGCCGCCGATACTATAGCCAAACCTGATGCTGGCAAGATTGATTAGATCCACAAGCGTATCAATCTGATAGAGTGCCTTGCCCTGCAGCATGCGGCGGATAAGTGCCTCGGAAGCAGGACGGTAGCGCGACGGATCTTTCCCGCAAGCCTTATACACCCTGCGGGTGGCTGCGATGCCGGAAAGCTCCTTGAGCGACTCCGTCGTAAGTTCCGACTTATACTTCTCACCCAACGCTTCAATCTCTTTCCACAACCCTTCACAGTAGGGAGTGTTCTCTACTGAAGCCTCAACACACGCCCCGACAAAACCCGGGCAGACTTGTTCTATCTCTTTTGATACCACTACTTTCATCATGACTGCAAAGGTACGATTTTTATGAATAAAAACAAAAAGAAGCCCGAAAACTTTGCCTGCTGAAAGGATTTTGGTATTTTTGTAGAACAATTGAAAACGCATAAAGACTGATGGAAACAGCTGACAGACGACTAAGGATGCAAGAACTCATCGACAAGCTTAATCTTGCATCGGATGCCTATTATAACGGCCGGCAGGAGTTAATGACCGACTTCGAATGGGATGCCCTTTTCGATGAACTGAAACAGCTTGAGGAAGAGACAGGGGAGATTCTGCCCGACTCTCCCACCAACAAGGTATCGGAGGACAATACGGAAGGACAGAAAGAGGAACATGAGTATGCCGCCCTCTCATTGGCAAAGACGAAGAGTCCGGCTGAACTGGTGAAATGGGCAGAGGGACAGCCTATCTGGATCTCATGGAAGCTCGACGGACTGACCCTTGTGGTGACTTACGACAACGGAAAGCTGACTAAGGTGGTCACACGAGGCAACGGACATATCGGCACCAACATCACCCACCTGGCGGCTTCTATCAGCGGCATTCCCCAGCACATCAGGGAGAAGGGACATACGGTCATACGCGGTGAGGCAGTCATCTCGTACAACGACTTCAACCAGTTCCTGATGGAGAGCGGTGAAGACTATGCCAACCCGCGCAACCTTGCGTCAGGATCGCTGACACTGAAAGACCCTGAAGAAGTAAAAGCACGTCATATCCAATGGATTCCGTTCACCCTGGTCCACACCGACGAGGACATCATCTCATGGGGCGAACGCATGGCGTTCCTCGAAAAGAACGGCATGACGACCGTCGAACACGAGCGGATAGACGCTCCCACCCTCTCACAAGTGAAGGAGGTAATCAACAAATGGACGGTACGGGTAACCAGCAAGCAGAACCCCTTTCCCGTTGACGGACTGGTCATCGCTTTCGACGACACGGAACTGGCACTGACGGGAAGCATCACGGGACACCATGCCACAAAGGCGGGACTCGCCTTCAAATGGCAGGACGAGGCAGCACAGACGGAACTGCAGGAGATAGAATGGTCGTGCGCCGCCTCAACCATCTCTCCCGTAGCCATCTTCCGACCCGTAGAACTGGAAGGAACGACGGTGAAGCGTGCCTCGCTCTGTAACATCAGTGAGTGTGAGCGATTAGGCATCGGAGGGGCGGGCACTCAGCTCAGCGTTATCAAAGCCAACAAGATCATCCCAAAGGTTATTAAAGTGATACAGTCCGTCGGCACATTCGACATTCCCTCCCACTGCCCTGTCTGCGATTATCCCACGGAGATTGTGGTGAGTGAGAACAGTGGCACGAGGACTCTCCATTGCACTAATGCCGCCTGCCCGGCAAAACAGCTGAAGATATTCACCCGTTTCGTCTCGAAGGAAGGCATGAACATCGACGGTATCTCCGAACAGACCTTGGCACGGTTCATCAATCTGGGATGGATCAGTGAATATGGTGACATCTATCTGCTGAAAGACCATATCCAGCATATAGCCAACCTGGAAGGATTCGGCGAGCGTTCGGCAGCAAATATGATGAGGTCGATTGAGAAATCGCGCACCGTCGAGGCACAGCGTCTGCTCTATGCGCTAACCATTCCGATGTGCGGCATCGACGTATGCAAAAGACTACTGTCGGCTTATCCATTAGAAGAGCTCATCAGCATCGCCTCTGAGACCACCGACACCAGTTACTTCGCCCACATCCCGGGCATCGGACCGGAGAAGTCGGCATCGTTCATCAGATGGTTCAATGACAGGAAGAACCAGGAAACGGTTGCTCGTCTGCTCGGACAGCTGACCGTTACGCAGACCGCCGTGCAGCCTGCAGGGAAGAAATGCGAAGGACTGACGTTTGTAATTACAGGTGATGTCCATCATTACAAGAACCGGAATGAACTGAAAGCCTACATCGAAAGCCAGGGCGGAAGGGTTGCCGGCAGTGTTAGCGGTTCCACTTCTTTCCTCATCAACAACGACATCACCTCTAATTCAGGGAAGAATAAGAAAGCAAAAGACCTCGGAATAGAGATTATTTCCGAGGACACATTTATCGAAAGATACGCACAGCAAGACACGACGCCTGCACCGGCTGTTCCGACAGAAGGTTCGCTCTTCTGAAAGGCGCCGTGACGACCGTTCACGAGATGGTCTGTAACAGACGCATCAGGCTGTCTTTATTCGTCCAGGAGAAGCCCGGCTCACGCACGATGGCCCAGAACAGACGCCGCTTTGCCTTGGGGACGGAACGCAGCACATAAAGCTCCATCGCCTTTACAAACTTTCCGTTGTACTTGAAATAATAGTAGTCGTTCAAAGGATACTCCTGCTCGTCATCCGGCGATACAAGTGCGGTCATGCTCACCTGTGAACTTATCTCTAAATTCGTAATCTGTCGCTTATTGGCCATCTGCATGTTATATGCCTCCATATCGACAACGGTGGCACAATAGAGGCCGTTCTCCCCTACCGTATCAACACGGTAGGCCATCACCGAATCAATCTTCACATATATGCGGTCGTCAAACTTCACCTCAGACACATTGTTCATGTTTGCCTGAAGAACCTTCGCACCACTCTTGTAAACCAGACTGCTGTTTTTCAGGAAGATGTTTGCCTTCCCTACTTTCAATGCGTTTCCATTAGCCAAAAGGACAATGGCAGACTTGAAGTCCTGATAGGCAGTTACTCTATTACTTACATTCTGAGCCGACAGCAAATGACAGAATGCTGCCAACATTAAAAACAGGTATGTTCTTCTCATCATATTATTTTTAGTATTTGACGAAAGAATATGTCAGAAGTAAAACCCTTTTAACAATTAATAAACTTCTGCTATTCTTCGCCCCCCCTAATAACTCACTTGGTCGCGTGAAAGTACGTAGTCTTGCTTCCATGCGTCCTGCCACCAACTGATAGAAGCATTGCTGTGATCGGTCGATGAAAAGGCTGCATCTGAAGGATTGTTGGTACGACTATAGTCATACCACGGCATGAAAAACAACCACTTGGCTCCTGCCGCCCACTGGCTGCTTATCGTTGCGACATTGCCACACTCCGTGACGGCTACCAGCTTGTCGGGACACAACTGCTTCAAGCAAAGATAATAGTCCTTATAACACGTGGCGGCACTTGACACATTGTACATGTCAAATCCCACGATGTCGACATATTCATCACCGGGATACCACTTCATCCCCTCGCTGAAAGGCTGCTGCCATCCGGCGGCAGGCGTAAACGCCCAGATCAGATTATCCAAACCGGCATCGGCAAAACGGCGGTACATCACGCGCCACAGTTCCTTACAAGCCTCCGCATCACGCCCCCACCAGAACCAGCGGCCGCCAGCTTCGTGCAAGGGACGCCAGATAACAGGAATACCCTTCTCCTGCAGAGGCTTCAGGTAGGATGCTATCTGATCGATGTCCTTCATCATCAGCGCATATTCCGAAGAACTCTCGTCGAAGATCTTACGGACATCGAAGTCGGTATCGTCAGCATAGAAAGCATATTCACCGCTCTTCTTTGCCGGAACATTCCAATGCCACATGGCAGCCACGATGCCACCTGCACGATGCCAGTCTTCAGCCACCGTCGAGTTGGAATAGTCAATCCACCCTCGCGGCTGCGACCACACATGATGGATGAAGTCGAAACAGTTCAGCGCCGGCCAGCGTCCCGTATGTTTATAGACCCACTGCGCCTCGTTGGTGTTCCAGTTGACATTTGCCATCGCTCCCGAAAGCATCTTCTTTCCATTGATGCTTTTCAGATAGTCGAGCAGCCTCTGCGCCTCTGGGGAACGGGAAGACTGAGTCCCGTCCAGAAAGACAATGCTATCGACGTTGGCAACGGAGAAGGAAGTGTAGGTACCGTTCTGATAGACACGGAACGACTGGGCATTGCCATGAATGGCAAACATCATTAGGAATGCCAAGGCAAAAACGTGAGTGACTTGTCTGTTCATGTGAGTAAATATGAGTGTAAATATGATTTGTCGGATTACTTCATCAATACCTTTATAGCTTTCTCGCCAATCTTCACGATGGCAATACTGCCTTGGGGCAATGTGGTAGGTATAATGGTGGTGTCGGAATATGCCTTGGCGAAGCCTACCAATTGCCCTCCGATTTCATAGACGTTAATGGTTGTACCTTCGGGCACACCCGAGATTTGCAACACGCCATCCTCGCCCTGTATCAGCACGGGCATCGCCTTCACGTTGGCAACGCCGTTCTCAATGCCTTCCATCTTTGGGTCAACGTCTATCCAGCAGAGTGTGGCGGTGGCTTCGTCTGAATTATAGCATCCTTGTTTAGAGGCATACACGCTGACATAATACGTCACGGTTAAGTCAACCTTTTCACCATTGCCCGATTTAATGTCACTGTCCGTAATGCTATAATAACAAGTAGCACCTTCTGTAGCGCAATCAAACGTCAATTGCCCATTCTTGTATCTTATGATTGGCTTACTGCATTTTTGCGGTTCTGGTTCTGGCGAATCTCCTCCTGATGGATCTCCTTCTTCAACAAATACGAAATTACTCCAGAAATCCGTAGTCTTGTATTTTTCAGTAGTTCCTTCTGGGATGTAGAGAGTGGAGTTATAATAGTGATCTTTTGTAAAACAATTAGAAGGTATTTTACAAGGATTCATCATTTTGGAAATAATGGAGGTGAGGCTGGAACAACCATAGAAAGCATAGTCTCCGATGGATGTCACGCTGTTGGGGATGGTCACGGAGGTAAGGCTGGAACAGTCAGAGAAAGCATAGTCTCCGATGGATGTCACGCTGTTGGGGATGGTCACGGAGGTAAGGCTGGAACAGTCGGAGAAAGCAGAGTATCCGATGGTTGTCACGCTGTTGGGGATGGTCACGGAGGTGAGGCTGGAACACCTCTGGAAAGCATAGCCTCCAATGGATGTCACGCTGTTGGGAATTGTCACAGAGGTAAGGTTGGAACAGAATCTGAAAGCACTGTTCCCGATGGATGTCACGCTGTTGGGAATGGTCACGGAGGTGAGGCTGGAACAGCCATGGAAAGTATAGTCTCCGATGGATGTCACGCTGTTGGGAATGGTCACGGAGGTAAGGCTGCGACAGCCAGAGAAAGCATAGATTCCTATGGATGTCACGCTGTTGGGGATGGTCACGGAGGTAAGGCTGGAACAGTCGGAGAATAGAGAGGTGGATTGAGGGTTGGACAATGTCAGAAATAAGGAGGCAAAATTAACGTATTTAACCTTTGTTTTATTCAAATGCATAATATTATTTCCCAAAATCCTCCCCAATTTTCTTCAGCCCAGCTTCCATTAAAGGTTTCATCGTCTTCCCTAACTCTAATGTCACCTCTTCAAATCTATGCAGCCGGTCAATCGTGCCTGACCAACCAACACCTTCCAACACTCTGCCAGTTTCTTCCTGGCAATTCTGGTCTTGGCCAACGCAGCCTGCGACAACAACCTTTGGGCTATATCTTGATACTTCTTTCCGGTAAGTTCATTCAAATCTTCACACCATTCATACATCATCACAGAAGCTTCAACAGCAATTCTTTCCTTACTACTTTCATTCTTTTCAAAATATAGCAACTTCTGAATTCCTTTGGTCTCATAAGAACACTGCTAGATTTGCGCTGCAACATTCAGCACAAACTCCTGTTCCTCAAAGGCACGTTTTTGGGTCATAAGCACGTTTTTGGGTCATAAGTTCATGAGTGTGCCACCCAACAGCAATTCTCTCACCAATCAATGCTAATTGTTGCTGGCAATGCCTTATCTGTACTTTAAACAGTTCAAGACAATTTTTCTCCTCAATACTGATGGCCTCTAAAGTTTCTTTTATCTTTTTTCCATCAGCAGAGTTCATTCGCCGTTCCAAAAAGTAATCCAAATAATTTTTCATAGTTTCTCAATACCCCCAATCAATCTTCTCAAACTCCGATTTAAAGAAATCCATAATCCCCAATTCTGTCAGGATATCCTTCTTAAACTTACTCAACGGCCTCTCCATCCTTTCCGAATCGTACAACTCTCCACCGAACATTGACCGGTAAGCATCGGCTTTGCCAATATTCAAACCGGCCATAATCTTTATCAGGTATTCCTCTATATATTGCTTACCGTTTTTCTGAACCAGTCTCAACAAGTCATCTAGTTCTGTTTCACTATGTTTCTTATAAAATGCCCTCAGTTGAAATGCTTCTATCGTTTTCTTCTCCTGTCTGTCAGTATCATCAACAATAGTCACCTCCCCATGCATCGTCGAATGGTCAATATAGTTGAAACTAAACTTGAACCGAGGATCGCTTTGCTTCAGATACGGATGAACATAATCATTCAGATTAAACACCTGTGTACCTTTCACAGTCCGGTTGCATATAGGACAACACGGTATCAAGTTATAGTAATTCAGCGACAACAAAGGATATAATTCCTGCGAAAGGAAGTGGTCAAAATCTGGTCGGGCTACATGCTTGATTCTATCCTCTGGTGTCAGATTCTCAACCGTATAGATATACTCTCTACCACAATAAGTACATGTCCTAGTCCCTTTGACTTTAGACAACCAATAGGCAAAATCCGAGTTCCCTGATATCCATTGGTCATACTTGAATACCTCTCCCAGCCTTTTCAGTGTACTGTCATATCGTCTGAATAGTTCCTTCTCTTCTTTTTTCTTTGGGCTTCTCATCCGCTTAATGCGCTGATAGTCGGCCAACTCACTCTCATTATACGCTTTCTTCTCTGCTCTCAGCAGCTTCCTCATCAAGTCATTGCATAAGTTTAAAGCCGCCTGTGGCTCGCCAATCAACAGACGGTGTATCACATCCCGATTCCCTCTTGGCAGTAGAACCTTTTTCAGCGAAGTCTTTTTCCTTCCTGTATAACCATTAATACTATCATACAGTTTCTGCTCCAACTTCTCTGTATAGATGGTCAAAATATCCTGAGTAGGCGATGACAAGTGCCACATACTGATTACTCTTCTCTTCTTAATTCCTCTAATTTGCGTTCCAGTCTGGCTATCTCGTTTTGACGGTCAAACTCTTTGGGGAATACCTCATAATACGCTCTCATCAGCTGCTGTCTGACAAAGATCTCGTCAATCATCTTGATGGTTCTTCTCAGCTTCTGTTCGTTATAATCCTCCTCAAATCTTACACAGTCCATAGCACCCAATCCCATAAAATACGATTTCAGGAATTCATAATCCTGTGATTCCAATTCTTTACTCTTCACACGCATCATCAACTCCTCATATGTCGGTGATTCTCCTTCTGTCTGAAGGAATTTCCATACGCTCAGTGCAATGATAGTTCTTGTTATTACCCACTGGGCATAACCTCCTATAGGCGTACCCTCCAAGAAGAAACTGCTCTTCAGCATATCATATATATTGGCCCCGAATGTCTTCAGATCAGGATTCGTTTCAGCCCTGCCATCATTCATTACCAGTAGGTTACCTCTGGGTATATCACTCAGTATAAATGGCGAATGGGTCACAAAGCACAGGTTGACACCACGGAGATGGTTCAGATTCAATTGGGCAATACCGTCCAATATCAGCGATATGTATTTCTTCTGAAAGTCAGGATGGAAATATAACTCTATTTCTTCCAATATCAGATTCACATAATGATAACTGATACGCTCATGAGAGGTATCCTCATTGGCAGAATTGATGTTCAAAAGATGATACAGCAATCCGCAGACCGAAAATATCTGCTGCTTTTCTCCGGAACTCAACGTTTCAAAGGCAATCTCATTGCCTTTTCCATCCACCTCCTTCAATATCATCTTGGCATCTAAAAAAGCTGGTGGTATCAAATCCTCAATATCCCTGACATACGAATCGTAGCCATATCTTTCCCTAAGCTTCCCGACAGTTGTCTTAGCCTTTTTCGAAAATGTCTTCACCTCCAACTTGTCAACATCCTTTTTATACACATCTTCATCTGGTTCTGTTAACAGATAGGCCAATGATTGTCTAATTTTTCTAGTAATATGCGACCTGTCGCCAATCAGTGAGTCTATATACTCATACATATCCTCATTCAACTCCTCTTGCTCCGTTTTTCCTGTGAGAAAGTCTTCAATACAATCTCCCATCCATTTGTAGTCCTCATACTTGGTCGCAATCTTGATGGTCTTATATACAATGTAGTTCAAGGCTTCTTTCCAGAAGCATTTCCCTTCAGTATGTCTGCTCCAGTCATCTACATCGTCAAGCACTTTCTGTTTCCACATATCTTGGATCATCAGCTGCAACACAAGATATTTTCCCTCATCTAGAGACGTAATGTCCAGCTGGTTATTGATAAAATCACGTCCATAGTCTCCCTTCAGACGGATTTCAAAGGATTCCACATCCAGATGTCCGTTGATACGTTTAAAGCCGCCCTTATCATCATACGACATCATCAGCATTGAGATAAATCTTTCTCTCGACAGCGTATTCTCAATATTGATATTGATGTTGCCTTTATTTCTGTATGGAGTCAGCACCAATGGGGTCTTATAACCATCATTCTTATGGAAAATACCATGATACCAATTACAATCCGACTGCTCTATCTTTACCTCATTGGCTTTTATCACATTGGCCTCCTGATAAATCTTCCGTTCGTATTCCACGGAATTGTTTTCGTCTAGGTAATCTAGTGTATTATAAGCATAGATTGAATAATTTGAAACTACTGTATAGAAAAAATGCTCCAGATAAGGCTTCATTTGTTCCACCTCGCCAAAAGCATCTAGTATGGGTTCTACATCATCCTGATCTACCATCAACTTACGAGAGGGAACTATCTTATAGACATCTTGATTTTCTTCGTTATCTTCGTCTATCTCATAACAATCCAACTCTATCTGGCGACCAATGACTGTTAATTTGTAGATACGTTCATCCATCGACCAATATAGTTCACCACCTACACCGTCAATATAATGCAGATGCTCCAGACCTTCACCTGCCAACTGTTCTCCAAACATCATAGCAGAAAAGTTGTTGATGAGCCTTAACACGAATTCCACTATCGTACTCTTTCCAGAGCCGTTCTTACCAACTATAGCCGAGATAGATATACGTGGAACCGTCTTTGTTTTTGATGCCTTAAGCGATTGTTCAACCAGATAGTCATTAAAAACTTGCTCGCAATCCGAAAGCCCTCGTTCGCATTTGATGACATTCCCGTTATCAATAATCTGATAGCCACGATAAAAATAGTAGAGATTCTCTTTTAAGCCTCTCCTTCCTAAGTTAGTATTTTCAGATATCCCGACGGCAATTATCTGAAATCGGTCATCTATCAGAGTTGCATCCTGCATCCTTGGTCGTCTTAAATTAAATCTCATATGTTTCTCCTTTCAACTGCCTCTTAATTCTTTAAGAATGATATTCCACAATCCCTTACCGCATCTTCCATGGCTGTACGAAGATAAGTCTTTTTGAAGTCATCATTACCATATGCAGCTCGGAATACGATCTCCACCTGTTCTCTGTTAAAGTTTTTTGTTTCTTCCTTGCCCAGAACATGCTTTAAGGCCAGCGCTATCACTTTCGTGACATCATGCCCTACGACAAGTTCCACAGAAGGATGTTTTTCCTTCCTTAAGATCAGAATCTCCGTCATGACATCCTTCGTTGCCAATTTGTGCAGCTTGCTATGATTCTTCACTGCTTCTACAAGTACTTTGTCACCGCCATATTTCATAGTTCTATAATCAATGAATTTCTTGAAATCAAGATCCTTTTTTGTGTTACTATCTTTGAACGACAAATACCATCCCATGCGTTTACTTACCAATCGAAGTTCACCTACGAACAAAGCCTGAATTCTGACATTCTTCCTAATTGCAGATATCGATGCTCTATCAGGTGTTTTTGATGCTTCAAACAACTGCCTCGCAATCTTATAAAACGCATCCGACCAGAATATCATGGTCTCAATGTCATTCGTGTCTGTATAGAGCGTATGTGCCGGAAGCGTCTCCCCCATTATTTTGTTTTGATCTGCGTCAACGATGGCAACTGTATACGCAGTTTTACCTTCTGCCTCGAGTCGCCTCATCAAATCAATCACATTATCTCTTGAATCGACGTGGTAGATACTGCATTTATCCTCGATGGTGAAGTCTTCCATCAATTTTGCATCTGTCATGCCCTCAACGATAATATTTATGGCATCATGACTATTATCCATGGCTATCTCGTTATGGATATAGTCCAAATCAACATTATCAATGACACTCATCGTCAGTCTATATTAGCATCATTATTCTTATTGGCATCATTTAGGTCTTTATCCAGCTCCTCTGTAATCCCCCAATACCTGCCTATCAAACTTGGTGAGTGGGTTGCAATGATAGCTTTCATTTGGTTGATTGTCATGATTCGTTTCATCTCAGGGATAAACTTCTTCTGCCATGATATATGGAGAGAGATTTCCGGCTCGTCAATCAACAACAACGTTCCTGCAGGATACCTAAAAATCATATCATAATAGAGTACCAGCAAATGTTGCTCACCAGAAGATAACTTACTCAATGGTATTTCTTTATCATTGATTGTTGATACAACTTCAATACCCATCTCGTCATCTACTATCACTTTCTTTCTTAAAAATCGACTATTAATTAGTTCGCGAAATAGTTCTATCCTTTCCAGTTCTTCGTCAAGTATTGAGAATTTCTCCCTCAAATCAGAAACAAATATAGAAATCGCTTTCAATACATACGGGCTCTGCGAGTCTGTCTTAAGAGGCTTCATCTCTTGATTTTTCAATTTCAACAAACCTGCTTCTACCAGACGAATGCGCTTGGCTTCTTGCTCTTCCAATAAAGATGTTTGATTATGCAATTCTGCTTTTGAAAATTTTGGTGTTGCCAAATTCTCTACAAGTCTATAAGGATAGGTCTGGTCAAGTTCTGCGGCCCTTTGTCCGTATTGTTTTTTCACTCTTTCCAACCTCTCTTTCATCTCTACGGCTATTATATCAAGCGTATTCTGATATTCTACGATGCCCTTAGAGATTGCTCTTCCAGGTATCACAGAGGCTAATTGCGTTTGTAATCTGTTGGTATGTATGAAGTTTACATTCACATCATCAATCAGCCTATAAAGGAACATCGGATATATTTCTTCTGAGTCAAAACTAAATAAAGAGTTTTCTGACATTATTTGCCATACAAGCTCTTCTCCTGTCATCCATGCCCCTGTTTTCCTGTCTATCCATACATCCTCATCATTTTTGTAGCGATCGGATATATAGTTACGTGCATTTCGTAAGACTGTCTTTACATTATTGGCTATAATACTGCATCTAGTAGCTTCAATCCAATCACCTGTTGAAAATTCATAATCAAAGGCCTGCTCACTAGTACCATTTACCAACTTTATGATCAACTCCAAGTCATTATCGAACACAATTGTTGTCTTTTTGAAAGGAATTTGCGTCAACAGACTTAACTGGTGATTAAACAACATATCAAGTATTTTCAGAATAGAAGTTTTTCCTATTCCATTCTGTCCAAGCAGGATTGTTATATCTTCTTGTTGTTTAAACTCAATATGATGATTGTAGCTTCCAAATAGTTCTTCAATCGTTATTGACTTAATTGTCTTCATATGATTCTATTTATATTGGTTTCACTTCTCTCGTCACTCTTCCTCTGCTCATCGCAGGCACCTTCCTTACTTTATCACCATCCCATACTGCGCAGCTATCTCTTTCAGTCTTTGAGTTACCAAATCATCAGATTCAGCAGGCACCCTTGCTCCGCCTATGCCCTTAACCAGCACATAGAAATTTGCAAAAGCATTAGCATCCACCTCTACTGGTTGGCGTTGATAAGGCAGCACTGTATTACCTCCTAGATTTCTTTGGTAGTTCTGGATGTTGACCATCCATGATACAACCAAAGCCCTATCCTCTTTGGGCTGTCCTCCTGTTCTCATCAAGATCACCTACATGTGCTGATACACATGTCTAGCCTCATGCGCTTGCAGGTAATACAAATCGTATGGGCAATCTTTTAACATAGCATTTGCCCATTCCTCATTAACGTATATGATGTGATTTGTGTTATCCACCTCTTCAGAATTCTCCATTGTCAGAAAACGTCCGCCCATTTTTTCATATACGAATGTATAGGGCAGCGGTGGTAGCCCCAGCATTGTCAAGACATCCTGAAATGTTTCTTCTAATATCTGTTTTGCTTTAGGTTCAATCATATTTCTTCATTAACATTTGCCTTTTCTCTTCCGCATACTTAGACTGATTGCGGTGATTTGTTTCAATAAAACCTTTCACTTCATTATATCGCAATAACCACCGTTCCTCCTGCGTCATAATCAAAGATATGCTCCAAAATTGCACTTTATCAGCAATGTATGCTGGCCTTCATAGATTTTCTGATTCACAAAGTTCTTCACCTTGTTCTGCGCCAAAGCTTCATTGGGAGTTCCACGCGAGAGTTCAGCTAAATCTACAAATGCATTAATCTCATTGTAGATTCCCCGTCGGGGCTCATCCAACTCCTTTCGGTCTAAGCCATAATACTCTATTGAAGCATTACCTTCTGGTGTTAGTCCGATGATGTTTATTCCCTCAAATTTCAGATGATTCTCAGGATGTTGTTCTTCGTATGGATTAATCAGAAGAGGTTCCTCCTCTGAAATATCCTTAACATTTGGATCAAACCGCTTCGAAGGGTCTTTCAAAGGAAAGTAATTATGTTTGTATATCCTGTTGCACCATTCACACGCATACAGCAAATTTTCCCACTTGTAAGCCAACCAATAGTATCCTGGTTGATGCAATTCCTTATCATTCCTATCCTGTTGCCATCCATTTTTAGGACGGAAATGTTCTACATCGCCAGGGCAAGAGGCTTGATAATGAGTCTCACAATAGCAACAGATACCATGCTGCAAATTATTCAAAGCATTCTTAACATCTGCATGGGCATAAATGCTCTTTTGTACCGCTCCCCCGGATGTCTGAGCAGCTTGCCCTTGCAGGTTTGCAGGCACTCCCACTCTACTCCTGTCTATATACTTCATAGATGCCCCTCCTTTCTCAGCTTCTCTGCCATTTGGTGTATATATACCATGGCCTCAACGTCGGCCATTGTTTCGCCGGTCGGCAAATAGCCAAACTCATCTGCCTCAGTCCTCAAACTATTACCGTCAACGTTTTTCTTTTCCCCGCTGACAAACGTCTTTCTTTGCTTCATAAATTCATCAAGCGATGCAGGTCGCGACGATGGCAAATCGAAATACTTACTCATCAACACTTGGTCTATACGCCAATTATTAAGCACTTCATCCTCGTCTGTATCTATCTGTATCTTCTCATCCTCATCACGTTTGAATAAAAGCAAATCTACGTCTTTATTACCCCTTGTGTTTGCCTGTACCAGCAACTGGCTATGAGTTGAAATAAAGAATGCATTACTCTTTTTATCTTCTACAGTATTAGACAAATCCAGTATATTCTTGATATAATTCCGCTGCCACAGAGGATTGATATGGATATCTGGTTCATCTAGCAAGAAAAGCGTTTCATCTTGGCTACTGTGTGCTAAGGCGATGAGCCCCATCACCGTTAGATATTGCTGTTCTCCTTCACTCATTTGCAGATAGGGATACCGTTCTCTCTCTCCTTCTTTATGAAGGACGATGTCAAATTTCTCTACCATATTCAATACAAAGCATTCTTCCAGCGCATTCAGGAATTCCATTGGCGTAGGAAACCTGTCGTAAAGCAGTTCCTTGAAATTATCATCAGAGGGGATACCTTCAATTTCAAAGTATTCTTTCTTTCCCTGCTTAGCAGGCATAATGCCATAGTTCCGACTATTATCAATGAAATAATAAAGCAACAGACGCAGTAACTTGTCTACGACACCCTTGACCCCCCAGAATATGGGGGTTTCTTCAAGATTATATCCCTGCAAAAGCATATCATGATAGTATTCAAGCGTCAGTCCTTCCTTTCGCAGATTGGTGGCAATGGCAATTTGTGGATTACGAAACTTCAAATGAATCCTGTCCCAACTTTCCAAATGAACAATATCATGCAATACCTTCTTGATATTTTCACCATATCGGCGATGATCCTTATAAAGAAAGAGTGTTGTAAGCACCAACATAGAGTGTCGGTTTTCCGCAAAGAACAACTTTCGTGGTCTATGTCCATCCTCATTGCCCCTTGCATACTGTATACGCTTTGACCTTTCTTCGCTTTGTATATGCTTATGCACCAACTGCCTTATTCGTTTATTCTCGCCTGAATAATAGCCTATAATCTGGTTGGGCAGCTCCAATTCTTCTATATCTATCGGATGAATGTCTTCAGGATTGTCTACGCTGATAGTATATTCCGAGATGTTGTGCTTCTCTGTCATTTTGGTTATCGCAAAATTCCGCCCCTTACACTCATATTCCATCTCGTAGTGAATGAATTGCTTCTCTGCCCGCTTGCCTTTTGTTTTCAATTGATACAACTCATCGAATATCAAAAGCAATGCCTCCAAAAGATTTGATTTCCCCATACCGTTCTGACCAAC
Source organism: uncultured Prevotellaceae bacterium (assembly GCA_902762325.1). GTDB lineage: Bacteria > Bacteroidota > Bacteroidia > Bacteroidales > Bacteroidaceae > Prevotella. The sequence continues at coordinate 3,801 of CACWNV010000041.1, read as the reverse complement.
CAATAATGTTATTTGGTCGGCATTCAGTTTTAGATCTACTGTCACGTTCTTATATACAGGGATAAACAGTCTTTTTATCTTCATAGTGCTCTATCAAAAATCTGATGAAGCCAGGCTTTATGCATCATTTCTACCTGCATTTGCAAGTTTTCACTTGCAGCCTTCAAACTTTTATTATCCAGGGCCGTGGCCAATTCTTTCAATCGCAGTGCTTTCACCTTCGTTTCGTTGACTAACGTTTCTATGAACTGATATTTTTCAGCTACCTCTCTTTGTTTATTTATATCAGGAAGAGGTATCAACAAATCCTTCAGATATCTCAAGTCCAAATGGCCAACGGCTGTACCTCTTTTTCTGTTCTGAAAATCATCATAGCGGTAGGCCAAATAGCAATATAGGTATTCTATGGATATTTCATTACTACCCTGCGACAAAATAACAAATGTAGAAGCTGCAACGCCTTCCATTCCATGAAACACCTTACCACTGCGATGCCCATCCTTCACCATGACCAAGTCTTGTTTGCTCATGATGAAGTTAGAAGCCTCAGTATATCTGTTTGGTGCTGCCGTTTCCAAAGCCTTGATGTCTATATAAGGCACCGCCCCTTTGAAGGGGTACTCCTCCACCCTCTCTGGTCTTCTTGCAGAGCGTACCCATACAAGTTCAGACAGAGGAATCTCGCGTATCGATTCTTTATATACGTTGTCAACCATTGATTTCTTTCTCCATTTTCGACAATAGGCTACGGATTTCCCTCACAATCTTGTTGGCTTCCAACAGGTAATACGATGGTGTTTCCATCTGCGGCTTTTCACTATCGTTGTCCGCACCAAAGTTTATTTGATAATCATCATTGCGAAATTGATTTAACGAAAGGAAATAAGTTTTTTTGCCAAACACCCCGTCTCGGTATGCCTTAATAAATCCATTGAAAACTGACACATCCTGCAATTGTTCAGGTTTCAGTTTCTCTGATTGCATATCATATATTAGCACCTTTCCGTCTTCACTAGGCCTACATCTCAGGAAAATGGCGCACATCGAGATGTTGGTGTTCGGATAAATACCTTTAGGCAATCGTAGTATAGCGTGATTGCTATATTCTTCAAATAAGAATTTACGAATATGTCTGTATTCCCATCCAGATTTATAAAAGAAACTCTCAGGCAGCAACATGGCTGCACGACCTTCAAACTGGTAACTGAGGGACTTCAGGATCAATTCTACAAACTCCAACTGTTTGTTCTTATAGGTTCCAGAACTTTGCTTCCCTGCCAAAGAGAACATCTGAATAGGCGGCTCACAGATAATGCCGTCATACTGCTGATAATCTACCGCCTCCAAGGAATCACCATGCTTCACATTACACCACAGCCCGTGAAACCTTGTATTGCAGAATCCTATTCGGGCAGCTTCTCTTTGAAACTCCATGCCAGAAAGGGCTTCTGTAATTTGAAACTTTCTTTCCTCCTCCGTCAGTGTCTGGTATTGTTGATTGTTTTCTCGCAGATATTTGTCTATTTCTACCAAGAAGCCCGAGAATCCTGCGGCTGGGTCATGCCAATGTTCTCCTAGTTTCGGTTGCATCACCTTCACCAACAGTTGAGCCAGCACTTTAGGAGTTGCATTTTGAATGGCACCACCATCCTTTGCCTTGCTGTTTTCCTGTAGCATCAAGTCAAACAGCTCTGCGATATTTTCTTGTTTGGCACATTTCGACACCACTTTAATGGCTTCGACGAGAACAGATGCCGAGTATATGCGGGTCTGTTGTTTGGTTTGACGAATTGCTTCCTGATAAAAATGCAACAGGTCTTCACCTGACGCCTGTTCTAGCTTTTTCCATCTATCAGCTTCTTTCTCGTCATAAAAGGTCATCCACCTCAGATACAGCATATTTGCCATCTCATAGAGGAATTGATAGGATGACACCCCTGCTTCAAGCAAACTCTCACGAAGGTTCCAGAGGCTACGGTACTGAACTTCAGCCATCGTGATGATTTTATGATGTACTTTCAAATCATCAGTCCCATATCGTTCTCTCAGCCAATGCTGCACTTCATGCACATATTTGAACTTTTGTCCCTCTACAAGAGCACGCAGGGTTGTGCCGTCCTCTTCGGTAACCCTTCCCAAATGATCCATAAAGTAAGAATAGTCTGTGCTGTGTACAGGAATCTCATCATTAGGTCCAATGATTGAGGCCGCAATAATCGGGTCATAATAGATATTCCCTGCATGCTTCTTGCTGACTGGCATAGGCAGAATCTCGCTGGCTGATACTGTCTCATCAAGTTCATTTAAAGAGACCGTACCACCCTTTCCCACCTCCGCTATCACAAAGGCGTTGTCACTGAACCATAGTTGTCCTTCCAGTTCCTTAAACTTAGATTCATTAAGTTTAACTATATCGTTACGTTGATAATCTACCATACACTTCAAGATATATCTATTTATTCTCAATTAAAACTTCTATTTTATGCCTCATTTCCTCCAAACCGCTTCATCAAATCCTCTTCCAGATTTTTAAAGAATTTAAAGCCATATGTATTTTTATCATCATTCACGAAATCGCACGCATGGTGGATGAAGTTGGTTGTTTTCAGTTCCTCATCCTCGTATCGGTAGAAACCATACAATTTTCTCTTTCCTTTTTCAGAACCAGAGCAGAATATAATACCTTTTATGCAACTAAATTCATCACAATTCAGAATTCCCGGCTTTTCCAATAGCTTGTCAAAGTTACCTTTTCCCTCAAATTCTGGCCAAGAGAAAATTCGCTCCCCTTCTATACCAAATGCAATCATCCATAACCTTCCGCTTGCTGAATAGTGTCTTTGCACATTAGGGAAAACTGGCAGACATTCCTCAACTTTGAAAGGAAACATATATTGGCTCATGTCAACAAACAATATAGTGTCCGCATCATTTCCATACTTAAACTGGCTTGGCTTGATATTGTTGCAGATTTTCTTATTAAACTCTTCTATCTCAGCAGTTGGTCCAGTATCCTTATCTCCCAATGGCGAGACGCAATACTCGGAAGAGCAAAATCTGCGACCTCTGTTATGTTGTTCCTCTATTCGAACATTGCTCTCAAAAGCCGCATCCTGTGCCTTTTTATATTCTTCATTACCGTTTGCGTATGCAAGAGACTTCACCTCAAGAAACACATTTTCCGTCTTCTGAGCCCCATCCCAATCTTTAAACGTAAATTCCACTTCAAAGTCAGGGGTTGATGATGATGCCTCTGGAATACCATGTACATTGAATCCACGCTGCTTTAAATCGTAGTATGTTACTGCCTCGTTATACGCATCAAACGCTGACAAGTAATGACCATTAAAGTCAATGCCACCCGCAAGGTCCAACTCCTTTAAGCATGATTTCACCCTACTGGTAACAAAATCATCTGTTGGCACAAGGCTGTCCAGTATCTTGCAATAGTCCAAATCCATAGCTCCAAGCGTAGGGTTGCATGTTATTTGGCTAACATCTTGCTTCTTTTTCAGTACTGTATTGTATAACGATTCCATGTATTACATCAATTTAAGTTCTCCGTTATTTCGTGTTTCCGCTCTTCGAGCGTCCCCATTGAGGCATAAAGAGGTATGCACAAAAAAAACATACCCCTTCAACAATCTCCTATCCCTTCATCTCCATAAATCCATTATTCTGCTCCTCCGCTCAGCGGCTTCGTCCCCACCTCGGCACAAACTCTACACATACCCCTTATTATCTATAAGCACACCCGCTCAGAGCAAGCTGTACTCCGATATTCCTTCTCATACTTTTCAA
>CACWNV010000040.1 GCA_902762325.1 uncultured Prevotellaceae bacterium | reverse complement strand
TTTTAAGCAAATCACAATAAGGATTATTCCGTTGTGAAAACATTAGGTCCTTGTCCATCGTCCTTAAACGGTGGACTTTTTTCTTATATCAATGATTCCATCATTCAGAACAACATTATTCCTATTCAGCAGGAGGTGGCTCGTGAGTATGGGTTGCAAGTAATCGACCTGCATCCTTGACTGGCGAAAAGGGATGTTAATAACTAAAAACGATTAGGATATAAACTAAACATGAATGTTAAAAAATGACGGGTGGCTTGGCTTCCCGTCATTTTTTTCTTGTCTGAAGATGGCCTTTTGACTACTTTTGTACAGAAAAGAAAGGAAGACGATGAAAATGACAAAAGACCTGAAACCGCTGACAAGAGCAGAATCTGAACTGATGAACCTGCTATGGGATCACCCTCAGGGACTCTCTGTAAAGGAGCTGATGGGATGTTTCCCGGAACCACAGCCAGCCTACACGACAGTAGGCACGTTCCTGAAGATTCTCGAAGCGAAGGGCTTCGTGGAGCATCGGCGCATGGGTGGTAGTGGGCGTACCTTTGTCTACTCGCCCATGCTGACGCGGGAGAAGTATGTTACACAGGTGTTACGCGATGTGAAAGACACCATTTTTGGCAGCTCAGTGAAGAAGATGCTCTCGTTCTTCGTACAGAATGAGGACATCAACGAGCAGGAACTGGCAGAAATACTCAGCATCATCAACAATCCAAACATTGAAATACAATGATATACTATGCCCTGAAGTCAGCCGTGCTGCTCGCATTGCTCTATGGCGGGTTCGCAGCCTTGCTCAGCCGCGAGACGTTCCATCGTTTCAACCGTGTGGTTCTGTTGGGCATCGTGCTCCTGTCATTGCTGCTGCCCGCCATCCGTATCACGACCAGCAACCCCACTTTTATTGCCGTGGAACAGTATTGGGATAATCCTTCTGCCGAAGTTGATGCGGCAACATCTAATCACCCTAATGCTGTTGCGAATGTCCAATATATTAATAAGGAAAGCAGCAATACCAATGAAGAAATACAAAAGTCAGAACTCTCATATCCTCCCCAACAAGAAACTCTGCCCATCCAGCGGAAGTCTTTCTGGGAAGCCTTGTATCTCATTGGGTTTGCCGTTGCTCTCCTACGCTTCATCTGGCGAAGTGTATTACTTGCCCGCAAGCTGCAGGGTGGTCTGCGCTTTCATGACGGACTGGGCAATACCGTTATCGTGAAGGGTAGCGAGTTTCCGCCTTTCAGCTTCATGCACCGGATTGTCATCAGTGTGAATGACTATGAGCATCACCGTCGCAGCATCCTCACCCACGAGCAGGCTCATGCCCGACTGGGACATTCGTGGGACGTGCTGCTGCTCGAGATGGTGCAGGTGGTGCAGTGGTTCAATCCCTTTGTGTTCATCCTGAGCCGTGAACTGAAGGCCATCCACGAATACGAGGCCGATGAGGCCGTCATCAGTCAAGGCATCGATGCAAAACAATATCAACAACTTCTCGTGATCAAGGCCGTGGGCAACCGTCTGCAGCTGTTTGCCAACACCCTGAATCGCGGTTCACTCAAACAACGAATCAACATGATGTACCAAAAGAAATCTAACCGATGGCGCATGCTAAGAGCTGCGTTTATCATCCCTGTGGCCGTTGTAGCTCTTGCTGCCTTTGCCACACCTGCAATACAATCTGATGCTACGCCTACACCACAACCTGATGCTCTGCTACTGCAGGCAGCAACCGTCAACAGCACTAACGACACCATGAAGATGCAACCCTTGGTAGAGTACAAGGCAAACCAGAGAATAGGCAAACGCTACTACAATACTTATATCGTCAATTTTGGCGAAGGTGTATGGATTGAAAACGAGGGTTCATCGCATATCGAAGAGCAGTTCTTCAGATGGTCGTTCAACGACTCCAAAGGCATGCCTGTGATGCAGTTGAACGGGGTGACCTTCGACCAGAATAGTCTACCCAAACTGACCAGTCGCGACTTGAGGAAAATGGAAATCAAGAAAGCAAAGCTGAACAGCGTCGAGGGTTCTTTCGACGGACAGACCCAGCTGCATGTCAATGGCGACCGTTTGGTTATCAACCTCATTACCACTCCTGTCACCATCCCCGCAGGTGTGGAGGGCAATGTCCCTCGTATCCAGACCTTGTTGCTGCCCGGCAATGGCGAACTCTACATCAAGAACGGTAAAGCCACGCCCGGCGACTGGATGCACTGCTCAGTTACTGACTGGGAGCCAACATCCTATGGCTACAGCGTGCGCAACGAATTTGAGAAGAGCAAGACGAAGCCTGGCTTCAAATGCTACATCTATGCCAGTAAGGAGACCGCACAAAAAGACATAGACCGCGCCGTGGCGCTGATGAAGGAGATGGGCATCAAGAACTATGAGGTGGTGCGCAATCTGCCGAAGAAACACTTCACCGACAACGAGTTGCGCCAGTGGGCTCGTAATCAGAAAGCCAAGGGCATTGCCTTTAGCCGTCTGTATAATGAGATGGCTCCCAATCACATGGACTGTGCCGATGTACACCGCCAGTGGCACATCGTGAAGGCAGTTTATGGAAAGAAATAAGTTTAGTTAGATAGTAGAAAATAGAGATTTAGTGGGTCCGGACAAATCTGGAGGTGGCAGTGATTGTTACCTTCAGATCTTTTTTTATTCTCTATTGGCTTTGCCTGTAAGCCTGGGTGGTCATTCCAGTCATCCGTTTGAAGTATTTGCAGAAGAAACTGGTGTTAGGGAATCTCATTTCTTCTGCTATCTGTGTAATCGACTTGTTCGTATGTCTCAGTTCGATCTTGATATGTGTGATAATAGCCTGGTCGATCCATTCCTTGGCAGTTGTCCCGCTCACCTGTCGGATGATTGTGCCCAGATAACGCTCTGTGAGGCACATGCGCTCAGCATAATACGATATCTGGTGTTCGTATTGCCCGTGTTGGTTGACAAGTGCGATGAATCGGTCGAAGATGGTTTGTTCATGCGACTGAGAACTGATAAGCTGGTCAGTATGCTGACGGTAGAGTCCGTCGTAGTGATTCATGAGTGCAGCCACGAGAGAACAGACGGTCTGCATATTATAGTTGTTCTGATGAACCACGTGCCACAGGGTGTTGATGATGCGATTGGCAGTTTCGATGTCGGCGTCACTCACTTTGATTTGGAAGTCGCGGACTTGTCCGTTGAAAGCCGACGGCATCTGTCCTGTGGCAAAAGGCATTGGGAAGTCGGCAAAAAGTCCGATGCCGTGAATCTCTATGTCGTTGGAGAATTTGATGGGATTGATGATGGTACCCGGTCCTAAGAAGACAAGTGAGCCTCCGGTGACGTGCTTTTCAACCAGATTGAAGTTGATGAGAGCTTCTCCACGTGCAAAGACACCCATCCTGTAGTCGTTGATGATGAACGGCGGTTTCTGTTGCCAGACAAGTCGGAAGATAATGGGATTCCCATGAACGATTCCCAGTTCATTATTGATAAAGAAGTTCTCTCTTATCTGAGCCAGATGCGGTTCGAAGATTGTCCGCATCCTTGAGAAATCCATTAGCTTTGGCTGTCTGTCCATCTTGTCTGTCTCTTTGTCGATTCTGATGCAAAGATAACAAAAATATCAATATTCTGTTCGTTTCTTTTAAATAATCGAACAAAAAGAACATTTTTTCGTTCAATAAGATAACGGCAGTTCAAAAGAATAGTCGTACATTTGCACAGAGAATAAAACAAGGATTATGAAGAGACTATTGTTTGTACTATTGGTGTGGCCTTTACTGGCTCATGGTCAGACCTTAGAAGAGTGTCAGCAAGCAGCCGAACAAAACTATCCGCTCATACGGCAGTATGGGCTGATAGAGAAGATGACAGAACTGGAAGTTGACAATCTCGATAAAGGATGGCTGCCTCAGGTGTCTGCCACCGCACAGGGCTCCTATCAGAGTGATGTGATGTCGTGGCCCGACCAGATGCAGTCGATGATGACCCAGATGGGAATTGACTTGAAGGGGTTGCGGAAAGACCAGTATCGTGTTGGAGTGGATGTGAGTCAGATGGTCTATGATGGAGGCACCATCAAGAGTCATAAGGAACTTGTCCGCCGGCAGGGGGAGATGCAGACTGCCCAGCATGAGGTGACGATGTATCAGATTCGTCAACGTGTGAACGACTTGTATTTTGGCATTCTTCTGTTAAAGGAGCAGATACAGTTGAATCATGATTTGCAGGCGTTGCTGTCGTCCAATGAGCAGAAACTCGCTTCAATGTTCAAGAGGGGGACGGCATCAGAAAGTGATTATAATCTGGTGAAGGCAGAACGGCTGAGTGTCGTACAGCAGGCGACAAGTCTGGAATCACGCAAGAAAGCACTGACCATGATGCTCAGTACGTTTTGCGGGAAGAGCATTGATGATATAGGTGTATCATTGAAAGAAATGACAGATGCTTCAACCATGAACCTTCAGGGCGCATCCGTCAAGTGCAATCGTCCTGAGTTAAAGCTCATCATGTCGCAGTTGAATGTCGCCGATGCTCAGGAAAAGGTGCTCGACGCTTCCTTGCTTCCAAAGTTCTCACTCTTTGCGCAGGGCTATTATGGCTATCCCGGATACAACATGTTCGATGATATGCTGAGACACCAGTGGTCGTTGAACGGAATCATCGGTGCCCGTCTCTCATGGAATATCGGTGCCTTGTACACTCGCAAGAACGACCTTGCCAAGATACGGTTGCAGCGCGAGACTGCTGAGACCAGTCGGGATGCCTTCCTCTTTAACAATCAGCTCGAACAGATACAGCAGAACGAGGAAATAGCCCATTATCGCAAGCTGATGGCTGATGATGCAGAGATCATCTCTCTTCGCTCCTCCGTCAGGAAGGCGGCAGAGTCGAAGCTCTCGCATGGTATCATTGATGCCAGCGACCTTGTCAAGGAGATTAACAGCGAGAATGCGGCAAAGCTTCAGCAGAGCATCCATGAGATACAGCTGCTGAAGGCAATCTATGATTTAAAGAACACAACAAATAACTGAGGATATGAGAAATATATGGATGGCAGTCGCAGTGCTGACGCTGTTGGCTTGCAGTAAGAAAGAAAAGGAATATGATGCTACCGGTATCTTCGAGGCAACGGAAACAGTCGTGTCGGCTGAGCAGAGCGGTGTGCTACTGACGTTTGCGGTCAACGAAGGTGACAGGGTGGAACAGTATAGGGAAATAGGACTGATTGACACGACGCAGCTCTGGTTGAAGGTCAGGCAGCTCCGTGCGACGAAGAATGTGTATGCCAGGCAGAAGCCCGACAGAGATGCGCAGATAGCAGCAATCCAGCAACAGCTTGCCAAGGCTCAGATGGAGCAGCAGCGTTATCGTGAACTGGTTGCCGATGGGGCGGCACCCCGGAAGTTGCTCGATGATGCTGTCAGTCAGGTGAAGGTACTGCAGAAACAACTTGATGCCCAGAAGTCGTCGCTCAACAATCAGCTTTCCACACTCGATGCCCAGCTCTCGACGGTAGATGTGCAGGTCAATCAGCTTTACGACCAGCTGCGCAAATGCCATATCACGGTACCTGTCAGCGGCACCGTCCTGGAGAAATATGCTGAACGCGGTGAGTTCGTGGCAACGGGGAAACCGTTAGTGAAGATTGCAGATACCGATCACATGTTCATCAGGGCATACGTCACGTCGGCACAGTTGCAGCAGGTGAAGATTGGACAGAAGGTGAAAGTCTTTGCCGACTTTGGCAACGGCCAGAAGAACGTCTATGACGGGACGGTCACCTGGATATCCAGCCGTTCCGAGTTTACGCCCAAGACCATCCTGACGGATGACGAGCGTGCCGACCTGGTGTATGCTGTCAAGATTGGAGTGAAGAACAACGGCACCATCAAGATTGGAATGTATGGTGAGGTGAAGTTTTAGTCAAATGCGTGATTGAATATGAATGCTATCGAGGTACAGGGTATATCAAAGAGCTACGGGAAGGCGACAGGTGGGCGAGGACGGCAAGGAGGTCAGCTGAAGGCACTCGACGATGTCTCTTTCTCTGTCGGCAAGGGAGAGGTGTTCGGACTTATCGGTCCTGACGGTGCTGGCAAGACCACGCTCTTCCGTATCCTTTGTACATTGTTGCTGCCAGACAAGGGGATGGCTTCTGTCGACGGTTTCGATGTGGTCGGGCAGATGTCGGAGGTTCGTCGCAGGGTAGGGTACATGCCAGGGCGCTTCTCTCTTTATCAGGATTTGACGGTAGAGGAGAACCTGACCTTCTTTGCGACCTTGTTCGGCACGACCGTGGCAGAAGGATATGACAGCATTCATGCCATCTACTCACAGATAGAGCGTTTCAAGGACCGCAAGGCTGGAGCATTGTCGGGCGGTATGAAGCAGAAGCTCGCGCTGTCATGTGCCCTTGTCCATCAGCCCAGCGTCCTTTTCCTCGATGAACCGACAACGGGAGTAGACCCCGTGAGCCGTAAGGAATTGTGGGAAATGCTGTCCCAACTGAGGGAACGGGGAATCACCATTGTTGCATCTACGCCCTATCTTGATGAAATAAGAAGATGCGACAGGGTGGCTTTCCTCGATAAAGGTGTGATACGTGGCATCGATACTCCGCAGGTGATTCTCGACCGCTTTGCAGATATCTTCTGTCCGCCCGGACTTACTCCCAACTCCTCTTCGGGTGAAGACGCAAGTGCCACTGATGATGCAGTCATCAAGGTGGAGCATCTGGTCAAGGCATTTGGAACCTTCCATGCCGTCGATGATATTTCCTTCTCTGTCAGACGAGGGGAGATATTCGGATTCCTCGGGGCAAACGGAGCGGGTAAGACCACGGCTATGCACATGCTGACGGGACTGAACCAGCCGACAAGCGGCACAGGGACGGTGGCTGGATATGACATCAGGACCGAGCATGAAAAGATAAAAAAGCATATCGGCTATATGAGTCAGCGGTTCTCACTCTATGAAGACCTGACCGTAGCAGAGAACATCCGTCTTTTTGCCGGCATCTATGGGATGAAGGACAAGGAGATCCGGCGGAAGACCGACGAGTTGTTGAATGACCTGAAGTTTACTGAGCATCGTGACGACCTTGTGAAGAGCCTTCCTTTAGGCTGGAAACAGAAGCTGGCATTCTCTGTCAGCATCTTCCATGAGCCAGCCATTGTCTTTCTCGACGAGCCGACAGGAGGAGTGGATTCCGGTACCCGACGGCAGTTCTGGGAACTCATCTACGCCGCTGCTGCCCGTGGTATCACCGTCTTTGTGACGACGCATTACATGGATGAGGCTGAGTATTGTGACCGTATATCCATCATGGTCGACGGGAAAATCAGGGCTATCGGGACACCAGCCGAACTGAAACAGAAGTTCCAACAGCCCGATATGGACCATGTGTTTACCCTGCTTGCCCGTCAGGCCACACGTTCAAGTGATTAAAGTATGAAACAGTTTATCAGTTTTGTTATCAAGGAAGCCAGGCACATCTTGCGCGACAAGCGCACAATGCTGATCCTCTTCGGCATGCCGGTAGTGCTGATGCTGCTCTTCGGCTTTGCCATCACCACCGACGTGAAGAATGTCAGGACGGTAGTGGTCACTGCCTCGATGGATCATCTGACGCATCAGGCCGTTGAACGGCTCTCTGCCTCTGAGTATTTCAACATCGTTGCTACGGTCGGTACACCTCGTGAGGCAGAACAGATGATTCGTCGTCAGAAAGCCGACCTTGCCATCGTGTTTGGGAATAACTTCGCCTCTGCTCTCAACTCCCTGACTGCCGGAGGGAAAGTCCGGAAGGGTGGCGGCGTACAGATGATGGTTGACGGTGCCGACCCTAACATGGCACAGCAGTGGACGGTATATGCGCAGTCCATATTGTCCCAGTCCGTCGTGGGCAATCATCAGGCGATGTCCTCTCCTTTTGCAAACATACTGGGGGTAAGGCTATTGTATAACCCGCAGATGCGTTCCGCCTACAACTTCGTTCCTGCCATCATGGGTATGCTCCTGATGCTCATTTGTGCCATGATGACATCCATTTCCATCGTGCGTGAGAAAGAGCGCGGAACGATGGAGGTGCTGCTGGTCTCGCCGGTCAAGCCCCTGATGGTGATTGTCGCCAAGGCGGTGCCCTATCTGATTCTTGCCATCTGCATACTCGTTACCATTCTGCTGATGGCGCGTTTCGTCCTTGATGTCCCCTTACAGGGTTCCCTTGTGTGGATACTCTTGGTCAGCATGATTTACATACTCCTTGCCCTTTCGCTCGGACTGCTCATCTCGAACATCGCCCAGACGCAGCTGGTGGCGCTCCTCCTCTCAGCGATGGTTCTGCTGATGCCCGTTGTCATGCTCAGCGGCATGCTCTTTCCTGTCGAGTCGATGCCTGTTGTCCTGCAATGGGTTTCGGCACTCGTCCCTCCCCGTTATTACATTGAGGCGATGCGGAAGCTGATGATCATGGGTGTGGGGATAGGTGAGGTGGCAAAAGAAGTGACGGTGCTGGTTGCCATGACCGTCTTCTTTCTCGCCGTCTCCCTTGCAAAGTTTAACAAAAGACTGGAATAGCGATGACTCTCAGATACCTCATACAAAAAGAATTCCTTCAGATAAGGCGGAACGCTTTCCTGCCTCGTCTGATTCTCCTGTTCCCCGTGGTGATTATGTGTGTCATGCCGTGGGTGATGAATCAGGAGGTGAAAAACATTGTGGTGGATGTGGTGGACAACGACCGGACGACGCTTTCACAGCAGCTTGTGCATAGCATAGAGTCATCCAACTACTTTATCTTCAACGGACAGAAGGCCACCTATCGGGACGCACTGGCTGAGATAGAGAAGGGCAGGGCAGATGTGGTGCTGGTGATTTCAAACGGCTATGGGAGAATGGTGGAGGCGGCAGCCAACGGCTATGCACTTCCTTCGAAGGGAGAAGACATGAAACTTCTGATAGCAGCCAATGCGGTCAATGGCATGAAAGGTTCAATCGGTTCGTCTTACCTTACCCAGATTGCGGTGTCACATGTCCAGCCGAATATGGTATCCATCCAGTCGGCCATCTCCACCTTGTTCCTATATAACAAGAATCAGAACTATAAGCTCTTCATGATTCCGGCTCTGCTCGCCATTGTCATGATGTTGATGACAGGGTTCTTGCCCGCCTTGAACATTGTCGGTGAGAAAGAGACGGGGACGATAGAGCAAATCAATGTCACACCTGTTTCCAAGTGGTCGTTCATCTTTGCAAAACTAATTCCCTACTGGCTCATAGCCTTGTTTGTCGTCACCGTCTGTCTTCTGCTGGCGTGGGGCATCTATGGCATCACCTGTCAGGGGTCGCTGCTTTGGGTCTATGTGCTGGCAATGCTGCTGGCGCTTTTCTTCAGTAGCTTTGGACTGCTTGTCTCCAACTATTCCGACACGATGCAGCAGGCAATCTTTGTCATGTGGTTCTTTGTGGTTTGTCTGCTGTTGCTGAGCGGACTGTTCACGCCAACCCATTCCATGCCATCGTGGGCTTATGCGACGACCTATGTCAATCCCATGCACTATTTCATTGATGCCATCCGCACGGTCTTTGTCCGGGGCGGTGACTTCCATAGCATCGCTCACCAGCTTTTTGCGCTGATGGGAATAGCCGTCTTCATGGCATGCTGGGCAGTGATGAGTTATAAGAAGAACAGCTGACCCCTCTCTTGTTTATATGCAGACTGCCCTTGTTTTTCATCAAATAATCTGACAAAAAGTTGTCGGCGAAAAGTGATGAAAGAGAAGTTAAATTGTGTAAAAACCGGCTTTTCACTCTTCATCCTTCATTCACCATTTTGTGAAAGACCAGCTTTCACAGCGCGAAAGGTAAGGTTTGACCGCGCCAAAGACCATGTTTCACCGCCTCAAACATGACCTTTCACATGATGAAACATGGTCTTTCGCGCGGTGAAACCTAAGCTCTTGCAAATTTGTATTTTGTAAACAGCCCGTTTACAGTTTAATATTCATGTAAGAATCTGTCAGCCAACACTTTACGAAAAACATCAAAAAATGGCGTTTTTTCGACCGAGTGACCCCTTCGTTCGCGCAGATGCCCTTAATTTGGGGTCAAAATTCGAATATTCTTTTACAAATTCCCGCCATTCATTCTGCCAAATTATTAAATACTACTCTCTCACTTTTTCTTGGAAAAGTTGCTTGATTTGAAAACTTTTAGTATCTTTGCAACCATGAAAGCAGAAAGAAAAATATTAGCATACAAGAACTATTTCAGCGACTTTATTCAGTCGCTTAATGACGCGGAAGCACGCAAGGTCTTCTACGTCATTGATATGCTAAAGACTCAGGAACGTGTAAATGCAAAGTTCGTGAAATATCTTCGTGATGAGATATTCGAGATTCGTGCTGAACATGGCAGAAACATCTTCCGAGTATTCTTTATTTTCGATGATGGTAATGTAGTGATGCTTTTCAATGGCTTTCAGAAAAAGACACAGAAGACTCCAGAGAAGGAGATAGACAAGGCGATACAATTAAAAAAGGAATACTATGCAGAAAAAAAATGATATAATGAGCGTTGATGCCATGATGGACGAACGCTTTGGTGAGGTAGGAACACCAGAACGTGAAGCCTTTCGTAAAGAGGCTTATGCCTATTGTGTTGGTCAGATTATCAGCGATGCACGAAAACGCGAGAAAGTCACTCAGTTGGAATTGGCTCAGCGTGTAGGGACCAACAAGTCGTATATCTCACGTGTGGAAAACGGTATTGTTGAGCCGGGAGCAGGAATGTTCCTCAGAATCCTCAGTGCACTTGGTCTGCGTTTTGAAGTAACACAACCATTGACGTTAGGATAAGGAACTGTCTGCATCCTCAGGAATTTATTATGTCTTCATAAATGGGGATAGTTTTCTTATGATTACAATGCTTTGTTCTTGTTGGCTTTTTTCCAGTACTTTTCCAGTCGTTTAGCTTCCTTCTTCGTGATGTGAATCACACTTCCATGTTTGGGAGAGACAAAATTCGTCGCTTTCATCTTCCCCTCGTTGAAACGGCCGAGAGGGGTGAAGTGCTTGAAGTCGGTGGTCTCCACGAATCCGAAATTGTGAGGATTCACGCTATAGATGTCGTACATCAGTACCCATTTGTCTTCGCCGATGCGCTTCCACATGTTAGGCGCCTCACAACCGCTACGTTCTGCATCGATCTGTTCGGGATGGTAGTCGGCATAGGCATTAATACGGTTGGAAATCATGTATTTAATGCCTCCGGGATTCTCTTGTGCCACGTATGTCATGAAATAACGGCCATCGGGCATAGGACAGATGTCGGCATCCAGCACTTGAATCTTCTCGTCAGGGTATTCGAATAGCAGTTTTGGCTCTGTTTCCAGTTGTGTGAAGTCTTCGTTGGCATACGAGTAATAGAGTTTCGTCCTGCCGTTGGGATGTTGCCGGATGGTGAAATAGACCATCAGCTTCCCTGCTGCCGGATCCCAGATGGTCTGAGGTGCCCATGCGCAGCCCAGTTCCCCGAAGTTTTCAGGAAAGGCTTCGTTGATGAACACTTCATTGTGCGTCCAGTGTATGAGATCCTTCGACTTCATAAGGACGAGTCCCCGGTTGTTGCCCCATCCGTATTTGTCATCGCGTTCCCATTGTGTTTTCCGCAGTCCGCGTTGCTTGCCGAACACATGGAGGTCGGTCATGGCAATATAGAACATTCCGTTCGGGGCGCGGCAGATGTGCGGGTCGCGTATTCCGTGCTGGGCAGCTATGCTGTCGCCTCCGATGACAGGCTTTCCCTCGTTTACGGCAGTGAACGTGTAGCCATCGTAGCTGATGGCCATAAAAAGACTATGTGTGGGGTCGTTGAAGAATGTGAAGAGATAAGCTCCCATCTTCTTTTCGGGGATTGTCTTGCTGACTGTCGGCAAGCACAGGAACATCGTCATGGTGATGATGAGTGAAAGGGACTTTAGTATTCTCATGTTCGTTTTTTGATGGTTAGTATCAGTCACAAAGATACAAAAGAATTCCATAAATCGGCCATTTCATGACAGAATTCCATTTATTTTATAATATCTTTTTACAATTATGCAATAAAAGATAATAATGTGTCGTTATAATGACGTGTTTAAACGCAATTGGATTATAACGATGATGCTGGCGCTTGTCTGCATTGAGACACGTGCGCAGTACGATGTTTCCTTCAGTCATTATTTCGACATGGAGCCTTCGTTCAACCCTGCTTCCGTTGGTAAGCAGTCGGTGATCAATGTGACAGGTACCTATGCCATTCAGCTGGCAGGATTCAAACGAAACCCGCAGACCATGTACTTTGCAGGCGATGCCCCGTTTTATGGTCTGAAGACGTATCACGGTGCGGGTATTCAGCTGTTCAACGACCAGATAGGTCTGTTCAAGCATCAGCGGCTATCCCTTCAATATGCTCTGAGGACACGGCTTGCAGGAGGTATGCTCGGTATAGGTGTGCAGGGAGGACTGCTCAATGAGACCTTCGATGGTTCAAAGCTTGATCTGATCACCACCAATGACCCCGTTTTTGCGACTTCGCAGGTGGAGGGTTCGAGCCTTGACCTTGCTGCCGGCCTTTATTATACACATAAGTCGTGGTATGTCGGACTGTCGGCTACTCACCTGACAAGTCCTCTCGTAGAACTGGGTGAGACCAATGAGCTGCAAGTCGATCGTACCTTTTATTTGACGGGTGGATACAATATTAAGCTGAGAAATCCGTTTTTATCCATAAAGTCATCATTTTTGGTCCGTACAGACCTGGTGGCGTATCGTGGCGATATCACAGGAAGGCTCGTCTATACCAACGACAAGAAACTGATGTATGCAGGAATAGGATGCAGTCCGACCAACTCTGTGACGTTCTATGTCGGCGGCAGCGTGCAAGGCATCATGCTTGGCTATAGCTATGAGGTCTATACCTCGGCTATCAACCCTGCCAACGGTAGCCATGAGCTGTTTGTGGGATACCAGATGGATGTCAATCTGGTGAAGAAAGGGCGGAATCTCCACAAGAGTGTCCGCATTCTCTGATGAATGGAAAGATAAAGTTTTGATAACAGATAAATAGTCTATGTATATGAAAAGAATTATGGCGGCTTTCTGCATCGTAACGGTCACAATGGCCGTTGTCGGATGTATGAGCTCTAAGTCGGCATCCTCGTCGGGCAAGGGAGGTGAGGTCGTAGGAGTAGGAGGACGATCCTTTTCCGAGCCTTCACCTTATGGAATGGTGCGCATCGGGCGTGGATGGCTTCGCATGGGTATTGAAGACCAGGATAGTCTGTGGGGAAAGCAGACACCAGTGAAAGACGTGTCTGTCGACGGCTTCTGGATGGACCAGACCGAAATCACCAACTCGCAATACAAGCAGTTCGTGCACTGGGTGCGTGACAGCATCCTCCGTACACGACTTGCTGATCCTTCCTACGGTGGTGACGAGACCTATATGATAACCGAAGACAAGAACGGAGATCCCATCACACCGCATATTAACTGGAAGAAGCAGCTGCCGCGCAAGCCTAATGAGGATGAGCAGCGGGCTATTGAGAGTCTTTACAAGGTGAACCCCGTGACGGGTGAGAAGTTGCTCGACTACAGGCAGATGAACTATCGGTATGAGGTTTACGACTATACCACTGCTGCCCTTCGCCGTAACCGTTTGTATGCTGAGGAGCGCAACCTGAACACCGATGTCGCCGTGAATCCGGATGAGGTCATCATGATTTCGAAAGACACTGCCTATGTCGATGATGAGGGACGAATCATCAGCCAGACCATCAACCGTCCGCTTTCCGGACCGTGGGACTTCCTGAACACCTATATCGTGAACATCTATCCCGACACCACTTGCTGGGTAAACGATTTCCAGAACTCAGACAACGAGGTCTATCTCAGGAACTACTTCAGCAATCCTGCCTACAATGATTATCCTGTCGTGGGTGTGTCATGGGAGCAGGCTAATGCCTTCTGTGCATGGCGCACCGACTATCTGCTGAAGGGACTGGGTGCTGAGGCCCGCTATGTGCAGCGTTATCGTCTGCCGACAGAAGCAGAGTGGGAGTATGCCGCTCGTGGAAAAGACCAGAACGAGTTCCCGTGGGAGAATCAGGACGTGAAGAGCGGCGACGGCTGTTTCTATGCTAACTTCAAGCCCGACCGCGGTAACTACACCAAGGACGGAAACCTGATAACCAGCAAGACAGGCATCTATGGAGCCAACTCCAATGGTCTGTACGACATGGCTGGTAATGTGGCTGAATGGACTTCTACCATCTATACTGAAGCCGGTGTGGATGCGATGAACGACCTCAACCCACAATTGGAGTACAAGGCTGCCAAGGAAGACCCTTACCGGCTGAAGAAGAAGAGTGTGCGCGGCGGTTCGTGGAAAGATCCTGAGTCGTATATTCGCAGTGCATGGCGCACATGGGAATACCAGAATCAGCCCCGCTCCTATATCGGCTTCCGCTGTGTGCGTAGTTTGGCCAATTCGACAAGTACAAAACAAAAACAGAATAAGAGTAAGAGAAAATGACGGAGTACAGCAAGTTTAATATAATCTATCGTCTGCAGAAGTGGATGGATAGCGTCCCCGGTCAGACCTTCCTTAACTATGCGTATAGCTGGGGAGCATCGGTCGTGATTGCAGGTACCTTATTTAAATTGACCCACCTGCCGGGAGCCAACCTGATGTTGTTCCTGGGTATGGGAACTGAGGTCATCGTGTTCTTCCTCTCAGCTTTCGACCGTCCGTTCGACAAGACCGCCGATGGTCGTGACTTGCCTACCCATGTTGCTGAAGGTGAATTGTCGTTAGCCGGTGGCGAATCTGTTTTTGTCGAAGGAGATGCCGAAGGTGAGATTGCCGGTGAACAGGGCAGCGGTGCTGTTGTCAGTGGCGGTGGTGTCATCGGTGGCGGTACTGGCGGTGGAACCATCATTATCGGTGGAGGCGGTGTACCTGCTGAAGGAGCCGTAGCAGCTGCCGTGAGCGGTGATGAGACGGTCGCACAGACTCCATTGTCGGGCAGCAGTGCCGTCGTTGGTGGCGGTGGTGGTGCCGTATCGTGGGTGGCTCAGCAGCAGGAGACCACACCTGACATGATAGAGGCACAAGGTGACTATGTGGAGAACCTGAAACGGCTCAACGAGACATTGGCAAAGGTCGAGGAACAGAGCATGCGCCTGACACGCGACTCCGAGGAGATGGAGAACCTCAACCGCACGCTTACAGGTATCAGCAAAGTCTATGAGATGCAGCTCAAGGGTGCAAGTGCCCAGATTGGTACCATCGACGAGATTAATGAGCAGACACGCAAGCTGGCACAACAGATTGCAGAGCTCAATAAGATTTACGCCCGAATGATTGAGGCGATGACAGTAAACATGCCGGCTGCCGCAGCCGGATTAAAGGCTCCTAACGAATAAGTCGACGAATGGCAATCAAGAAAAGACCTATCAGTCCCCGCCAGAAGATGATCAACCTGATGTATGTCGTCCTCATGGCTATGCTTGCGCTGAACGTCTCTACGGAGGTGCTCAACGGCTTTTCCGTGGTGGAGGAGAGTCTGAACCGCACAACCGCCAACTCTTCCAAGGAGAACGCATCCATCTACAGCGACTTCGAGGCCCAGATGAAGCTGAATCCAGGGAAGGTAAAGGCATGGTTCGACAAGGCGGTCGCCGTGAAAAAGATGAGCGACTCTCTCTACGACTTTGCACAGGATCTGAAGGTGGCCATCGTGAAGCAGGCAGATGGCAAGGACGGTGATGTACATAACATCGTCGGCAAGGAAGATCTGGAGCCCGCCAGTCAGGTGATGCTTGCCCCGGGAACCGGTCGTGGACGCCAGCTCTATAATGCCATCAATTCCTATCGTGAGCGCATCCTACGCCTGGTGCCTGATGAGCAGCAGCGCAAGATCATTGCCAGCAATCTGACCACAGAGCTGCCCAAGCATGCGCATGCTATGGGAAAGAACTGGCAGGAATATATGTTTGAAGACATGCCGGTGGCTGCCGCCGTCACCTTGCTCTCTAAGTTGCAGAGCGATATCCGCTATGCCGAGGGTGAGGTGCTGCACACACTGGTGTCGAATATTGACGTGAAGGATATCCGTGTCAACAAGCTGGATGCCTTTGTCATTCCTGAAAAGACGACGCTCTATCCCGGTGAGGTGTTTACAGCTAACATCGTGATGGCAGCCGTTGACACCACTCAGCAGCCGGAAATCTATGTCAACGGCAACCGGATCAACTCCCTGTCAGGGAAGTACTCGTTTACGGCAAGCGGAGTGGGAGAACACTCCTTTGCAGGTTATCTGCTGACACACAATGCAGCAGGAGAGACCATCCGTCGTGAGTTCAGGCAGAAGTACAATGTGATTCCTGCCCCGAGTGGTGCAACCGTAGCTGCCGACTTGATGAACGTGCTTTATGCCGGCTATCAGAACCCGATGAGTGTCAGCGTGCCCGGCGTTCCGCAGAATGCAGTATCGGTGACCATGAGTGGCGGTACGCTCTCATCGAAGGGCGACGGTCATTATGTAGCTGTTCCTGCTGCAGTCGGCAAGGATGTCACCTTTACCGTGTCAGCCAACGACAAGGGAACGCACAGACAGATGGCACAGGTCACGTTCAAGGTGCGCAAGCTGCCCGATCCGACACCGTACATCACCATCGGCACCGACCGCTTCAAGGGTGGTGGTCTTGCGAAGGCTTCGCTCATGGGACTCACCGTGCTCAGTGCAGCCATCGACGACGGACTGCTTGACATTCCCTTCCGTGTGCTAAGCTTTGAGACGGTGTTCTTCGACAACATGGGTAATGCCGTACCGCTGGCTTCAGACGGTGCCCAGTTCTCTGCCCGTCAGAAGGATGCGTTCCGCAAGCTCTCACGTAACCGCCGCTTCTATGTGCGTGGCGTGAAGGCAGTAGGTCCTGACGGATTGACCCGTTCACTTCCGACGGCTATGGAGATCATCGTGAAGTAAGTATGCTAATAAGTTACAGGAAATCGTGAAAAAGAAATAAAGCAAGATATATGATACAGAAGACGAACTATAAAGTGGGAAAAGGATGGGTGAAATGGTTCTTGCTCTTTTACCTGTTCACCTTATTGCCCGTGAATATGTCGGCACAGCCTCAACGGAGACGTACCCAGCAGCAACAGCAACAGGCGGCAGCGGGGCAGAAGAACGGCAACAATGCCATCACGACCCGTGCCCAGATTTCGTTCCCCACTCAGGCTGCCATGTCTGAGGACGTGGTGTGGCGCCGTGACATCTACCGTGAGATCGACCTGACGCAGGGCGACAATGCCGCACTGTATTATCCTGTGGAGCCTGTAGGGTCGCAGATGAATCTCTTCACCTATATGTTCAAACTGATGATGAGAGGCAGCATCAAGGCTTATGAGTACCGTCTCGACGGTAATGAGGTGTTCACCGATTCTGCCCGTATCAAGCCGCTGGCATTCCTCGACAACTATCACATCTTCTATGAGCGCACCGGAAAGGGCATACATCTGGACGACAGTGACATCCCATCACGTGAGGTGACGGCTTATTATATTAAGGAGAGTGCCTATTATGATCAGGCCACCAGTACCTTCCATACCAAAGTGCTGGCTCTTTGTCCGATCATGGCACGTGAGGATGACTTCGGCGACGGAGCAGCCAAGTACCCGCTCTTCTGGGTGAAATACGATGAGCTGGCTCCTTTCCTGGCAAAGCAGACCATCATGACAAGCGACAAGAACAATGCGGCGACGATGAGCGTCGATGACTATTTCACGATGAACAAGTATCGTGGAAAGATCTATAAGACGAACAACATGCTCGGACGCACGCTTGCCCAGTATTGTCCGAATGACTCCGCGATGACGAAGGAACAGAAGCGTATCGAAGCCGAACTGAAGGAATTCGAGAAGCATATCTGGGGTGACCAGGCGAAAAAAGACTCGCTGGATTCAATTGCTGCCACAAAGGAGGATGTGAAGAAGTCGAAGAAGACGAAGACCAAAACGGCAAGAGCAAGCAAGACGGAAAAGAGCGTGAAACAGCGTCCGTCACGCAGCAGCGGCTCTTCTGCTGCCCGCGTCACCGTACGTCGTGAACGTCATTGATGTTTTTATTGAATTCTTATTGGAAAAAACAACACCCAGGGCAATCGCTCTGGGTGTGTTGTTTTTTACCGGGTTGAAGAACCAAATCCTTTTATGTTAGAGGTTATCCTTTCCTTGAAAAATCATCATAAGTGAAAACAACCTCATCATTGACATAGCATTGTTTACCCTCTTCTATGAATGAGCGGTAAGGTTCCTGAGCTTCAGCCATCTGTAATCCCAGCGCCAAAAACAAAAAAGTAAATGGTCATACCAAAGTCTAAATCCACACTCGATGTTTCATACTGCAAAAAAACGGAATAATCTGGAATAACGGGGATAATTCTCAGAAAAAACACTACCTTTGCACCTCGATGGTAATACTTCTGACAATCCTTGTCTATTTTGTCGTGCTGCTGTTGTTCAGCCGCCTGACAGCGCGTCATTCAACGAATGAGGCTTTCTATCGTGGTAATCGTCGCTCGCCTTGGTACATGGTAGCTTTCGGGATGGTGGGGGCGAGCATCTCCGGTGTCACGTTCGTGAGTGTCCCGGGAATGGTGATTAGTTCAGACATGACGTATATGCAGACATGTCTTGGATTTATTTTGGGTTATTTCTTAGTGGCATTCCTGCTGCTTCCTGTCTATTATAAGTTGAACCTGACGACTATCTATTCGTATTTAGGCGGTCGGTTAGGAGAGCGGTCGTATAAGACGGGTGCAGCCTTCTTCCTGTTGTCGAAGATGACAGGTGCAACCGTTCGTTTCTATGTGGTGTGCATGATTCTCCAGCGTTTCGTACTTGATGCCTTTGGCGTTCCGTTCTGGCTGACGGTGCTCGTGCTGGTCGGTCTGATATGGCTTTATACGCGCCGTGGCGGTATCAAGACCTTGGTATGGACAGACGGTCTGCAGACCACCTGTATGTTCACAGCCCTATTCCTTATTATATATAAGGTGACGGGTGAACTGGGACTTGACTCCATGGAAGCGGTCCGTGCCATCGCCTCAGATACCCATTCCCACATCTTCGTCTTTGACGACTGGGTCAGTCGTCAGAATTTCTGGAAACAGTTTCTGAGTGGTATCTTCATCGTAATAGTGATGACGGGACTCGACCAGGACATGATGCAGAAGAACCTGACGTGTAAGACGCTTCGTGAGGCTCAGAAGGATATGTGTACATACGGCTTTGCCTTTGTGCCTGCCAATCTGCTTTTCATGTCATTGGGTGTGTTGCTCCTCATGCTTGCCCGGCAACGGGGGATGGCTTTGCCCGAGAGCAATGACGAACTGCTTCCGATGTTTGCAGCATCCGGCCTGTTAGGGCAGACCGTCGTTGTCTTTTTCACAATCGGCATTGTGGCGGCATCGTTCTCGTCGGCAGACTCAGCGATGACTTCACTGACGACAAGCTGGTGCGTGGACATCTGTGGGAGGGCTGACGACGAGAAGCTGCGCCGAAGAGCCCATATCGGTGTGGCAATGGTCTTTGCCTTGTTCATTATCCTGATACGCGTGTTCAACTCTACCAGTCTCATTGATGCCGTGTACATCCTCTGTTCCTATACCTATGGACCGCTGTTAGGGCTGTTCGCCTTCGGACTGCTTACTCACCGGGAGGTAAAAGACAAGGTCGTTCCATGGATCTGCTTAGCCTCGCCGCTGGTCTGCTTCGCATTGGACAAAACAATAGCATCAGCAACAGGTTACCATTTCGGTTACGAATTGCTGATGCTCAATGGACTCCTCACCTTCATCGGATTGTGGTGGAGCCGTCACCTGCTAAGGCAGGTATGATGTCATGCGAGTGTCTGTAGGTAACGCTCTGCCTCAAGAGCAGCCATGCAGCCGGTTCCTGCGGCAACGATAGCCTGCCGATAGACAGGGTCGGCACAGTCGCCGGCAGCAAACACTCCGGGTATTGACGTGCGTGGTGTCCCTGGGATGGTACGGATGTAGCCTGTCTCGTCTAAGTCGAGCCACTCGCGGAACACATCGGTATTCGGCTTATGGCCGATGGCGAGGAAGAATCCGTCGATGGGTAGGTCGTAGTATTCTTCGTCAGGTTCGCCCTTGCGACGCACCACATGAGCACCCTCCACTCCGTTTTCACCATATAATCCTACCGTGTTATGCTCGAATAACACTTCAATCTTCTCGTTCTCCATGACGCGTTTCTTCATCACGTCACTGGCTCTTAGGAAAGGCTTGCGGACAATCATGTACACCTTCTTGCACAACTGTGCCAGATAGATCGCCTCTTCACATGCCGTGTCACCGCCGCCGACGACAGCCACAGTCTTCTTACGATAGAAGAAACCGTCGCAGGTGGCACATGCCGACACACCTTGACCGTTGTATTTCTTCTCGTCTTCCAGTCCTAAGTATTTTGCACTTGCTCCAGTAGCAATAATAACCGTGTCGGCTTCTATTTCCACTTCCCTGTCGGTGGTGAGCACGTATGGCTTTTTAGAGAAGTCAGCCTTCACAATGACTCCGTCGCGGATGTCTGCTCCGAAGCGACGCGCCTGCTGTTGCAGCTGCATCATCATGTCGTTGCCGTCCACTCCGTCAGGATAGCCGGGGAAGTTCTCTACGATTGTCGTCTGTGTGAGTTGTCCGCCCATCTGCAGTCCACAGTACACCACAGGCTGCAAATTGGCGCGTCCGGCATAGATAGCGGCAGTATATCCGGCGGGTCCGCTGCCGATGATCAAACACTTTTGATGTTCCATCCTTAGTTTATTATTTCAACAGTTCCTCAATCTGTCGTGCTATATTCTCGATGTTCTCAGTCGGCTCGAAACGGGCAACGACCTGTCCTTTCTTATTGATAAGGAATTTCGTGAAGTTCCATTTGATGTCGGGCTTATTCTTATAGTCAGGGTCAGCCTCTCCGAGCATCTTGTCAAGAATCGGAGCAATGGGGTGAGACTCATCCCATCCGGCGAATCCAGCCTGCTCTTGCAGGAACTTGTACAATGGGTCTGCATCCTGTCCGTTCACTTTGATCTTCTTAAAGCGTGGGAATTCAGTACCGAAATTCAGTTTACAGAACTCATGAATCGATTCATCAGTGCCAGGGGCCTGCTGTCCGAACTGGTTGCAGGGGAAATCAAGGATCTCAAATCCTTGAGAATGGTACTTCTCATAGAGCTTTTCCAGTTCCTCATATTGTGGTGTGAACCCACATTTCGTAGCAGTGTTTACGATGAGAAGGACCTCGTTTGCATACTCTTTCAGCGAAACATCTTTTCCTTTTCTGTCCTTGACAGAGAATTCATATACAGTTTTCATTTTATTGATATGTTGGTAATAATTCAAGGCAAAGATAACATTTTCGGTTCATATTCTTTTATTCTACAATCAGAATTAATGTTTATTAGGGATTTTCCCATTATGAATAGGGAATCCTATACCTAAGAATATGCAAAATACATTTGTGGGATATACAAAAAAACTGTATTTTTGCACCAAGTTAATAAATCACTTAAATTAAAAGAGGAGACTACAAGATGAAAAAGATCTACACTTTCATGGCTATGGCATTCATGGTAATGCTTTCGCTCACTTTCACAAGTTGTGAGTACGACGATGATAGTGCTATTGCCTATACACTGGAGGGGACATGGAGTGGAAACATGCAAATGTCGTGGATTTATGACGGGCGCACTTATAATGCCTCCTACTCAGAACTCTGTTTCGCAAGAGATCCTTATCGCTTCTCTTCAGGAACAGGCTACTGGATAGACTATTATCAGGGTAGAACCCCTTGGGGTCGGAACTATGTAGCGAGTCACATTGAGTGGCGTGTCATCAATACTTACATAGAAATCTATTTTGTGGAGGAAGATGAGTACGTCAGAATTCAAGACTACCGGTTGTCGGACAATTACTTCAGTAAATACTTCAGTGGTACTATCGTCTACGGTGATTCTTATATTGACTTCCGTCTGCGTCATGTCGATTCACCCAACTGGTATAATTACGAGTATGGTTGGTATGATGACTACTATTATGCAAAGCAGGGCAGGATGATGGCTCCCGCCAAACCCGGTGCTGAAAAGCCTGAGGCTCCGAAGCGCGTCATCGGTCATAGTGATAAATAAATTAAGGTGAAACGATTTTAAACTTGAACGACAATGAAAAAGATTTATATACTTCTGGCATCAGCATTCGGGATGATGCTGCCGCTGCTCTTCACGAGCTGTGAGGTGGATCATTACTACTACGATGATCCGTGGTACTATGACTATCACAACGACAGGTACAACTGGCGTGACCGTGGCAGTAGTAGTGGAGGAAGCAAAGGTTCGTCTTTGGAAGAAGACCTGAAGGCGGAGGCACAGTATCTGAGAGGGCACTGGTCTGGTTTGATGAAGTATTCCTACACCGAGGACAATGGTTCACGCGGCATTGCAGAATTCAATGCAGATATGGAATTTGACCTGTATCCTGAGTCTGAAAACACCTTGCGCGGACGTGGTCGTGAGATTGACACTGCCGGTAATGAGTCACAGGAACTAACCTACTCATGGTATATTGATGAGAACAACGGGAACATCTACATCCGCTACGACGATACCGGTAAGACGTTTGTGCTGGATATTCAGAGCAAAGACCGCGGATTCCATCTGGACAAGAGCAATTTCAATGGATATATGATCGGAACCAATAGCGACGATGTTATCCAGTTCGACTTCCAGCGCTACACCTATTCCAAGGAGGGATTCTTCGAAGGAAAGGCCAAGGCAAAGAAAGTGGTGAAGCCGACTTCAGGCGAATTCCCCTGGAAATACATTAAGCGGTAAATGAATCATTGTTGTCTGCTAAACGTCAGCAATGCAATATTCTCCTATCCGCAATGCCTTTAAACGGGCGTTGCGGATTTTTGGTACAACAAAAAGGTAAGTCTACTCATCAAAGCCATTTCCGACTTGCAAACGATACGTTTAGACTACGTAAACGATACATTCAGACATCAGAAACAATATGTCTATGAATTCTGTATTTCTCATTCAAGTCAGATGAATAGAAAAAAAGGGATTGGGTCATTTGAAACCCCAATCCCTTTTAATGTCTTCTACATTCTGATTCTCCACTTCTTCCTCGATTTTGTCGGGCAGGTTGCAGAAGAAGTCAATGCCCGTCTTTTGTTCGAGATGGTGAATGTTGATGATGTAATTAGCCAGATTATCACCAGCTTTGTTTTGTGTGGTATGTTCAACCCAAAACGCCATAGCCTTATAGCTGTTGTCAGGCTGGTGGCACAACACCGCCATGAAGAAGTATTTGGGAACAATCAGACCGCTGCTTGTCTTCTCGATGATCTGCTTGTCGCTGTCAATGGTGCCGCCTTTGCAGACATAGAGCGTCTTACGGAATGAGCTTTTGTTCCAGTCTCGCATCCGATTCTCCATATCCAGCCATATCCCACCATTGAAATTCCATGATTGTGGCTGGATATTTGTCAGATAGTAGGTTTGTTCATTCGCCTCTTTAGAGTTCAGGCGGTCTGCGGAGGGCACGATATGACCTCGGGTATATCCACTTTTATAGTAGTCGCTCAGCTCAGTCCGGACATCAGACCTAAGATTGGGGTCAGGCTGGAAAGGATCACCTCCCCATTCTGTACTCTCCCAATAATTACGTTTCCAACTGCTTCCACTATTTCCATCGTACATCTGATAGCACGACCATCGTTGTGCCCGCTTTGCGCAATCCCATTCCACACAGAAGTTCACCCCGAAATTGGGAACGGTATAGATAAGCACGATGCTATTGCCGTCGTTCTTGACCTTCGGGAACTCCAAACGTAACCAGTCGGCATTGAGGGTGGGGTTCCTGTTTTCATTAACAGCATTCTCTCTGTCATTCCCATTGTTGGGATGAGGTAACTTGTCGTCATCGTCACAAGCAGTGAAGGTGATGACGGTTCCAAGTAAAAGCGTTATAAGAAAAAAGTAATACTTGATTCTCATGTGTTGGTGATAGATTTTTTAAATGTGTAAATGTTGTACTGAATGAAAAAAGTGCGCCCCGGCATATATGCAACTATGCCCGATCGCACTTTTATTATATCTGTAAGGTGTATCTCTTATTTCTTCAGCTTACCATAGCGGCTCATGAAGCGGTCAACACGACCAGCGGTGTCAACGAGCGTACTCTTACCAGTATAGAACGGGTGAGAGGTGTTTGAGATTTCGACCTTTACCACAGGGTAAGTTTCGCCTTCAAACTCTACTGTGTCATTTGTCTTGCAAGTAGACTTTGTAAGGAACATATCGCCGTTGGACATGTCACGGAACACGACGGGGCGATAGTTTTCGGGATGAATACCTTTTTTCATTTTACTTTTTATATTGATTGTTATTAATAATAATCACAGTTTGGGCTGCAAAATTACTAAGTTTTTTGCAGCCCACCAAATTTTT
>CACWNV010000039.1 GCA_902762325.1 uncultured Prevotellaceae bacterium | reverse complement strand
AATAAACTATTACTAAAGCTCTCATTTTGAGGGCTTTTGTTGTGTTAAGTGTTCTTAATTGCTCTTTGTTATTCCAAGTTATTTTAGTTATATTTGTACCCTATTTCTACCCCGGAGAAAAAAATGGGGTAAATTTTAGGGGTCTTGACCGTCGTCTTTGGTGCAAGCGTGAGACACAGTGAGAATGCACTAAAATGTCGCCTTTGGTACAATGTGAGACACAGTGAGACACAGTGAGACACAGTGAGACAGAATTTACGGAACTAAAAGTGTGAATTTACTTATATTTGATATGAAATTATGGAGTATAAAAAGCGTTGTCAATGGTGCGGAGTACCATTTATTGCCCACAAACTTACCACACTTTACTGCTGTAAAGCGTGTTGGGACAAAGCGTATGAGGCAAAAAGAAGGCAGAACAAACGAGAGGCACAGAGATTGGAAGTAGAGTCTGCGCGTCCTGTGGTAGAGAGTATTGGAACCAAAGAGTTTCTTAATCCTACTGAAGCAGCAAGGCTTCTGGGAGTAAGTAGGGCATCCATGTACAGATATATGGAGCAAGGAGTCATTAAAGTACTAAGAACTCCTGCCAGAACTATTGTAAGGAGATCAGACATAGAAGCCCTCTTCGATAATCCCCCAGCCTACATCAAGAGAAACAACAATAAACTGAATATGCTCGGTGAGACATATTCCATGCTGGATATTACGAAAAAATATAACATAAGCAAACGAGTTGCTGAAAGTAGGATCCGTAAGTTTGACATTCTAAAAATCATGCGTGGAAGGAACATCTTTTATAGACGCGAGGATATTCACAAGTATTTCGAGGACTTCACGATAGAACTAGATACGGACTTCTACTACAACGCCGAGGAGATTATGGAGAAATACAATATGACCCATCAGGCTATTGTGGCATTTGCGCGTCGTCACGAAATACCGAGAATATACAGGAATCGCGTTACATACTACTCGAAAGCTCATATTGATAGCGTGAAGACAACTGGCAAAAGACTGGATCCGAACTACTATACCCGTCAGGAAATCATGTCCAGATATCATTTCACCAAAGAACAAGTCAGCTATTACCTGAACACCTATCATATTGAGAGGAAGAAGTGTGGTGCGTTTACGCTGATTAACCGTGAAGACTTCGACCGCATTCTAAGGGAGCGAATGAACGGCAGTATTTCCATTGCCGAACTCAACTCCAAGATTGACCAAGGCCAGGAGGTAAGAGAAGAGAAGAAAAAAATAGAAGGGCCTATCGAGATTGTACAAATTGACGATAACAGCAAAAAGAAGAAAGGTGATGATAAGAAAGAAAATAAAATTAAGATCGATACTCTTGAAGGATATATGTCCATAGAAGATATTGAGAACCACTACAAGCTGAGCAAGGGTTGGGTTCAGTACCTTACACGAAAAATGAGGATTCCTCGTGTTCAGAAAGGCCGGTATTTGTACTATGACAAGAAGATTGTGACAGAAATCTTCAGTAAGTATCAGTCGTCCGAAGGTATCACAGAATGGTACACAGCGGAGGACATCGAAAAGAAATTCAATATGACCCCGCAGGCAAGGGGTGGCTTTACCTGTAAGCATAAAATCCCGAAAAAGCGAGAGTCTGGTGTAATATACTATTCTAAGCTCCATGTCGATTTTGCCAAGGATCCGGCTTCCCAGTATTCCCAAAACTATTATACTGTAGAACAGATAAAGTCCATCTATAATGTCAGCAGGGAAAGAGTTTATTATGTTATCAGGCACTACAAGATTCCAAGTATTCGGGACGGCAACTGCCATGTATATTTGAAGTCTGCCATTGACAAACAGTTTAAGAAAGAAGAATGATATAATGTTAGGATGGTGTGAGTATAAAATTAGGATGGAGTTATGAAAGGTTATGATTCAAGTTAGGACTATGTTATGATTGCCCGTTTGGAATTATTTTCAAATGATGTCCAAATTATATGCTGCTGACAGATGTCAGCATACAATCATCAGATAATTTTGCAACCAATTTAAAATATTTAGAACTATGCAGATTTGTAAGACTGTTACGTTGAGAACAAAAAAGCTGAAGAACGGAATGCTCTCGTACTATTTGGATTACTATCCTGGACTCCGTGATAATATTACCATGAAGATTGTGCGCCATGAGTTTATCGGGATTTACATCTATCCTGATCCCAAGACGAAGGAAGAAATCCAGTTCAACAAGGAAATGGCAAAGAAGGCTGAAGTTATCCGATGTCGGCGTTATGAGGATGTTGTCAGTCAGAGACTCGGCATCCTCGATGAACGGAGGCTGAAGGGCGACTTCCTTGCCTACTACCGCCAAATCCTGAAGAACAAGAACCAGAAATGGGAATATGTATATCAGCACTTCGAAAAGTTCGTGGAAGGCAAATGCCGCTTCATAGATGTGGATCTGGAGCTATGCAAGAAATTCCACGACTACCTTCTGAACGCCAAGGGACTGAAGACAGGCTTGCCTCTGGCCAGGAACTCGGTCGCCGGTTACTGGTCAACCTTCCGTGGATTCCTGAATGTGGCCTATAGAGACAGGTGTATCAAGGAGAATGTCAACGACTACCTTGACCGTATCAATACGGTGGCCACACGCAGGGAGAGCCTGACAGTTGCAGAGATTAAGAAACTATATGAGACCCCATGCGAGTACGACGTTCTGAGACGGGCTTCCATTTTCTCTTGTCTGACAGGCCTCCGTCGCAGTGACATCATGGCCCTGACGTGGAACAATGTGCAGGAATATACGGATGGTGGCCATTACCTTGACTTTATCTCCGTAAAGACCCAGGCCGACAACCTCATTCCCATCAGTGAAGAAGCCTATATGCTGCTTGGCGAGAAGAAAGACGGTCTGATTTTTGAGGGGCTTAAGAAAGAAATGACCAATCACCCGTTAAAAGATTGGATCAGTTCTGCAGGAATCAAGAAGCATATAACCTTCCACTGCTTCAGGCATACCTATGCTTCATTGCAGATTGAAATGGGTACTGACGCATTCACTGTTCAGAAGCTGCTTGCCCATAAGACCATCGGCACGACAGAGATCTATACCCGACATGCAGACCCGAAACGTCGTGAAGCAGCCAACAAGATATGTTTAGGTTTGTTAAAACCGAAAGTGATACCCATCGATGGAGAAAAGAAGAAAAGAGGCCGTCCACGAAAACAAGTGCCAAACATCTGAAAAAACGGCAAAAGAATGACGTTTTCACAACTCGTAAAACGTTAAATTTCAGCGTTTTAAATTAAGTTAAGCAACATCCATTTTGTTTTAGTTATTCAGAGTTATTCAGAAGAATCTCCCTAACTTTGTAGTCCAAATCATAGAAAACAATACGATTATGGCAATAAAGTTCAGGGAGATTCTATTTACAATGTTCTGCGCGGCATCCGCTGCCATGCTGCTTATCTTCATACCATTGGCCATCCTCCTTTCGCCATCGGCAGGATATGCGTCATTAGGATATCATCCTTATCTCTTCCAGTTACTTCTATACGGTCTTTTTATCCCGACAGTCCTGGCAACGGCAGGATATGGCCTGGTCAAGTTCTTACGGAAGCAAAACAAGAAACGCCTCCAATCAAGACTGCAAGGCCATAGGCCAACCGACGAACAGATTGCCTTGTATGAAACTATCCGCAAGCAGCACCAGACTGAGAAAGAAGATATGGACAAAGCCATGCTGTCAGCCATCCGACAGTATATCGAGATCACATTAAGCCCGTATATGAAGGATGCTGCCCTTACCTTATTATATAATAATGTGTATCTCTGGTATCATAGCAAGAAAGCATCCCTCGTTCCAGTCTGCACCGACGGCACCCTCTCCACCCTTGATTTGCGCCATCTTGTCTGGAACATCGGAGAGCGTTGCGGTTGGAAGGGCGAACAGAGAGCCAGATTCATCAAGCTGAGTTTCCCTTCTGAGCTGAAGGATGTCGAGGTAGAGACCATTCGGAGGAACCTGCGCCAGAAAGGAACCTGCAAGATTGAGATCGATGTTCCTGAGAATGGCAGCTTTGCCTTTCACTACCCCACCACAATTAACTGCCTGGCCCGAACAGAATAATTACATGATGATTATCTGAAACTTATTCCAGTAAGTTTTTGTCAGCATTGAATCAGTTTATTACTTTGCACCATCATTCAAACATTTAGAATAATGGCATACGAAGAATTGACATTTAACGAACTGCCGTCCGCAGTGACCCTTCTTCTCCAGAAAGTAGATGGTTTAGAGCATCTGTTACACCAGTTGCAAGGAGATCTCACCCAAAAGAAAAAATCTGAGGAGAACGGCCATATCCCCATGTCCCTCACAGAAGCCTGTGCGTTCCTGAAGATGAAACGCTCGACGATGTATTATCATCTGGAGAACGGAAACATACCGGCCACACGCAAGGGAAAGAACTATATCCTGTTCAAGGATGAGCTGGTAAGATGGGCTGAGTCAGGCAGAACCAACGATGTTCCGATGACTATAAGTGAAAGAGAGGAAGCCATTTCAAATGGCATAAGAAGACATAAGTTTGTCCGTTAATAAGGAGTTTAAATGAATGAAAGAAGGCATAAAGATGATTCTTTGTACTTGTGCAGATAGACTGCACAAGATGCTTCTATCTTTGCACTACCAATTGGAAATTACAGCAAACTTGATTGCAAGTAAAGTCATACCCATAACCCACCATGAATACCTGGCAGGTATTAAAGTGTGGATTTTATCAATGAGTGGCCTCACTGAAAAGAGGCTTATTGTTTAATTTTTAACTTCACAAAATGATGAAACGGAAAGTAAATTTCTCCGTGCTCTCTCTTTTTGTGTATTCGTTGCGAAAACCAACGCAAACCAAAGAAAGGTAAACCATCCCAGGATGAGCTTTGGGAGTTGTATGAAACTGCTTATGCAGAGTTCCAGACCCAGTTTGTTACAGGCCGGAAGACCTATCACCGCTATGTAACGGACTTCATCGGTTTCAATCTACTTATTGACAGCTCAGACATCAGTTCATGGAAACAGCATACCATGAACATCAACAGTATGTTTGACCTGCTGGCCAACAGGAAGGATCTTGTACTGAAGTATTTCAGTCAGGAAGGCCTGACAAGACATGAATTCAAGAAGCTGCAGCATGAGTTCAACACGACAGAAACAGTTGCCGAAGAATCGAATGACTATGGTGCGATGGCTGATTTCATGCCTACTTCTTTGTCTTACTTTAATGATATTCAATTGAGCCTCATTGCAAATATGGTCAATGAGGTTCATTTGTTTGTTAGCGACGTGACGAAGGAGGATATGGAAAAGTTCTTTTCCTGTTCTCTTGACAGGCCATTGCAAGTCAGCAACAACGGCCTTGCCGCACTGTTCCTGGACTGTCTCAGGTCTGAGCATCTTATTTCACACAACTGGCAGAAGGTTATTGCGGACTATCAGCTGCTGTGCTCCTACAAGACAAAGAAAGTCCTGAAGCGTACTGACATCAGTACAAGTCTCAGTGAGTACAGGAACCGTCATCCGCAAACACAGAAAGCATTTGCAAACTTTGCAAGAAAACTGAAGAGTATGAAAGAAAAAGAAGAGTAAAGCAAACAAGTGAAACAACCGTAGCCTGATACTCATACTGATAATGAGAAGTATCAAGGTCGTTATCACTTGATTATTGTAAGGAAGGGCTACCTTTGCCGCCGAATCGTTTCAGTTTCGGGGGTAGCCCCTCTATATTATGTAATAAGGTATAGACAATGAAGAATAAGATTGATTACGAGATCCTGAACAAACGAGTCGAGTATCTGATTGAAAAGCTCGACTCCTTAGAGGATTTTGTTAATTTCGACCCGGCAGACTTCCTGAAGAGGTTGACCAAGGTGGAAGCCATGCTCTTTACGAGTAAGGAAATGCTTACCTCAGAGGAAGCCTGTTACTATCTGGGAATATCAATGAGTCAGCTTTATAAGATGACCAGCGCACACACCATTCCCCACTACAAGCCAAGAGGAAAGCAGGTCTATTTCTGCAAGAAGGAGCTTGACGAATGGATGAAGAATGACCCTGTGGTGACCATTCAGGATGCACTTAAACAGTCCTCCTTATATTTTCAACTAAAAAAAGAACAGCGTAATGGGTAAGTCAAAGACCAGGAAGAGCAGTGTCAGTGGCTACATGCTTACTGACGCTCAGTTGACAGAACTTATAGAGAAATCCACGGTCAAGGCTACAGAAAAGCCTGGCCAGTCCAAAAATAGCAGTAACGGAAATGGGAAAAGACAATAACAGGAAGAAGCAGAAGGTCGTCAAGGAGGAATCCTTGGAGATCGGAATGCTCTTCAAAAGCGAGTTCACAGATGAACAGTTAGAGAGATACTTCAATAAAGGGACCATACATCCGTCAGAGAAGCCGGAAATGCCACCCCAGGTCTTATGGGTTGGTGACTGTACCATTGCCACCTTTGGCAACTTCAGCGCATCGACGGGTAAAGCGAAGAGCAAGAAGACCTTTAACGTATCGGCCATGGTAGCGGCAGCCATCAAGAACGGAACTGTCCTGAACTATAAGGCTACCATGCCGGAAGGGAAAAGGAAGATTTTCTACTTTGACACCGAACAGAGCCGATATCACTGTCACAAGGTTCTCGGGAGAATCCTGAAACTGTCAGGCCAGCCGATAGACATAGACAGCGACATGATTACCTTTGTCGGTCTGCGAGAATACACGCCAAGCCTCCGTCTCAGCCTTATTGACTATGCCCTGCGTAAGAGCTCCGGCTACGGTCTTGTCATCATTGACGGTCTTCGTGATCTCATGTATGACATCAACAATGCCAAGGAAGCGACGGATGTCATTACCATGCTCATGGCTTGGACGAGCCTGTACAATCTGCATATCCATTGTGTCCTGCACCTGAACAAGAACGACAACAACACCAGAGGACACATCGGTACTGAGCTGGAAAACAAGGCTGAGACCGTCCTTGTCATCAGCAAGAACAAGCAGACTCCAGATATCAGTGAGGTCAGGCCAATGCACATGAGAGACAAAGAGTTCTCTTCCTTTGCCTTTCATATCGATGAGAACGCTATGCCTGTACTGGAAGACGGCTATCATGTGACCGTCGTAAAGAAGAAAGAAGAACCGCTTACCTCACTGCCAGACGAGACACACAAGGAAATACTTGAAAAGCTCTTCGAAGAGAAACAGCCGACTTCTTATAAGGAACTTGTGGCAGAAATGGGCGACTACTATGCTGCTGCCGGATATAAGAGAGGTGTTAACGGCGTGAAGAACCTCCTCCAGATACTCACAAACAAGAATATCATCACCCGTTCCCAGAACGGATATGACTTTCATCCCGACTACCTAAACCATGTCTTCCACAATGACGAGGACGAAGTTTAACAGGTTTAAGGTTTAACGGGTATATATATAATAAACTCCAATATATATAATAAGGTATGAACATCGAGGAGATAAAAACAATAAGTCTTGTTGACTTCCTTTCCCATCACTCCTATAAGTGTACCAGAAGCTACAGGAAGAGATATTGGTATCTCTCACCCCTCCATGAGGAAAAAGAGGCATCCTTCAAGGTTGATCTTGACTGTAACATGTGGTATGACTTTGCCGAAGGGAAAGGAGGAAACATCATCAACCTTGCCCAAAGGCTCTATCCCAACCTGACTCCGCACGAGATTCTTAGGATGCTGGAGCAAGAGGCCCAGAACTACAGCTATTCATACATCAAAGACCTGTCGGCAGTCCCACAGTCCGATGGCAACTGGCAGCCAAGAGAAAAACAGCAAGACCAGGAGCATGGTACAGCGGTCAGTTCCGTCACGGGACTCAGCCATTACAACCTGCTTAACTACATTTCGAGCAGAGGTATTGATGTCGAGATCGCCAAGAAATACTGTCAGCAGGTGAACTATAACGTCAACGGAAAAAACTATTATGCCATTGCCTTCTACAACACAGAGAAAGGTATGGAGGCGAGGAACAAGTATTGCAAAAGGTGTATCGGTGTCAAGACATACTCTGCAATCCTGATGGATCCACCCCGTCATTCCCAGCGTTGCTGCGTCTTTGAGGGATTCTTCGATTTCCTCTCCTACGCCATGTTCAGACAGCTGCAGAACTTTGGCATATGTATCGAGACGGAATGTGACTATATAGTACTGAATTCCGTCAGCAACCTGCATAAAGTCATCCCCTACCTCAATTACTACAGGTATATCCATTGCTATCTTGACAATGACAAGGCCGGAAAGAAGGCTACTCATACCATTGTGCTGAACTATCCTGAGAAAGCGACAGACGAATCCTTCAGGTATGAGAAGTATAAGGATTTGAACGATGCACTGACGGGAAAGGCCATAGAACCACATTAGAACTGAATCTGCCAGATAAAGTGCCAGATGAAAAGGAAGTCCACAGACACAGGGGCTTCCTTTTCTTGTATATGCCTGTGTCTCAGCTTATAGTATGAAAAACAATCCATAATTATACTCATCGGATAACGTGTGTTAAGAATCGGCTCCAAATTATCTGTTTTTTTCTTCGGATGCCCTGTTTCCTATTCCTTTGCGCTCAGCAAATCTGCTACCCGGATATGGTTTTCGGGCTACAGACAGAAGAAGAAACAAAGTATAAACATTAAAAGTTCCAGATAAACTATGAGTCCATTTGCAATATTTGCGACTGTGTTGACTGTAGCGTATGTCATCTACTACGCTTTCATTATCACAAAAGACCTGTATGGTTTCAAGGATCAGCCCAAGAATGACGCTGAGACCTTTGACGTAAGTAACCTGGCCGATGAAGACGGCCCGATTGAAGTCAGCGAACATCCTGATGATTTCTCGTCAAGGGATGATGAGAATTACACGGAAGTCCTTTCCGATGACGGCCTTCATATCTACGAGCCGAACGGACATGCCCAGGAGCAAGAGGAAGTTCCGGTTGAGGAAAAGAAAGAAAAGCTGACCAGTGAACAGCTCAACCAGGAGCATACAGAGGAACTGGAGGATATTGATGTTGAAAGCAGCTTCTCTTTGGACTCCAATGAGTTCAAGGACTACCTTAATCAGAAGCACATCGACAACAAACGCAAAATCACGAAAGAACATGTCATCGATAATCTGTAGAACTGTCAATACAGGAATGAAGTCCGTGCTGCTTGGCATCCTGCTCCTCACGCCGATGATTGCAGCTGCAAAATGTGGCGGGGTTGATTACAGCTGGGGAGCGGATGCCCTTGCAACGGCACATGACTACACCGTGACCATGATGCTCTATGTCCTGTATCTGGTCTATGCCATCGCATCCATCGTGGCCATTATCGGTGCCCTGCAGATCTATTTCAAGATGACAACTGGAGAAGGAGATGTGACGAAATCCATTATGATGCTCATTGGAGCCATCATCTTCATCATTGGTGCAAGCATTGTCTTCCCGGCCTTCTTCGGATATCACATAGCCTAGAAATCTCAAATGCGCAGAAGAGAATATAGTGAGTATTTAACAAAAAAGTAAAACAATGAAGAAAATCAAGAATTTAGCAAAAAGTATTTTCAACTCCCAGAGACTGAAGTCTTTGGCTATCATGCTCGTCTGCGGCACTGCCGTAGCATTCGCCCAGAATGCAGCTGGCGACTACACCGCTGGTACTACAG
The DNA here is from genome assembly GCA_902762325.1 of uncultured Prevotellaceae bacterium. Taxonomy (GTDB): domain Bacteria; phylum Bacteroidota; class Bacteroidia; order Bacteroidales; family Bacteroidaceae; genus Prevotella. The sequence goes on along the minus strand of CACWNV010000039.1, from coordinate 15,960 downwards.
CCCTTTCCACTGTCACAGAGGAAATCGCCAAGTACGTACCCTATGTCGTTAAGCTCTGCTACGCCATTGCCGGTGTGGTTGCAGTGGTCGGTGCCATCTCTGTGTACATCGCCATGAACAACGAGGAGCAGGATGTCAAGAAGAAGATTATGATGGTCGTAGGTGCCTGTATCTTCCTTGTGGCTGCTGCCCAGGCTCTGCCTTTGTTCTTCGGTGTTACGAACTAATTGGTCTAGGAATCTCAGATAAGGCTATATGGCAAATACACCTGATGATACCAGCTACGTTGATTACCCTCTGTTCAAGGGGCTTCAGAAACCCCTTGAATTCATGGGTATTCAGGGACGCTACATATACTGGGCTGCAGCAGCGGTCGGTGGAGCCATTATCGGTTTCATCATCGCCTACTGTCTGATCGGTTTCGTGGCAGGTCTAATTGTCCTGAGTGTATCGCTCTGTACTGGTGCAGCCCTTGTCTTCTTCAAGCAGAAAAAGGGATTGCATACCAAGAAGGAAGACCATGGTGTCTTTATCTTTGCCTATTCAAGAAGAATGTAATATCAGTATTTCGACAACAATGAGCAAGTGTGTTGAACATAATTGAGTAACGTGGGTAGGCTCATCTTCGCATAAGGGTGGGCCTACCTTAATTTCAAAGAATCTTTTCAAGCAGATCATTCAAAACAATGGTAATTTACGCTATCGTCATTTTCATTGCAATTCTCGTTGGCATGGCTATTTCCGTCTATGCTTTTGGCACAGGAGGAAAGCGCAAAAAGATATTCCAGGACATCTACTTCTCCATCGAGGATAACGATGGTGTAGGTGTGTTGTACACAAAGACAGGCGAATATTCTGCGATACTGAGACTGACGAATCCCGTCCAGAAGTTTTCTGCCAATATTGACAGCTACTATGAGTTCACCCATCTGATGACGGCTCTTGCCCAGACATTAGGTGAGGGCTATGCTATTCACAAGCAGGATATCTTTATCAGAAAACGGTTCAAAGACGAGTCCGGGGAAGCTCATGAGTTCCTTTCAAAATCATACTTTGACTATTTCAAGGGACGTGAATACACAGACAATGAGACCTATCTCATTATTACACAGGAATCCAAGAAAAGCCGTCTTTTCTCCTATGACAGTAAGAAATGGCGCGATTTCCTTGTGAAGATACACAAGGTTCATGACCAGCTCAGAGACTCTGGCATTCCTGCAAGTTTCTTGGGCAAAGAAGAAGCGCGTGTCTATGTTGACAGGTATTTCTCCATGAACTTCCAGGACAAGACTGTTTCGATGACGAACTTCAACGTTGATGAAGAGTGTATCTCCATGGGAAACAGACGCTGCAAGGTCTATAGCCTTGTGGATGTTGACTGTACCAACCTCCCCACCCTTATCAGGCCGTTCACAAACATAGAGGTCAACAACACCTCCATGCCTGTGGATCTCGTTTCAGCCGTTGATACTATCCCCCATGCAGAGACTGTCGTTTACAATCAGATGATCTTCATGCCGAATCAGAAGCGTGAACTGTCAATGCTTGACAAGAAGAAAAACCGCCATGCATCCATTCCTAACCCATCTAACCAGATAGCCGTCGAGGACATCAAGCGTGTTCAAGATGTGATAGCCAGGGAAAGCAAGCAGTTGGTATACAGCCATTTTAATATCGTAGTGGCAATGCCAGCAGATGAAGACATCCAGAAATGCACCAACCATATCGAAAATGCTTTCAGCCGTATAGGCATCCATATCAGCAAGAGAGCTTATAATCAGCTTGAACTGTTCGTCAATTCCTTCCCCGGAAACTGCTATGGTATGAGTCAGGATTATGACCGTTTCCTGACTCTCAGTGACGCTGCTGCCTGTCTGATGTACAAGGAGCATATCCAGCATAGTGAGGAAACACCGTTGAAGATTTATTATACAGACCGTCAGGGAGTACCTGTAGCCATCGATATCAGCGGTAAGGAAGGTAAGGAAAAGATTACCGACAACTCCAATTTCTTCTGTCTTGGCCCATCTGGTTCAGGTAAATCATTTCACATGAACAGCGTAGTCCGTCAGATGTGGGAGCAGAACACCGATGTTGTGATGGTCGATACGGGTAACTCTTATGAGGGACTATGTGAGTATGTAGGCGGTAAGTATATCAGCTATACAGAAGAGCATCCTATCACCATGAATCCCTTCCGTATCAAGCGTGAGGAGCTGAATGTGGAGAAGACTGGATTCCTGAAGAACCTTGTCATGCTCATCTGGAAAGGAACACAGGGTAATCCCACCAAGACCGAGGAACGCCTTATTGAACAGGTCATCAGTGAGTATTACGATGTGTATTTCAATGGTTTCAAGGGCTTCACACCGCCACAGCGCGATGACCTCAGAAAGAGTCTCCTTATCGATGACCGCAACCGTCATGCCAATACCGAAGAGACTGTGGAGGCAAAGAAAGCCCGTATCGAGGGAATGATTGATGAGATCGAGAGAAAGCGCAAGGAGCTGAAGGTGAAGGAACTGTCCTTCAACTCTTTCTATGAGTTCAGTGTGCAGCGTATTCCAGACATCTGCCAGGAGAACAGCATCACAAGCATTGATGTGTCCACCTATCGCTATATGATGAAGGACTTCTACCGTGGCGGTAATCATGACAAGACACTGAATGAAGACCTCGACTCTACCCTGTTCGATGAGACATTCATCGTCTTTGAGATTGACTCCATCAAGGATGACCCGCTCCTTTTCCCTCTTGTGACGCTTATCATTATGGATGTATTCATCCAGAAGATGCGTATCAAGAAAAACCGTAAGGTTCTGGTCATCGAAGAGGCATGGAAGGCCATAGCATCCCCGATGATGGCAGAATATATCAAGTACCTGTATAAGACAGCCAGAAAGTTCTGGGCCAGTGTCGGTGTGGTGACACAGGAAATTCAGGATATTGTCGGCAGTCCCATTGTGAAGGAAGCCATCATCAACAACTCTGATGTGGTGATGCTGCTTGACCAAAGCAAGTTCCGTGAGCGATTCGATGAGATTCAGTCTATCCTTGGACTCACTGATGTTGACTGCAAGAAGATCTTCACCATCAACAGGCTCGAAAACAAGGAAGGACGCAGTTTCTTCCGTGAGGTGTATATCCGTCGTGGAGCCGTGGGAGCCGTCTTTGGTGTTGAGGAGCCTCGTGAATGCTACATGACCTACACCACGGAACGTGCTGAGAAGGAAGCTCTGAAGCTCTATAAGAAGGAGCTGAACTGTGACCATCAGCATGCCATCGAGGCATATGTTCGTGACTGGAACAGGTCTGGAATAAGCAAGAGCCTGCCCTTTGCCCAGAAGGTCAACCAAGCCGGGCATGTGTTGAATCTCAAACCCAACAAAACAGCCATTGCATAGTGATGAAAGGTTTCAAGTTCATAGTGCTGATAGCCTGTACCCTGACTGTAGTAACAGCCAGGGCGCAGTACTATAGCATCAATATAGACGTTAAGACTGCTGCTGCCATGGCATCAGCCTATGCAACTGAAACCGTTGCTGAGACCTACTATAATGAACAGCTGAGTAAAATCCGGGAACATTACCAGGCAGCAGAAGTGGCGGCAGCAGGTATCTTCGCGGCAAAATACCTTGACCGTAAGGCTCTGACAGACCTTGGACTCTGGACGAGCAGCACGGAAAACTATTACTATCGTCGTATCTACCACATGGTTTCTGCCAAGATCATGCCCAAGATATGGACTGTGGCAGGTATGATGTTGAAGAGTCCCCATAATGCGCTGTACTGGGGAACCTACCTGATGAAAGTCTGTGAGGAAACCAAGACTCTCTGCTACCAGTTCGAGTCAATCGTCACCAACAGTCGGCTAACCTTCAGTGACATTGCCTTTCTGGAAATCAGTCAGGATATTGCAGATATTCTGAAGCTTTCCGAATTGGGTGGTATGGACTGGAAGGGAATGCTTGATAACATGTCAAACATCGGCAACTATCTCACTGTTGACAATCTGAAGGAAGACATCAACAATCTATATGAGATGGGAGTCAGCCTTGCTTCGGCAGGTGTTGGCAATGTCTCTGGAGCCATTTTGCAAGGTAGCACCTTCAACGGCGTAATCGACAGCAAGATCGGTTCTGTCATCACCATTGCAGACAATATATATACCCTCTATGAGCAGCTTGATAATGATGCAGGGGGAACCATCCTCGGACTTATCGGAGGTCAGGAAGGTCTTGCCAACCTGTTCAACCTGTCAAACTATAATGTCACCTCCTGGATTACGGACTATGCCCGTGAAGGAATGGGACAGTACTATACTCAGCGTTGGTATATCTACAGACGCGATTACGGCAGTGAGGTGCTGTGTGACTACAATCCTCCTACTGATGACAACTCCATCATCTATGGTTCTCAATGGTATCGCATTGCCACCACTGACCCTAATTATACTCCGACTTCATCCGAATATCAGGCGATTCTCCATAACTCGGAGAACTATGCCGGTTGGTCAAGGGAAAGAGTCAACCAGCTGAATAATTCTCATGACGGTTTCACATATAACTTCTCCTACTATACCCAGGCCTACATCATCAGCAGGTCAAGTAGCGGACAATATGCCAAGTCGTATGCTGACAGAATCTATGTCACCAAGAGCTGGGACAATCAGGAAGTCGTCTATGAGGATGTCTTTGACTCTTACACAATGGATATTAATACTTTCAAGGCCGGGATGAATGCTCGTCTTGCAGAGTACAACGATAATGACCAAGGCTACAGATACTATCTGGGCCATGATGCCAAGAACTACTATCAGGCTACCGATGCCAAGAAACTCGAAGGATGTGAGACTGTCACTATCAGCATCACCTGTAATGACGGTGCCAAGTTAGGTGAAGGTTCGACACAGTATAAATGTAACAGCTGTGGAGGTTCACCATCGGCACATACGAAAGAGTGTTCCATGGCCACCACCTTGACAGAAAGCTCCATCGACACCTCAGAGCTTGATTCCCAGTGTCAGGAAGCAGAGAGTGAGATTGCACTGCTCCAGTCGCAGATAGATGCTCTTGAAGCAGAGAACAGTGAACTCCTGAAGTTGATTTCTCAGTCAAGCATCGAGGAAGCAGTCACCTACCGCAGGCAGTACAATGCCAATAAGGATAAAATATCACAGCTCAACACCCAGCTTACCAGCTGGAAGAACAAGTTGAAGGATATTCAGCAGGCTCAGCAGGAGGCGGCAGATGGTGAAGCCGTTGTCACAGATGACTATTACCGCATCCCGGCCATTATGCAGGACTGCAAGACAGCCTATAATCTGACATGGCAGGATGGCGGCTCATGGAATGGCTATACCTTTACAAGGACAGCCACCATGCCGAATATCCGTGGAACCGTCACCTTCAAAGCAGAGGTCTCTATTGCGAGAAGACCCAAGTATTTCCTTGGTATCAAGATACACAGGGCTATTGTCCAGATTAGCTGGACGCTTTCGACCAGCTATAGTGACACACAGGTTGTTGATGTCATAGAGTTAGACCCATCCAAGAGTGACCAGGAAAAAGCAGACGAGGTGAATGCCCGACTTTCAGAGATTGCCCAGGAATACCCATCCTGTCAAATATCCACGGAATATGCCAAGTCCGCCCCTGCAGAAGAGGATGACACGGAAGACACCTACCATCTTCTTTGGTCGAGTGACAGACTGGAGATAGCCCGTGAGATTGACTCACGGCTTACCAAGATCTATGCAGACTTGGTTTCCTTGGAAAAGATGATGCACTATAAGCATTCCATCATAGATATGCTCAAAGAGATTGCACCATATATCAATGATGAGGATGGCCGTAGGCTCACGTTGCTTGAACAATGCAGGAGGCGTTGGCTCAGACATGCTGCCAACAGTTCACATTCCGTAGGTTACAATGGAAAATATGACGATGATGAAAACAATGAAGAATAGGTACAGGTACGGCATCTTATTCATTTTGATGCTTTTCCCTACCGTTATGAAGGCACAGTACGGCTTTGACTTTGTAAGTGTCGAAGCCTATATCGAAGACCACAAGACACAGCGAAGCCTGTTATTGGTTCGCTCCACCTTGGAGGCCAGCAACAAACTGTTGCATGACTATAGCAGCACGGCCAATGTCGAGTATAAGGACTTGAACGTGGAGCTGGACAAATATACACGAGCCTTTGATATCATTGACATTCTCTATCAGGGCTTGCGTACCAGCCTGAATGTCTATTCCACCTATGAGACCGTATCTGACAGGATTCAGGATTATAAGAAGATGCTGGAAGACTTCAATGAGAAATGCCTCTCACGGGGTGATATCGTAAGTACTGATACGCTACTGATAAGCATCAATCGGAAAGCCATTGAGAAAATAGCCTCTGAAGGAGAGAATCTTTATCGCTCTGTCAGTGATTTGATTCTCTATGCCACTGGAGCTGCTGCCTGTTCCACATCAGATCTCCTGCTTGTTCTCAATAGCATCAACACCTCATTAGACAATATCCGAACCCACCTAAACAAGGCATATTTCGACACATGGAGATACATTCAGGTACGTATCGGCTATTGGAAGAAACAGGTATATCGTGCCAAGACAAAACAGGAGATTGTCAATGATGCCTTTGGAAGATGGAGGGTTGCTGGAGCACTTGGATATTAACAGTAAAAACGAATAGATATGACTCGAAGAAAACAAATTAGGATGTTCATCCTTGCCGCGTGTGGCTTAATCCCCTGTACCCTACAGGCACAGGTGAGTGTGTCATACAACCACGATGAAGCCAAGATGAACCAAATTACCGTTATGGAGATTGGAGCAGGTGGCCTGACTCCATCATGGTACTATGACCTGTTTCATAACAGTTATCAACAGAGTGCTGCATCGAAAAACAAGCTGTCATACCGAACACTGGCAGGCGTTGCTGCATACCAGCAGATTGGTGATGCCGAGGATGTTGACAGCGCATTGACCAAAAGGGCAAAGGTAGAAGCCCTGAATGTTGCAGACCGAAGCGGCGGTGCTCTTGACTTGGCATGGGTTGCTGAAGGTTCAAAGGTTACCAACAAGCTTCAGGACTACCAGAATAATATCAACAGGATTGTTGGTGCAGGAGGTAATTTCTCTGATAAAGAGCGTTGGGAGAGCTATTACAACATGTTCCAATGCGCCATCCGTGCCACTCAGGAGGCATACATGCCCAATGCACAGCGAAAGAAGCAGTATCTCCAGATCTATGCAGACATCTGTAAGCAGAATGAAACGCTGGTCAACTATCTTGTTCAGCTAAACAATCAAAAGAGAACTTCGGAACTTCTATCTGCAACGGCTGTCCGCACTGACAGAAGGGGCGAATTTGCCACGGCAGCGCATAACAGATGGAGGGATGCAGGACTGAGTACTGCAAGAAACACAAATAATAACGGAGGTGCTACCGGTGGTGATGGCACTCCCATCGTAACACATGAGTAGCATATGGCAGACAGTAGTATTCTCTCAGATTTTGGCATCAATATCCTTGAAGAGGAGATTGATGATGTGATTTTCCAGACTAATGAGTTCCTTTGTGATGCCACCTTCACGGGGTCACAAGGCCCGTTTTGGTGGATTCTCCAGATGTGTATGGCTCTCGCGGCACTCTTCTCCATTGTGGTAGCCGCAAGCATGGCCTATAAGATGATGGTCAAGCATGAGCCGCTGGACGTGATGAAACTCTTCAAACCCCTTGTCGTAAGTATCATACTCTGCTGGTGGTACCCACCGGCAGATACGGGGATGACCAACAGTGGCAGTTCATGGTGTTTCCTGGACTATCTATCCTATATACCCAATAGTATCGGTTCCTACACCCATGACCTGTATGAGGCAGAAGCCACCCAGATTGAAGACAAGTTTGAAGAGATCCAGGAGCTGATTTATGTACGAGATACGATGTACACGGCTCTACAGGCTCAGGCAGACGTGGCACGTACTGGCACTTCTGACCCTAATCTTATTGAGTCCACGATGGAACAGGCTGGTGTAGATGAAGTCACCAACATGGAGAAGGATGCTTCCAAGCTCTGGTTCACGTCATTGACGGCAGGAGCTGTTGTTGGTATAGACAAGATAGTGATGCTCATCGCATTGATCGTTTTCCGTATTGGCTGGTGGGCAACCATCTACTGTCAGCAGATCCTGCTGGGTATGCTTACCATATTCGGGCCTATACAATGGGCATTCAGCCTATTACCTAAGTGGGAAGGAGCATGGGCGAAATGGCTTATCCGTTATCTGACCGTTCATTTCTACGGAGCCATGCTCTACTTCGTGGGCTTTTATGTCCTATTGCTCTTTGACATTGTACTTTGCATTCAGGCCGATAACCTGTCTGCAATCACACAGAGCGAACAGACAATGGCGGCATACCTGCAGAATTCCTTCTTCTCGGCAGGTTATCTGATGGCTGCAAGTATTGTAGCATTGAAATGTCTGAACTTAGTTCCAGACCTTGCTGCATGGATGATTCCTGAAGGTGACACAGCCTTCTCAACCCGAAACTTCGGTGAAGGTGTGGCACAACAGGCCAAGATGTCAACTCATGGAATGGTATCGAAAGTATTATAAACAAAACATAGAAATTATGAAGAAAAAAACAAAAAAGAATCTGCACGTAGATACTCCGACAGTGTCATTTAAGGATTATGTGAATGGCAGTAAGGAATTCGAGTTCATCAAGATGGCTAAAAACGGAGCTAAAACGCTACCTTTTTTCAAAGAGACATGGGACTTCATTGAAAGGAACCTAGAGAATGATGACCGTTATATCAATGTTCTTATCCCATTCATGTCCTACAACTTGCATCTTGCCATGTTGGAAGAGGACAAGAAACTACGTGAAAAGTACATTTGGAGTATCTGGTATTATCTAAAGTTAGATGAGCCATTGCTGATTTGTCATTTCCAGAAAGAATCTGAGCAACTAATTCTGGAAGCGGATCAACAGATTCATCAGATATTAGAAGGGGATTATTCTGAATTCCTCGAATTGCAAAAGGAAGAGAAATACAATAATACGGTAATAAAGTAATACGGTAATATGGTAATAAAGAATCTCGAAAATAAGATCAAGCTGGTGATGATCATCTGTAGCTTGTTCCTTGTAGGCTGCATCATTATCAGTATCTCCAGCATCTGGACAGCCCGTGTCATGGTCACGGATGCACAGCAAAAGGTTTACGTCCTCGACGGTAATGTACCTATTCTGGTACAGCGCAGTACGATGGAGGAAACCCTCGATGTGGAAGCTAAGAGCCATATAGAAATGTTCCATCATTTCTTCTTCACATTGGCTCCTGACGACAAATATATCAAATATACAATGGAGAAGGCCATGTATCTCATTGATGAGACAGGCCTTGCCCAATACAACACTTTGAAGGAGAAGGGCTTCTATTCCAATATCATGGGAACGAGTGCCGTTTTCAGCATCTTCTGTGACAGCATCAAGTTCGATAAAGAAAAAATGGAGTTCACCTATTACGGCAGGCAGAGAATTGAGCGTAGGACGAGCATTCTGACCCGTGAGCTTGTCACAGCAGGTCATCTGAAACGTGTTCCCAGGACAGACAACAATCCTCATGGATTGCTTATCACCAACTGGAGAACGCTTCTCAATAAGGATATCGAGCAAAAGAACAAGAACGCCTATTAATCCTTGAAAGCCATGAGTTCATTCAAGAAATTCATTCTAGGAGAGAAGATGCCAGACAAGGATGATCCGAAGTATAAAGACCGCTATGAGAAAGAGGTCAATGCCGGTATGAAGTTTGCCAAGGCTGCAAAGATTGACAAAATTGCTATCAGCGTACAATCCTTTGCCAATGCCCATCGCAAGCTTTTCCTTGCCATCGTCTTTGGGGTAGTTCTGTCTTGTTTTGCCCTTAATCTCTACAGGCTGGCCAGAGTGTACTGTTCTGACCAAACGCCAGCAAGTGCAACTGAGCGTCAAGAAGAGATGATGAAGAAACGTCATCAGCGTCTGGATAAGGCCATCAAGAACGCTCACTGTATGCCACCTGTTCAAAATGATAATAACAACAAATAAACAGTTATAATATGGCAATGGATATTTTCAAGAAAATCAATTTCAAGCAGCCCAAATATATGCTGCCTCTCATTATCTATATCCCTTTGTTGGCTACAGGCTACTTTATCTTTGACATCTTTGACACGGAGGTAGCTGATATTGGCAACAAGAACCTGCAGACCACAGAATACCTGAACCCTGAACTGCCTGATGCAAGAGTGAAGGGTGATGGTATCGGCAGCAAATATGAGAGTATGCTGAAGTCATACGGTAAGATCGATGATTATTCAGCCGTAGATAATATCGACCGTAACAATGAAGAAGAAAAGGAAGAATACAATAGCCGTTATTCCGAAGAAGAGCGTGCCTCACTGGAATCAGAAGAAGCGAAGAAACTTGCTGAAATGCAGGAGCAATTGCAAAAAAGTGCCCAAAAAGGAAAAGACCTGAACAATGGGACATCCATGACTGAAGATGAGCGAGTAGCCCTTAGTCAGCAAAGAGAAAAGGATGCAATGGAAGAGTTGAACAGAGCTTTGGCACAGGCTCGTCTTCAGGGACAGGCTGCCACTTCCCCTACTCCACAGTCACAGGAAGAACAGGCTCAACAGTCCCAACAGTCCCAACAGGCTCAGCAAACCCAGCAGCCAAGCGGCGGTAAGGTTGAAGGTAAGGTTGAGATTAACGAGCGTAGCGTGAAGGCCATTGATGAAGATGAGGAAGCCCAGGAGGTGGTGAAAAAGGTCAAAGTCACCTCAGACTATTTCAACACACTGTGCGAGAACGAGCCAGAGAAGAAACTTATCAAGGCTATCATTGACGAGAACGTGAAAGCCGTGGACGGTTCACGTGTCCGGCTTCGTTTACTTGATGACATCGAGATCAACGAGACTGTCGTACCGAAAGGCTCATATATCTATGCGATTATGAGCGGTTTCGGAAGCCAGCGTGTCAAGGGAAGTGTCAAGAGCATCCTTGTTGACGATGAGCTGATCAAGGTAAGCCTCTCCATATACGACACAGATGGACTTGAAGGGTTGTATGTGCCAGGAAGCTCATTCCGGGAAACCTCCAAAGATGTTGCATCTGGAGCCATGAGCGGTAATATGAACATGGGAACCACCTCGTCCAACAACAGCCTTTCACAATGGGGTATGCAGGCACTGACAAATGCCTACCAGAAGACAAGTAACGCCATCGGCAAGGCCATCAAGAAAAACAGTGCCAAGCTGAAATATGGCACCTTCGTTTACCTTGTCAACGGAAAAGAGAAGAAGAACAATTAAAACACATCATAGAAATGAAGACATTCAAAAACATGGCCGCACTCCTTTTGTGCGCTTTTTCTGCGATGCCTGTCATGGCTCAGCAGACTTATGAAGAGATGGAACAGCTCACCGTCAATGAGCAAGTCACCACTGTAATCACTGCGACGGAGCCAGTCCGCTTTGTGGATATTTCCACTGACAAGGTGGTTGGTGACCAGCCGATCAACAACACCATTCGTCTGAAACCCAAGGAAGGTGCAGACGTACATGAGGATGGCGAAATCCTTGCTATTGTCACCATTGTAACCGAGAGATACAGGACTCAGTACGCCCTTATCTACACAACAAGGCTGCAGGAAGCCGTGACAGATAAGACTATTCAGCCAGAAGAAAAGATTGCTTATAATAACCCTGCTGTCAGCCTGTCAACAGAGGATATGACCCGTTATGCCCGTCAGATATGGAACTCTCCAGCAAGAATTAGGAATGTCAGTACGAAAATGCACAGGATGATTATTCGTCTGAACAACATCTATACAGTTGGTGACTACTTCTTCCTGGACTTTTCCATCGAGAACCGTACCAATATCAAGTTCGATATAGATGAAATGCGTTTCAAGCTTGCAGACAAGAAACAGGCCAAAGCAACAAACTCACAGGTTATCGAGCTGACACCGGCCATGACGCTTGAAAACACGACATCATTCAAGTATGGCTATCGTAACGTCGTTGTCCTGAAGAAAATGACCTTCCCCAATGACAAAGTGCTGACCATTGAGTTGTCAGAGAAGCAGATTAGTGGCAGAACAATCAGCCTGAATATCGATTATGAGGATGTTCTCTCTGCCGATTCCTTTAATCATCTTATGCTGAAGGAGGAATAAGACTATGAAGAAAAGACTGTTTACAATGATGGCCATAGCATTCTTTGCTATGTCTATGATGGCTCAGAGCCATAGTGACCGTATCACACTGGGCATGGGCGCACTCTATGAGAGAGGCTTCGATGCCACACTGTCATGGGAGCATGAGACCAAGTATCATAATGCCTGGGAATACTTCATCAACGGCTATCTGAAATGGGATGAATGCGAGTCATGTGGCCATATATGCCCTGACTCGTTCTGGCATAACTACAACACTTGGGGAGTCGGCATAGCCTACAAGCCCTGTGTAGTAAGAGGCAGGAACAACTACGGCAACATAAGGTTTGGTGCTTCTGGCGGTAGCGACACCGACAAGTTCATTGGAGCCGTACATCTGGGCTATGAGCATAACTACGCCCTTCGTCACGGCTGGAACATCTTCTGGCAGGTCAAGACAGACCTTGTTTTAAGAGGTGAAGACCTTTTCAGGACTGGAGTTGTAATCGGAATCAAGATACCCACAAAATAAGACAATACAATGAAATCAATAAAGACATTCATCTTTTCAATGGCCTTGCTGACTACAGTTGTCAGCTGTGATGAGCACAGGGACTTCCCTGACACGGCCATGAAACCCTGTCATGTACTCTGTACTGATGGCAAGGTAACAACATATGAAACTTGCAAGGAGCAGGGCAAAACGCCTATTGCCGTTGTGTTCAACATCAATCAAAGTGAGAAGATGGAAGGAACTGGGTATGCCGTGTTCCTTCATGATCTCTATCCTTCGGCATTTGCCGACACCATCAGCGTCAAGCAGAACACCTCTGCAGACGTTACCGCCTATGATGGGAATGTGAATACCTACAAGATGTTTACGACTAAAGACGTGGACTCCCCATTGGCAGAATCTGTCTTTTCCGTATGGACTTACGGCCAAAGTGCGTATATCCCTTCAGTGGCTCAGATGCGCCTACTCTATGAGAGCCGATGTCTCATAAATCCTATCATCATCAAGTGTGGCGGTGACCCGATTCCAGACACTCCAGACGAATGCTGGTACTGGACTTCAACAGAGGTAGAAGGACAGGAAACCGTCAAAGCCTGGTTGTTCTCATTAGGTAGTGGAGCACTTCAAGAAACGCCAAAAGACCAAGCGCATAAAGCACGTCCAATCATTACGTTATACAATTAGAAGAAACATTTACTTTAAGTCGAAATGGAAGAGACAAAAGAGCTTCAAACTGCCTACAAAATCTTCAGGGCTGTCATCTATCTATCCCTTGTCATAGAGTTCTTTGAGTATGCCATACGCCCGGAACTTCTTGACTATTGGGGAGGTATTCTCTGTGACATCCACGACCGTATCAAGCGGTGGTTCATCTATAATGACGGTAATCTGATATGGAGTAAAGTAGCCACGATTCTTGTCATTTGTGTCACCTGTATTGGTACCAGGAATAAGAAGCATTTGGAGTTCGATGCCCGTAAGCAGGTGTTCTATCCTCTCGTCTGCGGAATCTTCATCACAGTCCTGTCCGTGTGGCTCTTCGGTCATCGGATAGACTCTCGTTTTTATTCCCTACCATTGAATATCTGGCTATATATGGCAGCTTCCATTATTGGAACCATCCTTATCCATGTAGCCCTTGATAATATCTCAAAGTTCCTGAAGGAAGGACTCTTGAAAGACCGATTCAACTTTGAAAACGAATCTTTTGAGCAGTGCCAGGAACGTCAGGACAACAAGTATAGCGTGAATATCCCCATGCGCTACTACTATAAGGGTAAGTTCCGTAAGGGATGGGTGAACATTGTGAATCCATTCAGAGGCACATGGGTTGTAGGTACACCTGGCTCTGGTAAGACATTCTCCATCATCGAGCCGTTTATCCGTCAACACTCTGCCAAAGGCTTTGCAATGGTCGTTTACGATTACAAGTTCCCGACACTGGCCACCAAGCTATACTACCACTATAAAAAGAACCAGAAAGAAGGGAAACTGCCCAAGGGCTGCAAGTTCAACATCATCAACTTCGTCGATGTGGAGTATTCACGTCGGGTTAATCCTATCCAGCAGAAATACATCGGCAACCTTGCAGCAGCCAGTGAAACGGCAGAAACCTTGCTGGAGTCCTTGCAGAAAGGCAAGAAAGAAGGTGGCGGTGGCAGTGACCAGTTCTTCCAGACATCAGCCGTGAACTTTCTTGCTGCCTGTATCTACTTCTTTGTAAACTACAAAAGAGTGCCTTATGATAAAGACGGTCATCCACTGATAGCGGAAATGACGGAAGAGCCGAAGACACACAGGCCGAAGCCTACTGGCAGGGTATTCAACAAAATGGGCGAAGAAGTCGAGCCAGCCTATTGGCTTGGGAAATACTCGGATATGCCACATATCCTGTCATTCCTCAACCTCGACTATCAGACCATCTTTGAGGTTCTTGAAACCGACAATGAGGTTGCTCCCCTACTCGGTCCGTTCCAGACGGCTATGAAGAACAAGGCGATGGAGCAGCTGGAAGGTATGATAGGTACGCTTCGTGTCTATACCTCACGACTTGCTACCAAAGAATCCTACTGGATTTTCCACAAAGACGGTGATGATTTCGATTTGAAGGTCAGTGATCCTGCAAATCCCAGCTACCTGCTGATAGCCAATGACCCCGAAATGGAAAGCATCATTGGTGCTCTGAACGCCCTGATTCTAAATCGACTTGTCACCCGTGTCAATACCGGCCAAGGAAAGAATATTCCTGTAAGCATTATCGTTGATGAGCTTCCTACCCTGTATTTCCATAAGATTGACCGATTGATTGGCACAGCCCGAAGCAACAAAGTGAGCGTTGCATTGGGCTTTCAGGAACTGCCACAGCTGGAGGCAGACTACGGTAAGACGGGTATGCAGAAGATTATCACGACTGTTGGTAACGTTGTTTCCGGCTCTGCCAGAGCAAAAGAGACGCTGGAATGGCTCAGCAATGACATCTTCGGAAAAGTTGTTCAGCTGAAGAAAGGCGTGACGATTGACCGCGACAAGACCTCCATCAATCTCAATGAGAATATGGACAGTCTTGTTCCTGCCTCTAAAATCAGTGATATGCCTACAGGCTGGATATGTGGTCAGGTGGCTCGTGACTTCGTGAAGACGAAGACAGGCCACGGTGGAACCATGAACATCCAGGAGTCAGAGGAGTTCCAGACATCCAAGTTCTACTGCAAGACAGACTTTGACATGAAGGAAATACAGCAGGAGGAGTCCGAATATGTACCCCTTCCGAAGTTTTACCAGTTCCCGTCAAAGGATGCTAAGGAACGAATCCTTTACCAGAACTTTGTCAATGTCAATCTTGACATCAAGAATATGATTGATGAGATTAACAAGTTCAAAGTAAAGTGAAAGTGAGCTGAGAGTAGAAAAAAGCTTAATAATTGAGGGACACGATGATATATCTCCTCTTTTTTTCGTAACTTTGTCAGAAATTGCAATCTTTCTTTATATAAAGGCAGTTTGGGAGATGGAGGAAAAATCGGGTTACGATTTAGAGACCGTACTCCCTTCTCCGAACTGCTACAAATTGCTTCAATGAACACCCGATGACGAGCCACCAGCCTTGTTGTGACTCATCATTGGGTGCAAAAGTACGAATAATATTCGATATTACGATGTATCTTGAAAGATTTTCTCCATTTTTGATAAAATTTGATTGCGTTTTCACAATAACACAATGATA
>CACWNV010000038.1 GCA_902762325.1 uncultured Prevotellaceae bacterium | reverse complement strand
CTGGGGACGAAAGATCCAGCGGGATTTTCGTCCCTTTTTCATGCTCCTTGCTCACTTACTTCTTTAACACATTCGTTGCGTTATTAATTTGAATCCTGCTCTATTTCATCACTTTTCCCTGACAAGTTTTTGTCAACATTATTGACAGTAAAAGTACTCTGGGAGGTCTCCATTCTTTTAATTGAAAGAATGGTTTATCTCCATAGACAGATGGAGAACATGAAAAGTCTTAATACCAGCGCACTGCATTAGAATACCCGCTTCGCTTATCATATTTCAGTGCATCGGTCAGCGTAGCAGCATTACAACGGAACGAGAAGTTATAGCTGGTGTATGGAGCAAGCACCACCGAGCAGCTCATACTGAAGCAGTGCAAGTCGCGTTGCAAAGAGGCGGTTGTCAGACTGAGACGCTTTGTCTCAAAGTCATATCCGCTCATAACATGGATATTCCAGCCATCGCTCAATCGAAGATCTCCGTTAAAGTTTAAGTTCTGGGTGAATTTATACGGATAGCGCATTCTCTTCTTATTGAACTTCTTGACATCCCGATCCTCACTCATCGAGATACCATAGCTGAGGGTAATAGACCACGGCATATTGAAACGCATATATCCGTCTTCATCTGTCTCGGCTTTTCCGCCCCCACTCTTCTTACGAGGAGCATTCCCGTTCGCCATCACATCGTCGATATTACTCTCTCGTTCGGTATCAATGCCTTCTTCATCGTCGTTTTTACGACGTTTGTTGTCCTTGTCATCCCCACCGCCGAACAGCTTCTTCAGCCTCTCCGGGTCAAGTCTGAAAGAGAATGTCTGTGTCGTTCCCTGGAAACGGCCAAACCGCCCATAGCTCCATTCGGTGTGCGGACCTTCGTATGGAATCCCATTCTTATCCAGTTCATAAGCGTAAGTTGCAAAGACAGCCCTGAAATTGAAGGTATAGTTCTTCCACCATTTCAATCGCAGGTGTATGTTCATAGGACTCCAGGGCTTCTCCTTGGCAGCGAGGTTATACGACATGTCGATTCCCAGTTCGTCGATGATACTGATTTTCTTAAATTCAACAGAATCGTTATCAGTCTTCACCTTCATCTCAATGTTATTGGAAAGTCCGAATCCTATACTTCCAGTCTTCCCTCTGCCTGGTCCTGAGAAAAGAGCCCCTTCGAAAAGTGAATACTCTACCAGCGACACATCACCATTGGCATCTGTCTTCACGTAAGACTTGTAATATCCATAGCGCGACGCACTGAAGTCTGGAGCGTATGAAAAATTAATCTGAGGCTTGAAGACATGGCGGATACGGTCGATCTTGTCTCCGAATATCTTTCTGTTTGGAATCCAGAAGCCATAGACTGTCGTCGTAAAGCCAAGGCTTGCCCTCCAGTCATAGACGTTATTAAATCCGTAAATCGTATCCCTCACTTCCTTCTGAGCTATTTCATCCCACGACCGCTCCACCTTACTAAAATACATACGGTCGGTGATATTGATATTCGGATTCACATTAATATAATTAAATAACGTGAAGTTTGCGTCTATGGGGATGGAGTGCTGGATACCATTCCTCCAGTCTTTGACCAGATTGGAATGAAGAAGCTTATCTTCTTTCGTACGGATAGAATTAGAGATCTGTCCTCTATAGCTCAACGATATTTTCTCATACCAGCGTTCTTTTCCAGCTGCATGCTTACGCTTGAACGGATAGATGCGTGCGAAATCGATATTCAAGTCAGGCAAGGTCATGTCAATCGTCGTGTCACGCATGTTCTGCGACAGACTGGCCGTGGTATTCAACGACAAGTTAAGACTGGATAAGTTCACTTTCCAGTTAACTGACGAAGAACGAGTGGTCTGAGTCCTTGCCTGCGGATTGTACATGCTCGTCAGGTTATTCCGCTCGAAGCTCTCCGTTGCGAAGTTTACTCTTGCCGAAAGCGTGTTGAACGGGTTAGACTTCGGGTCTTGAGCATGATTCCATTGCAGCTTGAAGCTCTTCCAGACTTGATAGTCGGGCATTCCTTTCTCACTTGATTTCGTGTTCTGGAAGTTGAAATAGAACGAGCCATTGTACCTGTATCTTTTCCGGTAATTACTTGCCAAGGACGCTCCCCACGACCCTTTCGTAAAGATCTCTCCCAACACTTTCAAATCCCAATTGTCACTGATGGCAAAATAATATCCGCCGTCTCTCAAATAAAAACCTTTGTCGCTCTCGTCACCATACGTAGGCATGATGAAACCGCTGCTATAGCTTTTGGTGAACGGGAAGAAGCCATAGGGAACGGCAAGCGGTAAAGGCACATCGCAGACGACCAGATAGGCGGGACCGAAGATGACATCCTTGCCAGGGCGTACTTTCGCACGTGACAGGGCGATATAGAAATCAGGATGCTCCTCATCACACGTCGTGTAGGTTCCATGCTGCAGGAACAACTCACCGTTGGCATTGCGCTTCGACAACTTACTGGTCAGGAAGCCGTCCTCCTGCTCTGTCGTCACATTCCTGATGATTCCCTTCTTGGTCTTGAAGTTAAATGCCATCGTATCGTTCTCATAAGTATCCGACCCCATTTTGAAGACCGGCGTACCTGTCAGCTTCATTTCTGTCGTGTCCATCGTACCCGTTGCATGGACGATACTGCTGTCAAGGCTCATGTAAACCTTCTCGCTCTCCAGATCCATATTCTGATACTTCACATTCGAAGAGCCGAACAGGTAGGCAGCATTTGCACCGGCATAATAGACGATGGAATCTTCAGCAGAATAATCGACGGGAGAATCGATTCCGTTCTTCCTCTGTCTGTTGAGTGAATCGGAACGGATGGAATCATCGACGGCACGGTTGTGCCGGTAGATAGCGAGCTCGAGAGAGTCCATCTTCGTGGTATCAATGGCAGCGGTCAGTGAATCCGTCAATGACTTCTTAATCTCTGCCAGTGTCTTTAATGAGTCGGCGGACTGTCTGACTATCGTATCAGTAGGAAGAGTGGTGAATCCAGTATTAGCAGAAAGGGTGTCATGGCCCGGCAAGACGGCTACAGGTCTGACAGAAGCAGCATCAGCAACTTCCGGCATATCATCTGTAATGACATCACTTAACTGAGAGATGCCATCCATCAGCGTCCTTTCTAATCCATGTTTACATCCCGCCAGAATAAAAAGGAGGGCAAATGCCAACATGAAGACAAATGAGTTTCTTCTCATAATTCTCAGTGCAAAGGTACTGATAAATTGCTAAACACCTACTCTGCTAAGATAAATTAACGTAAAAAAGGGTATTTCAACCAAACAATTTGTCCCATTCACGGAACCTGAGAAGTCCCGCTTCGCCAAATTTGGCAATGCTTCGCTCCACATGTTCCTTGTCTTTTTCTATCTCAAGACGAGTTTTCGAATAGAACTTATCTGCATAGCAGATGACCTTTTCTTCGATGGTCACGGGAAGGTAATCGCCTAAAGGGAGGTCGAGATGCTGACGGACGATCTCATCCCGTGAGATACCGGCTCCTGTATGATGGCTGCATACATGTGCAATCTTCCGAAGGACAGCTTTCTCTTGTTCGTTCTCTGTCTCCTCACAATACGCAAGCAGCATCTCCTCACCAGCCAATCCGTGCTGGATGTACGGACGAGTACCGAAACAATGGATACCGGGTGCATCACACTGAATGATACCAATGTCGTGGAGCATGGCAGCAGCCTCAACAAAATTGCGGTCAAGCTGTAGTTCAGGGTGGGCATCACAGATGTGCAAAGCCTTGTCTGCCACCGCACGACTATGCACAAGGAGGATACGTCGTAACGGCGTATCCTCCTCATAAAATTTATCGATAATAGTTTGATAGTCCATTATTCAGCAGGTCTTTCAATATAGGCAATCACATCACCTTTCCCCACTTTCGTGCCTTGCTTGGCATTAATCTCCACGAGCTTTCCTCCCAGAGCAGCGGGTACGGTGACTATCTCGCCCCATGTGGCAACGATATAGCAGAAGACATCTCCTTCGTTGTACTCCTTACCTATGTAGGGCTCCACGGTCGGTTCAGCCTCGCCGTCACCACCGAACTCCCAGAAAAGCTGACCCTTCACGGGTGCAGTGATGGCATCGGCCTTAGCGTGCTTGAAAGCAGCCAATTCCTCTGGAGAGAGCTTGCTGCCCAGTCGAGCGTCCTTAGCCTTTTGGATATCAGCCAGCAGGTTCTTCTTTGCCTGTCCGCTCTTATAGTTACGGTACTGCTCAGGATGCATTGCCAGTTCCCAAAGTTCCTCGTCATCCTGTCCGTACTCCCATCCGTTCTCGTCCATCTCCTTGCGGAAGTCGTCGAGGGCATTGGGGTAGAACGAACGCGGGTCATCGGTGACAAACTCGCGGCCTTGTGCCTTGGCAAGCTCCACAATCTCAGGGGCCAATGGTCCGGGAACCTTTCCGCTCTTACCTAAAATCATTCCCCACATGGAATCATCCATCATCACAAAACGTCCTTTACCCTGTTCCATGGTGAGAAGGTTCATCAGTGAGATGTTCTTCACATACTGAGAGAACGGTGTCACCAATGGAGGATAACCCACACGTGGCCAAACATATTCCACCTCATTGAACAAGGCAACCAGCATATCGTCTGTGCTGAGAGGTTCCTCACCTTTCTTCTTACGGATATTGTTGATTGTTCCCTTGATACCACCGAGGTCGGCCATCATCGAACCCATCATTCCACCAGGCAGACCACAGCCAAGCAATAAGGAAGACATCTGCTTGTTACCTGGGTTGATAAAATAGCCCAGCCAATCATCAATAAACTCCTGTGTGAGCGAACGGGCTTTCATGTAAGCGTTCATGTTGATTTCCGGAACATCAAAGCCTTCGTTCTTCAGCATCGACTGTACACTGATGATATCTGGATGAACCTTACCCCATGACAGAGGTTCGATGGCTGTATCAATAATGTCGGCACCATTCTCACATACCTCAAGGATGGAAGCCATCGAGAGGCCGGGGCCACTATGACCATGATACTGGATGATGATGTCAGGATACTTTGTCTTGATCATCTTCGTGAGCTTTCCAAGGAAAGCAGGCTGACCGATACCAGCCATGTCTTTCAGACAGATCTCCTCAGCACCGGCAGCAATTACTTCATCGGCAATCGCCATGTAGTAATCGAGTGTATGAACAGGACTGGTGGTGATGCACAGCGTAGCCTGAGGAGTCATGCCAGCCTCTTTAGCCCACTTGATGCTCGGGATGATGTTGCGCGTGTCGTTCAATCCGTCGAAGATACGGGGAATATCAACACCCTGCGCATGCTTGACCTTGTACATCAGAGCACGCACATCATCAGGAACAGGATACATACGCAACGCATTCAGACCACGGTCGAGCATGTGTGTCTTGATGCCCGCTTCATTGAAAGGCTTACAGAAAGCACGCACGGCTTCATTAGGATTCTCACCTGCCAGCAGGTTCACCTGTTCGAAGGCACCACCATTGGTCTCTACGCGGGCAAAGCAACCCATTTCGATAATCACCGGGGCAATACGCTCCAGCTGATCCTTACGTGGCTGAAACTTACCTGAGCTCTGCCACATGTCACGATAAACGAGACTGAATTGTATTTTCTTTTTCATCTTCTATTTCTTCTTTCCATTTGGGGTGCAAAGGTAGGCAAAAAAAACCACACCACCAAATCAACGCTTTATATCTTTTCTAACGGAATGTTTCTTCGTGTTCATCGCATCAATCTCTGCCATTTTGTTCATGAAGAACTGCCTGCAGTCCTTATTTTCCAACAAAGGAGAGAATATCTGCGGATATCCGGCACCTGGGAATGTATTTATTTCCATACATTTGAATCCTTCATCCGTCACTCCGATATCAACACCAAACCACTGCAGGACATTGAACCGACGGGCAATACCCAATACCATCTCAGCCAAAGAAGCATAATCCTCTACTCCACCTTTGATGACTGCTCCTGTCTCAGGGTGGACGTCTGTATCCTCAACATGATTCTCAAAGACTTTTTTGGCTTTGCCGAACTGACCTGTCTGGACATCAATACCCACAAAAAAATTGTAATTGACAATGTCATTTGTATCCAGAACCGAATAGTTGGCTTCTCCGTTATTATCCATTGGGAATCTCACATATCCACCGACAATCTGCGGATTATCTCCCTTCTCATTCAGCACGATAAGACGGATTGTATGGATTTTCTCACCATAGCATCGCAAGTATTCAGCTGGGACAATGTATTGGGTATAAATGTAATTAGGATGGAAAAAAAGAAATTCCTGAATACTGTCACGACTGACCACCTTTCCATTCAGGTAAAAGACATCATCTATATATGACATCTTTACAAATCCCATTGAACGGCTTCCATTACATGGCTTACAAGCAAAATGCTTCTTCTCGCGAAGCAAGTCGACAAACTCTTCAAACTTGAATCCATGATAAGGGCAATCTATCAAAGACCTGATACCAGACTGCATTGTGTAATAATAATAATCAGGCATCAATTTTCCAAACTCGGTAGAAGCCAGCAAATATTTCAATGTCAACTTATCATTCACCCAAATGCGTGTCCAGGGATTGTGCGGCCATGTCTTGTAATAGACATAGTCAGACAGATAATTCTCAGGAATACTTCTCACTTTTTCATAATATGAAGCATGACTGGCAAAAAAGCCATGTTGATGTGCCCATTCTACATCTTCGGGCTTATAATGGGGAGAACTCTTCTCTGAATTGATTTGTCTAAGGAAATATTGGGCAAACCGCTCTGTCCATCCTTCATCAAGCATCTTCTCTAACTGGTAATCCATATTTAAACACATGTGTCATTTATTTAACAATAAATATCCTGATTTCTCAAGATACACTTCCACATACAAACTTCCCGGAAGTATTTATGTGCAAAAGTATTGAAATAAAATGAAACTCACAAATATAATTTGCACAAACCAAATAAAAACACTATTTTTGCAGATGATTATTCTATTCACGACATGAATTTCAAAATACTTATCAGCTTAGCAGCCATCCTGTTTCTCGCAGTCTCATGCGGGCAGCAAACAAATAAGAAAGACTCCAAACACGGTTTCTCAAATGAGGAACTGCTCTTGGAAGGTGACAAAACGGTTTATGGTCTGGCCTGTGAAGGCTGCTCAGATTCTGTCATCATCTTACTGCCCAACGACGGCAGCGACCCTGTGAGATATGACATTATCGATGCCACACAAAATCATAAGGTAATGGGAAAACCTAAAGTCGGAGACTGGCTTGGGCTTGTCCTTAACGAGCAAGACTCGACAATGGCTGACCTTGTCATCAATCTGGATGAACTGAAAGGAACCTGGTGTTACGTCGTGATGCCCCAGATGCGCGACTATGACAAAATGAGCGAGAAGCTCCAGCGACGCATCATGCGCGACATGCCAGACTCCATCAAGAACACTTATTTGATACCTCGTGAATATGGATTCACCCTCAAACGCCAATGGACAGCTCAAAGTGTAGGCTATGTAAGAGAAAGTTCGCTGGAAGAGAGTCCTGTCGTTTATCCGAAGCTTGGCTATTTCACCGAATGGCATATCTGGAACGGTAAGCTGATCATGACAAGCGGTGACCCTGTCTTCTCCAAAGGGAGCAGTCGTCCAACCATCAAGAACCAACGGTTGGATACTTGCGACATCGATTATCTTGGGAACGACTCACTGGTGCTCAGCAGCGACGGGATGTCACGCAGCTACTACCGTAACAGCGACGTGAGGAACATCAACAAGAAAGCCAAAGCTATTGCAAACAAACAAGCCCAGAAAGCGCTGGAAAGCATTAAGAACTAATCGGACATCCCGTGTCTGAATAAACGCTCTTCGGCAAGTTTCTCGTATTTCGTCCCTTTCCGTCCGTAGTTAGCATACGGATAGATACTGATGCCTCCACGCGGAGTAAAGAACCCCGTCACCTCTATATATTTAGGATCCATCAGCTTAATCAGATCCTTCATGATCTTATTCACACAGTCCTCATGGAAGTCACCATGGTTGCGGAAACTGAAAAGATACAGTTTCAGACTTTTACTCTCTACCATGCGCTCATCCGGAATGTACGAAATGCGGATTTCGGCAAAGTCGGGCTGTCCTGTAATCGGACAAAGTGACGTAAACTCAGGGCAGTTGAACTGTACCCAGTAATCATTTTCAGGATGCTGATTCTGAAACGATTCCAACACTTGAGGTGCGTAATCGTTCTGATAAACAGTCTTTTTGCCAAGAGCCTGCAGCTTCTCTTCTTTTCTATTATCGCTCATCTTATAAATTAAAAACTTTCAATACATTATAACTGATACCTTTATCATAGGTGTCTTCACCTTCGTAGCGTTTAACGATATTTACGACACGGATAGTCAAAGGCAACACCAAAACCTCATAGGTCGTCTTCAACACGACCTGCCACATCATCAGCATAGGCAGTTCGGAAGTTGGAATGACTCCCCAAAAAGCCAGAGGAAAGAAGATTATCGAGTCGGTCATCTCACCAAGAATCGAACTGACGACAGCCCTCAAGGGGAAGTTGCGACCTTCAGAGTGTATTTTCATCCGGCTCATGACATACGCATTGACAAAACTGCCACTAAGGAAAGCAAGGAACGAAGCAAAGGCGATACGTGGCGCCAGCCCGAAGATGGCATGAAATCCCTCATCGTTTGACCAGTAGGATGCTCCCGGAATCCAGTCGCACAAAGCTCCCATCATCACGAAGAAGAAATTCATAATAAAGCCTACCCATATCAACATGCGCGTCTTCTTGTATCCCCACACCTCACATACACAGTCGTTGATGATATAGGAGATAGGGAAGACAATCAGTCCTCCTGTTAATGAGACAGAACCCACTGCTATCTGCTTTGTTCCTAACAGGTTTGCTGCTATCAAGCAAACACAGAAGAATATGCTGAAAAGCAGGAACAGCACACTCACTTTTTCACTGTTTCTTTTCATTTTCTTGTTTTGTTAAAGGGGGTTAGCAAGTACCCCTGTCCGTAAAACGGGACGCAAAGATACAAAAAAATCCTGTACGCCTCACCATGCGCACAGGATTTTTATGTTTTATTTATTCTTCATCAACCCGTTCAATCTGGAAATCACTGGCAGAAAACCATTGTCCAAGCCACGACTGTCCAGTGAACGACGGGTCGGTTGTGACACCATATTTAAGAGCTGCAGGCTGCTTGATAGTAATCTTATCAAATGTCAGGCGCTCCCAGCCAAAACCTTTACCATCGTTGGCACCGACGATATTCTGAACATCCTCGGGTATTTCACCATCGCTTTTATCCTGTATCTCTTTCGCCTCCTGCCAGATTGGACGAAGGCTCCCCTACCGTCAGCACGAACAGCAACGGTTAGCTTATAGACACCCGGCATGAGCGAATCCGTCCGTTCTGCACGATAGTGCTGGCGGCGGGTTTCATTATAGCCATTGAGATAGCGTTTGTCATTATCCATATAGTATTCTCCACTGTCCGTAAAGCTTCCGTTGCACCCCTCACTATTGA
The DNA here is from genome assembly GCA_902762325.1 of uncultured Prevotellaceae bacterium. Classification (GTDB taxonomy): domain Bacteria; phylum Bacteroidota; class Bacteroidia; order Bacteroidales; family Bacteroidaceae; genus Prevotella. The sequence continues at coordinate 34,170 of CACWNV010000038.1, read as the reverse complement.
GAATACGCCAGCCATGCGCAGACAAGAATTCGTATTCCGACTGGTTCATTTTAATGTTGTCATCAGTAACCACTTGCTGGTTGTTCTTCATTTCAAGATAGTTATGCCAATAGTTATCACTTATATTGGTAAGCATTATACCAAGGGATATTGCCAATACGCCAGAGACAATCCATAGGACAACACAGCAAATGCGCTGAGCAATTCCCATACGAGAGAAAATACTGTAAGTAATGGCTATCACAGGGAGGAATAACAAGACGAGAAGTGACAATAAGAAAATGATAAAGGCAGGCATGTGTCCGTCGATTATACTGGCAAAATGCCAAGCGAAAAAGTTCGGAATCTCATCAGAGAAGAAAAAAGCCAGCACCGCCCATACTAACACAATGATTCCGAAAATAGCCAGACCGATGGCAAAGAGCAGGCCCAATGCCTTGATACAGATTGCCAGGAAACGCATTGCAGCATTCAGGACATTGACTAAACCACTGGTTCTCTTGACCGGTTCTTCGCCATTCTCTACATTCTGCACTACCTCATCAGTTAAATTGCTCATATTTACAGGTCGTCCCTGCATCTTGAGCTGCTGTTCAGGTGTTTCTGCCTCGGGCATAATCACAGCAAGAATGATATAGACTACAAGTCCGACTCCCTGAGTTACCAGGATAAGCACCGTGGCAAGTATTCGCAGCAGTGTGACATCACATTCGAAATAGCTGGAGAGTCCGGAAACAACACCCGCAATCATCTTGTCCTTTGGATTACGGTAGAGCTTTTTACCTTTGAAGAAACTCTTCAGCCCGTTAATGCCTTTATTCTCATAATTTTGTTCATTGCTGGCAAATGCAGCACTGTCTGCCCGTTCAGCACCGCTTTCATCATCTGTAAACTGCTCAGGACGACCGATACGGTTGATGATATCCTTCACGTGATCGATATTGATAGCCTCAACGCCCTGTCCGTTCAGCTCACTTAACAGTTCTGCAACTCGTTCTTCAATGTCATTCACTATGTCACCACCATCCACTTGATGACTGAAAAAACTGCGGAGTGTCTCTAAGTAGTTCTGCAACAGACTGTATGCATCCTCATCAATATTGAAAAGACGACCGCAAAGATTTATTGTTATATTCTTTTTCATAAATTCTATTCCTTTCTAATACTCATTATTATATTATATAGTAATCCCTAATTCGAGACTCTTCAAATGATTCACCGTCAGTGAAATTTCATTCCATGCAGCGTCTAATCCTGAGAGAAACTGCTCACCCATTTCGGTAAGCGCATAGTATTTCCGAGGGGGCCCCTGAGTGCTTTCTTGCCAGACGTAAGAAAGCAGACCGTCATTCTTCAACCGTGTAAGCAACGGATAGAGTGTACCCTCCACCACGAGAAGCCGAGCTTCCTTCAGTTGCAGAATTATGTCTGAAGCATACGAAGGCCGCTGGCGCAAAAGAAGTAGGACGCAATACTCAAGCATCCCCTTCCTCATCTGAGATTTTGCATTGTCAATGTTCATAATTTTATTTGTTAGCGTTGGATTTCGGTGCAAATATAATTCTTTTTATAGTACCTTGCAATACAAAGTACCATATTTATGTTATAAAATAACAATTATTAACTAAAAGGTGTTTATAAAATGTATGTCAGTTAACCAAAAAACCGTATTTTTGCACGCGAATAACTATCTTTAAATAATTAACTTACAGAATTTATGAAGAGAATTATAGCAATTGCGATAGCAGGGATTCTTTGTCTGCCTATATGTTCACAAAAGCCCAAAGCTGTAAAAGCAGCCAAAATCATCCCTCAGAAGGTGCAAATGTTCCAGGGAACTCAAGATGGAAAGGAAATAAGCTATGACATTAACGGTACTTGTCCTTCAGATGTCAACGAAGTAATCCTTACTGATGCTGCCACCCGCTACACCCCTATTGATACCATCAAGGTTACAAATGGGAAATTTACATATCAGGGAAAGGCACAGGAAAACACTTTCCTCGGACTGACCACTAACGGGCAGCACCATCGGCTTTAAATGAGAAACTGAATAAAGTCGACCTGCATTTAGATGAGATCAATGGCAAGGGAATGAAACTTATCGAGCCATACATGAATGCTCAGAAAGAAGGTAAGTCGGAAAAAGAACTGTTAGAACTTTCAGCATCTATCACGGAAGGTCTGAAGCCTATTCAAGAAGAATTGACCGCCTATTGCAAGCAAGTCATCAAAGAGAATCAGGACAATGTTATTCCTGCTTTTGTTATTCCTAATGTCATGTACGACTATAGCTTTGAAGAGTTAAAGGAGATAACCGACAGCAAATACGTCTATGCAAATCATCCGATGATGGCTCCGTTGAAAAGATATATCGTAGAAGAAGAAAAGAAACAAGCCATCATTGGCAAGCAGTTCATTGACCTTGAGGAGAACGATGTCGACGGTAAGGCACACAAACTGAGCGAGTATGTGGGCAAGGGCAACTACGTGCTCATTGACTTCTGGGCTTCATGGTGCGGGCCTTGCATGGCAGAGATGCCAAACGTAAAGGCAAACTATGAGAAATATAAGGCTAAAGGGTTCAATGTCGTCGGACTATCCTTCGACAGAGCAAAGGAGCCGTGGGTAAAAGCTATTAAGGAGAAAGAACTTAACTGGGTTCATCTGTCCGACCTGAAGTTCTGGCAGTCCATTGCCGCTTCCACCTATAGCATCAATTCCATTCCTGCAAGCCTGCTCGTTGATCCTACAGGAAAAGTGATTGCCCGCGACCTGCGCGGCGACAACCTCGGAAACAAACTTGCTGAAATCTACGGGGAATAAGCTTTAAAAAAAAGAGGCCGTAGAACTACGGCCTCATACTACGCTCATCACCAGCCAGCTTAAATAGCCGACAAAAATGATGGTGAGCACAGCACCCTCCCAACGGGCAACGGTGTATTTGGTGTAAGAGAATATCCATAAGAGCAACATCGACACCGCCATCATAGAAAGGTCAATCAACGTGATACCTTGTACATCCATAGGTGCGATAATTCCTGTCAGGCCGAGAATCATGAGGATATTAAACACGTTCGAACCCAGTACGTTTCCAATGGCAATGCCACTCTGGCCCTTTCGGGCAGACACTACACTGGTAGCCAACTCGGGCAATGATGTTCCGCCGGCAACAATGGTCAGACCAACGACCGCCTCGCTCACTCCCAGTTCTGTGGCAATATTTGTAGCTCCATCGACAAAGACATTACTACCGACAATGAGGCAGGTCATACCCAGTACCAGAAGGAATACCGACTTACCTACTGTAAAGTTCTTAGGAGCAGATGGTTCATCAACATGACTGCCTTTGGCACCGCGCAATGTCACAAACATGAACACCAGGAATATGGCAAAAAGAATAGCAGCTTCGAGGCGCGTGACATCACCTCCTATCATAATCATTATCATGAGAAGGAATGAAGCCAGACAAGCAAAGGGAATATCCTTGCGCACAGTTGTAGGAAGAACTGACATCGGAGCTACCATTGCTGCCACACCCACAATTAACATGGAGTTGAATATGTTCGACCCGACAACATTACCCACGGCTAAATCAGCCGTTCCTCTCAATGCCGATACAAGGCTTACACACAGTTCTGGGGCAGATGTTCCCATCGCAACGATGGTCAGTCCGATGACAATCTGCGGAATATTCATCCGTTCAGCCAGAGCCACTGCACCATCTGTCAGACGATCAGCTCCCCAAAGAACCAGAATGACACCAATAATAACAAATAACAGGTATAACCACATAATAGTAAGATAAAATTCGTTGCAAATATACGAAAAAATAACTATTGAGGGTAAGAATGTCTAAAAAAAATAATAAACAGTCAAATATTAATATAATATGAAGAAAAAAGTCATTTGCGGAATATCGCTCTTGCTGTTTGCATTCACCTTGCAAGGATTCAAGCAGGACAACGAACCCATCACAAAGGAAGATGGTATGTATATTGTCAACACGACAACACTCTGCAACAAGGTTGGGTATGCCGGAACCACCCCTTTGAAAATCCACATCAAGAAGAACAAGGTGGTCAAGATACAGGCTCTGAGAAATCAGGAGACACCAAAGTATTTCACACTGGTAAAGAAAGAGTTGTTAAAGAAATGGGACGGCATGAAAGTCAGCGATGCTGCTAAGAAGAAAGTCGATGGCGTCACCGGGGCAACCCTTTCTTCAAATGCATTGATAGAAAATGTGAAAAGCGGCTTACAGTATTACCAGAAACATAAATGAAAAAAGGGAACGCAATGTTCCCTTTTTTTCATGAATAATTTGTAATTTTGCAGAAAAACCAACAACTATGCAGAAATTACTTCTAACCATCGCATTTGTTCTAACCACGCATGTCTCACAGGCGCAAAGCACACAACAAGTGATGAACGACCTGACTGCTATGCAGGTGGCTGAACAGATGGCACCGGGATGGAACCTCGGAAACACTTTGGAGGCTGGTAATAATGCCTATAACTATAAGAATTCAGGCATCGGGACAGAGACGTCATGGCAGCAGACGAAGACCTCACAGACTGTAATCGACTACGTGAAATCCCTTGGCTTCCGCTCTATCCGTATTCCTTGTGCCTGGGTGATGGGACATATCAGCAATGCCAGCAACTATACCATCGATTCCAGATGGATGGGGAGAGTGAAGGAAGTGGTTGACTATTGTATTAATGCCGGTCTCTATGTCATACTGAACGACCACTGGGACGGCGGCTGGCTGGAAAACAACATCGCCAACAACGACGCTTCCCTGAAGGCGAAGAACCATGAAGTGCTGAAATCTATCTGGACACAGATTGCCGAGACATTCAAAGACTATGATGAACATTTGCTCTTTGCCGGACTCAATGAGCCTAATGCCGACAATCAGGCTGCCACTGATAACCTGCTCGCCTATGAACAGACGTTCATCGATGCCGTCCGTGCAACCGGCGGAAACAATGCCAGACGAATCCTTGTCGTTCAAGGGCCGAACACCGACATCGACATGACGAACAATTACTACAAGAAGTTACCGAACGACATTGTTGAGAACAAACTGATGATGGAAGTTCATTACTATACTCCTTGGCAGTTCTGCGGCATGACAAAAGACGAGTCGTGGGGCAAGTACATGCTCTATTGGGGGAATGAAAACCGCGTCAGCGGATCGCAGCGTAACTATGCCAACGGCGAAGCAGAGATGGAAAGGCAGTTGAAAAAGATGAAGACAAAGTTCATCGACAAGGGCATTCCTGTCATCATCGGAGAATATGGCGTCAACTGGAAGACCGTATCGGGAGCCAATGAAAGCCAGGAAAAGCACGACGCATCTGTCAAACTGTACTTTAAGATGTTCAACAAGTACACCATGCAGATGGGAATGGTCCCTTACGTATGGGACATCAACTACACAGGACACCCCACCATGACCATCATCAACCGCAAGAATTGCTCCATCTATGCCAACTGCATGATGGACGGTATCCGTGAAGCGATGGACGAGACTCTGGTTGAGACCTTCAACACCAGTCAGGAGAAAGCCGACGGCACCATTTATGACATCTCCGGAAGGACAATCCTCCGCAATGCCACAACAGCCGATCTGTCACGGTTGAACAAAGGCATTTATATTCTGAATGGAAAGAAACACATTGTAGAATAATATAAACACATATCACATGAAGAACATTCTGATAGCCTTTTTCTGCCTTATTGCAGTGGCTGGACAAGCGAATCCTGTTGACGATATGCTTGAGCGTATCGACAAAGGTGCTTCTAAGAAATTCAAGATCCAAAAGAAGGATTCTCCTGTTGATTTCTTTGAACTCGACCAAGCAGGAAGTAAGATTGTCGTAAGAGGGAACACCTGGGTAAACATCGCAACAGGTATCAACTGGTATCTGAAACATTATGCGGGAATCCATATCTCATGGAACAATCCCAAGGCAAAGTTACCAGACAAGATGCCATCGGTCAACAAACCTGAACGGCATACCACAGAGTTAAAATTGAGATATAACTTCAACTATTGCACGTTCTCCTACACCATGGCTTTCTGGGACTGGAAACGATGGGAACAGGAAATCGACTGGATGGCACTCCATGGGGTCAACCTCCCTCTGGCTGTCGTCGGTGAGGAATGTGTATGGGCAAATATGCTCTCCAAGCTGGGGTATTCTGACAAGGAAATTAAGGATTTCATTGCCGGTCCGGCATTTCTCGCATGGTGGGAGATGAATAATCTGGAAGGTTGGGGAGGCCCCCTCCCTACTTCATGGTTTTTCCAGCAGGAAGCGTTACAGAAACAGATTCTCAAAAGGATGCACGAATGGGAAATGGAACCCGTACTTCCCGGATATAGCGGTATGGTGCCAAGCAATGCAAAAGAGAAACTGGGACTGAATGTCGCCGACGGAGGAATATGGAACGGTTATACACGTCCTACGTTCCTACAGCCTACTGACAAAAAGTTCAGTGAGATTGCCAGCCTTTATTATCAGGAACTGACAAATCTCTATGGCAAAGCCAACTATTATTCAATGGATCCGTTCCATGAGGGCGGTAATATTATAGGTGTTGACCTTGATGCGTCGGGAAAAGCCATTATGAGAGAAATGAAGAAGGTAAACCATAAGGCTGTCTGGGTCATTCAGGGATGGGCAGAGAATCCTCGCAATGAACTGATTGGGAACTTGCCCGAAGGCGATTTGCTGATACTCGACCTCTTCAGTGAATGTCGCCCGAAATGGGGTATTGCCTCCATCTTCCAGAGCGACAAGGGATACGGACATCACCAGTGGCTCATGTGCCTGCTTGAAAACTTTGGCGGTAATGTCGGCCTGCATGGACGCATGGACCAGCTGCTTAGCAACTTCATGCAGACAAAGACCAATCCGATGGCTGCTCACCTGAAAGGAATAGGCTTCACCATGGAAGGCTCGGAGAATAATCCCGTGATGTTCGAACTGATGAGCGAACTTCCCTGGATTGATGATACTGAAATGAAGAACCCACAGAATGCCACGTCAGCTTTTGTCTCCTCTTTCAAGAAACAATGGATTCATGACTACTGCTTTGCACGCTACGGTACAACCGACGCGACCATCGAAGAGGCATGGATGATTCTGGCAAACAGCATCTACAACTGTCCGGCAGGCAACAACCAGCAGGGACCTCATGAGAGCATCTTCTGTGCCCGACCCTCACAAAACAGCTATCAGGTGTCTTCCTGGTCGAAGATGTCTAACTACTACGACCCTGATGATACACGGAGGGCTGCGCTTCTCTTTGCAAGCGTAGCGGAAAAGTACAGGGGAAACAACAACTACGAGTACGACCTTGTTGATATCGTCCGACAGGCTTTGGCCGATCAGGGACGCGTGCAATACCAGCAGACGATAGCTGCATACAAGTCGTTTCAGCGCAAGGCGTTCGACCTTAATTCAAGAATCTTCCTGTCAATGATTATCGACCAAGACCGTTTGCTGGGTACCCGTCCCGAGTTCCGACTGGGACATTGGACTGAGGCTGCTAAACGACGTGGCTTGACAAAAGGCGAGAAAGAACTTTACGAATGGAACGCACGGGTTCAGATAACGACATGGGGAAACCGTATCTGCGCTGATACCGGAGGACTGCACGACTATGCCCACAAGGAATGGCAGGGACTGCTGAAAGACTTCTACCTCAATCGCTGGAACACTTATTTCAAGGCACTGAAATATCAGATGGAGGCAAAGTCGAAACCTGACATTGAGAAGCTGGGAAGTGGACAGTACAAAGGCCTGACTACCGATGAGCTGTTCAAACTGGCTGTCGAACAGGAAGTGAAGATCGACTTCTACGACATGGAGGAGAAATGGACACGGATGAACAATGTATACTCACTGGAGCCGGATGGTGATGCCATTACCATCGCCAATGAGATTTGCAAGAAATATCTGGAAAACAAATGACAGCGAACAAGACACAACGATTGCAGTCACTCGATGTGATGCGAGGACTGACGGTGGCAATGATGATACTGGTGAACAACCAATATGGAGAGTCGTTTGCGCCGCTGCAACACGCCAAATGGAATGGGATGACACCGTGCGACCTGGTGTTTCCCTTCTTCCTTTTCATCATGGGTATCTCCACCTACCTGTCTTTGATGAAGACGGGATTCAAGCCGTCGGCACCTGTGATACGAAAAATAGTCAAACGCACCGTCCTGCTCTTCCTTATCGGTCTGGGCATCCATTGGTTCGATATGGCTCTCGACGGACATGCCACCGACTTTGCCCACCTTCGTATCTGGGCTGTACTGCAGCGCATTGCGCTCTGTTATCTGGCTGTTTCTGTCTTTGCCCTCACGGTAAGCCATCGGCATCTTATCAAGACTATCGTGGGACTGCTCGTGCTTTACGCCCTTATACTTATCTTCGGAAACGGCTATGACTACGATGCCTCTACCAACATCCTGGCACGAGTCGACCTCCGTCTGTTTGGTGCCGGACATCTGTATCACAAGAGTCCCGTAGACCCCGAAGGGCTGCTGGGTACCATACCGTCGGTTGCTCACACGCTCATTGGCTTCTATTGTGCCAGGAAGATGATGCAGGCCAAAGACATTCAGGCAAAGGTGCTGGGATTCCTGCTGACGGGAGGCATCCTCGTCATCTGCGGCTACCTGCTCTCTTACGGACTGCCGCTCAACAAGCGCATCTGGAGTCCCAGCTATGTACTTGTCACATGCGGACTGGCTGCCCTGCTGCAAGGAATCATCATGTATGCGATGGACTATCCGAAGGCTCAGCCAAAGAAGAGTTCTTCCTTCGGAAACCTTCAGCCTTCATTTACAACCTTCTTCCAGGTATTCGGCGTTAACCCGCTGTTCCTCTATGTGATGAGCGAGTTGCTGGCTATCATCTTCGGACATGTGGGCATCAGCAATGCCGTCTTCACGGGTATCTGCCACATCATTTCAACACCGCAGATTCAGTCGCTTACCTATGCCCTGCTGTTCACAGCCTTCCATTTCGTTATCGGCTGGCCGCTCTACAAACGTCACATCTATATCAAGCTGTAACTCGGCAGCTACCATAATAATCTATCAAAGAAACTTGTCAACAACGAGAAAGTAACAAAGGTATGAGAATAAAGACTATAATATACTGTTTGGCAGTGATGACCGGTCTGTTCATGAAGGCTTCTGCACAGGTTCCGTCTTCCGAACCTGTTCAAATGTACTTAATCCACAGCAGTGGAAACCATCTGGTCATGGCATCCGACAACGTGGCACGGCTGGAGAGTCCGACGGCAAGTAACAAACGCCCGCTGTTGTTCATCCCTGACGGGAAAGGCTATTTCTCCATTCAGGCGAACTCCTCGACCCCTCTGTTCCTCTCGTTGTCTGGCTCCTGGAACACTGCCTTCATCGCCGATTCGGCATCCGACAATGCCAAGTATGCCATCGAACAAGCTTCCAGCAAACTCTATAGACTAAGATGCAAGGCCAACAACCGCTATTTAGGCACCGACGCCAACACGCCGAACAGTACCGTGTTCTGCGACAAGAGCGGCGATGATGCCCGTCACATCTGGTATTTTAGCAAGAAGGCTGACACTCCGCTACCTGCCGACACCACTGCTGTCTATCCCGTCTGCCCCTCGGTGGTGCGCCAACACTTCGACGGATGGGGCGTCTCGCTCTGCTGGTGGGCAAACATGTGCGGCCACTGGAACGATGAAAGTATTGACAAGATGATCAACTGGCTTGTGAGCCCCACCGGACTTAACTATCGTATCTTCCGGTATAACATCGGCGGCGGCGACGACCCGCAGAACAGCCATTGCGATGCTCACCACATGGGACACGGCAAGGGACTGAGAGCTGAAATGGAAGGATTCAAGGATTCCAGCGATGATGTGTACCATTGGGAACGGGATGAGGCACAGCGGAAAATCATGCTGAAGATTCGGGAGAAACGTCCCGATGCCATCTTCGAGGCATTCAGTAACTCGTGTCCTTACTACATGACTTACAGCGGTTGTGTATCGGGCAACACCAGTGGCGGAAAGGATAACTTGCGACCGGAATACTATGAGGAGTTTGCCCACTATCTGGTAGATGTATGCAAGCATTACAAAGATGAGTACGGGATTGAGTTCCGCACCCTCGAGCCTTTCAATGAGCCTGTCACCAACTTCTGGTATGCCAATGGCGTACAGGAGGGCTGTCATTTCGATGCTTCCTCGCAGTCGAAATTCATAAAGATACTCTCTCCCATCCTCAAGGAATCAGGACTGAATACTATAATCTCTGCCAGCGACGAAACCAATGTGGGACAATCAATCAACACATTCAATCGCTATCTGTCCGATGGAGTGATGCCTCTTGTCGGACAATGGAACACCCACACTTATGGCGGCACCAATCCCGAGCGTGCCCGGCTGAACTTCCTGGCTTGGCAGTCATCCATACCCTTGTGGATGAGCGAAGTCGGCGAAGGGGGACAAGGACTGAGCGGCAATCTGAGCCTCACTCAAAAGCTCTTTGATGACATGCGTTATCTGCAGCCGTCTGCATGGATCGACTGGCAGTACATGGAAGAGAACAGCGACACATGGTGTACCATCCGTGGCAGTTTCGCGCAACAGACCTTCGCGCGTGTCAAGAACTTCTATGTGAGAGAGCAGTGTTCACGCTTCATCCCTGCCGGATACGACATCATCACGTCACTCAACAACCAGTCGCTGGCGGCAGTCAGTCCACAACGGGACACACTGGTTCTCGTCATCCTTAACCAGACAGTGGGTACCGTGACTCATCGCATCGACCTGTCTCTGTTCGATTATGTGGCAGACAAGTCCCTTATCCAGACTTACCGTACTTCCAGTAGCGAGAGCATTGCACGATTCAGCGACTTCGAGATTGATGACCGTCTGCTCACAATTACGATGCCTTCACAGAGTATTGCGACGCTCGTCATTCCTGTCACGACAACAGACAAGGACATTCAGACACTCATCAGCGAAGCATCTGCCGATGACGGGCGACAATACCTCATCGTGCCACGTCATGAACAGACAAGGGCTGTGACTGCCAGTGATAACGGAAAAGTGGTCATCAATGACCTCAACGTGAATGATCAGGCACAGCGGTGGTCGCTCATACCGCAGTCCGACGGCTCGTTTATCATCCAAAACGAACGGGGACAGCGACTCACCGGACACCGTTCTTCCAACAGCAGTTCCCTCACTGCCGAGACCGACGCCAAGAGTGAACAGTCTTTCTTGGTGGAGTCTGTGGACCCTGTCCACTTCCGGATTCTCTCAGCCTATCAGAAAAGCCAGGCCCTCGACCTTGTACGGGAAGAGACAAAGACCGGTACTGCCGTCGACCTCTGGCAGTATTCTTCGGGAGGCATACCCACACACAGGCAGTGGATGCTGATACCGCTCCCCGGTCGTACCGACTTAGGCGTGAGAAGCATTGAAGTGGAAAAGGGAAAGAGCATCAAGGATTTGACGGATGACCAGCATCTGACCATCTACGACTGCCAGGGAAAGAAGTGCTTCGAGGGGAGTCCTTCGCAGTTCAACCATGCACGCTCTGCCCTGCCCTCCGGTGTTTACATCGTCAGAATAAAAGGAGAGACACGCAAGGTCGTGCTGTAGAATTCTGACGATTATTTCGGCTGGTCTTATCTTAAAGAACATTTTTCTCCTTACATTATTAATGTAATCCAGAAAAAATCTGTAACTTTGCAGCAACAAACCAATAAGACAGATAGAATATATTTATGAATATACTGGAATTAAGTGAACAAGAGATTGTCAGGAGACAGAGTCTTCAGGAGTTGCGTAACATGGGAATCAACCCCTACCCTGCCGCTGAGTATCCTACGAATGCCTTCAGCACCGAGATAAAGGACAGCTTCAAGGACGAGGACGAACCGCGTCAGGTATGCATCGCCGGACGAATGATGTCGCGCCGTGTGATGGGTAAGGCTTCCTTTGCCGAGATACAGGACTCAAAGGGCAGGATTCAGGTCTATGTGTCACGCGACGAGCTGTGCCCTGGCGAGAACAAAGACCTTTACAACGTGGTGTTCAAGCGACTGCTGGACATCGGTGACTTCATCGGTGTGAAGGGTTATGTGTTCCGCACTCAGACTGGCGAGATCTCTATTCATGCCCAGGAACTGACGTTGCTCTCCAAGAGCCTGAAGCCGCTGCCCATCGTGAAGTACAAGGATGGTGTCGCCTATGATAAGTTCGACGACCCTGAGCTGCGCTACCGCCAGCGCTATGTTGACCTCGTAGTGAACGAGGGCGTGAAGGAGACGTTCCTGCAGCGTGCCACCGTGCTGCGCACGATGCGCCGTGTGCTCGACGAGGCCGGATACACAGAGGTGGAGACTCCCACCCTGCAGATGATTGCAGGTGGAGCCAGCGCCCGTCCGTTCATCACCCATTTCAACGCCCTCAATCAGGACATGTACATGCGTATCGCCACTGAGCTGTATCTGAAACGCCTTATCGTCGGCGGATTCGAGGGGGTCTATGAGATTGGAAAGAACTTCCGCAACGAGGGAATGGACCGCAACCATAACCCGGAGTTCACTTGCATGGAACTCTACGTGCAATACAAGGATTACAACTGGATGATGTCGTTCACCGAGAAACTGCTGGAGGAAATCTGCACGGCTGTCAACGGAAAGCCGGAGCGTGAGATCGACGGACAGATTATCTCGTTCAAGGCTCCCTACCGCCGTCTGCCGATTCTCGATGCCATTCTGGAGAAGACGGGCTTCGACTGCAACGGCAAGACCGAAGAGGAGATTCGTACGTTCTGCAAGGAAAAGGGAATGGACGTGGATGAGACGATGGGTAAAGGAAAACTCATTGACGAGCTGTTCGGAGAGTTCTGTGAAGGAACCTTCATCCAGCCTACGTTCATCACCGACTATCCTGTGGAGATGTCTCCGCTGACGAAGATGCACCGCTCGAAAGCCGGACTGACCGAGCGTTTCGAACTGATGGTGAACGGTAAAGAGCTTGCCAATGCCTACTCTGAGCTGAACGACCCCATCGACCAGGAGGAGCGTTTCATCGAGCAGATGCGACTTGCCGACAAGGGTGACGACGAGGCTATGATCATCGACCAGGACTTCCTGCGTGCCCTGCAATACGGTATGCCTCCGACAAGCGGCATCGGTATCGGCATCGACCGTCTGGTGATGCTCATGACGGGTAAGACCTTCATTCAGGAAGTACTCTTCTTCCCACAGATGAAACCGGAAAAGAAGATTCCTCAGAGCACCGTCGCCGAATGGGCTGCCATCGGTGTACCCGAAGACTGGGTACACGTGCTCCGCAAGGCTGGGTTCAACCTCATCAGCGACATCTGCAAGGAGAAGGCTCAGGGACTGCAGCAGAAGATCGGAGAAATCAATAAGAAATACAAACTGGGATACGAGCGCCCATCGCTCGAACAGGTACAAGACTGGATAGACAAGAGTAATGTATAACTGCGGGAAAATAGCAATCATCGGCGGTGGCTCATGGGCAACAGCCATAGCCAAGATTGTGGTGAGTCATACTCATCACATCGGATGGTATATGCGGCGTGACGACCGCATCGAAGATTTCCTGCGCATGGGGCACAACCCTGCCTACCTCACCAGCGTCCACTTCAACACCGATGAAATCAACTTCTCTTCGGATCTGAACAAGATTGCCCAGGCATACGACACGCTGGTGTTTGTCACACCGTCGCCTTACCTGAAGAATCACCTGAAGAAACTGAAATCCCGGATTCGTGACAAGTTCATCATCACTGCCATCAAGGGTATCGTCCCCGATGAGAACCTGTCGTGTTCAGAGTACTTCCATCAGGTCTACGACGTTCCCTTCGACAATCTGGCATGTATCGGAGGTCCCAGCCATGCCGAAGAGGTGGCGCTGGAAAGGCTCTCCTACCTCACCATCGGCTGTTCTGACCTGGAGAAGGCACAGGCTTTCGCCGATGTCATCATCTCGGATTTCATCAAGACAAAGACCAGTTCTGACGTCATCGGCATCGAGTATTCATCTGTGCTGAAGAATGTCTATGCCATAGCTGCCGGCATCTGCTCGGGACTGAAATATGGTGATAACTTCCAGGCGGTGCTGATGTCGAATGCCGTGCAGGAGATGTCACGGTTCATCACTGCCATCCATCCCATTGACCGCTGCGTCTATGACAGCGTCTATCTCGGCGACCTGCTCGTCACAGGATATTCCAACTTCTCGCGTAACCGCACATTCGGTACGATGATTGGAAAGGGCTACTCCGTGAAGTCGGCGCAGATAGAGATGGAGATGATTGCCGAAGGCTACTTCGGTGTCAAGTGTATGAAGGAGATCAACCGGCGCATGCACGTCAACATGCCGATTCTCGATGCCGTGTACAACATTCTCTACGAGCGGATCAGCCCGCAAATCGAAATCAAACTGCTCACTGACAGCTTCAGATAAACAACTGTTTCTGATAATAATTAAATACTTAAAAATATATAAGTTATGAAGAAAACCGAACAATTTGTTATAACCATCAATCGCGAACTGGGTTCCGGTGGCCGCACGATTGGTGAGAAACTGGCAAAACACTTGGGTGTTAATTTCTATGATAAGGCAGTCATCAAGGCACTGACTGCTGAGTTTCATCTCACTACCGAGGAAATTGAGACTCTGAAAGGCAACAAGGGCAACTGGTGGTCGGATTTCCAGCGCAGGGTAATCCCCTTCTATGACACCGCCAAGGCCGAGTTCTACAAAGTGAATACTCAGGACGATCCAGAACTGATCACAACTGATGACATCTTCAAGGCAGAGAAGGAAATCGTGCAAGAGATAGGCTACGGAGAGTCGTGTGTCATCGCTGGACGAAGCGGTTTTTATGTACTGAAAGGACATCCGAATCATATCAGCATTCTGATTCAGGCTCCTATGAACAAGCGCATCGAGCGTGTTATGGCAAAGCAGGGACTGAGCCGTAAAGAGGCTGAGCGTGACATCAAGAAGGTGGACAAGTGGCGTGAGAACTACATCAAGAAATATGCCAACACATCGCGCTACGACACACGCAACTACGACCTGGTCATCAACATGGCAGATCTGACTGAAGATGATGCCGTTGACCTCATCCTTGACTATATCGACAAAAGTAATTAATCCATTTTTATCAGTATAAAGAACAATGAAGAATATTTGTCTTGATATCACAAAGGCTGCGTGTTTCCTCGGCGAAGGCGCAGTAAAGGCGTTCGAGCCCCAGGTGAAAGCCGCACAAGAGGCTCTTGAAGCAGGGACATGTCCCGGTAATGACTTCCTCGGTTGGCTGCATCTGCCCTCAAGCATCACTCCTGAGTTCCTTGATGAGATACAGGCTGTAGCTGAAACGCTCCGCGAGAAATGCGAGGTCGTAGTGGTGGCAGGTATCGGCGGAAGCTATCTCGGTGCACGTGCCGTCATCGAGGCGCTCGGCAACACTTTTGCATGGCTCGTACAGGACAAGAAGAATCCTACCATTCTTTTTGCCGGAAACAACATCGGCGAGGACTATCTGGCTGAGATGACAGAGTATCTGGCTGACAAGAAGTTCGGTGTCATCAACATCTCTAAGAGCGGAACGACAACAGAGACTGCCCTCACCTTCCGTCTGCTGAAGAAGCAGTGCGAGGCTCAGATGGGCAAGGAAGAGGCAAAGAACGTGATTGTGGCTGTCACGGATGCCAAGCGCGGTGCTGCCCGCACATGTGCAGACAAGGAAGGCTACAAGTCGTTTGTCATCCCCGACAATGTGGGAGGCCGCTTCTCTGTGCTCACTCCGGTGGGTCTGTTACCCATCGCCTGTGCCGGATTCGACATCAAAGCGCTCGTACAGGGTGCTGCCGACATGGAGAAGGCTTGTGGCAAGGACGTTCCCTTCGACGACAACATCGCTGCCCAGTATGCTGCCGTGCGCAACGGACTCTATCAGAGCGGCAAGAAGATTGAAATCATGGTGAACTATCAGCCGAAGCTCCACTTCGTGAGCGAATGGTGGAAGCAGCTCTACGGTGAGTCGGAAGGAAAGGATCAGAAGGGTATCTTCCCCGCCAGCGTCGACTTCACCACCGACCTCCACTCTATGGGACAGTGGATTCAGGAAGGCGAGCGTACCATCTTCGAGACAGTCATCAGCGTTGAACAGCCGAACAAGAAGATGCTCTTCCCCAGCGACGAGGAGAACCTTGACGGTCTGAACTTCCTTGCCGGCAAGCGCGTCGACGAGGTGAACAAGATGGCAGAGCTGGGTACTCGTCTGGCTCACGTGGACGGTGGCGTTCCCAACATCCGCATCAGCGTGCCTGAGTTGAATGAGTATTACATCGGACAGCTCATCTATTTCTTCGAGATCGGTTGCGGCATCAGCGGAAACGTGCTCGGCGTGAACCCGTTCAACCAGCCCGGCGTAGAGGCCTACAAGAAGAACATGTTCGCCCTGCTCAACAAGCCCGGCTACGAGGCTGAGAGCAAAGCCATCCAGGAAAGACTGGCTCAAGAGAAATAATCTGGGGAGCGGGAAAGAGCTAGGAAATCTTAGGACATCCTAGGAAATCCTAGGGAATCCTAGGAAAACTAGAAAGACTAGAAAAAAACATCCCCCCAGCAACAAGCAATCTATGCAACAAGCAATAAAAAACTATCTCTCCAAGCACGGCTTTGAGCGCTTTCTGCCCAAAGCCGCGCTTTTTGACATGGACGGCGTGCTCTACGACTCCATGCCTAACCATGCCGTCGCCTGGCACGACTCCATGGAGACGTTCGGCATTCACATGACGGCATACGATGCCTATGCCACTGAGGGAGCAAGGGGTATCGACACCATCCGAAAGATGGTGAAGGAGCAGAAGGGCGAAGACATCTCGCTGGAAAAGGCACAGGAGATGTACGACCTGAAGACTAAGTTCTTTCATGAAATGAAGGAACCCGACATCATGCCGGGCGTGCGGGAACTGATGCAAAAGATGCACGAACGGGGCATGCTGATCGGTGTGGTGACTGGCAGCGGACAGCGACCGCTCATCAACCGGCTGCTCAACGACTTCCACGAGTTTGTGGACGAGAGCCGGCTCGTCACCGCCTACGACGTCAGACGGGGCAAGCCCTACCCGGACCCTTATCTCATGGGATTGGAGAAAGCGGGAAACCTCCAGCCGTGGGAAGGAATGGTCATCGAGAATGCGCCGCTCGGAGTCAGGGCTGGCGTAGCTGCCAGGATCTTCACTGTGGCGGTCAACAGCGGACCGCTGCCCGACAGTGCACTGACCGATGAAGGAGCTGATCTGATATTCTCCAACATGACTGATTTTCTGAAAGTGTTTTCCACCTTATAATATATATGAGACGACTATTATCCACCCTGCTCTTTGCGCTCGTCTTCTGTCTGGGCTCACAGGCTCAGCAAGTCATCATTGTCAATGGTGCCAATGTAACAAAGACGGGAGAAAAGAAAGACTCGACGGCAAAGAAGCAGATCAGGCTCTACGGCAGTGTCTACGACTCGTTCACGAAGGCTGCACTGAAGGCGCACGTCACGCTGATGCACAGGGACAGCACCGTCATCGACACCACCACGTGCTGGGTATGGTCGTGGGGTACCAGCGACTCCTACTACGAATTCAAGGTGCCGCGCAAGCCCGAACACTTTATCATCAAGGCTGAATGTGACGGCTACCATGCGGGATTCATCAACTACGACATGAAGTACATTGCCCGCAACCTCGAGTTCGAGATGCCACGACTGCTGCTGAAGAAGAAGGCTGAGGAGGACGGCATCTTCGCCGAAGGGAACCTGGAAGGGGTCGTCGTGACGGGAACGAAGGTGAAGATTGCCTATCGGGGCGACACGGTGGTCTATAACGCTGCCGCCTTCAACCTGCCCGAAGGGTCGATGCTCGACGGACTGATCCGCGAAATGCCGGGGGCAGAACTGAAGGACAATGGCGACATCTACATCAACGGAAAGAAGGTGGACTATCTGACGCTCAACGGCAAGGACTTCTTCAAAGGGAACAACAAGGTGATGCTCGACAACCTGCCCTACTATACGGTGCAGAACGTGGAGGTGTACGACAAATCATCGGAAAACAGCCAATGGAAAGGCGAAGAGGTGGAGAAGAAAGACTATGTGATGGACGTAATCCTGAAACGTGAGTACAATCGCGGCCTGCTGGCAAACATCGAGGGCGGACTGGGCACCGACGACCGCTATCTGGGCCGTTTCTTCGGTCTCTACTACACCGACCATACGCGACTGTCGACCTTCGCCAACACCAACAATGTCAACGAAGACCGAAAGCCGGGCTACGAGGGCGACTGGACACCCGCGAACCAGCCGCAGGGACTGCGCTCTACGAAGCAGGTGGGACTCAACCTCACCACTGAGGACAAGGACAAGAAGGTGGAGGAACGCTTCGATGCCACGCTGACATGGAGCGATGCCGACGACCAGACACGCACCGCCGGCGAACGCTTTGCCGACAGCGGCAACATCTTCAGCGGCTCGGAGTCGTGGTCGAGGCAGAAGGATTTCCGGTTTAATGCCAACAACTACCTGATACTCAACGCACCCATCAAACTGCGCATCAACAACAATGTGAGCTACAGCAACGGCAACCGCTCCTCGGAAAGTAACGACTCTACATGGCAAAGCAGCCTGATCAACCGCACACACAACAGCAGTCTGAACAAATACCGGACTGTCAGCACTTACAACTACGTCACCTGGTACAAGAAACTGCCATGGGGTGACGAAGTAACCCTCCAGTTCAATATAAACACCAACCGCAGCAAACCCTCGGACTCGTTCAGCCGTAGCCTGACGGAATACCTGCAGACAGGTGGCAACGACTATCGCGACCGCTATACCGACAGCCATTCCAACAGTTACACTTATTCGTTCGTCTCCGACTATACAATATCACTGCTGAGCGGCTGGCGCATCGCTCCATTCTTCAGTTACCAGCAGGGCTATAGCTCGTCGCACAACATGAGCTTCCGACTGGACAGGCTGGTGGAGACATCCTCACTGGGCTGGCTCCCCTCCAACGAGCAGCTGTTCTCTGTGCTCGACAACGACAACTCGGGCACCCACAACCATTTCGAACGAAGATACCGTGGAGGACTTAATCTCTCCAAACAGCTGGGCGACGACGAAGGATGGATATCGCTCACCCTGCCCATCGAGAAGATCAATGAGCGCATGCACTACAACAAAAGGGTGCTCGACACCATCGCAAGCCGCTCCAACGTGTTGTTCGAACCATCGTTCTACATTTACCGCTGGGGAAAGAACTACCAGACGTTCAGCTACAACATGTCGGTGCAGAGGCCAGACTTTGCATCGCTCATGCCCACGGATGACACCACGAACCCGCTCATCCACACCATCAACAACCCGGGACTGAAAAACCGTACCGACCATTCTCTCTGGTTGTCGTTCAACTTCCGCAACGACTCCACGGCACGCCGCATCACGCTCTCTGCCAATGCCACGCTGACACAGAACGCATGGGGAACGCACGCATCGTATGATTCTAAGAAGGGTGCCTACACATACATGCAGGACAATGTCAACGGCAACTGGAACGCCTCGGCAGGCTTCGCCTACGAACGCCCGATAGGAAAGGCACGACTCTTCAACTTCAGCAACGAGCTTAACATCAGATATACCCACAGCGTTGACTTTGACCTGAATTCCGGCGCCGGCGCAGCCGGCCTATCTGAAAACTCAGAAAACTCTGATTATTCTGATTACTCTGAATACTCCGATTATTCTGATTACTCTGATTACTCCGATTACTCCAATTACTCCAAAGTCAACACCCTCTACACCACCGAGCAGCTCTCCCTAAAATACCAGAAAGACAAGCTCACCCTGCTCGTGGGCGGAGAAGTCTCATGGCGCAGCAGCAAGGGAACAAGCGCCAACTTCCAGGCCATCAACGCCTGGGACTACCAGTACGGCATCACCGCGAAATACACCATCCCCTGGATGAATGTCGACCTCGCTACCGACCTGAAGATGTTCTCACGCCGCGGCTACAACTCGTCGATGATGAACACCGACGACCTCGTGTGGAATGCCTCGTTGTCGCGCTCCTTCCTAAAAGGCAAAATCACGGCACGCCTCATGGCATTCGACATCCTGCACCAGCTGTCGTCCACACAGTACAGCGTGAACGCACAGGGGCGCACAGAGACTTGGCATAACTGCATTCCGCGCTATGCCCTGCTCACTCTGTCTTATAAGTTTCAGAAAATGCCGAAGAAGAAGATTTGAGAATGGCATTGACAGCATACATCAGTTCATTATACTGGTTCATGATGCTGTCTATCCTCACATCCGCATCGAGCGAACAGTATTCTATCGCATCAAGGCTACGATCCTTATAGAATACGATATACCGCTCGTTATCTTCACTCTTACACTTGACGGTGAACGCCTTACAATTCTTATCCCCTTTGGGATAAGTGAGGCTACCCAGCCCGTCAGCCTTCGCGAACCGCTCATGGAGCGACTTTGCCATGCGATAGGCAGAATCCACATTATTAGAATAAAGGCTGAAGATCTGTGCCTTCATACCCATCAGTTCGATATAGTTGCTCTCAAGCTTACTGATCGGACAAAAGACTGAGTCGGTGACAACCTCACCGTCTTCCACAATCTGGTATTCCGGATAGTTGTTCTTGAGGTAGGCGTCAAGCTGTTTCGTGTCAGAGCTGCACGCACAGACTGCCACAGACAGCAGAAGGACGATGAGTTTCCTGTTCATAACTATTTCTCTGTATTTGGTATGTTAAACTGTAATCTCTCCCGAACCGAAACAACGATGGAACTCCTTGTCATAGACGACGCAGAACTGCCCGGGAGCCACGCCCTGCACCCATCTGTCGGTGTGTACCACGTAGGCACCCTCGCCCGTCTGCTCCAGACGACCCTCGAAATAGTCGGGCGTATGCCGTATCTTAAAGGTGATCTGCTCAGGAAGCTCGCCACCCTCGGGCGTCAGATAATGGAAGTCATGGATGGGGAACTCCTTGCAATGCGCCTTGATAGGCTCGTAGCCCTTGACGACATAGAGAATGTTCTGGACGACATCCTTCTTCACCACGTTCCACGGACCGCCACCCAGTCCCAGCCCCTTGCGCTGGCCGATGGTATGGAACCAGTGGCCATGGTGCTTTCCGACAACCTTTCCCGTCTCAATATCCACGACATCCCCTTCCCATTCTCCTAAGTAGCGGCGAAGATATTCGTTGTAATTGATCTTCCCAAGGAAGCAGATGCCCTGAGAATCCTTCCGCTTGGCATTCACCAGATGTTCACGCTCGGCAATCTCCCTCACCTCTTCTTTCATATAATGACCGATGGGAAAGAGAGCTTTCCTGAGCTGCCAGTCATAGATCTGGGCGAGGAAATCGGTCTGATCCTTCACGGGGTCGGGACTGGTGCAGAGCCATTTATTGCCCATTTCATCGATTTCTGTCTGTGCATAATGCCCCGTGGCGATGAGGTCATAGGCCTTCCCTGCCTTCTCGTGGAAAGCTCCGAACTTGATCAGGCGGTTGCACATCACATCGGGGTTGGGCGTGAAGCCAGCCTTCACCTTCTCCATCGTATAGCGCGTGACCTCGTTCCAGTAGTCCTCGTGGCAGTCGACCACTTCCAGCCGGCAGCCATAACGGGCAGCGACGACACTCGCCATCTCCAGATCCTCCTCAGAGGAACAGTCCCAATGCTTCGCACCGTCGGCACCATCCGTCGCCACATCGCTCTCCTCAGGACCAATCCTGATATAAAAGCAGTCGGGATGGAGCCCTAACCGCGACAACTCATACACCACCACACTACTGTCTACTCCTCCCGACAGCAGCACAGCGATCCGCTTGTCACTCAATTCCTCATGCCTGGCGGCAGAAATGGATGTCTTCAACACTTCAGTATCTATTTTTCCGCAAAGATACAATTTTTTCATGAAGTATGAAGAATGAAACAAAAGTTTTTTCCCGCAATGTCATGCATGATTAAGTGGAGGCATCAAACAGGGGCAGTTTGCAAAGAGGATGCCAGAGGCATCAAGATGAAAGATTAAAGATGAAAGATTAAAGATAGGGTTAGCCAGCAAAATGATGCCTGAGGCATCAAGATGAAAGATTAAAGATGAAAGATTAAAGATAGGGGTAGCCAGCAAAATGATGCCTGAGGCATCAAGATAGGACCGTTTGCAAAGAGGATGCCAGAGGCATCAAGATGAAAGATTAAAGATGAAAGATTAAAAATAGGGTTAGCCAGCAAAATGATGCCTGAGGCATCAAGATAGGGCCGTTTGCAAAGAAGATGCCAGAGGCATCAGACAATGGTAGCCAGCCATACAGCCGTGCCTATAGGTACGGCGAAATGGCTGGTATGGGATTGCCCCCCAATAATATAGCCTGCCCTTGGGTAGGCGACATGTGCAGCCCTTGTCCCTTACCTAAAGGCAAGGTTCCGGGTGTGTGGTGTCGCTTCCCAGCCATTTCGAAAAACCTAAAGGCTTTTCTGTATGGCTGGCTACCATTGTCTAATGCCTACGGCATTTCTTCCGGTTGCAACAAAATACATAATATAATACCTAACGGCATTCCCTCTGTTGTGTCACAATCCCCAAACCTAACTGCCGAATGCGCCCCTGAAAGGGGCAATGAGCCATTAGCCCAGGGCACCGCCCTGGGGAACTTGAAGCAGCATAAAATGATACGCCCTGACAGGGCAAAAGCACCACACACCATACAGCACCCAAGGCGTCGCCTTGGGCTATATGATTGTTGGTCTTTCAGACCGCCACTGTACGGTCGTGTATTCATTGATTGGTTGCTATGAAGAAAATGATTGCCTTACGGCATTTCCTCCCTTTGGAAAAACAATGTGAAAAAACCCGACAAAAACTTGTCGGGGAAAAGTGATGAAAGAGAAGTTAAAATCTGTAAAAACGACTTTTCACCCTTCATTTTTCATTCTTCATTTCATTATTTTTCATTCAATTTTTTCCCATCGCTTAGGTTTCGCAGCGTGAAAGGTAAGCTTTCACCGCCCCAAAGGTTATGTTTCACCGCCTGAAACATGGTCTTTCGCGCAACGAAACCTTACCTTTCGCAAATTTATTTTTTCCAGACCGCCAGATGATAAATTAACATTCGCGTAATCATCTGTCGTTCAATACGTTACGAAAAACATCAAAAATTGACGTTTTTTCGACCGAATGACCTTTTCGTGATCAGCACCCCCCATTTTTTGGGGTCAAAATTCGAATATTATTTGACAAAGTACCGTTAATAAATGATGCCGTTAGGCATCGGACAATGGTAGCCAGCCATACAGCTACCATTGTCTAATGCCTACGGCATTTCTTCTGGTGCGATATACCCAACACATAACGGCCTACGGCATTTCATCCGTTGAAAACACAACACAAATATATCATCTAACGGCATTTATACCGATACATCACAAACCAAATATAACATCTATTGGCATTTATTCCCTTGCATCCCAATCCAAACGTAACCTCTATCGGGGGGCATCCGACGGAGAAACGAAATACGAATATACACTACTGGCAATTCCTCCGGTGAAATTCGGGGGGCAATTCTTTGGGGACTGAATCGTAAACAAGCGGTTTACAAAAGAAAAAGGGGCGAAAAACCGTTTTATTTACATTTATTATTGTCAAGAAACACGTAAATGTTTCATTTTGTGAACATTTTGTTATATAAAAATAAATATATTACATTTTTTATATATAACTTTGCACTCGGAATTTTGATTGTGTGACACAAAAACTATATTGATAGCTTATGTTATTTCTCTAATCACATTTTCCACCCAACTAAACTATAAGACGAGTTCATTAAGTAACAGTAACTATAATCAATAAAACAAAAACTAAAATGAAACAAAAGAATTACTTTTCAATTGTGAGGGCGACGCTGCTTGTGTTGCTCGGGATGCTGTTGGTGCCTTCTTCGCTGAGGGCTGAAACAAAGACTACTACTATTGATTTTTTGGCTGCTGCCGCAAGTAAGCAAAATGGTAACGGTGCCACTTTTACTTTTGGGGCTGCCTATAGCGGTATTACTGATGCATATATAGGAAACACGATGACCTACAGACCAAAAAATACTGTAAATGCTGATATTTCTCGCGTTGCATTTGCTTACAATTCAACAGCTGGAATGAATACTACTGATGGAAGTGGCTGGTATTTATATACTGAAAGATTTACAGTAAATGGTGCTTATGATCATCACCGTGGTCTGTATACCGGAAAGTCGAACACAAAATTAGCTGTCCTCGATTTGATACCTGGTGATGTAGTAAGAATCACCTATTCAGGCTCGACACAAAGCGGGGATGATGCCAATTTACATAATGACACTCAGAATTATTGGTTCAATCAAGTAACTACTCCTCAAGGAAGAAATACACAGACCGTTACTATTAATTTTTTTGGAGACCTTATCTTAAGAGCAAACGATGGTACAGTCATTGAGTCTATTGTCATTGAGTCTTCAACTGCTGGTTATGAAATTACGGAAGACAAAGCCAATAAAACAAGTACCTTTGAGTTCACCGCCCCAGGTCTTCTGGATCAGAACAGCTTTACCGTTGAGTACTTGAAAGTGGATTTTGGTAATGTCAATGACTATTTGGTCGTTCAGAACACGGGCGGTCTGCAGTCTTCCATGTACAATAAAAACACCGGAAGTGAAAACTTGGTGACTGACGGAACACAAAATTGGCGGCCTACAGGTGGTAATTACTATGCCTTCACGCCAACTGCAAGTGGTCAGATAACTGTAAACGGAGGATTGCATGGAACCTGCATACACCTCTTTGTATATAATATAGTAGATGGTAGTTGGGATACAGATGAAACACACCATTACTTGCAAACTTGGAATCAGAATGATTCTCACATTCATAATTTATCATTCCCGGTTACGAAAGGAAAAATATATTATATTTGTCAGGACAATACGAACTCGACTGAAGTACAAAATGAAAATGCCTTCCATCTTCACAAATTCACGTATGTTAGAAGTTTCAATATAAAACAACTTGGTGTGGTTGTTGATGATGTTGATGACATTACTGGTGATATCGCTCTGACACAAATAGAAAATGCAGGAGGTACAGGAGGTCAATCTGTGACACTCAAGAGATGTACTGGTAACATCGATCCTTCATCTCTCAGGGCATATATTAATCAGTATGGCTGGCTCTATATGAAACAGCCTACATTTACCGCAGGTACTGATCATGCCGGTACTGTCATCTGGGACGTGGTGACAGATAATGGTGAAGGCACTGTTGTTGTCACCTTCCCCTATCATGCTGACTTCGGAGCAGATCCAAATGATCCTACAAAAACCTCAATAGGACATACCTGGAACTTCATCGATCCCAGAAACTCAGACAGTAATTTCGGTAACTGTTGGTATAAGGCTGGACAGTCAGATTATGTGAACGGTACAACCTCAGGTATCCTGTCCATCGGCCAGTATAAGAATACTAATTCGCAGTTCTACCGTGAGACTGAAAACCGTGAGTGGGCATGGAGCCGACGTGTCCAAGGTACGAATGGAACTATCCACGACCCGTACTATATGAATACTTATGACATGGTGGGTGACAATGCCGACATGATCTGGGAGACCGAAGGACTTATTTTCAACACAGAGACCAACCTCTCAATTATCCATAATGAAGGTGACCCATTCGAAAACCCGGATGTGACCAATCCTCTGAACTTTAATACTGGCCTTACCTATGACCCCGACCGCTATGTGGGTCTGCTGCCCGATGCTGACGGACAGTCCTCGTTCACGATTCCCGGACTGAAGAATGGTGACCGTGTGCTGATCTTCATGAAAGCAGGAATGAAAATTGGAGACGAGGATCCAAATCTTGGTATTTTCTTGAATGTCTATGGTGCGAAGGACGCTGTAGGAGAGTCCATCGATCCAACCGTTCTGTATAAGGCAGGAGGAACTAACTACATTGGCGGTAACGGTCATACACGATATGAGGGCTGCTATCATTTCATCAAGGATGGCGACGGTGAGATGAAATTCGTCATGAAGGGTGGCTCCATGTGTAAACTGCTGTACGTCCGCATCTATACTGGCGACCGCATTAGTACCAACAACATTCTGGCTAATCAATATGTAGGAGGCTCATTAGCTGATTCCGGTCATCTTCTTTTCATGAATGACAAAGGTGCGACATCAGGAGATTACGCTACATTGAGTTTGCGCTTTTCTGGAAAGGTACAACATCATGCATCTCAGGTGTTGACTTTTTCGGGTAATCTGAAACCCAGTTCATTCACGGGCGATAATTTCAAACAATCCGGAACTTACGAACAGAACTTTGACTTCAAGTCAACGGTCGGTGAAATAGGTATGTTCAGATTGCGAATAAAGGATCTTGAGTATAATAAACAATATGTTGGTGACTTCTGTGACCGTAACTTCACCGTGGGTTACCGCGACAAGGTGGACAGCTATCCTTACACTTGGGATTTCACCGATATCCAAGGCTTCTCAAGCCCGGCAATGAGTGCTGAGGACCGCAACTATCCGATTGCTGACGCTGCCAATGATACTTATGGAAACGAATGGGACATCTCGTTGTTCGACGGGGAGGGCTATATGAAGGTCAACAGCGGAGCATATCCTCAAGACTGTAATGTTATCTTCGCTCCTCATAAGATTGGATTCGGTAACCAGCTCTGGGCCGGTGGCGGTGTGATTCCTGAGACAAGGGGTCTGTGGTTCTACAGGGACGATTCTGGAGATAGCAACAGCCCGCTGTACAACGACTGTCTGCAGATTACCCAGGGTGGTATCAGATTCTGCAACACCGCGGATGTCGAAGGTCACAAGCCTTGGTGGAACTATAAGATGGTTGTTCCCGATGTACCAGCTGACGGTGCCGTTTATCTGCGCATGAAGAGAGATCAGAGTGTTGCTGAGGCAGATAAGATGTATTCAGATCAGGATAGAAAGAATGTACTCTTCCTGAACACACGCTTCCACTTCGGTACAGATCGCAAGACATCGCTGACAGAGGATGGTCAGAATGTATATCTCACACAGGAGAATGGTTCTAACTATTCGTTCTACCAAGTGCCTGGAACAACTGACGAGTATATCTTAGCCATCAAGAACAACACAGGCGCAGTGAACCACCTTACCTATACGCTGAACGGTTGGATCGTTGAGAAGCTGGCTGTATCAACTGATTCGAAGAACATCGGCTCTACAGGCTTCGCAACAGAGAGCCGTGACCATGCTATCGACCACACGCTGACCAGCTATATGACAGGTCTGCCCATCAAGGCATACATGGTAACCAATGCTGTAGCAAGTACAGCCGAACAAATTGGTTTTGTTACTGTCACTCCAGTTGAATTCAGCGATGAAGAAATAAATGCAGTACTGCCTGCCAATACTGGCTGCTTCCTCGCCAATGACATGTATAACGAGGAGGCTACAGACAAGAGCGTGAAGGTTGTGAATAACCAGACACACCTCTTCGTACCAGACATGCATGATGCAAGTAATTCAGATAATTACGTATCGACTACCGGTAACATGATGAAAGCCAGGGCTCAAGCTGGTTATATCCCTGCTACTGAGGGTGGTATGACAAACTTTGTTCTTTCAAACAAATACGTTTATGTTGATAACCCAGACGTAGAAATAACAAATAATAAGGTTAATTTCTATCGTGTAATAGAACGTCAAATAAATGGTCAAACCGTTGGTGCAACAACAGGTGATAACAGTGCTTATCTGCAGATACGCACATCAACTGCTAACGGTGTGAAAGCCTTCTTCCTCGTAATGGAAGGAAGCGAAGATCCTCTTGCTGAAGACTTCGGCGACCAGGATATTACAGCCGTGAAGGGTATTGAGAATGCCGCAGACATCGAAGGCAACTGGTACAACATGAACGGTCAGAAACTGAACGGACGTCCGACTTCCAGCGGTATCTATGTCGTGAACGGTAAGAAAGTGGTGATCAAATAATCAATGAACGTATAAAAAGTAATATAAAGATGAAAAAAGAATATATGAGTCCGGTCACAAAGATGGTTCTTGTACGTCTGAGCGGTTCTGTCCTTCAAGAGCCTGGAATGGGTGAATGGTCAAAAACTTAGGAAAAGAAACCTTATTCGAGGAGGATGATTCCAACGAAGGCTGGGCTGCTCAGACCAATGTATGGTCATCATACGAGTAGGATAAGTTATAGTTATGTTATATAGTGTTTCGGAGGGGTATCGCACATTTTTGCGATACCCCTCTTCCCGTTTATTCTCTCCCCATAAAGAAAAATGCCGGTAGATTTCAATGGGGGCAGTTCGCAAAGAAGATGCCAGAGGCATTTTTTCATTTCAATTCAAATATAACGGCATTACATCCGTCACATCACAATCCAAACATAATGCCTATCGACATTTCTTCCGTTGAATCACAACACAAACCAAACGTATATCGGCATTTCATTCTTTAAAACACAAACTACAACATAAACCTAACGTCCAACGACATTTCATCCTTCGAAAAACGGGAAATCAACGACAAAATGGCTGATTTTGCAAACTGGAGATTACAAAAACGGCAAAACAACAAGCCTTTTATCTGAATATTAAAATTGTTTCATTACACTAATTTGTTTCATTTCGTAAAAAAAAAGTTATAAGAAAATGAAGGTATTACATTTTTTATATATAACTTTGCAGCCGGAATGTTGGTTGTGGGACTTTTAGAACAAGTTTATGGATGAATTAATTATTTGTTTGATAGGTCTCAACTTTCGTGGATTACTATATCATCAGCTTATTAACTGTAACAAAATAATTAAAAGTTATGAAACAAAAAAACTACTTTTCGATTGTGAGGGCGACGCTGCTTGTGTTGCTCGCATTGTTGCTCGTGCCTAAACAGGTGAGTGCAGAGACTATTACGTATGATTTTACTACAAAAAGCTGGGACAAGTTAGTTCAATACTCTTCAGTCGTTGAGTCAAACTGTACTTTCTTCACAAAAATCGGTACTGTAAGTAACCCAGATCGTTTTGCAGGTCAGAATCCTGAAAAATGGGTATTTGAAAGAGCTAACCAACAAGGTGTTGTGAATGAAACTTATGGTCTATGTAATAATTACGGAAGTGGTCGTAAATTTTTAATCAGCAACCTTAAAGCTGGTGATGTTGTTACATTTGATGTTGTTACCTTGGGAAATGCATCAAATAATCCTTCTTTGTCTTCTACGAACGCTACAGCAAACGGTAGTGTATTCACAATGAATCAGAGTGGGTCATTGGTGGTTACAATTCCTAATTTGAATAGCATAAAATCGATTACCATTGATCACCCTGCCCCTGTCGTCCTTAATCAATATAACTACGATTATTCTATTGAGACATACGACCTGACGAACAAGACCTGGACTATTTCTGCAGGAGAAAGTGCTGGGTTCAACTATCCTAATGGTGGAGGTCCTGCCAAGTTTATTTCCAACCCCAACAATTATGAGCTGAACAACCGTATTATCGTCATGGGTAATCAAATAAGCCAATATACATACAACAACGGCTTGTATAACAATGGTGGTGGTACTCGTATAGTAAGTATCAATGACCTACATATTGGTGACCGTGTGAAGATTACTTATTCTGGCAACGCATACTTCCGTACGTCGCATACTGATGCGAACAACTTTGCAGCTGCAAATGATGTATTCCTGGATACCCAGAACGACGGTGAAAAGAATCTCGATGAGGATGTCCTTATCCAGGCTGGTGATAGAGTGGAGAGCAATGCCATCTACACCATGTTGTTTGATGGCCGTATAGATATTGGTCTTGATAGATATGCCAGCATCCAGAAGATAGAGATTATCTCTGACCGCACTTGTAATTTCGTCACCGATGAAAACAACGATCACAAACTGGTATTTGACGGCACAGGTCAACTGACATCCAAATCGTCATACGTAGCTGGATTGATGATGGAGTTCAGTAATTCCCAGAAATCCAACGAGGCCGTGCATGTGACAGCCAGTGACCGCGGTTACAAGTCTGTCTGTGAAGACGATGAAGGATTCAAGATGGCCAGAAGAAGCGATCTTGGAACAGACTTAACGAAAGCACCAAATAATGGTACGTTCTATAAGTTTATTCCTGAGGTAAACGGATTCCTTAAAATCGCTTTTAAGGCTCAAAGTGTTAGCTATGGCTGGGGCATAACTAGGCATGACTCTAGTAATGAAACCGAAACGAGTGCTTTATGTCCCTATTATTTCGTTGAGGCAGATGAAAATGGGAATATAGTTGGGCAGCCAATGGCTAAAGGACGGTTAGGTAATGGAGCATGGAGAGAAAACTATAATAATGGATTCCAACTTGAAGCAGGGAAGACCTATTATTTCTATGGCTGGTGGGAAACCTATAATGAAGAAAATCCAAACCAAGAAGTTCATATTGAAGGAAGTTGTGGAGTAGCCCAGTTAGTGAGTGTTGAGTTCGATCCCGACTTCGAATTGTCACCGTTGGCCAAGTGTGTCGTCAATGGTACGACAGAGGATTCAGAACTGGCTACTGTTACAGCAACGAACCCGACAGTCACTGTAAAGAGGAAGAGTAACAACATTCTCACTTGCACTCCGACGATTTCTAATGGTAAACTGCAGATTAGCGGCATCACATTCGACGAAGGTTCCGACCAGGCTGGTGTCATTCTGCTTGAGGTGAGAGACGGAGTCAACACTCCTCAGGTGTTTACATTGACCATCGCCTATTCCGCTTCTTACAATAATGGTAAGGGACATAAGTGGGACTTCTCTTCAGAGCCGTTAGAGATTGGCCGCTATTTCAAGGATTGGTTTGCTAACGTCGGTTCAGATGGCCGCGGTTATGCTAACTATTTCCATCCTTCTGGTCAGAATGGCAATAACGGCAATGACTATTTTGAGGAGCAGGTTCTTAATAGCGGATCATTATTATACTCCGAGATGAGCGAGGCTGAACCCGACTGGCGTTTAGAGTATGCCCGTAAGGTTATTGATGCTAATAATAACAACTTTACGACTTACTACGACCCGATGTTCGTGAATGTCTATAACATGGAGGGTGACAATGCCGACATGATCTGGGAGACAGAGGGATTGTGGTTCAATACTGCACCAAACGAAAGTTGTCTCTTTAACGAGTATATTGGAACCGTTAACCGCACTTTCGTAAGTCAAGATGCAAGTAAAGACCCTGACCGTTATGTGGGAATCCGTAAGGGCGGTGAGTTCCGCATTCCGAAGCTCTATAAGGACGACCGTGTGATCATCTACATGGGTAGTGCGAAAGGCTCTGGTGTCGAGGATGAGGAGTTCGGCGGTAAGAGAACCCTGCTTTTTGATATTGAAAATGCCCGTGATGCCGTGTATCAGGATATTACCGATCCATATTGGGTGGGTGGCTCTATCTGGAATGTCTATAGGGCAGAATCTGCAAATGAACACGATCATACTGACCCCAACTACCGTGGTGCCTATCATTTCTTTGCTACTGGTGACCCATCAGATGATACTAAACCTGCCGACATGATTTTCAAGCTGACAGAAGGTTCGCTCTGTAAGATCTATTCCATCGAAATCTATCATGACGGCACTCATCACTATACGAATGCTATCACACACGCCAGCAGCAGATATGATTTCTGGAACAATAATATAAGTGGTAACCTGACGGTCGGTGCAGATGGTGATAGTAATGGCGGACTTGCTGTTCACTTCCGTGGTAAGGGTGAGAAGGTCGCACAGAATGGTAATGAATCCGGTATCAAAAATGAAGTCCTCAGCTATAGTGGAAAGATCAGCAATCTGAATGTTCCGTCAAATGGTAATGGATCGGTCTCTTATACATCTAAGGTTGGTGACTTCGGCGTAATCTTGATGCGTGTTAAAGTAATGGACTACAACCAAAAGTATGTAACCGACTTTGCTGACCGTAACCTCACCGTGGGCTATTTGGAAAAGAAAGCCTATCCTTATACATGGGACTTCACCGATATGAAGAAATATTCTGGACAAGACATCGCTGGTGAGGATAGTACATTCCCCAAGACCACCTATGCTAACGGTACTTCTATCCCTGCCTGGGAGGATCAGAAGATCTTCAATCTCTCACTGTGGGAAAAAGGTGATGTGAAAGATCCGAGTGGTAATGTCGTTTACCAGGATGTCTATAAAATGAATGTCTATGTACCTGGATGTAGGCAAGATGATGCAGAGACCAATACACACTATATCTTTTCTAACAACAAAGCCGGTGGTGGTAATGAGCTATTTGCCAATGGTAAGATTATTCCTGAGACACAGGGTCTGCAGTTCTATATGGACAACAACGACCAGATTTATAGTGGTCGCATGTGGATTGATACAGATGGTCTTCATCTGTGCAATGCCACTCACGAAGACTGGTGGAACTATAAGACCGTTATTCCGGCTGTTCCTTCCGGTGGTGCTGTCTATGCGCGTGTGGCAAGAGATACGAAAGCCGTTCCCGACGATGCTGTCGATTTTCAAAATGATTCTTATATTTATAAGAAGTTCCAGTTCGGCCACATGGCTCAAAAGGCTACTATGGGTGTGGAAAGGACGGATATCTGTAAATACTATCAGGCTGACGATGAAACGGGCGACTATATCATCGCTATCTACAACGATGGTGTAGAATCACCTCTCACCTTGACGTTGAATGGTTATGTGTTGAAGAAACTGGCTGTGTCAACAGATTCGAAGACCATTGGCTCTACAGGTTTCGCAACAGAGAGCCGCAGCCGCGATATCGACCACACGCTGACCGGCTATATGACAGGTCTGCCCATCAAGGCATACATGGTAACCAATGCTGTAGCAAGTACAGCCGAACAAATTGGAACTGTTACTGTCACTCCGGTTGAATTCAACGATAAAAATGCTGTACTGCCTGCCAATACTGGCTGCTTCCTCGCCAATGACATGTATAACGAGGAGGCTACAGACAAGAGCGTGAAGATTCTGAATAACCAGACACACCTCTTCGTACCAGACATGCATGATGCAGAAAATTACGTAACGACTACCGGTAACATGATGAAAGCCAGGGCTGAAGCTGGTTATATCCCTGCTACTGAGGGTGGTATGACAAACTTTGTTCTTTCAAACAGATACGTTAAAGTTGATAACCCATACGTAGAAATTACAAATAATAAGGTTAACTTCTATCCTGTAATAGAACGCGTAATAAATGGTCAAACCGTTGGTGCAACAACAGGTGATAACAGTGCTTATCTGCAGATACCCACATCAACTGCTAACGGTGTGAAAGCCTTCTTCCTCGTAATGGAAGGAAGCGAAGATCCTCTTGCTGAAGACTTCGGTGACCAGGATATTACAGCCGTGAAGGGTATTGAGAATGCCGCAGACATCGAAGGCGACTGGTACAACATGAACGGTCAGAAGCTGAACGGACGTCCGACATCAAGCGGTATCTATGTCGTGAACGGCAAGAAAGTGGTGATCAAATAATCAATGAACGTATAAAATAAGGAATATAAAGATGAAAAAAGAATATATAAGTCCGGTCACAAAGATGGTTCTTGTACGTCTGAGCGGTTCTGTCCTTCAGGAGCCTGGAATGGGTCCAACATCACAGGGGGGCTTCGAAAACTTAGGAAAAGAAACCTTATTCGAGGAGGATGATTCCAACGAAGGCTGGGCTTCTCAGACCAATGTATGGTCATCATACGAGTAGGATAAGTTATAGTTATGTTATATAGTGTTTCGGAGGGGTATCGCACATTTTTGCGATACTCCTCTTCCCGTTTAGAATCCTACCAGCCGTAAAGAAGATTAAAGATTAAAAATGAAAGATTAAAGATAGGGGTAGCCAGCAAAGAAGATACCAAAGGCATCAAGATGAAAGATTAAAGATGAAAGATTAAAGATAGGGGTAGCCAGCAAAGAAGATACCA
>CACWNV010000037.1 GCA_902762325.1 uncultured Prevotellaceae bacterium | reverse complement strand
ACGGCATTTTCTTCGTTGCAATACTACACCGAACTCACGAAATATAACATTTACCGATATTTCTTCCTTCGAAACTTTGCACATTCCGTTGAATACGCCCTACAGGGGCACAAGCATTTCCCCAGACCATAAAGGTTAAATACTTTTAATTCTTCGGTCAAAAACTTGGAGGGTATTTGGGAAACCGTTATATTTGCGATATCAAAATGATATCAAACTAAACATATACGATAAAGCTATGGAGAATAAAGAATTTGCTTTTAAGGGAACAGTACTGAATGGTTTTGTGATGCTGTTCATCACGCTGGCACTGTTGATTGTATCTATTGCCGGGATTATCTACGGCATCGTGCTGATTGCCGATGAAATGGGTGAAGAAGTGAAAGGAGGAATCCTGCTCTGTGGAGGCATTCTCCTGTTATTGACGGACATCATCATCATGTGCGGACTTAACCAGCTTGAGCCGAATGAAGCGAAGGTGACAATCTGGTTTGGCAAATACAGCGGTACGTTCGCGAAGACCGGCTTCTACTGGCTCAATCCGTTCTACGGCATCAAGAAGGTTTCATTGCGTGCCCGCAACCTCGATGCTGAACCCATCAAGGTGAACGACAAGACGGGTAATCCCGTGATGATTGGTCTTGTGCTGGTATGGAAACTGAAGGACACCTATAAGGCACTGTTTGAGGTGGATTCCCAGACGATGGCTTCCAATCCGAACACTGTAGGGTCGGACACGAAGGGACTGATGAATGCCCTTGAGAACTTTGTCCGCGTGCAGAGTGATGCCGCCCTTCGCCAGGTTGCCAGCCAGTATGCCTACGACGATGAAGACACCAAGGAGGGTGAGCCTACCCTTCGCTCGAATGCCGACGAGGTGAACGAACAGTTAGAGCAAAAGCTTGACGAGCGTCTTGCCCTGGCAGGTATCGAAGTGGTGGAGGCACGAATCAACTATCTGGCATACGCCCCGGAGATTGCCGCCGTGATGCTGCGCCGTCAGCAGGCGAGCGCCATCATCACTGCCCGTGAGAAGATTGTGGAGGGAGCGGTGAGCATGGTGAAGATGGCACTCGACAAGTTGTCTTCTGAAGAAATCGTTGAGCTTGACGACGACAAGAAGGCTGCGATGGTTTCCAATCTCCTCGTTGTGCTTTGCGGTGACGAGTCGGCTCAGCCCGTCGTGAACACAGGGACACTTAACCATTAAGGAGAGCATAATGGCGAAGAAGGAAAACAAGACAAAGAGTTTCATTCTGCGCATCGACAATGATACGATGGATGCCATTGAAGCCTGGGCTGCCGACGAGTTCCGCTCGACCAACGGCCAGCTTCAATGGATCATCAGCGAGGCTTTGCGCAAGGCAAAACGTATGCCCAAAAAGAACAAAGTAACTGAAATAGGAGAAGACCATGAGAATACAGATCAATAGAACGACCCGAAGGATTGCCGGTGTGCTGCTCCTGCTGCTGCTCTCCGTCACTTCATACGGCGCAACGGCTGGAAATATCGAGGGCACCTGGCACGGAACCCTGAAGCTGAACGCCATGAAACTATCCATCGTGATGCACTTCAGCGACAACGCCTGTACGCTCGACTCTCCCGACCAGGGAGCAAAGGGCATCAAGGGAGAGGTTAGGGAGATTACCGCGGAAAAGGTGGACGTCGCCTTTCCCACGCTTAATGCCACCTATACCGGCATGCTGAAAGACGGGAAGATTGAGGGGACATTCACCCAGATGGGCTATAAGCTGCCGCTCGTGTTGGAAGAGGGGCAGCCCGTTCGCATCCGTCCGCAGACCCCGCAACCGCCGTTCCCCTATCAGACGGAAGAAGTTTCTTTCGTGAACACAGAGGACAGTGTGTCGCTGGCGGGAACACTCACCTACCCTGTCGGATATAACAGCAAGCGGAAAGTGCCGGTTGTCATCATGGTGACGGGTAGCGGTCTGCAGAACCGAGACGAAGAACTGTTTGAGCACAAGCCGTTCCTGGTGATAGCCGACTTCCTGGCACGCAACGGCATCGCATCGCTGAGATATGACGACCGTGGAGCGGGACTGTCGACAGGTGACATCGAGAATGTCACCACCGAAGGCTTCTGCCGTGATGCTGCCGCAGGCATCGCCTTTCTTCGGAAGACGGGACATTTCAGCAAGATTGGCGTCCTCGGGCATAGCGAAGGCGGAAGCATCGCCTTCATGCTGGCAGCCCAGAAAAAGTGCGATTTCATCGTGAGCATGGCAGGACCCGGACTGAGAGGCGACAGCATCATCGTGGAACAAACCAACGAACTGCTGCGCCAGCAGGGACAGCCGGCAACGATGACCGTCAGGCAGATGCGTCTGACGATGCTGTTGCAGAAGACTAATCCCTGGTATGACTATTTCGTGGACTTCGACCCGGCACCTGTCATCAAGCAGATTAAATGTCCTGCCCTTCTCCTCAACGGCGACAAGGACTCGCAGGTGATGGCGGCATCGAACATCCCTGTCATCCGCGCCCTTCTCTCAGACAATGAGAAGCATCAGTTGCCTGACAATCAGGTCATCAAGGTCTATCCTGGACTGAACCATCTCTTCCAGCACTGCACGACGGGAATGCCTGCCGAGTATGGCAGCATCGAGGAGACCATCTCCGAGGAGGTGCTGCATGACATTGCCGAATGGATCAAAAATACTACAATCTCAAAACAATAACATTATCATTATGGAAGAACTTAATAACGAATTTCTCACCATTCAGGTTGCAGAAAAAGGAGCTGAGCTCCAGAGCATCAAAGACAAGGAAGGCCATGAGTACCTGTGGCAGGCCGATCCTTACTACTGGCCCCGCCACTCTCCCATCCTGTTCCCCATCGTCTGCGGACTCTGGGAGAACACCTACCGCATCGACGGCTTTGAATTCAAGATGAATCGTCACGGCTTTGCCAGGAACATGGATTTCCAACTCATCCGTAAGACCGACAACCGTGTGACCTTCGCCCTCACCGACTCTCCCGAGACACACAGGGATTATCCCTACCACTTCAATCTTTCGGTCACTTACCGGCTGGACGGCAACAAGATACATGTCATCTGGCACGTGGAGAACACGCAGAACACAGAAATGCATTTCCAGATAGGAGGTCATCCGGCGTTCAATCTTCCCGACCTCGCCGAAGGCGAAGCGATGCATGGCACGCTGCGTTTCGACAACGAGGAAGGCATTGAACGGCTTATCGGCAACGTGGAAGGCTGCATCCGTCCGGGCCGTTTCCCCCTTGAGACAGAGAAAGGCATCTGGAGGTTCGACGAAGAGAGCTTCAACATGGATGCCATCATCATCGACAAGTGCCAGGTCAAGGAGGTCAGTCTGCTTGATAAAGACGGCAGGGATGTCGTGACCGTTTCCTTCAAGTCACCGGCTGTGGGCATCTGGAGTCCCTACGGCAAGAATGCTCCCTTCGTCTGCATTGAGCCGTGGTATGGCATTCACGACAGCGTGAACTATCAGGGCGACTTCCGTAAGAAGTATCTGATGAATCACTTGCAGCCCGGCGCTTCCTTCATGTCGGAATACACTATAGAAGTTGGATGTAGGAATTAGGAAGGAGGAAGTGGTTTTAAGTAGGATGTAGGAAGGAGGAATTAGGAAGTGATTTTCAAGTAGGATGTGGGAAGGGAGAAGGAGGAAGTGATTTAAGTATTGAAGTATTGAAGTACTGAAGTTATTTTTGATATAATAAAAGGAGAGGAATCTGGAACGAGCCCCAGATTCCTCTCCTTATTTATTATTATTCCTTATTAATTAATAGCCGGGGTTCTGCCAGAATCCTTCAACTGTGGATGAATACTTCATCACACCATTAGACTCCTGAGTTGCAGGACTTGCCACCACATTGGTGCAGGCATCCATCTGAGCTTCGGGAATCGGACGGTAGTAGTGAATGAGATTCACATTGCCAGCAGCCTGTCCATTGTACTTCTTCACGCGGTCAACCAGTGTGTGAGTACGCTTCAGGTCGAACCAACGCTGCTGCTCACCACAAAGCTCCAGAGCACGCTCTTCAAGGATGGTGTTGATGCTGACAGCGCTCTTGAGAGAGTTATCCTGTCCCTTGATGGCACGTGCGGCACGCAGCTGATTGATGGTCTGTGCAGCACCTGTTGCATTGTTCTGTGCCAGCTGGCACTCTGCCTTGATGAGATACATCTCAGGAAGACGGAAGACGATGGCATCGCGGTAGGTGATGTCGTGAGTCGGGAAACGGCTGTCGTACTGGTCGTCGAGGAACTTCTTCAGGCCAGGATAAGACTTCCATCCACCGATGTTCACGTTGTTGTAACGGGCGTCTCCATAGACATCACTGACAGCCTTGGCGGTCTGTGTGGGAACGGCTGTTGCCACGTCGCCTGAAGTGTAAACGGGAATGTCACCGTTATAAGCGAACTGGATGCGATAGCGATTCTTTGCCCAAGCCTGCTTAGCCTTACCTTCAGGAGAGTTTCCATCGAGACAGCAGTAGTAGATAGCGGTGTCACCCTGATTGAAATAGTTTCCATCTGCCTTATAAGCTACCTCGGGATCGGTCATGAACTGTCCCATCAAAGGATAGTGGTTGGGACGGTTGCCCTGCAGTCCTTCGGGGATGTTATAGTGGGTAAGCATGGTAGCGTCGCAACGCTGGTCAACGGCACGTACATTCTCAAACTGTTCCCAGAGCCAGAGCGTGGTGGTGTAGCGGGTAAATCCACGTCCGTAGGGTGAATAGTACTTGTCCACCTGTACTTGCTGACCTGTGAGCTTACTCTTGATGCTTGATGTAGCAGCAGCAAGAACACGTACGAAGAGGTTGGCATCACCTGTTCCGTTGCCACCAACGTCGCCGGAGTTACCGTTGTTCCACATAGGCACGAACATGAGGTTCATGGCTGAACCGCCACGGCTGTAGCCTGTACGGGTAATCAGAGAGTTGAACGACATGTGGCTTCCGCTGGCATTCGTCTTATAGCGGTAAGGCATACAGTTCTCGACAGTGAGGTCGTTGTTGTAGTAGACACCCCAGATGGCTTCCTTGTTGTCCTGTACAGCCTCGTTGTTCAAGTTCCACACATCGCTATAACGGTCGTAGAACGATGCACCCGACTTGCTGATGACATCCTCGGCAGCAGCCTGAGCCACCTGATAGAGGTTAGGATAGCCTTCAACGGCATTGGGTCCGAGCCAGGAAGCAGCATAGAGGGCAGCACGTGCCTTCAGAGCCTCAGCAGCATAGAACGTAGCACGAGCCTGCAGTCCGCCATTCGCCTTCTTGTCTATGAAGTTAGCCTTCTTGAAATGCCCCATCGACTCGTCGATGTCGGTCAGGATGTTCTTATAGACCTCAGCCTCGGGAACACGTGTCGGAGCGGTAGACACTTTCGAGATGGGTTCGCTATTGTAAGGAATCGGTCCCCATGTAGCAACCATCTGAAGATAATAGAGTGCACGGAGGAACTTCACCTCGCCGAGATACTGCTCTTTCTTTGTGTCATTAATGATCGTGTTTGTAGGAATATACTTCAAGGCATTATTACAAACATCAATAGCAGCGTAGAACATTTCCCAGTAATGGTCAAGACAAGCATCATCAGCAGTGTTGCCATCGAGTGAACGAGCAGTGAGGTTATAAGAAGTGAGTGACTTCTGCTTGTTGTCGAATCCGGCAAGGAAGAGGTCACTTCCCATCTCGGTGAGTCCGAGTCCGGCTTCCTTACCCCACCATCCGCGTGTATAGGCGTAGCACGATTTCACGAGCCCTTCGATACCTGTTTCGGTATTGTAGGTCAGGTCAGCCGTCATACCCGTCTTGTTGTCCTCATCAAGAAAATCGGAACAAGCTGTAAAGCCGACAAGGGTTGAGGCTGCAATGATTAATCCAAATATCTTTTTCATATTGTTTATTTCTGATTTTTGTAAATTCACTAAAACTCTTTTAGAATGATACATTGACACCAACAATCACCTGCTTGGCAAGCGGCCAGTTGATGGAGCCACCGCGCTCAGGATCGTAATCCTTGACACTTGCAAATGTGAAGTAGTTCTTCAGTGAACAATAGATCTTAGCACTGGCAACGTGAATATGCTTGAGCCAGTCTTTGCTTACGTTATAGCTCAAAGTAATATCCTTGATCTTGAAGAAGTCGTTCTTCTCCCAGAGGAGTGCAGAAGCATACTGGGTGTAGAGTTTGGAAAGGTCGGTGCTGTTTGTACCCGGTGACGGGAACTTCGCACCTGTGTTGGTAGGAGTCCAGTAGTCCACATCAGCCCAGTTGGCATCACCGTCATTCAGACCAAGAGCGTTGTTCTTGTCGAATCCGAAGTAACCGCCCAGACGTGCCATGCACTGGATGCTCAGTGCAAAGTCCTTATAAGTAAAGGTGTTGGTCAGACCGAAGATATGGTCGGGAGAGAGTTTGTAGACGCGCTTGTCGTCCTCGTCAATCTTTCCGTCTCCGTTCTGGTCGACAATCTTCATAGTACCCGGTGTTCCGTACTTAGGCAGAGGCTCGGCAAAGTCGATGCCGCGTGCTTTGTAGTCGGCAACATACTTCTCATACTCACCAACATTCCAGATGCCGTTTGTCTCGTAGTCGTAGCGTGCACGCAGAGGCTCGCCGACGATAAGAGCCGTCGTACCGTCAATGTTTCTTTCCAGACCGTCAGCCAGTTTTGAGATCTCGTCTTTGGAGTGTGTATAGCTGGCATTGATTTCCCAGTTAAAGTCCTTAGTATTAATGGCCTGTGCATTGATACCGATCTCAAGACCCTGACCCTTTGACTCACCGATATTCGAGAGAATAGAAGTGAAGACAGAAGAAGAAGGAGCACTACGATAATAGAGCAGGTCCTTTGTCTTTGTCCAATAGTAGTCGATAGTACCGTTGATGCGTCCGCCGATGATACCGAAGTCAAGACCGAGGTTGAAAGAAGAAGTTGTCTCCCATGAGAGGTCCGGATTGCTCATTGACATCGGGATGAAGCTGTCAGAAGAGTTAGGTGTTGTTGCCGATACGGTAGCCAAAGTCTGATAGGGCTTTACGGCAGCATTACCAGAGACACCCCATGCCACACGGAGTTTCAGGTTATCGAGCCATGAGCGAGTGCTTTCCATGAAGCTTTCCTCTGTGATACGCCAACCGGCACTGACTGATGGGAAGTAACCCCATTTCTTTCCTTCAGCAAGTACTGAAGAACCGTCGGCACGGAGAGAAGCAGAGAAGAGGTAGCGGTCCATGAATGCATAGTTCACACGGGCGAAATAAGAAAGCATGGAGTTCTTGCTGTAGCTTGAAGAAGGAGACTGGTCGGCAGAGATCTTTGAAACATCATAGAAAGCCTGCTGATAATAGTGCTCCTTACCAGCTGTACCATTGTAGCCGAGTCCTTCGGTGACATCCTGTGAAAGCTCATGTCCAAGAAGGAAAGTGAAGTCGTGCTTCTCGTTGAGCGTGAGATTATAGTTCGCTGTGTTCTGCCAGGTGAGTATCGTCCATACATCCCAGTTGTTTGACATGTATGTGTTGCTCGGTGCCTGGAAACGGTTTGTCGACTGATAGTCTGAATACTGTCCGTTACGGCGGTTGCGGCGGTCAACAGCTAATTGAGATTTCAGGGACAGTCCCTTAATCGGAGTGAGCTGCACGTAAGCACTTCCGAGATAACGTGTGCTTTCAATGT
This sequence comes from uncultured Prevotellaceae bacterium, assembly GCA_902762325.1. GTDB lineage: Bacteria > Bacteroidota > Bacteroidia > Bacteroidales > Bacteroidaceae > Prevotella. The sequence goes on along the minus strand of CACWNV010000037.1, from coordinate 44,458 downwards.
GGCTCTTGAAGTTGTCGCCCTCGTCCATCAGAGGATTCACATGAGCATTGTACCATACGTTCGGTGTCTCGTTGACTGTACCGTCAGCCTTGTAAGCCTGTGTGATGGAGGTCATCTTACGGGCACGGTCGAACACAGAAGCGTTACGGGCATTGTGACTGCGATAGGTGAATGCCATTGAGCCTCCGACCTTCACGTACTGGTTGATGATGTGGTCGATATTGAAACGTCCGTTGTAACGGTCCATTGCATCGTGCTTCAAGAGACCTTTATCATACATGGCAGCCAAAGAGAGGCTGAAGTTTGTCTTGTCGTTACCACCGCTGACACTTGCCTCATAGTTCTGAGACGTGGTGTTCTCAAGAATGGTATCATACCAGTCGGTATAGTCGCCGGCATTGATCAAATCTACGACCTTATAGTTATCGTTTCCGGCAATCGTCGTTGCACCAAAGACTTCGTCCAAAGTCTTGTTAGAACTGCCCCAGTTTCCTGACTCGAGGTCAGCCTGATAATTGGCGCGGTCGATCCAACGCTGCACCTCGCGCTTTCCATACATGCTCTTCACCGCACTTGTCGGAGACTTCATAGCGAGATAGGCACTGAAGTTCACGCGGGTCTTTCCAGCCTGACCGCGCTTGGTGGTGATGATGATAACACCGTTAGCACCCTTTGTACCGTAGATAGCGGTAGAAGAGGCATCCTTCAAAATATCCATCGACTCAATGTCGTTTGCCGGGATATCGAGTGCGCCACTATACTCTACTCCATCGACGATGATCAGCGGGTTGTTGCTGGCAGAGATAGAACGGTTACCACGCAATGTGATGCTCACGGATGAACCGGCCTGACCGTCACCAGAGACGAGGTCAAGACCAGGAACCTTTGCCTGCATAGCCTGCATAGCATCAGGAGCAGCCACCTGGGCAATGTCGTTCTGCTTGACACTGGCAACAGAACCAGTAAGGTCGCGTTTCTTAACTGTTCCGTAACCGATGACGACAACTTCGTCGAGACCTTGGTTGTCTTCGTCCATCACGATTTGAAAACTGGACTTACCAGCTACCTGGAGTTTCTGCTCTTTGTAACCGACATAACTGATTTTCAAAGTTGCATTCTCTGGAACTTTCTGGATGGTGAAATTTCCGTCGAGGTCTGTCACACTTCCAATGGAGGTGCCGTCCACCACTACACTCACACCAATCATAGGTTCGCCAGTAGCATCTTTCACGGTTCCTGTAACTGTTTTCTGTGCAAACGCAGCAAAACAGATCAGGGACAGGAATAAAGCCATAGCGGCTCTTTTGACTTGTAAATACATAAATTTTAGGTTTTGTTATAAATATAAAGTTATTATAATTATTATATGATTCAAACCTGTTGTTTCATCTGATTCTTGCCTGATAGATTCCCTCTATTTCTAAATCGGGTATAAAATTAGGAATATAATTTCTATTAACAACACATTTTTCTATTTATTAACTAAATTAACGTGAATAACATGGAAAGAAAGAAGTTCTTTGTATAAATATTCAACATAATACTTTAACCTTTGCTAAAGAACTATGTTTTTTGACTTTTTTCAAAAAAAACGAATTGACTTCATATTTTTTTTCTATTTTTGCACTGCATATACTACCTAAAAAGCATCTTTATGACTAATTGTATTTATCTTTAATATTAAGCCTATGTTAAGAAAAAACTGTTTATGGGTGCTAATGATTTGCTTCGGCATGCTCTTTGGAGTATGCACTGAATCATTTGCGCAAGGAGCGCAAAAGCACAAAGTGACGGGTGTAGTTCAAGATGCAAGTGGTGAGCCATTGATTGGTGTCACCGTGGCTATTAACGGAAGCAGCACGGGAACCGTTACCGACATTGATGGTAACTTCTCACTTGACGTTCCTTCCAACGCTACACTTACTTTTAGTTATGTAGGGTATCTCTCCCAAAAGACTGTTGTCGGCAATCAGTCAAGCCTGAACATTGTCTTAGAGGAAGACCGCCAGCAAATCGATGAAATTGTGGTCGTCGGTTATGGTGTACAGCGTAAGAGCGATGTGACAGGTGCTCTGACACGTGTGGGTGCAAAAGAACTGAACAGCAAGCCTGTGAACAATGCTTTCGAAGCATTGCAGGGTAAGGCTGCCGGTGTGGACATCACCACCAGTGAGCGTCCTGGTACTGTAGGAAGCATCATGATTCGTGGTACTCGTTCTATCTCTGCCGATCAGGGCCCGCTCTATGTAGTAGACGGTGTGCCCCTTCAGGCTGGTGGCATCGAGACTTTGAACCCTCGCGACATCGAGTCTATCGACATTCTGAAGGACGCCTCCTCTACCGCTATCTATGGTAGCCGTGGTGCCAATGGTGTTGTACTCGTAACCACCAAGCGTGGTCAGGAGGGTAAGATGCAGGTGAGCTACAACGGTTCTCTCACTTTCGAGAAGATCGTTGACAAGAGCCCCGGCATGAAGGCAAGCGACTATATCACATGGCGTCGCTGGGCTTACTATAACATGAGTCCGGATAAATACACTCCTGGTGATCAGCCGACACAGGAGCAGGATAAGAACTTCTTCGGTGGTGACGACACCGCTCTGGCCAATGTAATGAAAGGTTGGGCTGGCGGCTCATGGGACGGCTCTAAGGTGACAGATACCGACTGGACCGAATTCGTTACTCAGACTGGTCTTACTCAGGAGCACACCCTCAGCGCACGCGGCGGTACCAAGAACCTCGCCGGTTTCGTTTCATTCGGTTACCTGCGTAATGAAGGTACTCAGAAGGGACAGACCTATGAGCGTTACAACTTCTCTGCTTCTGTAGATATCCAGGGAACAAAGTGGTTCAAGGCAGGCGGCTCTTTCAACGCCTCTTTCGGAACCCAGCAGTATGGTTATTCTAAGGCATACGGAACAAGCTCTGGTCCTACCGACCTTTATGGTGCAGCCAAGGCTATCCTGCGCTACACATTGCCGTACGATGAAAAGGGTGACATCATCACTCAGCCTGGTGGATCTACCACAAACACATATTCTATTATTGACGAATGGACAAAGTCTAAGGATGAGCGCAAGAACTACCGCCTGTTGGGCAGCTTCTATGCTCAGATCGACTTCGGACAGATCTATGAGCCGTTAACCGGTTTGATGTGGAAGACTCAGTTTGGTCCTGAGTTCCGCTACTATCGTAATGGTAACTTCCTCGACAGCGGTTCAATCAGCCGTGCCGGTGGTAACAACACCGTAAGCCGTGGCGACGGACAGCAGCTGGCTTGGACGCTTGATAACATGCTGCTCTACAATAAGATCTTCGGTGACCACTCTATCGGCGTGACATTGTTGCAGAGTGCTTCTAAGTCTCAGACAGAGACCAGCAGCATCAGTGAGCAGAAGATTCCTATGCCTTCATTCCTCTGGAATAACCTGAGTGCAGTCGACGTAACAGATACTCAGTATCAAGTTGGTATCGGCTCTGGCCTCACAGGCAACCAGCTGTCTTCTTACATGGCTCGTGTTAACTACTCGTTCATGGATCGTTACCTCCTCACCGCATCAGCTCGTTGGGATGGTGCCTCTGTTCTGGCAGAAGGCAACAAGTGGGACTTCTTCCCATCAATGGCACTCGGATGGCGTATCGACCAGGAACAGTTTATGAAGAATGCCACATGGATTGACCAGTTAAAGCTCCGTCTCGGTGTCGGTGTCACTGGTAACGCTGCTGTAGGTCCTTACGGAACACTCGGTGTCATCAGCTCTTACTGGATGCCGTTCAGCATTGCCAACTCTCAGATTCTCGTCACCAACGAACCTTATTATTCTTCAGGTGCAAACCAGATGCCTAATAAGAACCTCGGTTGGGAGAAGACCACTCAGTGGAACGTCGGTATCGACTTCAGCTTCCTGAAGGGACGCATCGGTGGTACCCTCGACCTGTACACCTCTCGTACAAAGGACCTGATTCTTGACATGACGATTCCTTCACTCTCAGGTTATCCTTCAATGAAGACCAATGTCGGTCAGACCAAGAACAAGGGTATAGAACTGACCTTGAATACCATTCCTGTCCTGACAAAGGACTTCATCTGGAACTCTAACCTGAACCTTGCATGGCAGAAGGATGAGATCGTAGAGCTGGCTAATGGTAAGGAAGACGATATCAACAATGTTTGGTTCATCGGTGAGTCTATTGCCGTTTACTATGGCTACGAGGCAAATGGTCTCTGGCAGGAGAGCGATGCAGCCGAGATGGCTAAGTTCAATGAGAAAGGTGCGAAGTTCACTCCAGGTAGTGTTCGTCCCGTTGACCAGAACGGTGACTATAAGATCGACGCTGACGACCGTGTCATCCTTGGTAACAGAAATCCTCGCTTCACAGCGGGCTGGTCTAACAGCTTCAACTGGAAGGGTATTGAACTCACTATCGATCTGCAGGGCCGCTTCGGTTATACCGTTAGCACCGGTGGTGAAGGACAGCTCGGTATGTACCAGCAGCGTGAAATCAGCTACTGGACACCTAACAATACGGGTGCCGACTGGCAGAAGCCTGTCTATAGCCAGGCTGGTGGAGACCCCTATTCTGGTCTGCTCGGATTCAAGGATGCTTCGTTCATCAAAGTCCGTAACCTCTCTCTCGGTTATAATTTCGATAAGAAGTTGCTCAACAAAATCGGTCTCAGTGGCCTGAAACTCTATGTTCAGGGCAAGAATCTCGGTATGCTCTACTCTTCCATCGACTTCATGGATCTCGATACTGGCCGCACCTACTTCAACCGTGGTGTAACCGTTGGTGTTCAGGTTGATTTCTAATCTTTGGGTAATAACATAAAGACAATACGAATATGAAATATATTAATAGCATAATAGTTTGTGGTGCACTGTCGATGCTCACTTTGATGACTACGACATCATGTGGCGATGACTTCCTGAAGGAAGATGCCGGTCACAAATATACGGATGCACTGCTTGAGACATCAGACGGAGCACTCTCCATGGCTGCCGGACTCTACGGAAATATCCGCTGGCACTTTGGCTATGAGTGGGCATACGGTATCACACTGTATGGTTGCGATGAATTCACCAATGGTGCTGACCTGACATCAGAACCTTGGAACACTTACGATAACCGTCTGAATGCACTGGACTGTACACCGGCTCTGGGCGCTGCTAACAAGAACTGCCCTGCCGTATCAGCTCTATGGGATCAGATGTATTATGGTATCTCTACTGCCAACCTGATTATCAGCAAGGCGGACAATGTAAAGGATGAGGACAGCCGCAACAAGGCGCTCGGTGAGGCTCATTTCCTGCGTGGCTACAACTACTACCGTCTGTTCTGTCAGTATGGTGGCGTTGCACTGGAGACCGAACCTGCCAATGGTAACGTAAAGAAGAATTATACACGCGCAAGCGAGGAAGAGACGCTGAACCTTATTATCAGCGACTTTGAGGAAGCCTATAAGATGCTGCCCACAGATAAGTGGCGCGGAAATGGTACTTGGACAAAGTACACAGCTGCTCACTTCCTGGCTAAGGCCCTGTTGTATCGTCAGTCTGAGCGCAGTGCTAAATGGAACAGCGGCTATCCTAAGGATGCTGACCTAAAGCGGGTAATTGCTCTCTGTGACGAGGTGATCGCCGCCTGCCCATTGGCTCCCGACTACTGGGATCTCTATGCTAAATGGACGGGTGTTGACTGCCCCAATGAGGAATTGAAAGAAATCTTGATGGCAGCCGAGCACAATCAGGACAACTCCACTCAGGGACGTTTCGGTAACCGTACCTACAACTACTTCGATCCTCAGTTCTCTAACTTCTCAGGAGGTTGGGTACAGCGTGGTCAGTACATCGGTGGTATGGACTTCCAGCGCTGTCGTCCTACTGAGTACACCTATTCTATCTTCGACAATGTGAACGATGCCCGTATGTGGAAGACCTTCAAGACTGTCTATGGCCTGAACAATATTACCAAGTTTAGAACAGAAAAAGACAAGGACGGAAAGGATATAAGTGTGTACGACCGTGAATCCGTGGCTTCTCTGAACGGAATCACCGTGGATCAGGTTCCCGATTTGGGCGACGAGGGTATCATCTTCATCCTCAACAAGAAGAGCGACAAGCGTTTCGACGGTAATCCTTATGGAACCTTCGGTCGCGGCGGCGATGCTCATAGCTTCGTTAATCCTCGCACTGGCAAGTGGGTGCCCAATGCATTCGTAACCTTCCAGGATGGCAAGTATGTGCTCAACACTTACACTGGTAACCCATCTACCTCTAATGTCTTCTGCGGTATCAACAAGACTGCCGACGGAACCCGTACTGGTGAGAAGGGTGATGCACATCGCGATGTCATCATGGCCCGTACAGGTGAGACCTATCTCGTAAAGGCTGAGGCTCAGGTTCGTCTGGGTCAGTATCAGGAGGCTGTCAATACAATTAACGTCATCCGTGCCCGCGGACAGTGGAAGAACGGTGAGGACCGTGGCTACTACACCGACGGTTCAATGGCATTCCTGAAGGCTGACGGTGGTATCGAAGACAACACCACAGCTGCTGCTAATTCAGTGAAAAAGAACAAGGACAAGAATGGTAAGGTTCTCAACAACACAGAAGCTTATTATGCTTCTATGACTCACACCAATACCTATTATCTGTCAACAGGTATCGCTGAGACTACCGCTGCTTCTGACCTTCAGGTTAAGAGCTACACACAGCTCCCCGCCGAGGACGAAGCTGTACTCAAGGCTATCGGTGCTACCAGCGACTACGACCGTATGCTGAACTTCGTGTTCAACGAGCGCACACGTGAGCTGTTGGGTGAGTGGAACCGCTGGGACGAGCTGGCTCGTACCGGTCTGCTTGTAAAGCGTGCAAAGGCATTCAATCCCGAGGCTGCTCCAAACGTACAGGATCGTCACATGTATCGCCCGATTCCGCAGAAGTTCATCGATACCCTGCAGAATCCTGATGGTACAAACCTCAGCGATGAGGGTAAGAAGGCTTGGCAGAATCCTGGTTATTAATAATGAAAAGCGAGAGGTGAGAAAAAGAGAAGTTTCTCACCTCTCTCTTAATATATCTATTGAATGATGAGAAAGAGAATTAAATGGATTGTCGCACTGTTAATCGTCGGTGGTGTGACGGGTTGGATTTGCAGTCGCTGGGACGCATGGTTCTCCATGCCGGAGGAACCTCCATACACGGCATCAATGTACCCTTCGCGCATCATGCTGACCTTCGGCTCGTCCGAAGAAGATTCCCGTAACATCAGCTGGCAATGCGACTCGATTGTCAGACCATCATTCATCGAATATCAATGTGGAGAGGGTACACCGAAGAAGGAAAAGGCTACTGGCGAGCTTTTCCATTCCCGTAGCGGGAAGTCTGTCTTCTATGCGGCACGCCTGCGACAGCTTCTCCCTGACACCACCTATCATTATAGGGCCTGTACCAACGGGAAATACTCTGACTGGTATTCCTTCCGCACCTATCCTGCCCACCGCAATGAATTTGAATTTGTCTATGTCGGTGACGTGCAGGACTCCATCAACGGAAAGGCTAATGAACTGTTGAAATCGGCTTTCCATCAACATCCGAATGCCGAGATGCTGGTTTGCGGAGGCGACCTGACAGAGCGTCCTTCCGATAACTATTGGGAAGAGACGTTCCGTGACCTCGATTCCATCTGCCAGCATGTACCCTTGCTTGTCGCAACGGGCAACCATGATTATCTGAAGACTGTTCCCATGAAGCTGGAACGTCGGTTCTCTCTTACCTTCTCCTATTTTCTTGATGCGATGGAAGGTGAGAATCAGTTATACAACCTGCACTATGCCAACGCTGAGTTCTTTCTGCTTGACAGCAACCGTGAGCCTAACTTCCTCTGGACCCAGCGTTCATGGCTGAAGAAAAAGCTACAGGAAAGTAAGGCGCTGTGGAAAATCGTGATATTGCATCACCCGCTCTATTCACTCAAAGGAGGAATGAACAACCTGCCTCAACGGCTTTTGTTCGACGGACTTATCCGCGAATATGGTGTTGACCTGGTGCTGCAAGCGCATGAACACGAATATGCCCGCATGACGAACAAGGTCGATGTGGACGGTGCTCCTCAGATGATGACGACTCCTGTCTATACTGTCAGTCACTGCTCCCCAAAGAACTATCGCATCAGTTTTCCCGATGAATACGACCGTTTTGGCCTCTCAAGCCGCTATTATCAGACGGTAAGAGTCAAAGGAGATACCCTCCAAATGGCGACTTACGATGCCTACGACCATCAGCTCTACGACTCTCTGTTCATCGTGAAATCCAGTCAGGGCACAACACGTGTTGTGGATCTGGCGCGACATATCCCCGAGAAAATGGATTTCAAGCCCCGTCCAGGCAGCAAGAAAGACATGAAGTTCGCTAAAAGAATCCAAGACTATTGTGACCGCCACCCTGAACGGATCAATCCTAACAGGACCAAGTGAAAAGACAAACAAAGCATTCGCACTCAACAATGAGTTAAGGCATCAAAACAAGATATAAAATGATGTCAATAATATTTACAAAAACTTGTCGGGGAAAAGTGATGAAATAGAGGTTAAAATCCGTTAAAATGGATTCTTCACTCTTCATTTTTCATTCTTCATTTTGCGAAAGCTAAGCTTTCTTACCGCCAAACCTTAGCTTTGACCGCGCCAAAGACCATGTTTCGTGCGATGAAACATGACCTTTCACACGATGAAACCTTACCTTTCGCGCACCAAAACCTAAGCTCTCGCAAATTCAGATTTTGTAAACCATTCGATAACAGATTAGCATCTGCGTAACCATTTGTCAGCCAACGATTTACGAAAAAACCTCAAAAATCGCGTTTTTTTGACCGAGTGACCCTTTCGTGACCAGTACCCCTTGTTTTTTGGGGTCAAAATTCGAATATTATTTGACAAAATCCCATTCTTCCCAATGCGCAATGAAATGATGCTGAGGCATCATGTCAAATGCATCAGATAGGGGTCGTTAGCAAAGAAGATGCCAGAGGCATCAGACAAAGGTAGCCAGCCATACAGCCGTGCCTATGGGTACGGCGAAATGGCTGGAAAGGAATACCCCCCATAAGAATATAGCCTGCCCTTGGGTAGGCGACATTGTCTAATCTTGTCCCTTACCTAAAGGCAAGGTATAAAATGGGGGTGTCGCCCTCACCAGCCATTTCGCCGTACATAACAGCACGGCTGTATGGCTGGCTACCATTGTCTAATGCCTACGGCATTTCTTCCCTTGCGCCACAACACATAAATCAAACACCTACGGCATTTCTTCCGTTGCGACACAGCACAAGTCTAACGATATTTCACTCATTGACAATCTAACCATCCGAATAAAATTATAAATCTCTTAAAACATAGATTTATCACAAAAGCATGATTCCTTCCTAATCCCTGTCGTTTCTCTTAAGGATAATTGAAACATTTTATAAAGGATGTGATACAACAAAATTGTTGTATAAGGATTATTTATATTACTTTTGCAGGCATAAACAATCCATATAATATAATGAAACGACTTTTTCTATTTACCTTTTCCTTTCTTGCCACCACTCTTCTGTTGGCGCAAGGTGTGAAGCCTCTTCCCACGTTGCATGTCGACGGTCGATGGCTGAAAGACACACATGACAATCGAGTTGTACTACACGGAGTGATGGATACGCCCAACGCCTGGTTCAACGGCGGACGCTGGGGCTGGGACTACAGCGATAACGGCATGAACAAGTGTATCAATTACTTCGAGAAGATCTTCACCGGTCTTGAGAAGGCGAAATGTGACGTGTTCAGACTTCACATGGATCCTGCGTGGACCAACGACCCTGCAAAACAGAGCGACGGTAAGGAAGGCGGCGAGGCAGACATCTCACGCTTCTCGTCGTCGCGACTGATAAAATACCTGCGTACGCTTTACTTCCCACTGGCTAAACGTGCCATGAATCATGGGATGTATGTCGTCGTCAGACCGCCGGGTGTATGCCCTGGCAACTTGAAAGTAGGCGACTACTATCAGGACTATCTGATGACCGTCTGGGATATCTTCAGTAAGAACGATTCCATCAGGAAATATGCGGGACAAATCAGCATTGAGCTGGCTAACGAGCCCGTATCACTGAAGAACAGCAATGGAGAAGATGATGCGGCTGCCCTTCACGACTACTTCCAGCCCATCGTCGACAAGATACGTGCCAACGGCTTCACAGGTATCATCTGGGCTCCGGGAACCGGATGGCAAGCCAACTACACCAGCTATGCCTCCCATCCCATTGAGGGTTATAACATCGGCTATGCCGTTCACGACTATACGGGCTGGTTCGGATGCAGTGACAACAGCTGCAACGAACAGAACTACATCCGTCAGTTCCGCCAGCAGGTACCGGTGGTCGACACGGCTCCTATCATCATCACTGAAGTGGACTGGAGTCCGGAAAAACCAGGAGAAGGACACTACAACGAACATGGCGAGTGGGTACCCGCCAACTATGGCACCTGGTCGACAGGCTCCACATCGAAATGGGGAAAGGCTTATAAGGCACTCCTCGACCATTACGAGAACATCTCCATGACTCTTTCCGGCACTGCCTGTCTCATCGACGTGGACGAGCTTATAAATAATAATAAGGTGGTGCCAGCTTTCGGAGGTTATGAGGAAGCCTGTGGAAAGGCATGCATGGACTGGTATGCAGAGTATTATAATGTGGACTGGCCTCATGCTGACTTCAAGAACACCAGAAGCAGCGACCTGGGGAACGGCAAGTACAAGAATCCTGTCATCGAGGCAGACTTCCCCGATCCTGATGTCATCCGTGTGGGCGACACCTATTACATGGTAAGCACCACGATGCACCATTTCCCGGGAGCAACAATTCTCAAGTCGAAAGACCTTGTGAACTGGCAATACTGTGCCCAGCCTCTGGTTCAGCTGTCCACATCCGACAGATACAATCTGATGAATGACAAGAACGCCTATGCCGCCGGCATGTGGGCATGTTCAATGGCTTACCACGAGGGGAAGTTCTATGTGCTCATCAACGGCAACGACACCGGCGGCTGGCTGCTGACAGCCACTGATCCCGAAGGAAAATGGGAACAGAAACAGCTCAGTCGCATCTATTACGATCCGGGAATGCTCTTCGACAATGGCAAGGTATATGTTGCCTGCGGCAATACGGAGATAAAGATGTGTGAACTCGACGAAGACTTCAATTTCGTCAGGGAGCAGACGGTATTCAAAGCCAACGATATGCTGGAAGGCTGTCATCTATATAAAATAGGTAACTATTATTATATCTATGCCACTTACGGCGGATGGCCCTCCGCCCAGACCGTACTCCGTTCAAAGAGCATCTTCGGTCCCTATGAAGAGAAACTGCTTGTTGCAAAGACCATCAACGGCAAGCCTAACACCATCCATCAGGGTGCTCTGATTGAAACACCTTCCGGTGAGTGGTGGACGATTATGCAGGAAGACCTGGGAGCACTGGGACGCATGCCCAACCTCCAACCCGTGAAATGGGCAGACGAATGGCCAGTGGTCGGCGTCAACGGAACACCCTGCCTTACCTACACAAAGCCGGCAAGCGCACAGGCATATCCCCGTTCTCCGCTACCGACAAACGACAACTTCCGCTCCTATCCGCTGGGCAACCAATGGGAATGGAACCACAATCCCGACAATGGAGCATGGTCGCTGTTCGAGCGTCCGGGATGGCTGCGCATGAAAGTCTCAGGGACGGCAACACGACTCACACAGGCCCATAACATGCTCACCCAGCGTATCTTCTCCTACGACAGCAAGCCGTCGTTAGGAACCATCCGTGTTGATGTCAGCAAGTTGCAGGAGGGCGACCGTGCCGGTATCTGTATCCTGCAGGATCCATACGCCATGCTTGCCGTTGAGCAGAAAGACGGGCATAAGCAACTCGTCTGGCGGCAAGACACACTCCGCACTTCCAGCAGCTTCCAGCCCACCGAGCAAGTTGTCAGCGTGGACATCGACAGCGTGATCTATCTGAGGGCGACCGTCACTTACAGCACCAGCAAGACACGGTTCTACTACTCACTCGACAACAAGACGTATCGTCCTATCGGAGGACAGACAACCTTAGGGTATAATCTCTCTGTCTTCGTGGGAGCCCGCTTCGGACTGTTCTGCTATGCCAGCCAGCCTCACAGCGAAGGATATGCTGATTTCGACTGGTTCAGCACCGAGTCGGAGTATGACGAAAGCACTTTCTATCCCGAGCATTTCGAAGGATTCAGCGAGGACATGCTGACGGTTCAGTCGCTTAACCTCGACAAAGAAGAGATGGAAATCATGATTGGCAAGAGCTCATCGCTGCAGATTAATGCCACCTACCGTGACGGACATACAGAGAACATCGCTGCACAGGCTAAGTTTGAAGTAGCCGCTCCCGACATCGTCCTGATACAAAACGGGCAGTTACGCGGTCTGGCAGAAGGAAGGACGGAAATAACCGCCACCTATACCGACCCGATGGGCAATGAACTGAAGACTACTTTCAACGTGCGCTCTACCTTCTTCCCGTTCGGAGCAGAATACATCAATCCTTCACTCTTTGCCCAGGGAGTCTATACTGAGTCAACACGCACTTTCAGACCCGGACAATGGGGACAGATGGGCTGGGAGTATCCCGACGGAGCCGACATGTCGGCGTATAAATACCTCGTCATCAAACTGACAAGGCCACAGAACTGTGACGCTCATCTGAACATCTTCACCGCCAACAGCATCTGGAGCGACTGCTGCGAGTCGCCGGGATTCGGTTCGAAGAAGCAGATTGTCATCAACCTCAGTACGGCAAAATATACTTCCGGAGGCCGCAAAGGCCAGGCGCTTGACACAAAGAATATCCGGATTGTCAGCTTCTGGTCAAACGGACAAGGCACCATTGCCGTGGATGACATGTATCTGACGAATAACGAAGACTATTCGCCTGGACAGCCCACGGGTGTCTCCACACTCATCGGCACAGAAGATAATCTGGTGGATGTCTATTCAGTCTCCGGCATCCTGGTACGCAGCAAGGTGCAGCGGTCTCAGGCACTCCAGGGTCTGCCCTCGGGCATCTATCTGGTGGGAGGAAAGAAAATGCTGGCGAAATAAGAAAAAACGTCCTGTTTCATGGAGTCCGCAATTAGTTGGGAGCTATCCCGCTAATTGCGGATTTCTGCATAAAAAAAGCGCAAGGCTTCAATGAAACCTTGCGCTCTGTAGCGGGGGTGGGACCCGAACCCACGACCTCCGGATTATGAATCCGACGCTCTAACCAGCTGAGCTATCCCGCCATCCATTGCAAAAATGCGGTGCAAAGGTAATACAATCTTTTTAATTAACCAAAAAAATCATGGAATTTATTTGTAAAGAGAAAAAAAAACCGTATTTTTGTAAACGGAATCTTTACATCAAATTTGACTATTAATCATGAAGAAACATAGAATCTGCATAGAGCATGAGCTACACTCACGATCGAGTGCCATCATCTGGAATCTTATCAGCACCGCAGAGGGGCTTTCACTTTGGGTCGCTGATGAGGTGCATCTTTCCGATGACACCTTGACTTTTATTTGGGGAGAGCTTTGGCGACACCATGAAATCAAAGAGGCAAAGATTCTTGAGAAGATTAAAAACAGTTACATCCGCTTCAAGTGGAAAGATGATGACGACGAAAGCAGCTATACGGAAATCCGCATGGTGCGCAACGACGTGACAAATGACTATATTCTTGTCATTACCGACTTTACAGATGACGACGACCATGAACAGCTTGAAGCCATCTGGTCGGACAATCTGGTACGCCTCCACCATTCAAGTGGCCTGTGAAAAGAATGAAAAAAATATAATTAAGGCATTGAATTATCTGATTCTGATATTTTTATTATAACTTTGCAACCCAGCAATGTTTCGAATTAAGAAATTAGATATATTCATCGCCAAACAGTTTGGCTTGCTCTTTATAGGAACTTTCTTCATCTGTCAATTTGTGCTGATGATGCAGTTCCTGTGGCGTTATGTCGATGAACTCATCGGTAAAGGCCTGTCCATGGAGGTCCTGGCTCAGTTCTTCTGGTACATGGGACTGATGCTTGTCCCTCAGGCGCTTCCCCTTGCCATCCTGCTTTCTTCACTGATTACCTTCGGAAACTTAGGAGAAAGCTCAGAGCTGACTGCCATCAAGTCTGCGGGTATCTCACTCATGCAGACGTTCCGTTCCCTGATCATCATCTCCATCATCATCAGTCTTGCCTCGTTCCACTTCCAGAACGACATAGGACCGAAAGCCAACATCAAGATGGCGCAACTGCTGTTGTCGATGAAGCAGAAGAGTCCGGAAGTGGAAATCCCCGAAGGCATCTTCTATGACGGCATTCCTAACTGCAACCTCTTCGTGCAGGAGAAAGACATGAAGACCGGAAAGCTATACGGTATCATGATTTACCGCATGACGGGAAGCTACGACGACCAGGCTATCATCCTTGCCGACTCCGGTATGTTGCAGTCGACAGCAGAGAAGAAGCACATCCTGATCACTCTGTGGAGCGGTGAGTGGTTTGAGAACATGCCCTCTCAGCAACTGGGAAACAGTGCCTCTGTTCCCTACCGCCGCGAGTCGTTCTCCACAAAACAGATTGTGATGGACTACGACGGCGACTTCAACATGACAGATGCCGCCTCGCTTTCCAATGATGCACGAGGAAAGAGCCTCCGCCAGATCGGTCATGACATCGACTCCCTTAATCACATGTACGACAGCATCGGAAGACGATTCTATGCCGACAGCAAAATGGGGACATTCTATGTCGCACGCGCATCAAAGCCCGACTCGCTGACCGCGCTGAAACGTGCACAGGACAAGTCGTTCAGCATTGATGCCGAATTCGACAGCCTTTCCACAGATAAAAAACAGCGAATCATCTCTATGGCTCTCAATAAAGTGCAGATGCAGGTCAGCGAACTCGACTTCAACAGCATGATTACAAGCGATGCCGACAAACTCATCCGACAGCATCAGATTGAAGCCATCAATAAATTCACGTTGGCACTGTCGTGTCTTATCTTCTTCTTTATCGGGGCACCGTTAGGCGCTATCATCCGAAAGGGAGGTCTGGGCATCCCTGTCATCATCTCTGTTCTGGTGTTCATCATCTTCTATATCCTCGACAACACCGGCTACAGAATGTCACGCGGAGGCATGTGGACCGTGTGGTTCGGCAAGGGACTGGCTCCTGCCGTACTCACCCCGCTGGCAATCTTCTTCACTTATAAGGCGAACAATGACTCGGTGGTGTTCAACCTCGACATGTACAAGAACCTCATGATGAAGATGCTCGGCCTGCGACTCAAACGGCATGTGTTCGGAAAAGAGGTCATCATCGATGATCCCGACTATGTATCCGACAAGGAGAAGCTGAACAGGATTTCTCAGGAGGTGACCGACTATTCCAAGGTGCATAACCTCCATAAGCCTGCAAACATCATCAATGTATTCTTCAGGTATCAGCCCGACCATGAGATTGAACGTATCAGTCAGGAACTGGAAGCCGTCATCGAAGATCTGGCAAACACCAAGGACAAGGTCATTCTTTCGGAACTGAACAACTACCCCATCCTATCGGAAAAGGCACACACAAGACCTTTTGAAAGGAAGTGGATGAACATTGCAGCAGCCATCATCGTCCCGATCGGGGCATTCCTGTATATCCGAATGTGGACGTTCAGGCTCCGCCTGCTGCATGACTTGCGTACGATCAAACAGACAAATACAAATATAGAAAACAGAATTCAGCATATAATATAATAAATATGGAGAATTTCAAACTCAGCAGCATCCATGATGCAATAGAAGATTTCAAAAAGGGTAAGTTTGTAATCGTTGTAGACGATGAAGACCGCGAAAACGAGGGAGACCTCATCATCGCCGCCGAGATGATTACAGCCGAGAAAGTGAACTTTATGCTGAAGAACGCCAGAGGAGTGCTTTGCGCACCCATTACCATAAGCAGATGCGAGGAACTTGACCTGCCCCGCCAGGTCAGCGAGAACACGTCTGTGCTGGGAACACCCTTCACCGTCACAGTGGACAAACTGGAAGGATGCACGACCGGTGTCTCTGCCCACGACCGTGCCGAGACGATTCGTGCACTGGCAGACCCCGCTTCCAGACCCGAGACGTTCGGTCGTCCAGGTCACGTCAATCCATTATATGCGCAAGACAACGGAGTGCTGCGCCGAAGCGGGCACACAGAAGCAGCCATCGACCTCTGTAAGATGGCAGGACTCTATCCGGCTGGAGCACTCATGGAAATAATGAACGAAGACGGAACGATGGCACGACTGCCCGAACTGTATCGCATGGCTGAGGAGTGGGACATGAAAATCATCTCCATCAAAGACATGATAGCATACCGCCTCCAGAAAGAGTCGCTCATAGAAGTTGGCAGCGAGGTGGACATGCCGACAAAATACGGACATTTCAAACTGATTCCTTTCCGACAGAAGAGCAACGGACTGGAGCACATGGCATTAATAAAAGGTACGTGGGAGGAGAATGAGTCGATATTGGTCCGCGTACACTCTTCATGTGCCACAGGCGACATTCTGGGAAGCATGAGGTGCGACTGCGGCGAGCAACTGCATAAGGCTCTCCAGATGATTGAGAAGGAAGGCAAAGGCGTACTCATCTACATGCAACAGGAAGGAAGAGGCATCGGACTGATGAACAAGATTGCCGCCTACAAGCTACAGGAAGAAGGCATGGATACAGTCGAAGCCAACATACACCTGGGATTCAAGCCCGATGAACGCGACTACGGATGCGGTGCTCAGATGCTCCGACACCTTGGCATTCACAAAATGCGCCTCATGACCAATAATCCGACAAAACGTGTTGGACTGAAAGCATACGGACTGGAAATCGTCGAGAATGTCCCGATTGAGATACAGCCCAACAAATACGACTACCGCTACCTGAAAACAAAACAGGAACGAATGGGGCACACCCTGCATATCGAATAAAAAGACCAAAAATACACCATAGATCATAATAAGTTGACGTTTTTTTCGTTTAACTAAAAAATAATGACTAACTTTGCAAGTTAGGAATACATAGAAATAACAGAAAATGGCACAATTATCTAATCGGCTGAATCGGCTTGCTCCCTCTGCTACCCTGGCTATGTCGCAAAAAAGTAGCGAAATGAAGGCACAAGGAATCGATGTAATCAACATGAGTGTAGGTGAACCCGACTTTAACACGCCCGACGACATCAAGGAAGCTGCAAAAAAAGCCATAGACGAAAACTGGTCGCGCTATTCTCCAGTCCCTGGCTATGCCGACTTACGAAAGGCTATTGTCAACAAGCTCAAGAACGAAAACGGTCTTGACTATACAATCAATGAAATCTTAGTATCAAACGGTGCCAAGCAGAGCGTATGCAATACCGTCATGGCACTGGTGAACGACGGTGAGGAAGTCATCATCCCTGCACCCTATTGGGTCAGCTATCCGCAGATGGTGAAACTCGCCGGCGGTGAGCCTGTCATTGTGAATGCAGGATTCGATCAGGATTTCAAGATGACACCCGAGCAGCTGGAAGCAGCCATCACTCCCAAGACGAGAATGCTCATCCTCTGTTCTCCAAGCAATCCTACCGGCAGCGTCTATTCCAAGGAAGAGCTCGCCGCACTCGCAGAGGTCATCAAACGGCATGAAGATCTTTTCGTGCTTGCCGATGAGATTTACGAACACATTAATTATATAGGACATCACGAGAGCATAGCACAGTTCCCCGGTATGAAGGAAAGAGCCATCATTGTCAACGGTGTGTCGAAGGCATACGCCATGACCGGATGGCGCATCGGATACATTGCTGCTCCCGAATGGATTGTCAAAGGCTGCAACAAGCTACAAGGACAATATACCAGCGGTCCCTGCTCTGTGAGCCAAAAGGCAGCTGAAGCCGCCTACACGCTCGATCAGGGCTGTGTGGAGGAAATGCGCCAAGCTTTTGAGCGCAGACGCGACCTGATAGTGAAACTGGCCAGTGAGATACCGGGACTTGAGGTCAACAAGCCCGAAGGAGCATTCTACCTCTTCCCCAAGTGCAGCAGCTTCTACGGCAAGCGCTGCGGAGAGCGTATGATCAACAACTCTAACGACCTGGCAATGTATCTTCTCGAGGAAGGTCATGTGGCTACCGTCGGAGGCGATGCCTTCGGCGATCCCGACTGTTTCCGCATGAGTTATGCCACCAGCGATGAAAACATTTGCGAAGCAATGAGACGCATCAAGGAGGCATTGGCAAAACTGAGCTGACAAAGCGAAAAGGAAGTACAACAGAATATTCTTCTTTAAATTAGAAAAAATTTATCGTTAAAACTTCTTAATTACGCTTTTAGTTTCCTCTAAATTGCTATCTTTGCGTGTCAAATCCTTAAAAAGGATCATGGGAAACTTGGTCAAACTTCGTATCTGCTTTGAATTGAAATTTTCAATATAAAAATTTTTTCAATAACTAAAAATTAAAAAATCAAATTATGGCAACTACACAAAAAGCCGCAGCCCCGAAAAAATCTCAGGGCTTCCAGGGTGTCCAGGCCGCAATCTGGATTATTGTTTTCTGTTTCATCGCAGCAGTATGTTTCTACATGTTCGTGCTCGGTAATCCCGCTAACTTCAAAGAGAATGACCCAGCTAACGAGCCTACTAACATGCTTGGTACTATCTACAAAGGTGGTATCGTTGTGCCTGTGATTATCACTTTGCTGTTCACCGCTATCGCACTCAGCGTAGAGCGTGCACTTGCTCTCCGTACTGCTTTCGGTAAGGGTAAACTCCCCAAATTCGTTGCTAACATCAAAGAAGCTCTCAGACAGGGTGACTTCGCTAAGGCTCAGAAGCTTTGCGACGACCAGAAAGGTACTGTAGCTAATGTTGTAGGTGCTTCTCTGAAAGCTTACAAGGAGATGGAAGCTACAACAGGTATGAAGAAAGCTCAGAAGGTAGCTAAGATCCAGCAGGCTCACGAAGAAGCTACTCAGCTTGAGATGCCGACTCTGCAGATGAACATGCCAATCCTTGGTACAATCGTTACTCTGGGTACCCTGACCGCTCTGTTCGGAACTGTGGTAGGTATGATTCGTTCATTCGCTGCTCTGGCTGCTACTGGTGGTGGTGACTCAGCTGCTCTGTCAGTAGGTATTTCTGAGGCTCTTGTTAATACCGCTTCTGGTATCTTGACATCTTGGGTAGCCGTTGTTGCTTACAACTACTACACAAACAAGATTGATAAGTTGACATTATGGGTAAAGTAAAAATTAAGAAAGCGGACATCTGGATCGATATGACTCCTATGTCAGACGTGATGGTGCTGCTGTTGACCTTCTTCATGATGAGCTCTACGTTCATGAAGAAAGAGCCGACAACCGTCACCACTCCAATGTCTGTCTCGGAGATCAAGGTTCCAGAGACCAATGTGCTCAACATTCTGGTTGATTCCATCGGCCATATCTACATGGGTATGGATAATGAGCACCATTCTCAGAGCGCGCTGCTCGGCATGGCGGGACAGTTTGGAATTTCCATCAATCCCCTTCAGCGTACAGCGTTCTTGGAAGATGGTATGTGGGGCATGTCAATGGATAAGCTCGAAGCTTATCTTAACCTCGACCCCGATGCTAGAAGTCTCGCCATGAAAGAGCAGGGAGGTATTCCTCTCGACAGTATTGATGGTGGAGAAAGTGAATTCCAGATGTGGGTGAGAGAAGCTCGTAGTGCAAATGATGACATCAAAGTCGCCATCAAGGCCGACCAGAACACTCCCTACAAAGTCATCAAGAAAATCATGGGCGAGCTGCGTGATATGAACGAGAACCGTTACTATCTGATAACT
This sequence comes from uncultured Prevotellaceae bacterium, assembly GCA_902762325.1. Taxonomy (GTDB): domain Bacteria; phylum Bacteroidota; class Bacteroidia; order Bacteroidales; family Bacteroidaceae; genus Prevotella. The sequence continues at coordinate 24,513 of CACWNV010000037.1, read as the reverse complement.
TCATATAAGACTCAGGAGGACTAAAGTATGGCAAAACAAAAAGCAAGTAAACAAAAGAAGATGCAGACCCGCGTCGACTTTACGCCGATGGTGGATATGATGATGCTTCTTATTACGTTCTTCATGCTCTGCTCAACTTTGGCCAAACCGCAGACTATGGAGTTGACGATGCCTAGTAAGGACCAGAACATGACCGATGAGGACAAATCTGTAACCAAGGCTTCATACACCATCACAATGTATGTAACCGCTGATAAGGACCACCTCTATTATGTTGCTGGACTGCCCAAGTACGACGATCCCACTTGTCTGAAGAAAGTAGACTGGGGCAAGGAAGGCATCCGTAAAGTACTGATTACCCACGTTACCGAGGACAACACTCAGCCTGTCCGTGACGTAATGCTGGCAAAAGCAAAGCTCGACGAGAAGCGTCTGGCTCATCCCTCTCAGTGGAACGACTCTATTTATAATATAGAGTTGGCCAAGATCAAGAGTGGTGACATCACCGGCAGCGGTGAGAAGATTCAGACCCTCACCGTCATCATTAAGCCGACTGATGAGGCAGCTTATGTCAACGTGGTGAAAGCTCTCGATGAAATGCAGATCTGCAGCATTGGTAAGTATGTGATCGACGATATCAACCCCGACGATGAGAAGCTTCTCAAAGAAAGTGGTATTCAATAGTCGATCGCGAGTTACTAACTTTATAATAGCAAAAGAAAATGGCAAAAATAGATCTAGTAAACAATGAATGGGTTGACCTCATTTTTGAAGGAAGAAACCAAGCTTACGGAGCCTATAAGCTGCGTAAGGGCACTTCCAGCAGAAACGTGAAGTCTATTCTCATCATGCTCGCTATGGCTGCACTTGCATTCATTGCCGTAAAGGTTAATAATGTTATCACCGAAGCAAACAAGAAAGTTGCAGTTACTACCGTTCAGGAGCTTTCTGCACTGGAAAAGCCGAAAGAGAAAGCTGAGGTTAAGCAGAAGAAAGTGGAAATTCAGCAGCCCGAGAAAGTTGTTGAGCGCGTTAAGAGTTCTGTGAAGTTCACCGCTCCTGTCATCAAGAAGGACGATGAAGTGAAGCCAGAAGACGAGCTGAAGACTCAGGACGAGTTGATGAACACCAAGACTGCCATCGGTTCTCTCGATGTTAAAGGTAATGACGATGCTAACGGTGAGGTGCTCAAGCTGAAAGAAGCTGTGGCACAGCCCGAGCCGAAACCTGAAGTAGAAAACAAGGTCTTCGACGTTGTAGAACAGATGCCTTCATTCCCAGGTGGTACTGCTGCCTTGATGGAGTTCCTTCAGAACAACGTGAAGTATCCTGTTGTTGCTCAGGAGAACGGTGTACAGGGTCGTGTTGTTGTTTCATTCGTTGTTGAGAAAGACGGTTCTATCACCGACGTGAAGGTTGTTCGCTCAGTTGACCCGTCACTTGACAAGGAAGCTACTCGTGTTGTAAAGAGCATGCCTAACTGGATTCCTGGTAAACAGAACGGAGCCGCTGTGCGTGTGAAGTACAATGTACCTGTTTCATTCAGATTACAGTAAAATGAACATTAAATTATCTTACACATTAGTAGGATTAACATTGGTGGCCGCGCTTTGGGCATCGTGCTCAGACAAGAAGCCCAAAAGCGGGCGCACCGATACTGCTTCGTCAGGGGTGATTAGTTTCGCCTCTGACGAAAGTTTTAGTCCCATCATCGAAGAGGAACGTGAAATCTTCGAGAAAGTGCAATGTAAGGGAAATGCCCAGCTCACACCGATTTACACCAACGAGTCGGAGGGTATAACCAAGTTGCTCAAGAGCGAAGTCTATCTGATGATAACGGCACGCGACTACAAGGACGATGAGCGCCAAAGCCTTATCGACCGCGGTTATACGCCACTATCCATCATCTTGGCTTTCGACGGACTCTCACTCATCCAGAACAAGGAGAATACTGACTCCTGTATCACTGTTGCCGACGTAACACGCATCCTTAACGGATCTGTTACCAAATGGAGCGAAATCTATCCTGGTTCAAAAAAGGGAGAGATTACGGTCGTGTTCGACAACAAGAAATCGAGTGCCGTCCACTTTGTTGAAGACTCTATCCTTGGTGGTAAACCCATCAGCAACCCGAATGTTGCTGCAGTAGAGACCAGTGAAGAGGTCATCAACTTCGTAGAAAAAACGCCCGGCGCCATTGGCATCATCGGCAGCAACTGGCTCGATGACAAGCGAGGCGACAGCAGCGTTGCCCGAAACAGAAACATCCGTACAATGTCGGTAACTAGACTTGACAAGGCCACACCGACCAACAGTCGCAAGCCCGACCAGTACTATATTTATAGTCGGGAGTATCCACTCATCCGAACCATTTATGCCCTCGTTACCGACCCTCGCCGCGGTCTGCCATGGGGCTTCGCACACTTCCTTGAAAGCCCGAGAGGACAGATGATTATCTTCCAGACAGGGTACATGCTGCCCTATCGTGGCGACATAAGGTTGAAAAGTGTTAAAGTGAATAATTAGTAGAATAAACTTTCTATATTATTTTTCGTCATAAAGTTGTCAAACAATATGTCTAACAAATAAAAAAGGAAAAAGGATATGAAAACAATTAAATATTTTGTTGCAGGAGTCCTGATGCTCAGCCTCAGCGCTCCTATGATGGCACAAGACAACAAAGCCGTTCTTGACCAAGTTACTAAAATCATCGAGTCGAAGACTGATGTAGAAGCCCAGTTGAAACCTATCTTAAAAGCAAACAAGAAGAACACAGCCGTGCTTGTAGGTATCGGCCGTGCATTCCTTGATGCTAAAGATCCGGTAAATGCACTGAAATATGCCGAGATGGCTATGGCACGCGACAAGAAGTATGCAAAGGCTTACATCCTTGCAGGTGACGTTGCTGTTGCTCAGGATGATGGTGGTAAGGCTGCTGAGATGTACCAGCAGGCTAAGTATTTCGATCCGAAAGATCCTGAAGGTTATTTCAAATATGCTAACATCCTGCGTGGTCGTAGCCCTGAGGAGGCTGTCAGCAACCTCAATGACCTGCGTGCACAGCGCCCCGACATCGCCGTTGATGCTCTCGCTGCACGTATCTACTACAACTCAAACCGTCTTGACAAGGCTATCGAGTTCTATGGAAAAGTAGATAAGAACAAACTGGAAGACATCGACATCACCAACTACGCTATGGCTTCTTGGATGAACCAGAACCGCGAGAAGAGTCTTGAACTGGCTCTCCACGGACTGACACGCGATGCACGTAAGGCAGCTTGGAACCGTCTCGCTTTCTACAATCTCACTGACATGGAGCGCACAGAAGAGGCTCTGCAGTATGCTGACAAGCTCTTCAACCAGTCTGACAGTGCAAAGATCTCTGGATTTGACTATACCTATTATGGTACAGCTCTGAAGAATGCCAAGCAGTACGACAAGGCTATCGAGATGTTCCTGAATGCAGAAAAAGCTAATAAAGACAACAAGGCTCAGCTGAACATGACTCACAAGAACCTGTCTGATGCTTACATTGCAAATGATGACTTTGAGAATGGTACTAAGTACTATGACCTCTACCTCGCTGGTAAGGACAAGCCCAGTGCATACGACATCGCAGGTCTGGCTTCTATCTATCAGAAGTTGGGTGCAGGACTTGAAGGTGACGCACAGAAAGAAGCCTTTGGTAAAGCTGATGCAACTTACGCTCGTCTGGGTGAGACCTATCCTGATCAGATTGACTATGCAAACTTCATGCGTGCCCGTCTTGCCAGTGCTATGGACCCAGAGGGAACAGAAGGTCTTGCTAAGCCTTTCTACGATGCTATCGTTTCACACCTTGCTGATGCTCCCAACCGCGACAATGGTGACAACATGCGTCTGATTGAGGCTTACCGTTATCTCGGTTCTTACTATTACATCAATAACGATAAGGCTACTTCTATTGCCAACTTCCAGAAGATCCTCAACATCAATCCTGAGGACGAGGGTGCAAAGGCTGCATTGGAAGAGTTAGGAGTTAAATAACAACAAACTGATTATAACGAATAGAGGGTACTTCGTTTGAAGTACCCTCTATTTTTTTTGCCTGTTCCGAATTATGGAAGGCTGATTGCTTCATTGGGACAAACATCAGCACATGTACCACATTCTGTGCAGAGATCGGGGTCGATTGAATAGATATCGCCCTCAGAGATAGCCTCAGAAGGACACTCACCAATACATGTTCCACATGCAATGCAATCTTCGCTAATTACGTATGCCATAACTTTTTCTATTTAATAAATTAATAATATTTGTTGTAAATAATAGGATTATACCTACTTTTATAGGTTACAAAGATACATTTTTTATTTTAAATACCTATATTTAGGTAGACATTTTTTAATTATTTATACGTCGTCTTAATAAAACACAAGACAATAAGAAAAGGATTTTTACGTTTAATATACAAGATGAGAAGAATTTATCTGGCAATATTATTAACTTGTACCATGCTGACGGTTGCTTCAGCACAAGACCGCACGGTACAGAACAGGCCGTACACCGACCTGAGGAAATTCCATTTCGGTCTTCATGTGGGCACTCATCTGCAAGACATCGAATTTGTGAACGTAGGTCCCATCACGCTGTCTAATGAGGACGGGACAACATACCAGAGCCTCGTCACCCTCGACCAGGACCGCTGGGATCCAGGATTCAATGTCGGTGTGCTCGGCGAATTCCGCCTGTCGGAGAACTTCCAGCTGCGCATCGCTCCTGCCATGTACTTCGGTACGAGGCATATCACATTCCACAACTACAACATCTCTGATGTCGAGAAGACTCCTATCAAAGAGACTCAGGGACTAAAGACTGCCTATATCACTTCCGCATTCGACATTATCTTTGCGGGACCACGCTTCAACAACCGCCGCCCGTACATCATGGCTGGAGTTAATCCGATGATTAACCTGTCCAACAAGGATAATGATTTCCTGAAACTAAAACGCTACGACATGTTCCTGGAGATAGGAATAGGCTGTGACTTCTATCTGCCGTTCTTCAAGGCACGCCCAGAACTGAAGTTCATGTACGGACTCACTAATTCACTGGACACCGACCATGCCAAGCATGTTCGTGACAAGACAATGCTCCAGTACACGAACGCTGTCAGCAAGGCCCGCTCCAAGATGATTACCTTTACTTTGTACTTCGAGTAAGCTGTAGTTTCAACTTTCCGATATAGATGCCATGCTTACCATTCTGGTCGACGGGGACACGTTTTCCGTCAAGGTCGGTGACATACTCCAACTGCTGTAAATAAGTGTGGGAATGGCCGCCTAAGACAAGGTCGATACCCCGTGCACGGGCAAACACATACTTATCGCTGTTCACATCATCCGTCCAGCCTAAGTGACTGATACAGACAACGAGGTCGCACTTCAGCTTCCCACGCAGCAGTTCCGCCATCTCGTTCGCCACCATGACCGGGTCTAAGAAACGAACACCTTGACAATTCTTCGCAGAAACAAGACCTTCCATTTGTGGGTTAAGGGCAAACACGCCAATCTTCACGCCTTTACGCTTGATGACCGTATAGCGTTTCACTGTTCCCTCTGCCACAGTCCCCGTGAAGTCGTAGTTGGAACAGAGAATCGGGAATGTCGCCATCTTGAAGATGCGTGCCATGTTCTCCAGCCCGAAGTCAAACTCATGATTGCCGATGGTCGAAGCTTCAATTCCCATCTGATTCATCAGTCCTACCTCCACATCTCCCTTGTACATCGAATAATAGGAAGAGCCCTGAGAGAAGTCACCGCTGTCGAAATAGAGCAGGTCGGGATCCTTTTTCCGTTCTTCCTTCAGCATGGCGATACGCCGCAGGAAACCACCCTTGCCGGCAAGCATTGTGTCTGCCAAATTAACGCTCAAGGGCAGGATACAGCTGTGCGTATCATTGGTATGTAGAATGGTAAGCTCACGTGTCTTCTGCCCCTGCATTCCCACGAAGGGAAGTGCCATAAGCAAAGCAATACCGATTATCTTTTTCATATCCTCCGTTTTTTCTTTGATTCGTTATTCCTTGATGACAATGCGTCCTTCCATCTGTGCATCCACCGCCTTCCCCATCCGTTTCTGTTCACGGAAGTAGTTCATGATGATGAATCGCACGTTGTTTTCTGTAGTCTGGGGCGAATTGAGATTGGTTCCCTTCTTGAATGCCAACAGTTTGTCGTTGCCCTGAGCAAGGTAGTCGAGTGTCGCTATGCGGTACGTCTCGTTGTCGGCAATCTCCTGACCGTTCAGACGGGCAGAGAGCAGACGACCGTCAGGAGTAATCTCCATTGTCACACCATGACTGACACCCTCACCGCCACGACTCGCAATCTGCGTGAACAGTTCCTTGAGCTGCGTACCCGTAAGAGTCAAGAAGCAGATCTTATTTTCGAAGGGAGCCACATCGTTCACGTTGCCATACGTCACCTTACCTTCTGCAAACGACGCACGGATACCACCGATATTATAAACGGCCATGACGGGCTGTTCACCATAGTCCTTTCCGCCCCACACCAGAATGTCGGCAAGCAGATTCGACAGTTCACTCTCCGGCCGCTGTGCAGCCATATACTTCGCAATGGTTCCCACCTCCGGTTCCATGATAGAGTCGACAGCCACCTTGTACGGTGCAAGAAAAGCTGCCGCCCTTTCGTCGGGCTGGACATCATAGCGCTTGTCTATCAGTATTCTGCTGCGTTCCACATTAGCAAGCCGATAATGGGTGCCACACGACGACACCATGGCGAGCATCAGCAGGCTACAGCCTACAAGCAATTCCCTTTTTCTCATAAACTGATTGGTTTTGTTGTACTGCAAAAATACGAAGATTCAATGACAAAAACGAATGAATCGAGTACTTTTTCCGATACTCTATAGCACTTTTCCCTGCCAATGTTTTCACATACAGCTTTGATGGTCTTCCATATCATCATCTACTGGATGAGCTTGCAAATTTGTTAAAAACAACAAATATTAAAGGCTAACCATTGAAATATCAACAAATTATTGTAACTTTGCACCCGCTTTCGGCGTAACCGCTGGTAACGGAAGAGTCGTTGACCATGTTGCGTACGGACAATTAACAATTAAAAGTTTTCATTACAAAATGGATTTAATTAAGATTGCTGAAGAAGCATTTGCAACAGGCAAAGAGTTCCCGAAGTTCGGTCCTGGTGACACCATCACTGTTGCTTACAAAATCATTGAGGGTTCAAAAGAGCGTATCCAGCTGTACCGCGGTGTTGTTATCCGCATCTCCGGCGAGGGTAAGAAAAAGCGTTTCACCGTTCGCAAGATGTCAGGTACTGTAGGCGTAGAGCGTATCTTCCCTATCGAATCTCCGAACATTGACAGCATTGAGGTGAACAAGCACGGTAAAGTACGTCGTGCCAAACTGTACTACCTGCGTAAGCTCACTGGTAAGAAGGCCCGCATCAAGGAGAAGCGCGTCATTATCAAAAACGACGAGAAGGCATAAACCTGTTGAAATCCGAAAGTATAAGAGAGGCTCCATCCCACAAACAAGGATGGAGCCTCTCTTTTTTTCTCTTTTCTCCTGACGGTCAGTCCTCATAGTTTTCGGCAGCATCGGCCTCTCCATGGAGAGCCTTACGGAAGCTCTCCCAGTCCTGAAAACCGACAAAGAGAGACAGTTTATCCAATGTTTCCTTCTTAGGCTTCTCTATCCCGTGCAGATAGTTCATCACCTTCTTCAGAGCGGCAGGCTTGGCTGGTTTCCAGTTACGCTCCCCTTCGATGGCCTCTCTCAGTTTTCTCAGTTCCCAGTGTTTCTTTTCCATGCGTATTAATTGATGACTTGTTTCTTTCCGTTTGTAATATAGATACCGTGAGGCATCCTTGTATTCATCTTCTGCCCTTGCAGATTATACACTTCCGTGTCTTTCATGTTGTTCACCTGGAAGGTACGCGTCGAGATGCCGTCCACCACGTCCCTGTTCACATCCTCCACAAAGGCGATGAGATGAATGTCTGTGGCACCGTCGGATGCCGAAGACGTCAGTCCGAAGATTGTCTGTCCTATCGTCACATTGGGCCGGTCGCCCGAGATGTTTCCATTCAGCCCGCTTTTTGTCATGTCCCAGGCAATGATCTGAAACGACTTTCCCTCCTCACTGACACTTGTCGTCAGCGTAGGCTTCACCTGTGAGCCTTTGTTCACTCCATTCAGCCACCAAAGATAAGAATCTCCGTCGTTGAGACGGAGATTCCTACCTTTCACCACCAAAAACTTCTGTGCCTTGTCGATGGTATAATCGGTCTTGTTATAGTCGAGCATCAGGCAGATATTGTTGTTGCCCGTCTGCCTCACATGGATGACATTGTTCTCCATGTCGTAAGTGATACGGCTTTTCGCAACACGCGCCTCGTCTCCGGTCGTCCAGTCGTCTGCCACGAAGCGGTAGGCATGATTGTCGTAGTTCTTCATCAGCCGCAGGTAGTAAAGTCCAGGGCATACTGTCGTAGGTGCCGAGAGACGCACCACGAACTTACTCTTCGCCGTTCCGTCATCATTCAGCAGCAGCGATGCCGGAATAGGATATTCCACGTTATAGAAGCCATTCCCCTCAGCCCCCTTCACCGTAGCAGGAATCTCAATGTCTGCAATCTTCACGCCATCGACTGTGAGCACGCCCTTGCGTCCCTTGTCGGCAGTGGTGAAGCGGCAGAGGATGCTCAGGTTCTCCTTCACTCCCTCTTTATTATATAAGGTGTATTGGATATAGCCTCCCCGCTGTGCGTCGCGGTAGCTCTCTGAGTTATAGTTGCCTGTCCTGGAGTCGCTGCTATAGTTGTATTCATGTCCAGCCTCACTCTGCTGTTCACCGGGGGCAACAAAGTCGAGTGTGCGTGCCATCAGTGCCTCGTTGGCAGCCTCTGTTGCCGCCATGTCACTATGGGCAAAGTTGTCGGCGGTCTGCTGATACCAGTAGCACATATAGCGGGCATGCTGGATGGTATAGAATGGCTGTAGCTCCAGTGTCTTCCAGGCATAGGAAGCCACGCCATCTCTGCTGGCATCGATGGTGAACAGCAACTTGCTCACATCTTTCATCGTGACTCTGTCGAGCACCTTTGTGCGCTCACCGATGAGCAGAGGTGCCTTGATAAGACTCATCGTCGTACCCATGCTGCCGGGTGCATGATCCATACGTCCGGCACCGGCATACTCATTGCGCAGCGCCTCATAGGGCAGTGAGCCGCCAGCAGCCTCAGCAGGGGTACAGGCAGTGGTCTTAGCACCAAGAAGGATAGGACCGAACTTAAATGCGATATAGTCGGTGTAATTGGGACATGCCTCGTATCTAAGCGACATGGGAAGCGTCACCTTTATCTTGTCGCCCTTCTTCCACTTGCGGTTGACGGTCACATACGAAGCCTTTCCCTCTTCGACGTTCATCTCCACAGGTGCTCCGTTCACCGTCACGGCATATTCCTTGCCTGCCCATGCGGGATGACGCAACGCCAGCGTATAGCTGCCGTCTTTCGTGATGGTAAGGGTGGTGGTAGCCGTGGCAGATGCAGACTCTGTCGGTGTGATATAGGGGAAGAACGTTTCCTGCCGTATGCCGAACACTGCATTATTCAGTTCACTCGGTGTAAACAGGTTCACATAGAGCGTCGAATTGCCGTCATGAGTGTAGATGAAGTGCCCGTATTTGGAATGGTTCTCCATACCCGTACCCACACAGCACCACATACCCTGGTTCACCTTCGAGTAGATGCGGTATCCCTGTGGGCGCAGCGTGGTGAAATAGACGTATCCGCCCGTCTTCGGATCCTGTGTCGTCAGGATATGGTTCCACATCGTATTCTCATAGAAGTCGGCATACATGGCATTGTGTGTGCGGTCGCTGAGCATCTCCGACAGTTTCAGCATGTTGTTCGAGTTACAGCTCTCCGGTCCGTCGAGCTGGTCGATGTATCTGTTGGAATTGCTCACCGACAGGAAGTGCTCGTTCACGCTGTTTCCTCCGATGCACACCGTTCTGTTGGCAGCCACATCCTGCCAGAAGTTCTCAGCTGCCTTCCTGTAGGCTATCTGCGTGGCATCTGCCTCATAGATACGCTCGAAACCGATGTACTTCGGCACCTGTGTGTTGGCATGCTTGCCGTCGAGAAACGTGGTGTTCACCGTCTGCATGCCGTCAATCATTGCCTTATGACTGAACCGCTTTGCCGCCTTCAGGTATTTCTGGTCTCCAAAGAGCTGATAGGCATCGAGCAGCGACTCGTTCATTCCTCCATGCTCACAGTTGAGGAAGTCCTGAAAGTCATTGTCACTGACCTTTGCGATGAGGTTCACACTCCAGTCTGCCAATTTTCTGAACAGCTCCTTCGCCGTTTCATTCTCACCATAGAGGTAGGCGTCACGAAGTCCTGCCAGCACCTTGTGCTGACAATAGAACGGCACCCATCCCCAGTTTCCTCTAATCTTCGAGAGGTCTCCTCGCCACAGTGCCTGCCACGACTCGTTGATGGGCTGACCGCCGATGAATCCGTAGAGTCCCGTCTGGTCGTTGTCAAACCGGTCCTGGCAGTCTTTCAGGATGGCAATCATGTATTCGAGCCGTTCCTTCATCTGTTTCTTCACTGTTGCATCGTCATTGGCAGCGTATGCCAGAGCCAGGGCAGAGAGGTAATGGCCGCCCACATGACCGCTGAGGTCGAAACCGCTGCCGCCCCAGTTCTGAAAGTTCGGGTGAGCGGTGAGCCATCCGTTATACTTGCCTGTGGTGAGTCCAGCCTGACGGATGAACGGTGTGAGCAGTCGGTCAACATCATACTCCAGCAGTAGCCGGTTGTTCACAAGCATCGCCTCCTTGAAAGGTCCGTCGAGCAATGTCACTTCCTTCAGGTTGAAATGTCCTGGGTACAGTTCCGACTGTGCCTCTACAGATGCTGGTGCAAACAGCAGCAAGGCGGTAACAACGGGGAGTAATTTCCTAATTTTCAGTTTCATAACGATTATGTTTTTACTAATACCTCTTTAACCTCTATTTCTGTACTTATTCCGGTTAATGATGCAAATTTACGTTTTTTTCCTTATTCAGCCAAACATATCTCATCTATTTTGTGTAACTTTGCAGCGGTAAAAATATTTGAAAGATGCTGGAGATAAAAAACGGAGGAATGGCAGTCAACGGGCATCGGCTTTTCGGTAATCTGTCGTTCACTATTCACGAAGGCGAAGTGCTGGGGGTGTCGTCGGAAGATGATGCTGCCACGACGATGCTGTTGCGTGCCGTTTTGGGATTCGAGCCGCTTTCCGAAGGCTATCTGTCCATCGACCACGAGCTGATGAACACACGGTCGGCTTCTTTCTTCCGGCATAGGATGTCCTATCTTCCGAAAGATGTGAACCTGCCCTACGAGACGGTGAGCGAGCTGCTCGACGAATTGTCGTCTCTCTGCACGCCCCATCTCACCCGCGAACAGTTCTTTGAATTCTGGACAGAGCTGAGCATCGCCCCTGCTGTCTACGACCAGCCCGTTGCAGAACTGTCACCCGGCTATTTGCGTCTGCTCATCCTCACAGGCATCTGCCTGATGCATCGTCCGATTGTCGTGATTGAGGAACCCGCTACCGATGACGACAACGGACTGAGCCAGCGCATCGGAGCATGTATCCGTGAGACCGCCCGACAAGGCTCTGCCGTAATTGTGGGCTGTCAGGAACACGACGTGCTCATCAACTATTGCGACATTCATGTTGACTTGAACGAATTTAAATAAGAAGCTATGGAACTCTCAATAACAGGGATTCTGATTATCCTACTCCTTCTCGTCATCCCCCTTGTGCTGCTGCATGAGTTCAAGGTGAGGATACTGCCCCGCGCACTGCGAGCCATTGCCAAGATGATTATCTATCTCGCGCTGACAGGCCTGTGCCTGAAGTATCTGTTCGAATGGGACAATCTCGCCACCAGCATCCTGTGGATCATCATCATGACCATAGCAGGAACGGTGCTCACGGTATCCAAGGCACGTCTGAGTCTGAAGAGGAACTTCCTGCCCGTCGGTGCCGGCATCATAGCTGGCGCACTTGTCGTGGGACTCATCGTACTCTGCCTCGCTCTCGGTGTCAGCACGCCGTTTGAGGCACGCTACTTCATCCCCGTCTTCGGACTGCTCATCGGCAGTATGGTTGAAACCAATGCCAATGCACTCGCTACCTATTACATGGGACTGCAGCACCACAACCAGCTCTACTACTATCTGCTGGGCAACGGTGCCAGCCACAATGCGGCACTGACCTACTTCGTGAAACGTGCCATCGAGAAAGCTGCCATTCCCAACATCAGCAGGATGGCGGTGCAGATGGTCGGGCTTACTCCCGTCCTGATGTGGGGCATGATGCTCTGCGGCTATAGCGTCGTGGCTGCCGTGGAATACCAGATTCTCTTTCTGGCTGCCTCTTTCTGCGCCTCGGTCGTGTCAATGGTGGTGACACTGCTCATCGCCCGTAAATACTCCTTTGATCAATACAACAAGCTGAAATGAAAAAGACGTTCTTTCTCCTTTTCTGTCTTCTGATAGCAGTATCTGCATGCAGACAGTCAATGCGAACAGTTCCTGCCGACAATCCACGGCAGGGAACAACGGAAGAAGAAGCCAGTGTCGAAAGCTTCTATGACGAGCAGAAGGCTTCGGAGGCACGCAACGAACAACCGGCAACAAACATCAGGATGATGGAACTGCCGGCTCCCCTGAAGGACCGGCCGGAACAGATACTCAGGAAAAAAGGATTCACCATTTCGTATAACAAGAAGACAAAGGTTCCCAACTGGGTGGCATGGCATCTTACGAAGTCGCATACCTATGGCAGGATGCAGCGCCATAATGAGGTGTTCACTCCCGACGATGAGGTGCCCTCACCCCGTGCCATCGACGACGACTATTATACATCGCGCTACGACCGCGGCCACATGTGCCCTGCCGGTGATAACAAATGGGATGCACAGGCTATGAGGGAGAGCTTCCTCTTTTCAAACATCTGCCCGCAGAACCACGGACTGAACAAAAACGAATGGAACGATCTGGAAATCAAATGCCGTGAGTGGGCACGCGAGTTCGGTGCTGTTGATATTGTCTGCGGTCCTGTCTTCGGACTTCACGACAATGAAATGCAACAGAAGACCATCGGAAAGAACAAGGTATGGGTTCCCGATGCCTTCTTCAAAGTCGTCCTGTGCCGCAAGGGGTATCCGAAGGCAATCGGCTTCATCTACAAGAACCAAGGCAAATTCCAGCGGATGTCGGACTGCGTGTACACGGTCGACGAGATAGAAAGAATCACGGGAATCGACTTCTATCCCCTGCTCAACGACAACATAGAAGACAGGGTGGAAGCTGATGCAAGGCTATCCGACTGGTAATAAATGTTAAAAGTCCAATGGCGAAGCGGTCATTGGACTTTTTTATTTGTAACTTTGCAGACTGGAACGACATATTCGTAAATCCCCCTAATAACCAGATTAAGAGGTCAATATGTAATTCATCATGAAAATAAAGCAGGTGATAGACGCCCTTGAACAATTCGCGCCTCTGCCCTTGCAGGAAAGCTACGATAATGCAGGCCTACAAGTTGGATTAACAGAAGCGGAAGTCTCAGGGGCATTATTGTGTTTAGACGTCAACGAACAGATTATCGACGAAGCCGTCACGCTCGGATGTAATCTGGTGGTAGCCCACCATCCGCTCATCTTCCGCCGACTGAGCTGTATCTCGGATTTCAACTATGTGCAGCGCACGGTGATGAAAGCCATTCAGCAGGGGGTGACGATAGCAGCCATGCACACCAATCTCGACAATGCCGTGAATGGTGTAAACTACATGATTGCCCGTAAGATGGGACTGACGGACATCGGCCCGATGAATGGCGGTGCCTGCCCTCCAGGGAACGACGACGCGTCTGCCAAGGTTCAAGGTGTGAAGGGAACGCTCCCCGAAGCACTGGATGCCGAGGCGTTCATCAGCATGGTCAAAGAGACTTTCCATGTGGAATGTGCCATGTGTAACGAACTGCTCAAGAAGCCCGTCAGGACTGTTGCCGTATGCGGAGGTGCCGGTTCCTTCCTGCTCGGCGATGCCATAGCCGCGGGAGCCGATGCTTTCGTGACCGGCGAGATGGGGTATCATGAGTTCTTCGGACATGAACAGCAGATACAGATTGTCGTCATCGGGCACTACCAGAGCGAACAGTACACCAGCGAACTGCTACAGGATATCATCGGGGAACGCTGTAAGGGAGTACGCACTCTCATCGCCCAGACGAACACCAATCCTGTCATCTACAGATAAGAATCATATATATCATTAACAAGTAATACCATTTAGCTTATGAATGTGGTAAAGAAAGATTTCACAGATTTAACAGTAGAAGAGAAACTCAAGACCCTGTATCTCTTACAGACTACTCTCTCTGCCATCGACGAGAAACGTGCACTGCGCGGTGAACTGCCCCTCGAAGTACAGGACCTGGAAGATGAGATTGCCGGTCTGAACACCCGTATCGAGAAGATTCAGACGGAAATATCCGACTTCCAGACAGCCATTAAGATGAAACGTGGCGAGATTATCGAGGCACAGGCAAGCGTTGACCGCTATCAGAAACAGCTCAACGATGTGAAGAACAACCGTGAATTTGATACGCTCACAAAGGAGATCGAGTATCAGACGCTTGAAATAGAACTCTGCAACAAGAAGATTCGCGAGGCTCAGATAAAGATTGAGGAGAAGAGCCACGACCTTGAGCATGCCGAAGAGATCATCCAGGACCGCCAGATGGCACTCGCCGAGAAGAAGAACGAACTGGACGAGATTCTGCAGGAGACTCGCGAGGAAGAAGAGAAGCTGAAAATCAGGGCAAGGGAACTGGAGACAAGAATCGACCCGCGTCTGCTCAGCAGCTTCAAGCGCATCAGAAAGAGCGCACGCAATGGTCTCGGTATCGTGTACGTGCAGCGTGATGCCTGCGGAGGATGCTTCAACAAGATTCCGCCACAGCGTCAGCTCGACATCAAGATTCACAAGAAAATCATCGTCTGCGAATACTGCGGACGCATCATGATCGACCCCGAACTGGCTGGTGTAAGGACAGACGCTCCCGTTGCCACCGAGGAGAAGGGCAAGCGCAAGCGTGCCATCCGCAAGACAAAGAAAGAAGAAGATACAGAAGCCTAAAAGTGCTTTTGTCCGTCCGACTCGGATATAGCTACAAAATGCTGGCAGACTCAGCACCCTCTCTTGGATTACTTTCCACGGAGGATTGAGTCTGCCAGCATTGTTTTTTCACTAAGAGCTACCGGCTCTTACTTAGCCCCGTAAATGGCATCAAGCCAGCCGATCAGTCCTACGAGCGACGCATTCCAGTTGATGGCAATCTCGTTGGAGGCATACGAACGCTCATCGTCAACATACGCCTCGTCGGGGTATGTGGACGGATAGACGATGGAGCCGTCGGCATTGTCCTGCAAACCGGGGTTCGGACCGCCTACAAGCATTCCGGGAAGCGGCTCGACAATATCGTCGGAAGCAGAGATACGATGGTGCGGATGCATCGGACTCTTCTGTCCGAAACCGGTCACATAGCAGAAGTCTGTGGCATTCTGTCCGAAGAGGTAATTAGCGTTCTGCAAGGCACAGGCACGATAACGGCCCGGCGAGATGAAACGGTCGGCATACAGGAGGGCAATGGCTGGCACGCAGCACTGCTCGGCAAGACAGCCCCATCCGAAGTCACTCGCCTTGTCACCGAAGGACGACTGGAACGAAGAGATGGGAACAGACGTGATTAGTTCCTCACAATAGTCCTTCAGCTGCTTGACCATCGCCTGCCGCATCTCCGACTGTGGGGATGCAATCCATGCGAAGGCACCCAGTCCTGCCACATTTCCCCAGGTAGGCACCGTGAACTTCTGAGGCATCGTCTCCAGGGCATCCCGCAGGAAAGCGTCTTCGCCTGTCAGCCTGTACAACTCACTGGCAGCCCAGAAGCATTCATCCTGACAAACCATGTCGCCGTATGTACCGGTGCTGACAGCAGGCTGGAAGTCACGGCTGATTATTTCCTGACGATAGAAAGCGGTGGGATGAGCCTTCGCCCAGACGTATGCCTTCCGGGCAGCAGCCTCAGCCTGTGTTGCAAATGCCATGTAGTCGCGGTTGCCCTTCAGCAGTCGTGCGCTCTGTGCCATCACAGCTGCAAAGTCGTAGGTAGCGGTCACGCTCTTCGGCACCACATAGCGGGGCTGATGGCAGTCTGTAGGCTTCACGAACCCTTCAAAGTTAGGTGTGGTGAGCTTATGATACACGCCCCCGTCTTCGGGATCCTGCATCGTGAGCAGCCATTGCAGGTTGAACATCATCTCGTCGAGCAGGTCGGCAGTAGCATTGCAGCTCTCAGGAATGTTTGTGTTCAGCTTGTCAAAATAGTCTTTGTTCTGCTCATAGACTCCCAGCATCAGACCGATGGAGAACGAAGAGTTCACCACATATTTGTTGTAGTCGCCGGCATCATACCAGCCGAGTGGCGAACTGATGACGCTGCCGGCAGGACGTCCTTTCGATGCTGCCGACGGATGGATGAGCACATACGTGTCGAGATGTCCGGCTGGACGGGCATACTTCCCTGCATATTCCTTCTCTATGGGAACGCCCGAACGCATGAGATAGAACAGCTTGAGCGAGGCAAGCGACACATTATGAAGTGCCTGCGGAGTGATGACAAAATCGCGGGAGACGCCTTTTACAGAGATGGTATAGCGTCCCGGCACCTTCAGTTCGCTCACATCAACGATCTGTCTTTTCTTTTTCGACCAGGGTGACACTGCCGTGCGCATCACCGACGGTTCCAATACCGTTGCCCCATTGCTGTCGGTCACCGTCAGCTTCGTCTTAGAACCGATGCCCTCAACCACCACTACTTTCTCTTCATTGGGGAAATACCCCACCTGATTCACGTGAATCGCTACTCCTTTCTGAGCCTGTACCGACATTGCTGAAGTCAGCATCATGGCTGCCAGCACGGTCATCGTTTTTCTCCTTTTCATAATTCTTTATTCTATTATTTAGTTCTTATTTCTTCCTATTCTTCGGCATCCTTCTTTTTCGACAAGTCAACGTCGCCGTCATAGCTGATGCCTTCCCTTTCCTGCATCTGCAACTCAAGAAGTGCACGTCCATTGTCGAATACATCTAACATATATAAATAGGTGTCCTCGTCATTCTTCACCACCAGCTCGACATGCGTTCCGCCCTTCTTCAGCCTCCACGACTGGTAGCTTCTGATGCGCTCCGTGAAGTTCAGTCCTTTCCCTCCGCCGTAGGGCACATTGAAAGCCCGTCCGTAGTAAGGCAGATAACTGACCAGCGTGTCGCCCTTCACCTCTAAGGAGTAGCCATACGACAGCGACACCATACTGCTTCGCCGTGGATTCATCCGTTGGATGATGATGCGATAATGGCGGTCAGCCAGTGCTTTCTCTACAGCCAATGCCGTCTCGGCCTGCTGAGCAGCCCGCTCCTCCGACGTTGCACAACTCACAAGCGCACCCGACAGGAGCAGCATGATAAATAAGGTTATCAGATAGTGTTTCATGTTATGTTTTTAATTTAAGTTCTTCTTTCCTCGGCAGCCATCATGGAGTCGGGTTCCTCTTCCATTGGCGGGTAGGTCCTCACGACAGAATGGTCGGTCAGCCAGATGCTATCCAGTGTCAGCGCCAGCGAGTCGAGTGTCTGTTCCCTAACCTTTGGCTTCAGGTCGCATTCCCAGACGACGATGCAGTGCCAGCCCATCTCCGACAACTGTTGTTGTTCGTGGATGTCGCGCTGCTGGTTCCGTCTGATTTTTGCCACCCAGAACTCCCTGTTCGACTTCGGTATCTTACAACACTCCGAGTTGACGATGTCCGAGAGCGCGACCGCCTCATCAAGCATCACATGATGGCCATGCCAGAAACAGCCATTCACAAAGACACACGTCCTGTATTTCCGCAAGACAAGGTCGGGATGACCGGGCAGACGGGGCGAGTTCAGCCGATAGCGGAATCCTCTCCTCCATAGTCCGCGGCGCACCACCCATTCTGGCTTCGTGTCTTTCGACCGGATGGCTGCCATGTTCTTATGCCGCTGCTGCGGAGTCAGCTTGTCCATGCCGCTCACTCTTCGAGGGTCTTCACCAGCTCTGTCATCGTACAGCAGATTCCATCGAAAAGCTTGTACATCAGTTCCGGCTCCTGCCGCTCAGGGATATAGGCGAGAACACGACGCCCCCGACCGGCAAACCATCCTGCCTCGGTATGAGCGCTACGGCCACAAGGCAGTACAAGCACGCACACATCGCACGACTCCATAGCCGTGATGTCGTTGCTGAACTGGCGGACAGCCTTCGGATGCATCAGCTGGCGGCGGTACTCTGCAGGCGACCACTCCAGATAGTCCTCGGACACACTGCTCCATTTGAAGCCTTCATCGCCCGATGGAGGATTCCGGAAGTCGTACACATCGTGCCCGGCATCGCGCAACGCCTTTACCACTCCTTCATAGTACACGTTGCGCCAACTGCTTGCCACATAGATTCTCTTTGCTTTCACTCGCGTATCACTTTGAAAGACATTGCTTCAGATGGCGCTCCAGGATATGGAACGACGGGTCTACCATCGACCCGTGGTCATGACCGTCAATCTCATAGAGATAAGTCTGCTGATGTCCAGCCAGCTTCATCATACGTGCCAGATACTGGTTTTCATCGTAACGGCCATACAGCTCCAGCTCACGGTCGCCACAGATGAGCACAAACGGAGGACAGTCCTTGCGCACCCAGTAGAGAGGTGCCCACTCATCGATGGTGGGCTGCAAGGGACCAATGCCCTGCATCTTTCTCACATTGTAATGGGTGACGGCCTGACCGCTGAACGGTACATAAAGCATCACGGAGTCGGCATCCTCGCCGTAACGGGACAGCCATGCCTTGTTCAGGCACAACATCATGCTCAGATACCCGCCTGCGGAATGTCCAGTCACCACCATCTTACGACGGTCACCGCCATAGGCTTCAATATGCTTGAACACCCATGCCACCGCCTCGGCTGCATCGTCAATCGTCTCGGCCACCGTCACCTTTGGCAACAGCCTGTAGTTGACGCCTACAACCACCAGTCCCTTCTCCTTCAGACGGGCAGGAATCTCCTTGCTGCCAGCCTCCAGTCCTCCACCGTGGAACCAGACAATCACCGGGCAGCCGTTCTTCCCTTCGGGATAATAGATGTCCAGCTTCAACCGTTCCACGGCATACGGGTCGGTCTTCGTCGTATAGCGGATGTCGTTCACCTGCTTATAGCTCTGTGCCCATGCATTGAAAGCTAGCACGAACACCAGGGATACTGTCAATAACCTTTTCATCTTCTGGTACAGTTGTCTTAGTTACGTTTCTCCCAGTCGACGTCGAAGTCACTTCCTTCGTCAATGACCTTCACATCATAGACAGCATCTTCCCCGTTCACACGACCTTTCAACACGCCCGTGTAGTTCTTACCGTCCTGCTTGTTAAGACTGAAGTCAGTAACTTCCAGTGTATTGCCTTCCGCCTTCTCAGCATTCACGATACTCTCTTGAACCTTATCCGTCAGCTTCTGCTCGGACACGATACAGCCGTTGAGCATAAACAATGCTGAAACGGCGCACATCATTGAAATCAAATATCTCTTCATTGTCAAAAAGTTTATAAATGGTTGATGGGACAAAGATACAAAAAATGTCCGTTTCTCAAAATATTATCTGCCTTAATTATGAAAAGTATTATCGGAGTCTGCCAATTCTCATTCCAAAATCCCAGTTTTTTGATTGAATTCCTCCCCTTGTTTTGCTCTGCTTTGCTATCAATAATATTGACAAAAACTTGTCGGGGAAAAGCGATGAAAGAGAAGTTAAAATGTGTAAAAACGGACTTTTCACTCTTCATTCATCATCCTTCATTTTGCGAAAGGTAAGCTTTCACACCGCGAAAGGTAAGCTTTGGCGCGGTCAAAGCTTATGTTTCATCGCCTCAAACATGACCTTTCACACGGCGAAACATAACCTTTGGCGCAGCGAAACCTTACCTTTGGCAAATTCAGATTTTGTAAACCGCCCGTTTACAGATAAATATCCGTGTAATCATTTATCAATCAACACTTTACGAAAAACCTCAAAAATAGCCGTTTTTTCGACCGAGTGACCCTTTCGTGACCTACACCCCCCATTTTTTGGCCTCAAAATTCGAATATTATTTGACAAAATCCCGTTCAGCAAATGATGCCAGAGGCATCAGACAAGGGGAAACCTATGGCAAGAACAGATGCCGTTAGGCATCGGACAAAGGTAGCCAGCCATACAGAAACGCCCTTGGGTGTTTCGAAATGGCTGGAAAGGAATAGCCCCCATAAGAATTTAGCCTGCCCTTGGGTAGGCGACAAAGGCTGCGTATGTCCCTTACCTAAAGGCAAGGAATAAAATGTGGGTGTCGCCCATACCAGCCATTTCGCAGTCCCCAAGGGGACAACTGTATGGCTGGCTACCATTGTCTAATGCCTCCGGCATTTCTTCCGTTGCGACACAACACAAAATCAAACGCCTACGGCATTTTCATTCATTAAGAACAAAAACACGTTCTGCCGGATTTCCGAATTCGACAATATGGAACCAAATATTTGTAATGCACAATTACAAATGATGCCTACGGCATTTCATCCATTGAATCCAAATCCTTTTATACATTATTATCATGGGACCTTACCTCCGTTGTTTTTTAGGAAACTGTATAGGATTTGACCTATAGTGCACTGAAAGTGCAGCAGAACACAGACAGACATACTCTTGCCTAACTTACAGGGGTTTCGCTTCGCTCCACCGCCTGCCTGTAATCTTACTCCCCGTCGGGGATTATGCGGTACTGAATGCAGAATGTTTCAGGTCAACTGCTATATCATGACCATTTTTTAATGCGAATGCTTTGCAGTCTGAGAATATGTTGATAACTTTGCCATCATGTATTAATAAAGTGGAGATTCTATAATGAAGAATGGCGTGACACACAACTACAGCCAGGACAACTTCACGTTCTGCTACTACGACCGTGACCACCTGGGGAACGTCCGACAGGTGAGGGAGGCGAACGGCGGCAGTGACGGAAGGGTCATCCAGACGCTGAACTACTATCCCTTCGGTGCGCAGCTATGCGACGGCACCACGGACAGCAACGTGCAGAATCACAAGTATAACGGAAAGGAATTCGACAGCATGCACGGACTGAACACCTACGACTATGGTGCTCGTCAGTATAATCCTGTTACAGGAAGGTGGGATAGGATGGATCCGTTGAACCATAAGTATTATCCATTTAGTCCTTATAACTATTGTCTCAATAATCCTGTAAAAAACATTGATCCTGATGGAAGAGCTCCTGGACCTGGAGATTTCTTTTTAACCTTAGATGATGCTGCAAAGGATTTTGGTAAGTATACTAATCCGATGTCAATCAAGAACAACCGAGAGTATGCAACTTCTTTTTATAAAATGACAAATGATAAGGGACAAGAAGGATACTCATATACGCAACCAAATCAAGGAGGTCCCACAGGAGCAACATCATTAAAATTCATCTCAAGGGATAAGAAAAGCGGGAAAGTCACAGCCTCAAAAACAAAAACCGCAGAAAAAGCAGTTTCTACAGGACACTCTCATGGAGCATATGATGAAAAATATGGTTTAGGAAACGATGTGTTTTCTGGTTTAAGTGAGCTTTGGGGAAAAGACCACCCCAAAGAACGAACAAAAATTAGTAATAAAAGCACAGATATTGGCAGTAGCAATGATGCTAAGCTGCAAGATTATGTTGTCACTCCAAGCGGCATACTACAAAATTATGATGCTTCTACAGGAGAGATAAGAATAGTAGATACAAATATGCCAAAAGATGATCATGACAAAAACAAAATAGAAGATATAAAAGCATTTTATGGAAAGAAATAAATTATATATTATTTTGTGTTTTATATGCTTAAATACAACATGGGCATTTGCACAAAGACCAAAACAGGAGATCACAGTAAAGAATCGCTGCTCCTATGTAGTAAAAAAAGCGATAAACGATAAAGAATTTTGGGTTCTTAAAAATCCGCCTAAGAGTAAAATAAATATTGTCAACGACCATGAATCTGCTACAATGATAGCATATATTTATGCATCCAACATTTATGGAAAGGAAATAGCCAAGATTGAACAACCATATTCTGTCTCAGTATTGAATGATAGTTTATGGTTGGTCACAGGAACACCAAGACCGCAAAATAAGTATAAAAAATGGAAAGGCAGTTTTTCCTTAATTATTGACAAATTTACAGGGAAATTAGTTTCTTTCATGCATGAGAAATAGTATATTCTACATAATAATTAAGAAATATTTCTTTTAGTCTATAATTCCCACACCTCCATCAATTCCTTGCGAATTTCCATGGCGGTGTGTGATATACTTTTTTCCTTCATGTAAGGATAGCTGAAGAAGACCACGACGACATGGAAACGCAAGCGTATATCGCCGCTGTCTTGTCACCCATTCTAATCAAAGGTATTGTTGAACACTGAAAAAACTATATTCAGATAACTCCACAGATTTATTTGAACGCCACTTTTTTGAACACATGGACAACCCGAATAACTCCTGTTATGAGGTTGCCTTATTGGTCGTAGCGTAAGGTTATACTAATGCAATAGGTATGGAAGGATTAATCGAATTATACAAGGTCGATATAGCGTATAATGGATTTATTGAAATGCGTCTCATTGCATTCTCATCTTTCTTGTCCTCATTTTCCAGCAATGAGAAGTTCTCTAAAGAACAACGTATGGCATCCGTCAAATGTTTCTGTCCCATAAATACACGAAGGCTCTTCATTTTTCCACTTGTGCCAGCCTTGCACTCAATAGGCAACACTTTCATGTCGCGGGCAATGATGTAATCCACTTCTGAACGTGTCCCCTCTGCTGTATTTTCCCAATAGTATAGGTCGTGTTGTGAACGTGGATTATTGTATTTCACCAATTCCCATCCAAGCACCATCTCTGCCAGTCCACCTTTGTTAACCAAATCCTCTGCCGTTCCTGCGATAATCAGCTCTGTTAGTTGCTGGGCACTGCCTAAATCCATATCTAAGATACGCAGGAGCAAACCACTGTCAAGATAGATGTACTTACGAAACTTTTCATTGATTTCCGCACCGAGCGGAAGACCGTTGGCTGCTGTATGGCTGACTCGCTTGATAATGCCAGCATCACACAGAAGCCCCAATGCTTTTTTCACCTCCTCTGCACGGTAGTCACCCTCAACTTGGCTGTAAACGAATTTGTTGCCAATCTGGAGTATCACACTTTGCAGGGTGTTTCGAAGCAGTGTCGGGTCAACCTTCTTGGCATATTTTACAAAATCGTCATAGTAGGTGAGTTGGATGTCGTCAAGTTCTGTCTGGCATTGTCTGTAGTCGTGGCTGGTTATCCACGCTGCCACACTGGCGGGCATACCACCAACCATCAAGAATGTACGATAATGCTGCACCAAGTCATTATGAAGGGCTGTCAGCAAAGGCTTGTCGCTACTTGCTTCCTTTTTTGCTTTTACCCACAATGATTTCCCTTCTGCAATCAAAAACTCGTCAAAGGAAAACGGATAGACAAATAGCGAGCGTATTCTTCCTACGCCAAAAGACGGCAATTCCTTTAGAGCGAACTCTAACAGGGAACCAGCGGCAACAACGTGCAGTCCAGGGAAGTCCTCTTTGAATGACCATAAGCTTTTTATTGCAGCAAGACAATCTTGTATCTCATCCAGAAAAATCAAAGTCTTGCCAGGTTCTACAGGCTTATTGTATAGCATACCAAGGCTGTTGGCAAGTTCATGGACATCATGTACTTTCTCAAATACATCCTTCAAGTCAGGACGTTTTTCAAAGTTAACTTCAATGAAGTAGTCGAAACTTTCACCCAAATGTTCTACAGCCCACGACTTCCCAACTTGACGCGCACCACGCAGCAGCAAAGGTTTCAGACTTCTGCTGTTCTTCCATTCAAGTAGAAGGGCATCTATTGACCGCTCTATATACATACATTCTTATATTTTGTTATTGTAACAGGTGTAAAAGTAGTTATTTTCTTTGAGATACACAAGAAATTGCTGTCTTTTCTGACAAAACCGAGACGAAAAAGTGATGTTTATTTGATAAAACCGAGAGGAAAAATCTTTGTCTTTCTGATAAAACCGAGAGGAATGTATATACGTATATGCCGAAAGGTGACGGAGGTTTGTGGCATGCGAGAAAACACCCTGACCTTAACTGAAAAAGGTTGTCACTTTTTGGAGAGTTAAACTTAACTGGTTATTACTATAATTACTATCTCACTAAAAGCGTTTACCTGTTCTGA
>CACWNV010000036.1 GCA_902762325.1 uncultured Prevotellaceae bacterium | reverse complement strand
TCGGTCCCTACATCGGGAAGAAGACCAAAGAGACCGTTCTGGTGATATTCGAACATGTGATCGGCGAGCATGCCACGCATCGCCAAGGCAAGATTCTGCACCGTCACGCCGATCTGGTTGTTGGGCTTTTCAGTACTGATAGTTTCAAGTATGCGGTTCCACTGCTGATGGCGTGCCATGAAGTCATATTGCATCACCTTTTCTGCCTTGAAATTACTGTTCTTCCAGATGAGACACCCCATAGCAACAGCCACCACCACAAAGGAGAGGAGGGTCACAACAGGGCGGCTCGGAGCGTTTGCCCAACGATGACAGGCACGACTAATGAGTGCGAGGACAAAGATGGACAGGGACGCAGCCCAAAGCAGCACAGGGACTTCCGTCGGATAGCGATGGTAATGGATGCCTGACCATAGGTTGCCGGCAGGTACCGGGAGGTAATATGACAGGATGACGATCATAATCGCCAACAGCACGAACACACCATAATACCATGCAGTGGACTCAGAATGAGGATTGTCAATCTTCTTCAACGGAGCCTGCAGGAGAAAGAACACCACGCAGACAGGACCCACCATCCAATAGAGTACAGGAATGGCGGCAATGAGCAGGACACGCTTCAGCCAACCGTCTGACAACTTGTCGAAGATCCAAGTAGTGAGAAGCGTGAGTAAGACTGCCCATACTCCACCCAACAGCGCATTCTCATCAAGCAGGAAGAGCCAGAGCAGAAACGAAGGCACAAAACTGAGACCATATATCCATTGAACATTGAACATTGAACATTGAACATTATTCGCTTTCGAGTGCGCAGCAGAATGGTCAATGGTCAATGGTGAATGGTCAATGAGTAGTAGCGTCAGGAGCTGCACCACCGAAAGCAGGACTCCGATGATAAGAGCCCCCACCCAGGCAAATAGGAAGAACTGTGTGCAGAAGCGTCCCAGCAGGTCGGCGAAGCCACCGGGCAGCCTAACAACATCCCACACGTAGGCACGGTCGAAGAGGAAAAGCTGGAACTGCTCCTGATAATGCAGATGATGCGGATAGGCGAGTCCGAAAAAGAGAAGGACTGCCACTCCGAAAAGGAGCGTATATATAATACGTATATTCTTCATTTGAACTTATTTGTCAAACACCCGGCTGAACTCTTCGACACTGATTTTAACAGGTTCGACCATGAACTCCGGACGGTTATAGCACTTCAGGAAGACGTTGTTATGCTCTGGGTCCTCCTGCGGCAGCATAAATGCCTTTTCCACTTTCCCATTGTTGAAATAGGAGAAATAGACACGGCTGTAATTGCCATCACCCCGACGACTGGAACACATAATCCAGTGTCCGTTGCTCGACCAAGTCGGATAGCTGTCAGCAAAATCTTTGCTGTTCAGTTTGGAAAGGTCGATGGGCGAAGGATTCTGTCCGTCAAGCGGTATACAAACAGCGTCGGCATCGTTATGCCTGATATGGAAACAGCCATACTGTCCCTGGGCAAAGAGCAGATAGCGCCCGTCGGGACTAACGCGTGGCAATGTGGCGCTCTTGTCAGACGAGACGGCATCATAAACGAGTTCCTCGTCACCGAAGCTGTGCGTTGCCAAGTCGAACGGACGACGATAGAGGTTGTATTGCACTTTCTCATAGGTGAATCGGATATCCTTGTCGCGCAGCTCTTCAGGAAGCGGAGTCGTCTTACAGTAATAGAGATACTTGCCGTCAGGCGACCATGTAGGATACACCTCAAGAAGGGTGGAGTCGTTGCAGATGATGGTTACCGAGTCGGTATTTACGTCATAGAGAATCAGGTCGCTGGCAAGATCGAAGACCTCAATCTTGTTATGATTTGCCGTATGGAAGGCCTGACGTGTCTTGCAGGCAGCAAAGGCTACCAGCTTGGCTGTCGGGTGCCATGCAGGATAAGCACCTCCAGAGATGGTATAGTCGCGCTTCAGATTGACTCTCGAGACTTTTCCATCGTTCACAAAAACGGTACCGGCATTAGAGAGACGGACGTGAAAGAGCATGTTATCGGTCTTATAGTTCTGATAGCTGTGGCAGTTGATGCACTGGCCTTTTGCCCTTTCATTACTTGTAATCGCGTTGTTGAAGATCTGTGACTCCTCGAACGAAGTGACATTGCGCTGAACTATCTCCATGTAGTCCCATGCCACATACGATGGTTCTATGGTACGATACGACAGGTATTCGTCGATTGGCTGTTCGGCAACATGTATTTCAAACGGGTTGAACGACAGCCATTCGCCCTCTTTCTTTCCCCAGACCTCAACCTTGATGCTCTTGCCCTTCGAGGCAGCAAGCATGATATGCCAGTCCGACTGGGGTATCTGTACCTTCACGCCTTTACCGTAAGTCTGCTGCTGTCCGTCGGGTGTGCTGATACGTGCCACACATTCCTCATACTGGTCAGCAGGGAGCATGAAGTTGAGCGGTGCAATGTTGTAAGGCACGGTGACATCGCAATAGTCGGGGAAGATGTCTGGCAGGCTCTTTGTCTCTTTTGATGAATAAGGCACATCGGGGTGACTTACACACGATGACAAGAACAACAGGGCTACAGCCAGAAGCTGGAAATAGAAGTGGATATATCTTTTCATAATTATCTTATGACGGAATTTCATTATCAAACCTACCTTGTGCAATAAAGAACTTTTTTCCGAAGAGGTTGTACCACCAGTAGGTATCTCCAAAATCTTTACGCAACTTCTCGCCTACCTCGTCAATTTTCATTCCAGGTACTGCAAAGCTTTCAATTGCCTTCCAGAACTGAGTGTAACGGTCGTAGACGGCCTGCTGGATAGGAAGGAAGATACGCTTTTGCTCCGGTGCTTTATCCATATACAGGATATAGGCCTCCTGAGCATGAACAGGAAACTCCTCGTCCATGTGCGACTTCACAAAGTTGCGTAGCGAAGCCCAGAAACGACGTGAGTCGCAGCGCATCATGGAATAGAACAACGCCTGTTCTGAAGCCGCCTTGCTGACGGTGTCGTTCCAGAGACTGACGCTGTTGACAATATAGCTGTCACTGTTCTCTACGCCGATGAGCTCATCATTGTACGCATGTTGCAGTTCGCTGATCTTTTTGGTGACGGGAGCGGGCTTCCAGTTGCCATAGAACAGATTATGATTCAACATGCTTGTATAGCGCTCCTGTAACTGCTTTTCTCCAGTAGCCTGAGCACAGCGTGAAAGCATCTTCAGATAGAAGGGCGACATGCCGGCTTGTATGCCATTCTCGTAACTCAGACGGATGCCTTCATTCATCATACCGTAGTTGTAATAGACCAGCGGCGATGCGATATCTAAAAGGCTGACATGGAGCGAATCCGGGTTGTTAAGGTTTTCTCCATCGTTACCCAATTTGAACGAACGGTCGAGCAAACCACCCTCGTTCATCAGGGCTATATTCTTGAGAAATACCATCGTGCGGGTCGGTCTCTTGGTCTTCTCAGCCATACTAAGAACCTCCTTCCAGTTATCGTCGGAAGCATAGCGCACCATACGCATCTCGTCGATATAGTTCTGGTCATAGTACATCAGCGACAAGGTAAAGACGATACCTGCAACGGCACTCAACACGGGGATAATCCACTTGACCTTCGCTCCAGCCTTGACCAGGAAACCGCCACATAGCGGTAGAAGCACAGAGACGGCAGCAAGCACCCAGAACGGGATGGTGAGATGTGCGCTGCTATCGACTGGCGTTATGAAGCGAGGCAGGCCTGCCAGCATGACATCATCGGATTTCATATCCGAATATAGCTGAGAATGCCAGATAGCAGCAGTAAAGAGAAGGAGGATGATACCCAGAGCTTCCCGCCAGGTCGGTTTCTCAGTAAAGACAAGACATAAGACAAAAAGCAAGGCAAACCACCCAAGTACTGGATAGATGCAGAAGGCAAGCAGATACCAGACAATATGCCATTTGCGTGGGGTGCAGCGGGCTGCCCACAAGAGCAGCAACATGACGAGATAACCCACCGATTGCGAGAACCAATAGCCTCTGATTGGAGAGATATAGACCCAGTAGCCTAAATCGACAACAGAGACAAGCAGGCAGGCAACAGGCAAGAGCATCAGCGCAGAGGCGCTTCCCTGTAACCGGAATGCTTTGGTACCCACAAAGAATATAAGTGCCCAGATAGCAGCCAGCATACCTGTACCTAAGGCAGGATGATAGAAGAACTGTGTGAGCCATGCTCCCACATACTGCATCAGACCGAAAGGCTTCAGCATGAGGGATTGGAAGAATGGTGCCCCGTAGAGAAACTCAGAACGGTCATGTACCGTATAGAACATTTCCTGATTGATGTATAGTATATATACAACAAATAAAATGAAAGCCAACAGACTTACACAGAGGATGGCACCGGATGCTTTACTTTTGTTTATCATATTATTGCTTTAAAAGGCTGGCTCATTAATTGAGCCAGCCTATTTTTATTATACCGATAAGGAACGGTTATTCCTCATAGTAAACAGAGTTAACGGTGCAATCACCAGATTTGATCAGGAACTGAAGGTCTTTTCCTGCACCGCCGTTACCCTTTGCACAGTCCTTGGCAATTGCCTCGGTGAGTTGGATCTCATTAGGACCGTTCACGACAGGTACATTATCATAATAGGTAGCACTCCACCAACCATTATGCACCATCATCGTACAATCAGAGGTAGCATTTGAGACATCCATGATAAGGGTCTTGAATCCCCAATAAACGTCGTCAGAAAGATATGGGAAATGCTGACCTTCGCTATCACTGAAGCGCATTGCGGGTGCGTTCCATGCTCCGGGATTGAATGGTGGCTGAGCTACTGGATCTTCACCATAGATATAGTACCTTGTGAGCGGATCGGTAATAGTCTGACACTGGATTTCGAAACTATCCTTAAGCTGGGTACCATCGGCACAAAGAGCATAAAGATAAACCTTATAATTACCAAGCTTCATCTTCTTCTTAGCAAAGTTGCCAATGAATTCCTTGCCTCCAATATCCCACTTCGCATTGACTGGTGCTGAAGTCATACAAGAAATAACATTACCATTCTTGCCATCGGCTGCCTTGTCGACAACGACATTGGTCTTCTGCCTAAGCTCATCTGCAGTGATATGACCGCCATTGCCGATATCCTCATGAACAGGATCGCAGGCTGCAAACGCACATACAGCGGCAATAAACAAAAATATCTTTTTCATATTGATTACTTACATTAATGTTTTAATAAAGCGTTTTATATTGTGTCTTAGCATCGGCAGCATCCCAGCCCGGGTTCTGCTCAAGCTTACCATTCATCAGAGAAATCTGAGACTGAGGCTTAGCGAGGAAGCCGTTGGTAGCGATATAACGCTCAGTCCAAGAGCAGGTCATGTGCGCCATCGTACGCTTGTTGGCCTTATCACCGAGGCAGACAATCTTCTTACCAGCCTGAGCCTGAAGAGCCTTAGGAGCGTATGAACCCTCAGAAGGTTTGTTTCCAGTCCAACGACGCATATCGTTGAAACGAAGGCCTTCGAAAGCAAACTCCCAACGACGCTCATCCTGAACAGCCTTCAAAGAGTAAGGAGTCTGAGGAACGCCGGCACGCTTCTGAACAATATTCATGAACGAAGCATCACCGGTAAGCTCGGTAAGCATCAGAAGAACGTCAGAATAACGCATCAGATAGAAGTCCTGGAAGTGGTCACCCTGCATCTTGTTGTCAAGAGAACTGCTGGTATAGCCAGGACACTGAGACCACCATGTGTCGTTGTTAGCAGCACAAGCGTCAAGGTTTACTTCAGCATACTTCTTTACAGAATAGCCAGACTCTTCGCAGTCGTCTTTCTCGTATGTATAGCCTACAAGTTCATTGTCAAGGTCAATCAGAGAAGCTTTCTTACGGAGGTCAGTATATTCCTTACCTGCACCGCCACTGATCTCAGCAGCTGTCCAGTCATCCCAGATATTGCAAGAAGGAGTACCCTGTCCCCAACCCTGGTTGAACGGATAAGTCAGGTTACGGTCACCATTCTGGTTAGAAGCACCGTTACGAAGACCCCAGAATACAGAGATGTAGTTAGAATACATACGCTGAGCATTATAGGTTCCGCCGATAGCCCACTTAGAAGCATTCATGAACTGAATCTGGAAGATTTCCTCGGTGTTTCCGTTACCCATACCAGGCTGGTCGAAGCAATTCTTCTTGTCCATGTCCTTGATGAACGCATAAGCGTGACCTGTTCTGACGGTATCCTTTCCAACGATATTTCCTTTATCGTCTTTGATATCTTTGATTTCCACGATACCACCACCATCCTGTGTCTCTTGCCAGAGCAGACTGTTAGAGTACTGCCAGAGTGAACGGAAGTCCTGACAGAGCTGGTAACCACCATTGGCAACAACATCCTTCAGGGCAGCTACAACCTCAGCTTTATTAAGAGTATGTGCCTTACAACCTTCCTGTTCAATAAGTTCAACAGTTGCATCAGCCTTGGCAAGCTCACCGGCATTCTTATAGAAGCCAGCCCAGAACATATAGGCACGAGCCAGGAATGCTTCGGCAGCGAACTTATTGGCATGACCGTCACCTTTTCCACGTTCGGTTCCCATGAGGTTCATAGCAGATACGAAGTCAGAGAAAATCTGAGGATAAATCACGTCCTCTGCTTTAACCTGCTGCTCCATCTCCGGAGTAATGACTGTAGAAGTAATCAAAGGTACATCGCCGTACAACTGGGAAAGCCAGAGATAATAGAGACCGCGCATGAAGTAAGCCTCACCAAGAAGCTGGTCACGCAAGCCCTTCTGCTTTTCAGCCCAGGCCACATTGTCGATGGTCTCAATCGTACTGTTGGCACGAGAAATACCGCCATAGAGAAGGATGAAAGGAGTCTCATACTGGTTAACGCTCATCTCTACCAGATGATGGAGAGACTTCACCTTGTTGTCCTGCAAACCGCCGCTTCCGTAGCAGTCATCAGACATCACCTCCCACCAGAAGAAGATATTCTGGTTATCAGAGTCGCCACCACCCATCGTATTCATGATGCTATAAATGGCTGCAATCTCTGCCTCAACATCTGCAGGTTTACCCGGGAAAGTAGCTGCAGTCATCTCTGTAACACGCGGATCAGTGTCCAGCATGTCGTTACAAGATGTCATAAACAAAGTTGCTGATAAAACAGCTAACGATGATAAAATATATTTCTTCATAACTTATTGTCGAATTAGAATTTAATACTTGCACCAACCAAATAAGTACGGGGAGTCGGATAAAGACCGAGGTCAATACCAGATGCCCAGCTTGTACCACCTCCTGAATTACCTACCTCAGGATCGAGGCCGGTGTAACCTGTGAATGTGCAAAGGTTCTGAGCCTGAACATAGAGACGGAGCTGCTGGAATGGGCAAGACTTCCAAAGACGCTTGAAGTCGTAACCGAGCGTAACGGTCTTGATCTTAAAGTAGTCAGCATTCTCCATATAACGGTTAGAGATCCAGATGGTGTTCGGGTGACCAGTAGCAGAAATACGCGGCTGCTCGTTAGAGGTACCCTCACCATGCCAACGATTCAGAATAGTTGTATCGTAGTTCTGGTCAGGATCGTCACCGAATGAACGGTAAGAACGCATAATCTGCATACCAAATGCACCTGCACCGTTGATAGCGAAGTCAAGACCTCTCCATGTCAAACCGAGGTTAATACCAAGGGTTACGTCCGGGTTAGGATTACCAATCTCATGACGGTCGGTAATGTTACCTTCAGCATGAGTAATCACGCCATCACCATTCCAGTCGTCCCAGATGCAGTCACCGGGCTGTGCGTTGTCAAGAACAGCCTTGCCAGCTGCGCGTGCAGCGTCGATCTGCTCCTGATTCTGCCAGATACCGCTGTAGGACATTCCGAAGAAGTATCCGAGAGGCTTGCCTTCCTCAGCACGATAGAGGAATTCTGTACCTTGTGAAAGGACACCACCAGGACCATTCAAATAGTGGTTCTCATTAGCAATACGGACAACCTTGTTCTTATTGGTAGCAAGGTTCACACCGATGTTGTAGTTGAAGTCCTTACCCACTCTGTCATTCCATGAGAGAGCAAGCTCAACACCTGTATTCCGAACGTCACCACCATTGATGTATGCAGGATTGGTACCATAGATGGCCTTCAGCGGACCACCAATCAGCCAGTCCTTAGTTGTCTTCTTATACCAGTCGAAGTTCAAGCCCAAACGGTTGTTGAGGAAACGAGCATCGAAACCGAGGTCAAGCTGCTCAGAAGTCTCCCAAGTGACTTCTGGATTAGGTACGATGTTTGCATAAGCACCAGTATGCGGGGTACCACTGGTAGAGGTCTCCATATCAGAAGCGAACTTGTAACCACTGTCGCCAGCATCACCAGACAGAGCAACTGTAGCAAGATACTGGTACTTGTTGATACGGTTGTTACCGTTCTGACCCCAAGATGCACGAATCTTCAAGAAGTCTAACCAGCTCTTAGTGCTGTCCATGAATGGCTCATTGCTGATAACCCAACCAGCAGAGATTGATGGGAAGGCACCCCAACGGTGACCGTCAGAGAAGATACTTGAACCATCATAACGCATGATTAAGGTAGCCATATAGGTCTCATTGTAGTCCCAGTTCACACGACCGAACCAAGAAGCAAGATATTCCTCGTCATTGGGGTTACCAGTCAGTGAAGCATCGGTAGCAGCAGCAAGCTTGATGTTCGACAGCCAAGCTGAATTCCAGTCCTTCAATGTTGCGAGCTGTTCGCCATAGGCAACCTTGTTAGATCCACCGAGGTTGGTGCTCCAACCGGTACTCTGGTAAGACTGACCGACCATTGCGCTGATCTTATGACCTGAGAAGACAGGCAGATCGTATGTAATGGTGTTTTCAATAGAGTAATTGGTATTCAACCAAGTGCTCTGGCTGACGTTGTATGACTTCGTCACACCAGTACCTTCAGATACGGCACGCGGCATTCCAAAGTTACGATAGGCACCTGAACCCCAGCTGTAGTTAAACTGAGAACGGAATCTCAGACCCTTGATAGGCTGGATTGTAACGAATGCGGTTGCGCTACCATTGAAGTTGCGGCTCTCTGCCAGAGAGTTGAATCCACCCTTCGTGAGGTTTTCCCATGGGTTGTTGAACAAACCGGGGTTCCAACCTTGACCGTAAGCGGGCGTATCGTCAAGATTCTGATAGATATAGATGTCGCCATTGTCTGCATACTGAGGCATAAGCGGAGTGGTCTGAAGCAGACTGTGAACATAGCTCCAGTACATACCGTCCTCAGCAAGGTCGTGACTCTTGTTAAATCCTAAGGAGATGTTCTCACCGATGGTGATGGCATCGAAGTCCTTCACCTTCAAGAGTACGTGATCACTGTTAAGACGGACAGTGTGACGCTTGTAGTAAGAAGCCATATCTGCACCCATGATACCTTCGTTACCTGTATAGGTGTAAGACATAGCGAACTTAGATCTGTCAGTACCACCGGTCAACGTCACAGAATGGTTATTCTGCATGGCATTCTTATTCTTGAATACATCCCACCAGTCAGTACCCTGCCAGCCATCGGCAACCTTCTGGAGGATGTCTGCCGGTACGTATGCTGACCAGTCGAGCTTAGCACCAGAGGTGTTGAAGTTGAACTCGTCAAAGATGGTCATGTACTGCTGAGCATTGAGAAGCTGCGGACGCTTGTAGGCGTTCGACCAACCTATAGCACCATTATAGGTGATTTCAACTTTACCAGCCTTACCCTGTCTGGTTGTAACGAGGATCACACCGTTTGCAGCACGGGCACCATAGATAGCGGCAGATGCAGCATCCTTCAGCACGTCGATGCTCTCGATATCAGCGGGGTTAATGTCATCAAGGCTACCACCTGCGACACCGTCGATTACATAAAGAGGTGCAGAGTTACCGATGGTACCGATACCACGGATGTAAACCTTGTAACCCTTACCAGGCTGTGCAGAACCCTGGGTGATCTGTACACCAGGAGTGCTTGACTGCATAGCTTCGAGTGCGTTGGTGGTGTTCAGCTTGGCGATGTCCTCACCCTTTACCTGAACCGTAGCACCGGTCACGAGTTTCTTTTTCATCGTACCATAACCGACAACAACCACGTCGTTCAACGTTGTGTTGTCTTCTTTTAATACGACGTCAACATTCTGACGGCCGGCAACATTCACTTCCTCTGTGATGTATCCCACATAAGAAATGGCCAGACGGGCATTTGATGCTGCATTGACGGAGAATTGTCCGTTAACATCTGTCACACTACCTGTGCTTGTTCCGACAACCTTCACTGATGCGCCGATAATCGGCTCACCTGCCTCATCACTTACCGTTCCTTTTACAGTCTGTGCCAGTGCTCCAAGTGGTATGAAGCAAACCAAGAACAGAAGTAATTGGAGTTTTCTTGAAAAAACAGATTTCCACATACATTAAATTGTTTAATTATTAATAGTTCATAAGATTTCCGGTGCAAATTTAGCTTTTTTAAATCTCACATATTTTATTTTCTGTTTCAAGAATCTTTGTAAATGTATCAATTATTGTTTTCATGCCGAAATATAGGGGGTTAGAGTGAAAAATGGCGAAGATAAGGCTGAGAAAAGGGATGTTGAAGAATTATTCTCGAAGAAGAAAGCAAATGGCGGGTTATGACACAAATTTTCTATATTTGATACATAATTGTTATATATTAAATAGGAATCTATTATATATATAATAAGGTGTAATCCGTCAATTAACTTTCACATCGCTATTTATCGTCTACATCCTCATGAAAACTATCCGGAAAGAGATTTTAAAGAGAAAAAGGCAATTTTACCGGAAAAATGGCTGTTTTTTGAAGATTCATACTGGTTGTTAACAATATCTGATGCTTTACGGAGTCTTCCTCATTGGAGGGAATTGGAAGTTTGTTGTGGAAAATTTGTAAACACTATACTTTGTCAAGAATTATTCGAATTTTGAGCCCAAAAAACAGGGGGTATTGGTCACGAAAGGGTCGTTCGGTCGAAAAAACGCCATTTTTTGAGGTTTTCGGTAATTTGTTGACTGACAGATGGTTACACGGATATTGATTTGTAATCGGATGGTTTACAAAATCCAAATTTGCGAGAGCTTAGGTTTCACTGCGCGAAAGGTAAGGTTTCGTCGTGTGAAAGGTGATGTTTGAGACGATGAAACATGGTCTTTGGCGTGGTCAAAGCTTATGTTTCGCGCTGCGAAAGCTTACCTTTCATAAAATGAAGAATAAAGAATGAAGAGTGAAGAATCGGTTTTTACAGATTTTAACTTCTCTTTCGTCACTTTTCCCCGACAAGTTTCTGTCGGGATTTTTCATATTATTTCCCCAACAAAAGAAAATGCCTCTGGCATCATAATCTTCATGTAACCAATCCATCATATCGCAGATTGGGATTAATCAACAATTCGTCTGTGCATCGGCGGCCTGGAGGGCCAAAAAACAAATAGCCCAGGGCAACGCCCTGGGTGTTGTATGTCGTGTGATGATTCCGCCCTGGAGGGGCATAAGCATTCCCTTAGCGATAAAGCTTTTGCCCCTGTAGGGCGCACCGGTTGTTACGTTCCTGTTACCCCAGGGTGTTACCCTGGGCTGGTGGCTCAATACCCCTTTCAGGGGCGCATTCGGCAGTTAGGTGGGGGATTGTGACAGAACAGAGGGAATGCCGTTAGCGTTAGATTTGTGTCGTGCCGCAAGGGAAGGAAGTGCCGTTAGATGTTAGATTTGTGTTGTGTCGCACCAGAAGGAATGCCGTAGGCATTAGACAATGGTAGCCAGCCATACAGCCGTGCCTATGAGTACGGCGAAATGGCTGGAAAAGCGACACCACACACCCGGATCCTTGCCGTAGGTAAGGGACATAAGCAGCCCATGTCGCCTACCATAAAGGCAGGCTTATATTATTGGGGGACAATCCCATACCAGCCATTTCGAAACACCTAACGGCGTTTCTGTATGGCTGGCTACCATTGTCTGATGCCTCTGGCATCTTCTTTGCGAACTGCCCAATCTGCTTATCGGCATCTTCACTGCAAACATCCCCAATCTGCTTATCGGCATATTCTTTGCGAACTGCCCAATCTGCATATCGGCATCTTCATTGCAAACAGCCCCAATCTGCTTATCGGCATCTTCTTTGCAACAGCCCCAATCTGTCTATCGGCATCTTCTTTGCTTTCTATAAATCCAGAGAAGTTTGACATGACGAGTCTTTCAATAGAAAAAGAAATTCGGCATAAGAAGAGGCAAAAGGAAACCTCTTCTTATACCGAATAAACTATTGGATGAACCCCTCAAAGGGGGATGATTTCTTACTTGAACAACAGCTGTGCCATCTGATAAAGGCTACGTCTCCATGTCAGGAACTCATGAGCTGTACCTTCGGAGATGTAACCATGAGCATTGAAGCCGGCAGACTTGAGGTTCTTCACCGACTCATTGATACGGTCAGGCTGTTCCTTGCTACCGCAGCTCTCAAAGATGAGCTTCACCTGTTTCTTGTCCTTGATGTCAGAAGGCTCATACTGTCCACCACTGAGCAGTCCGTATGAACCGAACACCTCCGGGCGACGAAGCGTGATGGTCTTGGTCTCCATGCCTCCCATGGAGAGTCCAGCCATTGCACGGTTCCACTTGTCAGCCTTTGTCTGGAAGTTAGCATCGATAAAAGGCACCAATTCATCGACAAGAACCGTCTCGAACTCCTTGGCGGTGAAACCTCCGAGGCCACCAAACTGAATGTCGTTAGTCATACCATAAGTCATCACGATGATGAAGGGCTTGATCTTTCCGTCGGCAATCAGGTTATCCATGATAAGGTTGGCGTGTCCTTGTGTACTCCAAGCGGTTTCATCCTCACCCCATCCATGTTGCAGATACAAAACGGGGAATTTCTCCTTCTTGTTCTTACCGTATGTTGGTGGAGTATAAACGAAGGCGCGACGGCATGTCTTGGTGCTCTCTGACCAGAACAATACTTGTTGTACATTTCCGTGAGGAACATTCTTCAATGCATAGAAATCCTTGTCGTGAGCGGGAATCTCAATACCGCTTTCCCAACGAGTAGAACCATAGTAGTTGCATGTTCCTGGGTCATTGAATGTTCCACCATCAATGGAGAGATGGTAATAGTGGAATCCTTCATCCATTGGACCTTCCGTAGTTCCTACCCATGAACCATCATAAGTCTTGTGCAACTTGGTTCCACCACGACCGCCAAGACCGAGACTAACGGTTACTTCCTTTGCATCGGGAGCTTCAATGCGGAAACGAGCATATCCTTGTGAGTTCACTTGTGGATATTGTTGACCAGGTTGGTTCATCTCAGAAGGAACGAAATCCTCTTTTACACCAGGCATTTCAGGGAATGCGAGATTGGGATTGAATGGTGGACGTTGCTGGCCGAATCCACCACGACGACCACCTTGACCTTGTGGACGAGCAGGACGAGCGGGACGCTTTGGCAAATCCCATGCTGGTGCCTTCATGTCCTTGATGTATTCGTAAGCCATCTTAGGCTTGTACTCGGAGTCGAAGGGAAGGGGATAGTTGGCAGCACCGAGCCAAGAGTCACGGTCACCGAGATTCCAGAACGTCACACAATCTACGACATCCTTGTGCTTGCGGAATACATTGAACACACGAGCATATTGGTCAGCAAGATGTTGCTTAACAGAATCAGTTACATTCACACCTTCACGACTGAATCGGAGTTGTCCACCCATTTCCTCATTCACACGGATATCAAGCTCGGTTACATGGATATGCTTTACGATAGTCTTGTAAAGAGTAATGGCATCATCCACTTCCTTCTCCGTAGGACCATAAATATTATAGTGTCCTTGCATTCCTATACCGTCGATTGGAACACCAGCATCCTTCATCTTCTTTACCATGTTGAAGATGCGTTTGCTCTTTACTGGGTCGCATTCGTTGTAATCGTTGTAAAAGAGTAATGCCTTAGGATCGGCCTCGCGTGCAAATTGGAAAGCCTTTGCGATAAACTCGTCGCCACATAATTTATACATCACGGATTGGCGATAGGGGTCTTCCGCATTCTTGTCGTCTGTCATGGCTTCGTTAACAACGTCCCAACAATAGACGACATCTTTGTAACGGCTAACGATAGCTTGGATGTGGTTCTTCATACGTTGATAGAACACTTCCTTGGTGGGGTTGTCTGAGGTCATCCAACGACCGATTTGTGAGTGCCACATCAAGCAATGGCCACGCAACTTGATACCGTTTGCACGACAGAAGTTGGCGATACGGTCGGCATTCTCCCAGTTGAACTGACCTTCATTCGGTTCAGTTGGTTCTGGCTTCATGTCGTTTTCACAAGTCATACTGTTGAATTCTCGCTTGATAAGCGCCTGTTGTTCGGCATTGGTGACATTACGCTGGTTGACAGCCACACCAATCATAAAATAATCTTTATAGGCATCTTTGAGCCCTTGCGCCCATCCATTTGAGCTTCCTGCGATTAAGAGACTTAATGCGAGGATTGATTTCTGAATCTTTCTCATTGGTCTTATAAAATTGTTTATGCTGGTTATTAATTACTTCTTGAAAGTCCACCAGTCGAGTCGAATATCCCCACTGGCGTTATCGAAACAGATGTAGAGGTCATGAACACCATTGGCATTCTTTACCTTTGTTCCGAAGGATTTATACTTATCCAAGTTACCTGAAGGCTTGACGGTTGACACACCAATCACAGGACCATCGGCACTGTCGAGTCGCAGCGTAACGGTGCAGCTCCCTGTTGCAGCTGCCGAGAGGGTGAACTGCTTTGCACCTACGGAACCAAAGTCCACCCCGCGCAAGCGGATGTACTCGCCGTTGTCGATGTTGGTGACATACATATTCTTCTTTCCAGTGGAGAACGGCATCTTCTCTACGACGCCCGTATTCTCTATTCCCATCTTGGCTGTCTTGAGTCCGTATCCCCATGCCATGGTCTCTGCCTCGACACGCTGATAGGGATTGAGCCAGTGCAGCTGCTTCATCGGCTGCTGGTCGAGCCAGTAGGGAACCTCGGCTATCGTGCCGTCAGGCAGATAATTGATTTCCGTAGCGGAAACCGAACGACGCTCATGGTGTACGAAAGTATCCAGATGCATCAGGTCGTAGTTCTGTCCGAAGACATACGAATGTCCTTTGTAGTCGACAATGCCCGGATGATTTCCCCTGTCGCGCTCTGTCGGGCGCATGATATAGCCCTTGCTCTCCCACGGTCCGGTGGGCGAGTCGCTCATGGCATAGCCCAGCGCCTCGGGACAACAGGTAGAGGCATAGCCCAGATAATAATGGCCATTGCGCTTGTAGAACCACGGTCCTTCCTGGTAATGTTCTATATGATAAGGAAGACGCACGACGCTGTCTTTCAGGGAAATCATGTCGTCATTCAGTCGTGCATAGTACGTATAAGGGTTGCCCCAGTACATATACGTCTGTCCGTCGTCATCGGTAAACACGCTGGGGTCGATGTCATACCAGTTGGACTGATCCCATACTATCGGTTTCTTCAGCGGATCGCTGAAAGGTCCATAGGGAGAGTCGGCAGTGAGCACACCGATGCCATGACCGTGCAGCGGTGCATAGAGATAATACTTGCCATTGCGCTCAACGGTCTGAATCGCCCATGCCCCGTTCTCACGGCTACGCCAAGAGAAGTCTTTCAAGGAAGCCACAGCCCCGTGCTCTGTCCAGTTCACCATGTCGGTGGTCGACCACAACAGCCAGTCGTACATGAAAAAGCCAGCTGAGCCTTTCTCGTTCTCGTCGGGGATGTCTTCTGGAGAGGCATCGTGTGAGGTATAGACAAACAGAGTGTCTCCCACAACGAGAGGCGCGGGATCAGCTGTATACTTGGTCTGGAAGAGCGGCATGTTGCACTGCTCGAGCGAGCGCACCTCCCACCAGTCAAAATTAAAGAGCTTCGGTCCTTTCCTTCCTTTGAAGACAAGGTACAGGTCATGGACACCTGTCGCGATGGCTGTCAGGTCGGCTGTCAAGGTCTGCCACTTCTCCCATCCGCCGGTATGAGGAACACGCAATCTGACCAGCATCGGTCCGGCAACGCTGTCGGTATGCAGCTCGATGGTTCCACCACGCAACGCACTTGCCACACGGGCTGTAAAGGTACGGGGGATGCGCTGTCCGAAGTCAACGGCCTGAAGCTTGATATAGTCACCGTTATGAATGTCCGACACGTAGACACCCGTCTCAGCATTCTGTTCGCTCTTGACGCCATTGGAGAAAGCCATCGTCTCTGCCTCCACCCGTCGATAGGGAGAGAACACATCCACGGGCTTCACCCCATCCGCAGTGGGAAGAATGGTCGGAAACGAGCCATCTGCATTGTAGTTGAATTCCTCCACTGCCACACTTCTTCCGAATCCGCCGCCACCGGGCAGCTTTCCTGTGTGATAGAAGAAATAGCTGTGTC
The DNA here is from genome assembly GCA_902762325.1 of uncultured Prevotellaceae bacterium. Classification (GTDB taxonomy): domain Bacteria; phylum Bacteroidota; class Bacteroidia; order Bacteroidales; family Bacteroidaceae; genus Prevotella. Next base: position 38,438 of record CACWNV010000036.1, on the reverse strand, counting down.
CCTTGTAATCGGCAACACCGCAGTGGTTGGTGAACGAGCCGGTATCACTCAACGGCATAATCTCTCCTGCATAAGTCCACGGGCCTGTCGGCGACGGAGCCGTACTGTAGGAGATATGCTCAGGCACACCACCTGCGGCATAGAGCAGCTGATAGACGCCCTTGCGCTTGGTAATCCATGGTCCTTCCACGTATGAATCCTTATACTTGCGGCCTTTCTCGCGCTTGTCCATAGCAGGAGAGCCAAAGGCTTCTTCCGTCATCGGCAACATGCCCAGTTCTCCTTCGTAGGAAATCATGTCACGATTCAGCTTCAGATAATAGACACGGGGATTGCCCCAGTAGAGCCAAGCCTGTCCGTCGTCATCGATGAACACGGTCGGATCGATATGATCCCAGGACCCGTTCTCAAACAGCGGTTTGCCGATGGCATCACGGAAAGGTCCTGTTGGTGAATCGCCGACAGCCACACCGATAGCCATTCCTTTTGACAACCTGGAATGGGCACAGATGTACCAGTAAAACTTACCATCGCGCTCGATGCACTGACTTGCCCAAGCCCTGTCATCAGCCCAGGAGAAACTCTCCAGAGCCAGCGGAGAACCGTGGTCGGTCCAGTTCACCATGTCGCGTGTGGAATAGACTCGCCACTCCTGCATCCAGAAGAAGTCGGCACGGTCTTCATCATGTCCGGTATAGACATACATCGTTCCATCGTGAACCATCGGTGCAGGGTCACTGGTAAACCATGTCTGTACAAAAGGGTTCTGCGCCTTCACGGACATTCCAACTGCCATGAGGAACATAGCGACAAGCATGATGCACGTCTTTCTATTCATTCTTTTCATATCTATTTATTATTATTGATAACCAAAACAAAACCTCCACGTGCACGACACGGGACGGCTGAAGGCAGACGGTTGGCTGAAGGACGGGAAATCTGCCAGGCACGTTCCTGCTGACTATCATCGGCGAAAAGCAGAATACGGCTGTCAGACTTGACAATGCCTTTTAACGCCAACGGCAAATCCCGACTATCGTCCCTGCCATTTATTCCTGCAACATACCATACATCACCCGCACGACGTGCCATCACGACATGGTCTCCCGGATAGCCCGCCAGCAGTCGTGTCTCATCCCACGCCACAGGAAGACTGCCAAGGAACTGCTGCACCTCATCAGGCTGAGCCAGGAAACTCTCTGGTCTGTCAGCGAGATGCTGCAGACCTGACTCGAAGACCACCGTAAGAGCCAGCTCGTGGGCATGACTGGTGATATGCGGATGCTGGGAATCAGAAAAAGCACAAGGGGTGTAGTCCATCGGACCGATGACATTGCGCGTAAAAGGAAGTGTGGCATTATGGGCTGCCGCCTTCTTCGTAAAGGTCGGTACATTGTTGTACCATTCAGCCCCATAGACACCCTCTGTCGAGAGCAGGTTGGGATAGGTCCGCTGCCAGCCGCGGGGAATGGTGGCACCATGGAAGTTGACGAGCAGATGATGCCGGGCAGCACTTTCCAACAGGTCAATGCAATAATCCATGTTCATCTGGTTGTCTCCAGAGAAGAAGTCGATCTTCACTCCAGCCACTCCCAGCCGCTCACACCACGCAAACTCACGTTCACGGTCTTCGGGCTTGTTCAGGCGAAACTTCGGACCAGGCGCTCCATCAATCCAGCCTACTGACGAGTTGTACCAAATCATCGGCTTCACACCACATTCCCTGGCATAGGCAATGGCATCCTCGACCGTCTTTCCGTTCTTCATCTCATCCCACTCAGCATCAATCAGCACATAGGGAAGACGGAGCTTTACCGCCATGTCTACATATTTGCGGATGATGTCAAAGTCGGAAGAGCCATGATTATATGCCCAATAGACCCAGGAAACGACACCGGGACTGATCCAGCTGACATCTGACAGACGGCATGGCTCGGCTACATCGGTAACGAGCGTCGATGCCACTATATCAGCCAATGAGCCGACAATGACCACCCTCCAGGGAGTATGCCAGCTGCCATTCAGTTTCGTCTCGTTTTTGTCAGGACAGACACGGAACAGTTCCGTCTCCTTGTCATTGTAGAGACATGAAGCACTCTGCTGACGCTCGATGTCAGACTCGGTGATCAAGGCAAACAGACCGTCGTGAGGTTCGAGCAGTGCGGGATAGCCCCAACGGCTGTTCCATCCGTCAGCGGTCACGCTCTGCGGTCCAAAGGACGGTACGGGCTTAACTTTTGCAGTCTCAGAGAGCGGAAAGAATCCCTCATAAGACTCTGCCCACTGCTGCATCCAGCGGCGGGTTCCCTCCGAAATTCTAAATACCGTCTGCTCCTGTGGCGGCAGAACACCATTCAGTCCTGTCAATTCATATCGAAAAGCCAGTCCATCGTCATAAAGTCTGAGGATAAGTTTTATTTGCTTACTGAGCTGGACTTGATACTCATTAGCAGTATTCTTACAAACTTTCCGCTTTCCAGCAAGCATCTTGTAATCGGAAATTGCACGACCTGCAAACTGAAATGCAGGCATGCGACTCGGAATCACAGAGCCCATGCCGACAACCGGCATGTCAAGCATCTGCTGATTTCCATAACTCAAAATAAAACCACCGTCCTTGGCCACAAGTGTCAGCTTCCCGTCAGGTGAAGCCATTTTTCTCCCCTTTGCAGACAAAACTGTGGCAAAGGAAAGAAACATCAAGGTGCCAAAAACGGTGGTTAGCAGTACCCTTCTCATCTTGTTATTCTTATTTTTGGCAAAAATAATCAAAAAATGGCAGAAGGAGTATGCCTTTTGTATCACAAACTTAACGGTCTGTTACATACCTGCTCTGGTCGAGGTTCCTTTTACTTTCCAGTGAAATCAACAAGGATACGGAACACTTTCCCGGGCTGCTCTGCCCACTGCTGCATGGCTTGGGGAGCATCTTCGGGCTTGACCACGCGAGAGATGAGCTGGTCGACCGGACAGGTATCCCGCTCCAGATAATGGATGACAGCACGGAAGTCAGAAGGCTGGGCATTGCGTGAGCCACGGATGTCAAGCTCTTTCTGGACAAAATACTTGGTCTCAAACGATACCTCTGACTTGGTGTAGCCGATACAGATGACTCGACCGGTGAATGCGACTTCATCGACAGCCATCTGATAGGTTGCCGGACTTCCTACCGCCTCGATGACCACGTCAGGACCGAAGCCAGATGTCATCTGTAAAAGACGGGCATGAACATCCTCTTTCTTTGTATTGATGGTATAGCCTGCCCCCATCTGACGAGCCAGTTCCAGCTTTTCGTCGTCAATGTCGGCAGCCACGACAGTAGCTCCACGCTGCACACTACGCACGACAGCACCCATGCCAACCATGCCACAGCCGATGACCATGACCACATCAATGTCGGTGACCTGAGCACGGGAAACTGCATGGAAGCCTACACTCATGGGCTCGATAAGGGCACAGGTACGCGGAGTAAGACGTCCTGCAGGAATCACCTTCTCCCAAGGCAAGGAGATAAACTCCCGCATGGCACCGTTACGCTGCACGCCAAGCGTCTCGTTATGCTGGCAGGCATTGACACGACCATTGCGACATGAGGCACACTTGCCACAATTCGTATAAGGATTGACGGTGACTGTCATTCCGGGTACAAGACCATCAGGAACATTGGCTCCCACTGCCTCTATCACGGCTCCTACCTCATGACCGGGTATGACCGGCATTTTCACCATCGGATTCTTACCCGAGAAAGTGCTGAGGTCGGATCCGCAGAATCCTACATAGTTAAGACGCAGCAGCACCTCATCGTCCTTTGGCTGCTGCATGGGTACATCTACAACCGCCATCTGCTGAGGGGCGGTAATCTGTATAGCTTTCATTTCTTTCTTCTATCTGTTTTTTATTCTGACATATTTTTAATATAAGGAAGGTCTATGAGGTCTTTCAGACCATAGAACCGGGCGGCATTGGCGCCAAGGAAGAGTTCTTTTTCCTCATGGGAAAGCTCCTGACTCTTCAGGATGAAGTCATAAGACATTCGATAGGTGATGGCGGTTATCGTGCGCGGATAGTCACTACCCCACATGAGTTTCTCCATGCCGACAAGTCCGGCAGCCTCACGGATGGCACGGATAGCAGACGGGAAGGGATAGAATTCACTGTTGTAAAGCCACGTGATTCCTCCCGACTCAATCATCACGTTCGGATGACGTGCCAGTTTCACCTGTTCCTGCCACCTCTGGCAGACAGGCATTCCAAAGTGACCAATAGCAATGCGCAGACGAGGACAGGCAGCAATGACATTCTCAAGCTCTGCCACCTGCATGTCTCCATCAGCCAGTGTCACCGAAAGGAAGAGGTCGTGCTGCTCCATCAGCTTGAACATCGCTATCATCTTCGGGGAGTCGAGGTACACCCGTTGATTATCGACTATCAGACGATGGCCCGGTATGGATATGCCTTTGAAGCCCTGTTCAATGAGCCGTGATGCCTCTTCTGACGGATGATCGCCGAAGCAGTCAACCATTCCGGTGACGAGAAAGCGATCAGGATAACGACGGGACACCTCTAAAAGGTAATCATTCTGACAGCCATCAATGAGCTCCTGCACAACGACGGCAGCTGACACCTGAGCATAATTCATGTTAGAAAGGAACACTTCTGCCGAGTTGACACCGTCAATCATGAACGGCGGCAACATCTGCACTTCCTCTCCTAAGAAGATGGAACGCCCATCATGGATGGTACGGATGGGCAGCCCGTTCCATTGCGTATCCTGCCTGAGCCACAAGTGGCTGTGTGTATCTATGATATGCATGTTCTTTCTGCTAAATAATGGTCCATCAGGAATTCTGCCAGCGTACTCTCATCTGACTACCAATTATCTCACGGACTTTCCCGACAAGCTGTTCGTCCATCGGCTCATTGATATAACCGATGTTCTTCAGCACATTGTCAGGATTGGCACTACTGAATAGTGTTGTGGCAATCCGCGGATTGAGACTGGTGGAATACTGGATGGCGAGCTTCTCTATCGGATACCCTTGTTCCTGACAATAGGCAGCAGCCTTGGCACAAGCCTCCTTCAAAGCCGCCGGAGCTGGATGCCAGTCGGGAGTACCCCGTTGTGAGAGCAGTCCCATTGAAAGCGGAGAAGCATTGATGACTCCGATGCCGTTTGCCTCAAAGAAATCAAGATAGTCGAGTAACAGGTCATCATTCAGACTATAGTGACAGAAGTTGAGAACAGACTCCACCGTGCCAGGTTCGGAATGCTCGATAACCCAACGGAGATTCTCGGGCTGCAGGTCGGTGATGCCGACATGACCGACAACTCCTTTCTTCCTGAGTTCCACCAGGGCAGGCAACGTCTCGTCTACCACCTTCTGAAGTCCACCTTCTAAATTAGCCTGAAACTCAATGTCGTGTACATTAATCAAATCGATGTAATCGACATGAAGACGCTCCATGCTCTCGTAGACACTCTCCGTAGCCCGCTTGGCTGAATAGTCCCATAGGTTAACCCCGTCTTTTCCATATCTGCCCACCTTTGTGGAAAGGAAATAGCGGTCGCGGGGAATTTCCAAGAGTGCCTTGCCAAGAACGGTCTCTGCCTTCAAGTGACCATAATAAGGTGACACATCAATAAAGTTTATGCCATTATCCACTGCTGCATGTACAGCACGTATACCCTGCTGCTCGTTGATAGAGTGGAAAACCCCTCCGAGGGAAGAAGCCCCAAAGGCAAGATTTGCCACCTGCATGCCTGTTTTTCCTAATTGATTCTTTATCATGATAACAGATAATTAGCTGTTGATTATACTTTCCTTATCAATGGTTCACTATTTCTCTGGAAGGATGGGATCGCCCATCTCCGACTGCTCGACATTATTGGCATCGAGTTTGAAAAGCATAAACTGAGGACTGGCTGCTGTACAAGGAGTCCACTCCCCATTCTCGGATCCGTTAGGATTACCATACTTTGCAAAATTCGTCCATGCCGTCAGCATCTTCTCTGCAAGGTCCCAGTCACCTTGTGTCCATGGTCTCCAACAGTGCTTAAGTGACTTGAAGACAAACCACAAATCGGAGGAATGGAAGGCGCCACTGAGACGGTCGGTAATATCGGGATGCTTTCCGTCATCGGGTAATGGACGGGCAAACTCGTATGCCCATGCCTTACCTCCCAGGCTGGCACGTACCTTACAAAACTCAGCGATGCCAGGTCCCATTGAACCCATGTCGTTAAGCGTGTAGCCAATCATATAAGGAATATTGGCAATAGTACCGTTACGGGTGGCCTCATCAAAGTTCTTCAGACTTACATAACCGTCAATAATAGGCCGCTGCATCAGGAAGAGATCGGTCTTGTTCACCATATTATATAATGTACCGACAGTGTAAAGAACTTCTGTAGAAGCAGCACGTAACTTTGTGATATCTGTCAGTCCAGCCCAGTCCATGACCTTCTTTGTCTCAGCCTCGGCCTCCTTCAGTGAAGGGTTATAAGTAAAGAACTTGTTGACAGGGGTAGCCGGTTTTGCCTCTTCACCATCTTTGGCGGGTACATTGATGCCGCCTCCACTCATGATAATTGCTTTCTGGAAAAGACCGCGTGCCAGAGGGGACTCGCAAAGCGTGCGCACGCTACCTGCCCCTGCACTCTGTCCGAAGATTGTAATATTCTCAGGATCGCCACCAAACTGCGCGATGTTCTGTTTGATCCACTTGAGCGACTGAATCTGATCGAGGATACCATAGTTGCCGGACACATGATTAGGACTTTCTGCGGAAAGAGCCGGATGCGTCATGAATCCGAAGATGCCAAGGCGGTAGTTGATGGTGACAAGGACAACATCCTTGGAAGCCCATTCCTGTCCGTCAAACTCAGGTTCAGAACCCCATCCTTCCCGGTATCCACCTCCATGAATCCAAAGGGCGACGGGCAATTTCTTGTTCGTCTCACCCGGTGCCTTCGTCCAAACATTCAGGTAAAGACAATCTTCACTGTAGGGAGCTTCATCGCCATATCCCCATTCAGAAGCATAGAAACCAGGATAATGAACTGCCTGATAGCCAGGATGACCGAACTTGTCACAGATACGAATGCTGTCCCATCCGACGACGGGCTGCGGCTCCTTCCATCTCAAGTCTCCGATGGGAGGTGCAGCATAAGGGATGCCACGATATACATAGACACCTTCGTTCTCGGCAAGGACACCTTGAATACGTCCGCCCTCAATAGTCAATACGGGATTATCATACTGCTGCGAAGTGCAAGCAAAGAATGCCAATAAAGGCAATAACAACAAATATTTTCTCATGAGGCTATGTTTATTTTGAAGATTATTCTTTTAAAAGATTAAACCCATTAATTACTTTTCTCTGATATAATACGATAGTTTCCACTGAGATGCATGAAGGCAAAGAGTCGAAGCAGGCCGTCGTAATATGCATCGAAATAGCCGTCTTCGAAAGGAACGTGCTTTGCATTCCACAAAGCATCCACGAATTCCTTGCTCTTCTGATGGCGGCATAAGACCGACGCCGCAGCCACGGTAGCCACAAGACCTATGCTATGTCGCAGCTTGCGGAATCCGCCTGCCTGCAATATCTCATTCTCTGCCGGTAATGTACCGTCAACCCTGTACTGGTCAACGAAATCATTGACACCCTGAGAATAGAAGAAGTTCTGGATCCGTTCGCCATACTGCTGCTGCCATTTGCGGTCTGCACAACTCCATTCATAATCAAGTGCGATATTCATAGGAACACGCCATGAGTCATAACGGAAATTGTTGCTGCCACGCATCCATCTGTTTTCCATCACCGTACCGTCGTATTGGCACATGTCGGGGTTGAGTCCGGTCACAGGATGTGTCGCCTTGTGCAGGAACTCACGCGACTTTACTGCTGCCTGCCTCCAATAGTCAGCACGACCGTCGTCTGCCCATTTTGCCCACACTTCATAGAATGCAGGGATATGATAGGAAGGGTCGGTGATACGTGTCCCAAACTGATCGGGAGTGAACGTGATTAACTGATGCTCCGGATGCAGTAGCGGCATCATCCCTTCTTCACCGTTCTTAGACATGGAACAGTTCAGGATATACTGTGCCTCTCGCTTGTAGTCGATGCCCGTATCATTTCCCCAACGGTTGGAGGCAAAGAGCAGAGCCGTCACGAAATACAATTCTCCATCAGAAGCCGCGCCTTCTGCATTATGGGTTCCGTCGGTCTTACAGCTCCAGGCGAAATAACCTTCACGAGGACCGGAATGATGTTGCATGTACTTCTTGCTCCAACGCCATAGCCGGTCGAAGATGTCCTTTTCACCGAACTGAACGGCTATCATCATCCCATAAGACATTCCTTCTGTACGGGCATCATGATTCTTCACATCGGAGACATAGCCCATGGAGTCGCCTACTTCGAAGTACACTTTATTAGGTCCCCGAAAGACATCATTGAAGACCTCCTTCAACTTTGCGTCCACTGCAGCAGGCTGATAACCCATCTCCACAAACACATTCCGATACTTGCCCGTTTCGAAAGCACCTTTCTTCCATACATGGAAAGACCGTGCCTCTACATTAGTGCAGCATGCCATCAGGATAACAGATAAAATGAACTGCCTCATCATACATCGACATTATTAATTAAGGTAAGGCAGCAGAACAGATAACCACTCCTCCGTTCGTAGGAATGTTTACGGTAATCTGCTGTTGCTTATTCAATTTGATTTCCTTCACACTTCCATTCAGTTGTGCATCGTCACTGTACACACTCACCACCGACTTAGCTGCAAACATCGGTAAGGTTATCGACTTCTTCATCGGCTTGCTATCAGCATTTACACCGGCAACAATCCACTTGTCACCACAACGGCGAGCCAGTATAACATACTTACCCGGATATCCGTCGATGAATTTCACCTCATCCCATGTTGTCGGTACTTTCTTCATGAAATCGATAGCCCATGAAGGAGCATCAGTAAGGTTATTGGGGGCAAGGGCAAAATGCTGGACAGGACTCTGGAAGAGTACTGCTGTCGCAAGGGCAAAGACATCTGAAGTACGGCGGCGAGTGCCACGCTGGTTGTCTGCACTATAGAATTTGTTCAGTGCAGAGCCGCCAAAGTCCATCGCTCCCACCGTGTTACGAATAAACGGATGAAGCGTGGCGTTCAATGCCTCGGCATCGCACGACCCCTGAGAGAAATGCAGATTCTCTGAAGCAAGCACTGCTTCGCTTGCCGCATAGTTGGGATACATTCTTTCCCATCCTCTCGGTAAAGTACAGCCATGGAAGATTACAAGCAGTCCGAACTCATTAGCGTCAGCGAGTATGTCTTCATAAAGTTGCATCATGTTTTGCTTGTCGCCTCCAAAGAAGTCAACCTTGATACCGCGTATGCCCATCTGCTGCATCCATCGCATTTCACGACGGCGCTCAATGGCATTGTTCATCTTGCCTATCGGAGTCTGCGGAGCATCATTCCATGAGCCGTTGGAGTTATACCACAAGAACAGCCCTACTCCCTTCTCCTTACCATATCGGGCAAGCTCGGCAATCCGTTCGTAACCTATCTGCCGATCCCAGAAAGCATCTATCAACACACTCTGATAGCCCATCGCAGCAGAGAAGTCAATATAGCGGCGCTGTTCATCAAAGTTACAACTGGCATCCATACCGATAATCCAGCTCCACGAACCTTTTCCATAGATATATTCCTGAGATGCCTCATACTTGGGGCGGACAAGGTCAAAAGGAACAGTCGTCTCAACGATGTTAGCCAACGTCGAACCAACAGTGATAGTGCGCCATGGTGTCTCTCCGGGTAGCGCCAATGCGGGTGTTACTGAACCGATGCCGTTACACTCTCCCTGTTGGGGGAAACCTATCTGATAATAAGAATCCTTCACGTTCAGCAACCTACTGGCACAATAGTTTCCGTCAACTCCTGTCTCACTGATAAGAACCCAGTTGTTGGAAGAAGGAGATGCAGAGGGTACTCGGAAAAGACAGGGGAACGAATAGCCTTCACCCCATCCATTCTTACCCGTTGCATCATCGGGAGTGTATGAAGTCTCATAACTCGGTGACGTCCTTGCAAAGCCTCCCATGGGTTTTGACTGAGGGCAAAGGAAGGTAGTGGTTCCGTCGGGAAGGACGAATCCGCTCTTTTCCTCCTTGACCACACATACTCGGGTATCCCTTCTCGGATAGATGCGATAGCGGAAAGCCACATCACGATTGCTCACACGGAAGATGACATCGAGCACATGTCTGCCCTTTTGATTGAATTGTGCCACCGCTTCACGAGCCTCATAGTTTACTTGGCTTTGCTTAATATTTCGCATCTGGTACTGTTCGTGCAGGTCGTTCTGGCTCACTTCGGAAAGTTCGAGGTCATGTGTAAAGTCTCCCACATTCGTAACAACACCAAGAGGAGAATCTGCCAGCATAGCCTGTCCGTCGTAAGTTACACGATAAAAGGGCTTCCCGTCATTCATGCCGACTTCCAGCTTGATACGTCCGTCAGGACTCTGTGCTGAGAAATCTGCCCACGCACAGATGACAGATGCAAACACCCATAATAGAACTGATATCCTTTTCATTGCTTAATGATTTCTGAAATTCCATTTCGAATTATCACTCTTGAAGTCGTACTCTGCCAGTGTCGGTGTACTGTCTCCTGCTGAGTAAAGCACATAGTGCAGATTCAGTCCTTCACGACCGGGGATGCTCTTCGGCATGATGCGGAAAGTACCATCTATAAGCTGCTCAATGCGCCATAACTGTTCGGGGGCTCCTGTAAAAGAAGGAACGGTGGTGACTTCTAAGGGTAATCTTGAAATATGGACCGCCAAGGTATCCGCCTGCCTCAGCAACAGGACTTACATTCCATCTCTGATGAGGACGGAACATATAGTCGCCAATACGGGCAGGAATATTTCCTTCGGGCCATGTGCTGATGACTTCTTCCAATGTCTGGTTGGGAACGGGTTTCACTGGTTGCTGCATCTGTTCACGATTGAACCATCCCTGCCGTTCTTGTTTCATACGGACGAAATCGACTGCCAATTCAAGTGCATAACCACGACGCTCTGACTCTATCTCGAAAACGCCTCCCTTGAACTGGTCGCCAGCCACTGGCCAATCATAATGGTACGTCCGAAGTGTCCGGCACCTGTCTTACGGTCGCCAGCGGCAACTACCATCTTACCTCCTCCATGATACATGTCTCTTCCCACATTATCTATATATGGTCCTTCTACGCTCTTGGAGCGACCTACTACAATATTATAGGTGGAATTGACACCGTCACAACAAGTTCCATGAGTACCGAGGAGATAATACCAGCCATTACGATAGATCAGGTCACTCGCCTCACAATCAATGGCAATGTCCTTCTCCTTGTTTCCACTCTTACGGAAACCTGTCTTCGGGTCAAGCTCAATGAGACGGATAGTACCGAAATAAGTTCCGTAACTCACCCACAAACGACCAGTCGTAGGGTCGAGCATGATACCTGGGTCAATGGCATCTTGGTCTTCCATTCCGTCGGAGAAACATACTTCTACTGCCTCTGACCATTTGAAATCGGGTGATTTGGGGTCAAGGGTTTTGTTCCACATCGTGAGAATACGACCAGCATGACCGCCACCGAGTCCACCACCGGTAGCACCATAGATACAAAGGTAACGGTCGCCAATCTTTATCATATCGGGAGCCGCACCTCCTCCAGGGCGTTCAGCACCGCCGTTCCATGTCCAACCATCTTCAGAGATAAGACCTCCACCGCCAGTTCCGAAAGTATAGTATTTCCCTTCGCATTCTGCGATAGTCGAAGGGTCGTGGATATAAGGTGCGCCAATCTGCGCGCTTGCGGTTGTGGCAAGTATCATTGCCGCAAGAATGCTATATATTCTTTTCATATTTATTGTGCTTTGATTGAATAGTTCTTAACAGGGTTGCCTTTCTCGTCGAGGAATCGTACACAGAAATCACTCATGCCAGGTCCGTTAATGATGGCACCACGCAGAATGTTACGTCCTTTCTTCAAGGTAAGGCGATGCGACATGGCATCATCCTTGACCATACGACGGTCACCTGAGAGTAGCAAAGTCTCTTCACCATTGAGCCACCACATCGAAGCTGAGTTGGAACCTACGGCAAGGCGTACATTCTCGATGTCTTCGTCGCATTCGATAACGGTTACTGCCCAAAAGAGCACACCATATATTTGCTCACCCCACTTCTCGGCGAAGCGGAAGAGTTTAACGTTCATATTCTCACTATCGAGAGCGTGCCAGGTGAGGTTTTGTGTAACGGTCTTTACTTCTGGTTTTGCAGGCTGAGCCTGACGCGCACCACGACCGAATCCTGGAGGAGCTTGCTCCTGCTTGAACACGGCCTTTACTTTCTGACCATCCTTCGGCACGATGGTTTGTTGACCTTTGAAATACTCTCTATTGAAGTGTTCACGCAAATAAGAGTCGGTGAAAACGGTATTTCCACTATTGGGTTTGGTGATAGGTTCCAAGAGCAACCAACGATGGATGAATCCTTCGTTATCGGGTTGTGCAGATGGAGTGGTGACGGGCGAGAAGTACTTAGGTCTGTTCTTGAACATCACATAATCCACGCTGAGAGCACCATTGCCTTCATTGGTAATCACGAGGTCAGTTACACCTTTGGGAATGTATTCAAGTTTAGTGGTCTGAGTGAGCCACTGATTACGCAAGTCACGACGGAAACGTCCCATCATGGGATTTGCAGCACCGTTAGCGGGTTCATCTGGCTTTACTTCCAATTTGATGCGAGCAAGAATCTTACCCTTGGCACTCTTCTCGCGGACGCAAAGTTCAGTATTATCGCTTGCCTTGACACTCATAATCAGATAGCCGTCGGTGAGCACGCTGAAGTCAATGTCATTATATTGTATCCAACTGCCTTTCGTGGGCAATGTAGCTTGATAACTACGGAATGTATTTACGGTATCAATAAGTGCCGTGGTCACATCGTTGCTCGCACTACTATATCGGTCTATTTCAATCTTTTCCGTAGCTTTGTTGATACCTACACCGCGCAGGGTTTGCTTCACCTCTTGGATAGTACCGTCGGCATTGAAGAACAACTTCTCAATACAAGCAGAACGACGTTTGTCGTCGTTGGGTGAGAAATAGTTGTGATGATAGAAGAGATACCACTGACCTTTGTAGTTGATAATACTATGGTGGTTGGTCCAACAACCGTTGGGTTGCTCAGCCATAATCAATCCCTTGTATTCATAAGGACCCATCGGATTCTTACTCATGGCGTAACCGAGAACTTCCGTATTCTCCCTCACGTATGGATAGGTAAGGTAATAGTTGCCATTGTACTCGAAAGCGAATGGTCCTTCTGCCTGACGATTAGGAAGGTCTTTCAGACAGTTGACACCCATCATCTCAAACTCGCGTTCGCCCCATTTTACTTTTTCTCTTGGGGTGTCATCGGCAAGCTCCTTCATGTTCTCCTTGAGCTTGGCACAACGTCCATTGCCCCAGAATATGTAGGCGTTACCATCTGAAGCCTGTAGAACGCAAGGATCTATACCGTTAATACCCTTGATAGGTTCTGGCTCAGGAATGAACGGACCCTCTGGGTTGTCGGCAATGGCTACACCAACGGCAAATCCTCTTCCGTCTTTAGGAGCAGAAGGGAAATAGAAATAATATTTCCCGTTTCTGTAAACACAGTCAGGTGCCCACATAGAATAGGAATCTGGTCTCACCCAAGGCACTTTGTTTTGGGTGACAATCATACCGTGGTCAGTCCAATCGGTAAGGTTCTCGGAAGAGAACACATGATAGTCTTCCATGCAAAACCAGTCTTGGCGTTGTCCTTCTGGTGGAAAAATGTCATGTGAAGGATACAAATACACTTTGCCATTAAAGACACGTGCCGTAGGGTCGGCCGTAAACTGGTCACGGATGATCGGGTTCTGAGCTGACACTGACAGACAAACAGAACTTATAAGAAGAACGAAAAGGGAAGAAACGATGATTCTCTTTCTCTTCTTGTCTTGTCTCCTGTCTCTCATTTCTTTTCTATTATTTCTCATATTTTACCTCCTTTAGTCTTTGTTACTTTGTAAACTTTACCTGCTTTGGTGTCAATATCATATTCATAATATGATGAATCACTCTGCTTCTCACTTCTCCCCTTCAACAATGGATTGGGACAGGAACCAACTGCACGGCGCAATCCTTTCCCTTTCAGCGGAACACTGGAACGGAGACGAAGCGTACCGCCAATCTTTGACAAGATAACTGCTGACTCCAACTGGTTGTTCTTCCACTTCATGTCAACGTCGAATGCTCCTCGTGCCATAAGTCCCTTAACTTCTCCTTCCGACCATTCATCAGGAAGGGCAGGCAACAGATGGACTGCTCCGTCATGACTCTGCAACAGCATCTCACAGATACCTGCTGCACAACCAAAGTTTCCGTCAATCTGGAAAGGTGGATGGGCATCAAACAGGTTCGGATAGGTACGACCTTCCGGATATTTTCTCGCCTCTTCATCCCTCGGCAGCAGATGCAGCATGTTCTTGATGATACGATAGGCATGGTTGCCGTCGAGCATACGTGCCCAGAAGTTGATTTTCCATCCGAGGCTCCATCCTGTAGCCATGTCACCGCGCTGCAAGAGTGTGGTCTTGGCGGCCTCGAACAATTTGGGCTGAGAGAAAGGAGAAATCTGATTGGAAGGATAGAGACCATAGAGATGGGAGATATGACGATGCTGGTCCTTTGGATCATCCGCATCTATCAGCCATTCCTGCAATTGTCCGTAACGTCCCACCTGCATGGGAGGAAGCTGACTGATGGTCTCCTGCAACCGCTGGACATAGCTGTTTCCGCCTTTCCCGAGAATCTGACTGGCTTGTAGCGCATTGGTAAGCACATCATTCACAATCTGATTGTCCATCGTTGAACCAGCCGTTACGGTAGTACCTTTCCCCATCGGTCCATGTTCAGGCGACACCGTAGGAACCGTGACGAGCCAGCCATATTGCGGATGTCTCTGAAGGTATCCCAACAGGAAGTCTGCTGCACCTTTTAATATATCATAGTTATCGGCAAGGAACTGCTTATCGCCTGTATAGAGATAATGCTGCCATAGATGTGTGGAGAGCCATGCACCACCCGTCGGGAACATTCCCCATGTAGTACCGTCGACAGGTCCGGCTATTCTCCACAGGTCGGTATTGTGATGGGCCATCCAACCCTCACATCCATACATCTGCCGGGCAGTCAGAGCACCGGTCTTGCTAAGGTCTCTGATCATGCTGAACAATGGTTCCTGGGTCTCGGCAAGGTTTCCGACAAGTGCCGGCCAATAATTCATTTCAGCATTGATGTTAATGGTGTACTTCGAATCCCAGGGAGCAAACAGCTTGTCGTTCCACACTCCTTGCAGATTGGCGGGTTGTCCGCCTGGCTGAGAGGAGGAGATCAGCAAGTAGCGGCCATATTGCATCATCAGCGAAATCATATCCAGGTCGTTCCCTTCGGCAAAAGCTTCCAGTCTCCGGTCGGTCTCCAGTGAAGAAGCGGCATTACGCGGAAGATTCAGTTCAACACGATTGTACTGCTCATGATAGCGGGCGAGATGACGTTCCCATAACTGCTTATAGCTCATTCCGCTGATAGAGGCAAGCACTGCATTGTTCTTTGCCGATGGCACACCGCTGATGTCCTGATAGTTCACGTAGTTTGTTGCCGCGACAATATAAAGCAATGCCGTCGTAGCATTATCCACCTTTAACTGCTGGTTCTCGCTGGTGACCGTTCCGTCACTCTGCACATCCATCACACATTCTGCCCACAAACGTCCGGGAACACCCTCCTGCTCGACATTTTGAACGGTCACGGATATTCTTCCACCACCGGCAACGCCTTCTTTCTTACTGCTTTTCGCTTCTTGCTTCAAGCCTTTTTCCTCGTCGAAGCCAACCTGAAAAGAAAGGGCACCTTTCTTACTGGCATTCAGACGGACAACCATCACGTTATCTGCCAATGATGCAAAGACTTCACGGGTGTAGGTCACGCCTCCGTTAGTGAAACGGGTTGTCGCCACCGCATCCCCTAAGCTAAGCTCACGGCGGTAATCGGTGGTCTCCCCTGTCACGGACTGCTTTATCTTCACACTGCTCAGTGGTAGGAAGCGCATTCCATGAGGTCCCTTCACGAAAAAGCTGTCAAGAAGTGCATGGGCATCTTTTTCCTTTCCGGCAAAGATAAGGTCCCTCACCTGCTGCAGATGCTCCAGCGACTCATTACTATTATTATTATGTGGAGAACCCGACCAGAAAGTCTCTTCATTCAGCTTAATCACTTCTTCATCAATGCCTCCATAGACCATTCCTCCCAGATGGGAGTTGCCGACAGGTAATGCTTCCAGCCAGTGGGAGGCTGGTCGGGCATACCATAGGACATGCTGCTGGGCAAGCACCATGGAGGATACTGCGCAAGCAAAAAATATCAATGTCAATCTCTTCATAAAAGACGTGCCGTTAGGTTTAATAATTATTCTTCTGTCTCCTTACCCAACAGGAATTTGTCAATGAATGCCTGTGTGATGGGATATTGGCTTTCAGGTAACTGACAATGAGGATGTCCGCCCACGATGGAATAGTCCATGCGGTCTTCAATTCCGAAACGCGCCCATACCTCACGGGCGGCTATTGCCGAAGGAAGCATCGCCTCATCCGCCAGCCATTTATAGTCTGGATTGCCCAAGAGCAGCAATGCACGGGGACAAACCATAGCAACCAGCTCATGATGGTCATAAGGCATACGATAGACGTTGTCACCTGAGAAATTCTCACGCATGCTCTCAAGGAACCAGTGATAATCTGTCTTTTCCAGATTCTCTACACTGTCAAGAGGATGGGACATGCGCCATGCTGCAGCACCTCCGCCACCAGGCTCCTGTGCAATGGTAAGGGCAATGCGCTCATCAAAGGCACCACAGAAAAGAGCCATCTTTCCGGCATACGAACAACCGGTGACACCGATATGGCAACAGTCAATCTTGGTCTCTTCTTCTCCAAGCAGTTGCAGACCGTCAATCAACCGGCTCAGACCCCACGCCCATTCGCTATAGGCACCATTGTCCTTCAGTTCGGGATAGAGTCTGTCAAAATTATACTCTCCTCTCTCCTTATGCTTCCGCCATTGTGAATAGTCATTCACCTGTGCCTCACTGAATACCATCGTAGCAATGGGACGGTCATCGAACAGCTTTCTTGGGAGGGAAATGCCGCTGGTGCCAATCATCAGCGCATAAGGCGGACGACCAGTCTTGGGATATTGTATCTTTGACTTGAGTGTCAGTGTCTCGCCGTTGACGGTCACGTCAACAACGAGCGTGTCCTTGACCATCCGCGCCTTGACATTCTCTTTGGCAACAGCTGGCTTTACACCGATACCATAATGCTGGATGGCTGCCGCTATCTCGTTGCGCCGACGCTCCCAGTCTGCAAAGCGGGTGATGCGCTGGCCTTCCTGACCTTTCTTTGCCTTGCCCTTCTGCTCGAAACGCATGGTCAACGGGTCGGGCAATTCACGGATAACGGGCAGCTGGCTGACTGATGGCATTGCCGGGAATGAGTAGTTGCTGCCTGTGTTCTCCTGCTCATAGACCAATGGGATGGACGACTGCGGTATATCACCGAACTCAAAGTTGTCGATGTCCACATATCCGCCACGATTCTTTGTTGAATAGCAGAACAGGGCATAGCGGGTACCTGTAAACAACTTGCGATAGTCGAACCGCATCTTGTAACGTGTACCGATACGGAACCACTCCTTGCCATCATAACTATAATAGAATGTTGCAAAGTCCTGATTGACACGGAAGTCACCGTCTATGCGGAGCCATACCGAACGCTGGGTAAGCTGGACGGTTTCCTTCACCTCCTGTTCTACTTCTTTAATACTTTTCTCTCTGTCGGTGAGCGACACCACCTGTTCAGACATGGAGAGCTGCCATTGTTTGCCGGCCTTACTGATGGTCAGCACACCTGAATGGCCATTGAATGCCGCCATACCTGCACAGTCACCATCCTTCAGATGAGAGAAGTCGATGAAGGCAGATGCGCTGCATGTCGGTCCTGTCATCCTCTGAGTCAGGGTGTTGGGTGCCTCATACAGGTTACTGACGACACGATTGGTCTTCAGCCGGAGGAATCCCTTGCGCTCAGTCAGCGACCATGCCTCGTCGATAGGATTGTGATTCCATTGCCAGTAAAGCCCTAACTTTGGCTCGTTAAAGTCGTCACTGCTGACAATAGACACCTGTTTCTCTTCTTTTGCTATCGGACGCATCCATGTGGGGACATGTCCGTCTTCATCTCCCAGCATCGGCCATCCGTCTATCCAGCGGCAAGGCATCAGCAGGGGAACACGGCCCACGGCTCCACGATCCTGGAATATCACGGCATACCAGTCGCCATCCTTCGAATCAACGATGGTACCCTGTCCCACATAAGGGAATCCTCCGTAGTCGCTCTGCAATATCACTTGCTTCTCATACGGTCCGCGGATGTTGTCGGAACGATAGCACACCTGACGACGATGACGGCCAGGTGCCCACATATGGGAAATCATCAGCAGATAATACCTGCCATTATGTTTCAGCATACGGGAACCTTCAAGCAGTCCGCGCTCATCGGCTTCACGCTCGAAGATCTTCATGTCCGAGCCTTCAACGACTCCCGACAGATCGGGCTTCAGCTCACACATGTTTCCGGTTCCATAGACGACATAGACACGGCCGTCATCATCAAAGAACAACGAAGCATCGTGGAAATGGCGCATCCTTGATACGAGCGTCCATTCCTTGGCGGGATCGTCAGCCGAATAGATATAGGTGTCGCCCATGGCACCGCTCTCATTCGGCGCAAAGAGCACGTAGAACTTCCCGTTATGATACTTCAGCGAAGTAGCCCATTGTCCTCTGCCATACACCGTTCCGTTCTGCAAGTCGTACTTAGGTGAATCGGTAAGACGGGAATACACGTACCCGACGGTCTCCCAGTTCTTCAGATCCTTTGAGCGCATGATCGGTGTACCTGGCATGAAGTGCATGGTGGTGGACACCATATAGAAATAGCCGTCCACACAGATTACATCAGGGTCGGGAACATCTGCCCACAGCATCGGATTCTTGATATACGAGTCGCGTGCCGGTTCATCAGAAGGCAGAAAAGGCATGGCCTTGACGGAGAAGGTCATGCACAATAGAACGATTATTAACTGTATTTGATTCTTTCGCATACGAGGTAATGCTTTATTTGAACAGATGGGGTACAAACTGACGGAAGCAACGACGCCATGTCAACCACTCATGATGAGTGCCCGGAGAGACATAGAAATCGGTCTTGATGCCTGCATCGCGAAGACTCTTCACCAAGGCTTCCGTTCCGAAATTCTCCTCACTGCCACAACTCAGATAGAGATAATGAATCTGACGGTTAAACTCGTCGGGACGGGTGAAGATGCCGTCGTATGCCTTGCTTACGTCAAGACCGAAGATGGCACCGCTGAAGGCTCCCATGTAAGAGAACTTATCCATGTTGCGCAGAACCACGTCAAACGTCTGGTGTCCTCCCCATGAAAGACCAGCCATCGCACGATGGTCGCGGTCGGTACGGGTTCTGAAGGTCGTATCGATGAAAGGAATCAGGTCGTTCAACAGCACCTTATAGAATGAAGCACCATACTGACTATGCTCCTGAGTGTTCGGACCGCCTGTACGGAAATTGAACGGTGCCTTCACGTCACCACTCTCCATGACAACAATCATCGGTACCGCCTCACCGCTATTGATAAGGTTGTCCATGATATGCTGCATGTGTCCCTGACGGCTCCAGCCTGTCTCATCCTCACCCATACCATGCTGCAGGTAAAGGACGGGATAGCGCTTCTTGATATTCTTCTTCAAGTCGTATTCTGCCGGGGTGTAAACCATGGCGTGACGCCACTCTTTCTTAGCCTCAGACCAATAGTTGATGCTGCGTACTTGTCCGCGAGGAACGCCGATCTGCGGACGGTAATAGTCGCCTTCAGAGCCCTCGGGAATCTCGATACCACCTGCCTGACGGTTGCAGCCGAAGAAGGTGTCGGTTGACGGGTCGATCACCGACACGCCGTCAATCTTCAGGAAATAGTAATGGAACCCGACAACCAGCGGGTCGGTAACACCCGTCCATACTCCGCGCTGGTCACGCTGCATGTCGTACACCTTATTACATATATCTACCTGAACCTTCTTTGCGTCGGGAGCAAGGATGCGGAAATAGGCACGACGGTCCTTATCCACCTTCGGGAACTCCTGTCCGGGAATCGTCGTCTCGGCAAGGAAGGCATCAGCAGGAATCTCAATAGGCTTGACAGCAACCTCATAGCCCAACAGATTCAGCATCTTCTCACCATAATGACGACCCATCTCGCGATAGCCCTCAGCATCGAAGTGCAGCTTGTCGGGACCGTTAGAACAACCGTCCGACGACACCACATGAGAAGTATGAATGGTGTTGGGCAGGTCTTTAATCTGAGCATTCATGCTGACACAGAGACCCTGGCCTCCGGCTTGTACCACCTCTCCGGCGAGCAGGGGCACCTCCTCGGGTTTAAGGTTCAGGTCGCCCAACAGATGATCATAGACATACTGCACCTTCTTTGCCCAGTCGGGATCACCCGTGTTCGATTCTCCCTGATGCATCAGGATACCCTTGATGACACCGCTCTGCTGAGCCAGCTTACCAAGCTTCACCAGATGGTTGTAAGGATTGTCATCGTAAGCCTTGAGCATTCCCTTCATCCATCCGGGAGCAGTCTTCACATAATTGGCAATGGAATCAGCCATGAAGCCCTCGATGCGTATTCCGCCAATGGCAACATTGATGACACCGACCTTTATGTTCTCCGGCAAGACCGATGTAAGGGTTCTGCCGAAATAGTCAACAGGGGTAAGACCGTTGTTCGGACGGCACAGAGGCGGTATGGCCTTATACCACTGCCCCATCTTCCTTCCGCGCTGTTCATCGTCAACAGCCGCCATCATCTGGAAGCGCTCGTCAACGCCCGTCAGGTCTTGTGCCTCGGGGCGGGCAGCACCTTCCATATTCGACTGGCCAAAGCAGAGGAAGATATAGAAATTGGGATCTACCGCAGCATTCGTTTCTATAACAGGAATCATAAAGAACACCATCATCAAGAGTGCTTTCACTAACGCACATCTAACAGAAGAATCTTGTCTTTGAAATATCATAATACACGTATTGAGTTAGTAATAATTTCTTCTTTGCAAAGATACGATTATTCTTATTGATAATATTTACAGAATGTAACATCAACTTTTTATATTTTGTCACTTCTAAATTAATTTTTGTATTTATGTATCAATATTTATACACACACCCCCTTCCGAAGGCATAAAAACCGCATGTCCCTCTCGCATGAACCGCCTTGCGTTGTTATCAATAATGTTGACAAAAAGTTGTCAGGGAAAAGTGATGAAAGAGAAGTTAAATTGTGTAAAAACCGATTCTTCACTCTTCATTCTACACTCTTCATTTTGCGAAAGCACAGCTTTCGCACCGCCAAACATAAGCTTTGACCGCGCCAAAGACCATGTTTCACCGCCTCAAACATCACCTTTCACACGACGAAACATGGTCTTTCGCGCAGCGAAACCTTACCTTTTGCAAATTCAGATTTTGTAAACCGCCCGTTTACAGATGAATAATCGTGTNCACTCAACAACTTACGAAAAACCTCAAAAAATGCGTTATTTTCGACCGGAAAACTTTTCGTTCGTTCTGATGGCCTTAATTTGGGGTCAAAATTCGAATATTTTTTGACAATCCTTCGTCCTGCCGAATTTGCAATCAGGAAGCATCGAGACGGGGCTGTTGTTATGTCCACGAGCAAAAGAACTATCAAAAACTGCCTGCCCTTAAACTGGCGGCATGGGAGGCAACAGGCAAAAAAAAACCAGAACTTTCACAAGCTCTGGCCTATTAACAATGTAAAGTTCTAAAAAATGTCCATGCGAATAGACAATTATATTCAAAATCCCTTTTATTTACAACTGAGTATCACATAAATGCAAACATGTAGAACTATTTTTCTTTTTTTTTAAGGATGGGTTGACTCCCGTCACCCCATCCCTAACTCACTAACTAATAAAAAAACCGCAAACGTTATAATAACCATGAATTATAGTGCTGCAAAATTATAGAAAAGGAGAATATGTTCAAAATTCTGGAGTAACAAAAACTTAACAATATGTTACAGATATTTGGCTGTTAAAAAAAAATACTATATCTTTGCGGCATATTTGTAACATGAGAAAAAACTGCAACCATGAGACGGAAGACGATTATAATAACTCTATATCTGCTAACTGTGTCTTTATGTGGCTTCTCCCAGATGGGGAAACTATTCGATGCGGACATGCAACTGTCAAGTAGTTTTACTAACCAGGTATATATTGACCGTGACGGATTCCTCTGGGTGGTAACCCGTAACGGACTTAACAAATACGACGGATACCAGTTCCATATCCTGAAAAAGGAGAACAGCCAGTCGAACGGGATGTCAAGCAACTACGTGAACTGCATGATACAGGACCGCGTGTCGGGACTCTTCTATATGGGTATGTACGGAGCGTTCCAGACTTACGACGGTACGAGTTTCAGTGATGTTGAGGTGCGCGACCTGGACAATAATGTCGTCCCCTGTTACATGACCTGCTTCCTTCAAAGGGCAAACAATGACGTGCTGGCGGGTACGTCGGGGCACGGTCTGCTGGTTGTCACGGACAAGAAGCATGCTCATCAGGCGAAGGGTCCCCTGAGCAAGATTCATACGGTCAATGGCATGGTTGAGGACAAGGAGGGCCATGTGTGGATTGTCTCTGCGGATATGGGTGTCATTGAATATGACGGGAAAAACATCAAGCGGTATCTCCAGAATGAAGTGCTGCCCACCGTCAGATGTATCACCAAGGATGATAAGGACAACATCTATGTGGGCACAAGTAACAATGGTGTTTATGTGTTGAGAAGAGAGGCCCGCAAGGAGTTTACTCATATAGACTATACCAGCGGCAAGCCTATCTATACGTTGTACACCAACCGGACTGGTCAGCTGATCATCGGCTACGACGGTCACGGCATCGGGATTTACGACCCTCAGACTGGCAGTATGACCGACAATCCTTACTTCAGCCGGGAAGTTGACCTGGCTCACGGCAAGGTGTCGTCAATCATTGAAGACAGCAGCGGCAACGTGTGGATCGGCCTGTTTCAGAAAGGTATCTATATGCAGCCTGGCAAGACGATGCCCTTCGGTTACATGGGCTACAAGCTGGGGGCGCAGAACATCATCGGTACCGCCTGTGTCGTCAGTACGCTGATTGACAGCAAGGGTCAGACATGGATAGGTACCGACAAAGACGGTCTTTATTGCCTGAAGAGCAAAACGAATGTTACCCACTATGCTCCCTCTGCTAACTTCCCGTCGACAATCATGTCTATTGCGGAGTCGTCTGACGGACGGATATGGATAGGTTCTTACATGGAAGGTTTCGGATGGCTGGACCCTCAAAGCAAGAGCTATCATAAATACAGTGATTCACGATTTAATGCCATCAGTGCCTTTTCCATGCGCTCCACACCGAACAACCTGTGGATAGCAACGATGGGACAAGGTCTGCTGCAACTGAACCTGAACGAGAACTCGCTCAGGGCTCATGCCGTCAAAGAAGGCGTCCCGCACGACAGTACTGCCAACAATATTGTCAACAACTATATTTCACAGATCTCTGTCTCTCCCGACGGAAACCGCATCTATGCGGCAACGACAATGGGACTGTGCTGCTACGACATCACCAAAAACAGCTGGTTAAGTACTTTCGGCAAAAACTGCCTGAACTATGGAACGCCTACCCGTGTAGCACGGGAATTCTACGGACAGATATGGATTGGCACCAATGACGGTCTGTACCGCTACAATCCCAAGGACAAGTCTTTCCAGCTGCTCACGATGGATAAGGGTCTTGCCGACAACGGCATCTCTTCCATTGAGCAGGACAAGCAGGGAAGGCTTTGGATTTCAACGGATCACGGGCTGTGCTGCTATAATCCTCAGAACGAGTTGACGCTGAACTACTTCATTGATAACGGACTGCAGTCAAACGAGTTCTCCGACGGTGCTTCCAGTGTCTCACCCGACGGTCAGCTGCTGTTCGGAGGAGTGGCAGGTATCACCTGGTTCTATCCGTCAAGCATCCGGCAGATCAGATGGAATGCGACCGTCCGTCTGACGGCTTTCTCCCTGAACGGCGAGCATGTAAACCCATCCACCCGTTCCGACGGCTATCAGGTCACCGACACCGCCGTGATTGCCAGCAACCGTTTTGACCTGAGCTATCACGACAACACTTTCACCATTCAGCTCTCTACCCTCACCTATGACAGTCCGGAGCATATCACCTATCTATATAGTATCAATGACGAATCGTTCGTAAGGCTTCAGCCCGGACTCAACGAGATCACGTTCTCGCATCTCTCACCGGGCACTTACCGGTTTAAGGTGAAGGCCGAGCATAACGGCTATGAGACTGCCACGAGAGAGTTTACCGTCGTGATACATGCTCCCTGGTATAAGACGGGATGGGCATACCTCTTTTATATATTACTGACTGCCTTCGGCATCTGGTGGTATCTGCGTACCCGTAAGCGCAAGGAGCAAGACCGCCTGAAACTTCAGGAGCATATCCATGCCGAAGAGATGAGTGAGGCTAAAGTGCGCTTCTTCATGAACATCAGCCATGAGATTCGTACTCCTCTGACGCTGATTATCACCCCGCTGCTTTCCCTGATGAAGGAAGACAACGACCCGCATCGTAAGAGTGTCTATGAAACCATCAAGCGCAATGCGGAACGAATCCTGCACCTTATCAACCAGCTGATGGACTTGAGGAAGATTGACAAGGGTATGATGCAGATGAGAATGCAGGAAACCGACCTCATCGACTTTGTGAAGGATATCTACACGCTGTTCGGCTATCAGGCTCAGACGAAGCATATCACGCTGAACTACGAGTATGACACCGACCATCTGCCCGTATGGATTGACAAGCGGAACTTCGACAAGGTCATCATGAACATCCTCTCCAACGCCTTCAAGTTCACTTCGCCTGGCGGAGAAATCAATATCCGGGTAAGTCATAACGACCAGAACGCCACTATTGCCATCAGCGACAACGGTGAGAACATTCCTCCCGACAAGATTGACAAGATTTTCGAGCGTTTCTATCAGACCACCTCTGGCATCAACGAGAGAAACATCGGTACGGGTATCGGATTAGACCTGACCCGCTCACTGGTAGAGCTTCACTATGGCGTGATTACGGCAAAGAACCTGAAGAAAGGCTGTGAGTTCACCGTCAGCATCCCGCTGGGCAATGAACACCTGAAACCGGAAGAGATGATTGACGGTCAGGAGCAAGAGGTGCAGCCGGAAGAGCATCTGTTGGGTGTCGTCCAGGATGACGGACAAATCACCGAAGAGGAGCCTGTCGTGAAGTCGCCGAATGAGAAGCCGACTATTGTGGTCGTCGAAGACGATGACGAGATACGCAACTTCCTGACAGAAGAGCTTCAGAAGGACTATGAGGTAAAGGCTTTCCTGCACGGCAAGCAGGCTCTGCCGGAGATTTACCGGATAATGCCCGACATTGTCCTGAGTGACATCATGATGCCGGAAATGGACGGTAATGCACTCTGTACACAACTAAAGATGAATCCGATGACGAATCATATCCCCGTCATCCTGCTGACTGCCAAGAACAGGGACGAGGACAAGCTGGAGGGTCTGGAGACAGGAGCAGATGCCTACATCGTGAAGCCGTTCAACATGGACATTCTCAGACGTACCATCGTCAATCACATCAACATGAGCAGGCTGATGAAGATGAAGTACGGAAAGCGCGACCAGCTGGAAGAGCAGGTAGAAGACGTGAAGATGAAGTCGCCCGACGAGAAGCTGCTGGCCCGCGTGATGGCTACCGTCAACAAGCATCTGAACAACTCCGACCTCAGCGTGGACATGATTGCCGAGGAAGTGGGAATCAGTCGTGTACACCTTCACAGGAAGATGAAGGAGCTGACCGGTCAGACTCCACACGACTTCATCCGCAGCATCCGACTGAAACAAGCAGCCAACCTGCTGTCAACGCGCAACATGAACATCACAGAAGTTGTCTATGCGTGCGGCTTCTCCAATGCCGCCTCTTTCTCAACCATGTTCAAGAATGTCTATGGAATGTCTCCAAGAGAATACATGAGGAGCCAGCAGAAAGAAAACAAGAAGAAGTCGTGAAAAGGAACAGGCTTGAGGAACCAGAATGACATAAGGTTTGAGATATTTAAGAATATTCATAAAAATTTTATGTAATCATGTAATAAAAAGCTAAAGGGTACGTTATAATAGTAAATAAAGCTATGCTAATATACCCTTTATACATGACAAAGCTGGAAAACGGATACGTTTTAGACGGAATGAACGAATTCGAGCGCAACATCAAAAGAGCGCTGGATTTTGTCATTGCCATTATATGTATCATTCTCTTCTCTCCTCTATTCCTTATATGTTATATTGCCATCAAACGCGAAGACGGCGGACCTGCCATCTTCAAACAAGAAAGAATAGGGCGATTCGGCAGACCATTTTATATCTATAAGTTCCGTAGCATGCGCATAGATGCCGAGAAGAACGGGCCTGCTCTCTATCAACATGAGAATGAGACACGAATGACAAAAGTCGGGAAGTTCCTGCGACTCCATCATCTGGACGAGCTTCCGCAGCTATGGAATGTGATAAAAGGTGACATGGCATTCGTCGGTCCACGTCCTGAGCGTGAGCATTTCATCAAGCAGATCATGGAGCGTGACAAGCGCTACACTTATCTTTACCAGATTCGTCCGGGAGTGACTTCATACGCAACTCTATACAACGGATATACTGATACCCTTGAGAAAATGCTCCGTCGCCTGGAACTGGATCTTTATTACCTTGAGCATCGCTCCTGGCTGTTCGACATTAAGATTCTTCTGAACACATTCCTTAATATCGCCATCGGAAAGAAGTTCTGATTTTATTCTTCTGATATTCTTTTGAGGAAAAACACGACTATACTTCCCTTTTACTGCTGTCAGCCTCTGGAAGCAAGAAACTCATCATAGTCGCGAATATAATCGTCGTCGTCATAGACATCGGAAGTCAGTGCAAGACAAATGGAACCGGATGAGAACTCCTGTTCGGCACTCCATATTCCGGGAAGGATGTGCAATCCCTGATAGGGGCGGTTCAACATCACTATCCGCTTGTTCACACCATCATCAAGCACCACTTCGAAACTACCGCTGGCTGCCACGAGGAATTCATGGCAGTTCCTGTGCGCATGACCGCCGCGTGTGACACCACCGGGGATGTCATAGGTATAGAACACCCGTTTGATCTCAAACGGAAGGTCAACCCCGCCGTTGAGGGCGGTGATATTACCTTCCCGTATCTCCACCTTCGGTAACTCCACAAAAGAACAGTCATAAACAGTCGGCTTCATTTCACGGTCTTTTTAAATTCCTCATAATCATAGATGTAATCCTCCGGATCGTACTTGATAGATGCAAGTACCAGTGCCACCGAGTTTGTAGAGAAGTTGTTCATGGAACGCCACCAGCCACGGGGAACAAAGAGCCCGTAGTATGAACGGTTCAGGGAATACTTGCGCTCGCATACGCCGTCGTCAAGCAAGACATCAAAGCTGCCCGACAAGGCAACGATAAACTCCTCGTTGCGCTTATAGGCATGACCGCCGCGCATCTCTCCTCCCGGCACATCATAAATCCAGTAGGTCCGCTCAATCTTGAAAGGGACATCACTACATTCTTCTATCACCGACAGATTGCCTCGCAGGTCAACAATCTTTGAAAGTTGGATTATTCTTGGTTCATCCATGATAACGAATAATGTCTTACCTTAAACAATTCATTGCTAAAAACGGAGTTTTTCTCCTTTTATTATAGAATATAAAAGTAATCTTTAGGGATTTTCCCATTCCAATATAGGGAAAATCCTTTTTGTTATTGTTTTTATTCATCTATCTTTGCATCGTGAATAATAACAAAGTGAAATAACAATACAAAATTTTAAGGATATGAAGAAGTTTATGTTCGCCCTGACAACACTGATCATCATGACAGTATCGGCAAAAGCAATGAGTTATGAGCAGGCTCGCCAGCAGGCTCTCTTCCTCACCGACAAAATGGCGTATGAGCTGAATCTTACACAAGAGCAATACGAAGCAGCATACGAAGTGAACCTTGACTATCTGATGAGCGTAAACAGTCAAAGTGACCTCTACGGTGTTTACTGGAGACAGCGTAACCTCGACCTGGAGTACATCCTCCTCGACTGGCAGTATCGTATGTATCTGGAAGCAACCTACTTCTATCGTCCGCTTTACTGGCACGCCGGCTACTGGCACTTTGGCATCTATGCCCGCTATCCGCGCCGTGACTACTTCTACTTTGGCCGTCCGCACTTCTACCACGTCTATCGTGGAGGACACAGCTGGAGAATGAACGGTGGTCGTAGCTGGTATCATGGCCGTGAGTTTGCACATCGCAACGGCAATAACAGAGTAGATGGTATGCGCGACGGATTCCACCGCGGTGAGTTCGGCACCGGCACCAGAGGTACACACACTTCAGGCAACACCAGAAGTCTGAACAGCTCTAATGGAGAAAGAAGTTTCGGCAATGGCGGAACCCAGCTTAACAGAAGGAATATTGAAAACAACGGACAGTCTGCCAATGGAGTAAGAGGAAACAGCAGCACACGTTCGACGGTCACTCAGCCCAACAACAACGGCTCAAGAACTTTCGGCGGAAACAGCCCTCGCAACACATTCGCACCAAAGTCAAGTACAACTTCTCCTCAGCTTCGCAAGGTGGAGAGTCCCGCCCAGAGCATCGGAACAGTAACACCTAACCGCACCAATACGAACACGTTCGGAGGAAACAGAGGAGGAAGCTCGAGTTCAATGAGCAGGAGTTCAATCGGAAGCACTCGCTCGGCAGGTTCAATCAGCGGAGCACGCTCAGGAGGCTCAATCGGTGGAGCTCGCTCAGGAGGTTCGTTCGGAGGTAGTCGTTCAAGTGGTGGAGGAAGCAGCAGCGGAAGCCGTACTTTCGGAGGCCGCAGATAATAATAAAAAAAATTACAATTCATTTACGACAAAGGGGAGTCATGGATTATCCAGACTCCCTCTTTTCATTTATATACCTCCCTTATCTTACAGGTTAAGGATTCTCACCTCACAATTCATCATCCTCTCCACCTCATGCACTGGCTTTCTGAAGAAGACACTTTGTATCACTTTGTTGATAATCCCATGTCCTACCGCCAGCACTTTCTTATCCGGGTATTCCCGACGGACAAACTGAAGGAAACGGGAAGCACGCTCTCTCATCTCCCCCATTGTCTCGATATCATCCGTCCAGGGAGCATCCTGCAGGTCAGGAATATAACGCCCCGTGAAACTTCCCCAGTCACGCTCACGCAACAAAGGGGTCGATACAACGGGAAGTCCATGTGGTCGGGCGATAATCTCGCAGGTCTCAAAAGAACGTCTAAGGTCACTCGACAAAAAGGCATCTATCTTCTCATCCTGCATCTGAAGGCTCAAGACTCTCGCCTGCTCTCTTCCATTCTCCGTCAGCCGGCCTTGAGTCTGCCCCTGCATGATCTTGTTCACATTGTCTTCTGTCTCTCCGTGACGTACCAGATATAGTGTTGTCATAAAATTGATGAGATGCTATTTAACCACTTAAGGTATTTTTCAGTCGTAAAAATAATAAAATAACATGAGACTCTGTCAGTTTCTTTATAAAATCATTCGCCTATTTCAATGATTTTATTATTTTTGCAGAAAAATAAAAGCATAACCAATGAAAACATTACAAAGTTCATTAATACGTGCTATCGTTGCAATCATCGTCGGCACCCTGATCATCAAATATCGTGAGGAAACAGTGCGATGGCTCACAATTGCCTGCGGAACATTGTTTTTCATTTCCGGACTCATCTCCTGTGCTGTCTATTATAGTAACAGGAAGAGCGTCAAAGAACAGATGAATGCAGAAGGAAAGAGCATTACACCCGCCACATCCGCAGGTCTTCCCCTTGTGGGTGCCGGCAGCATCATATTAGGTGCCATACTCGCCTTTATGCCTTCGACGTTTGTTACAGGTCTGATGTACACGCTGGCAGCAATCCTTATTCTCGGTGCCGTCAACCAATACATCAATCTCGGTATGGCAAGCCGCTGGTATCATGTGGGCTGGTTCTACTGGCTGCTGCCGACCATCATCCTTCTCATTGCCCTCTTCGTCATCTTCAAGCCGTTCGAGGTAGCTGCTGCTCCCTTGTTCATCCTTGGCTGGTGTATGCTGCTTTATGGAGTGGCTGAGTGCCTCAGTGGCATAAAGGCACACAAAGCAGAGCGACAGAAGAGAATTCAGGAAGAGGCAGCCGCCAATACATCCGACACCTCTTCTCAGGTAGAGCAGATTGAAGAAGCAGAGGCAGAAGAAGTTGTCAGCGAAGAAACAACACCTTCCACCCCTCCACAACAGCCTTAATCCGTACGGACAAGTCCTTCAATATATTTACATAGAATCGCTATGCCGCGCTTGTTTTCACCGCCTTGGGGGATAATAAGGTCGGCATAACGCTTCGTGGGCTCAATGAACTGCTCATGCATGGGCTTGAGTACATTCAGGTAGCGTTCCACCACCATCGACACTGTTCTTCCCCTATCGATGGTATCTCGCTGGATATTACGAATCAACCGCTCGTCGGGGTCGGTGTCCACAAATATCTTCAAGTCCATCATGTCGCGCAGCTTCTTATTAATCAGCGTCATAATTCCCTCAATGATGATGACACGCTTAGCCTCAACATGTATCGTTTCCGGAAGACGGTTCGATAAAATGTAGGAATAAGTGGGCTGCTCGATGCTTTTGCCCTGACGCAACTCGTTTACCTGTTTAATCAGAAGTTTCCAGTCGAAGGCATCCGGGTGGTCGAAATTGATGTTCTTGCGTTCTTCATCTGTCAGGTCACTGGTATCATTATAATATGAGTCCAAAGGTACCACAGCGACATAATGTGGCGGCAGCGACTCAACGATTTTCTTTACCACGGTCGTCTTGCCTGAGCCTGTTCCTCCGGCAATACCTATAATTGTCACCTTATCATCCATATATTCTATTTATTTTATGATTGCATTAAACATTTGTTGATAGATGCCGGCTTTCTTTTCCACTTTCATCGGATAAGCACGGGAACTGCTCGGCATACGATAGAGTCGTAGCTGACGATTGCCAAAAGAGAATCCACACCAGTTCCCGACGGCAGGAGCTTCGATTCCGAAGTGGGCACACACGATATCCGTTGCCTTCTGTCCCGTTGTCACAACCGCCTCGCACTGAGGTATCTGGCACAACAGAGCATCCAGATCGGTGGATGTCACCACTTCCAGGTCTTTGTCAGAAGCAGTGTTCTTCAACCGTCTCACGGCAACGGCGGTGTCATATAATCCGATGCCACGCTCTGTCAGGAAACGGATGATATCATCCATCCTGAACTGCTTTCGTTCCTCATCGACAAAATGCTGCTTGTCCCCGAAGAACACGATTCCGAAGATGCGCCACATGTCGTTGATGTAGTTCGGATAAAAGAAATCCATACACCAACGCTTACGGGCTGGAGGGAAACTGCCAAGCATCAGCAGACGGCAGCCCTGAGGTAAGAAAGGCTGCCAAGGATGTTCTTCTATGGCAAAAGAACCATCCATCACTTCTGCTCCTTCACGAGGTAGATGACTACTGGCAAGTGGTCGCTATAGCCATCCATCCATACGCCACCTGAAAATGTCCGCTTGGGAGAGCCCTTGTACTTTCCTTCATTCTGGATAAGATAGTCACGACGGAAGATCTGGTTCTTCCAGAACTTCAGACTGCTATAGTCGCGCTCACCTTTCTTGTTCAGCACATTGGGAGTCATCACGATCTGGTCGAAAAGATTCCATGCACCGTTGTACATCAACGTACCTTTCCCCTGCTTTGCCAGAATGTTATACCACGGATTGTACATCTCATCCGGCTTCACTTCATCAATTTCAGGCTTGGCACCCAGAATCTCATACATACTCTTGTTGGTAGGATCGTCATTCATGTCGCCCATGATGAAAATCCGTCGCTCGGGTTCCTCACTCAAAATCTTATCCTTGACGGCACGCACTTGCTTGGCTGCCAGTTCACGATAGTACGAACCGGAGAAACGACTTGGCCAGTGGCAGACAATGACTGCAACAGGGTCACCGGCGATTCTTCCCTTTGTCGTCAGGAATCCACGGGTGGCACGTGCACTGTCTTCTTGCAGCTCATAGACATAAGGATAGAGGGTGACATCCTCAACGGTAAACAGCGAAGGATTATAAAGCATTGCACAGTCCACGCCACGCTGATCGGCTCCTTCAACATGCACAAACTTCATTCCACGGGCAGCCAGGTCTGGTTGGGCGACAAGGTCGCTGAGAGCATTACCGTTCTCAACTTCACTCACGCCGATAACAGCACACCCCACGCCCGGCAGCACATCGGTTCCTAACTCTGAAAGGACACGAGACATGTTCTTAAGCTTACGGGTGTATTTCATGGCATCCCATTTATTAGCACCTGCGGGCAGATACTCATAGTCGTTCTTTCCTGCGTCATGGCAGGTGTCGAAAAGATTCTCGAGGTTATAGAAACCTACTCCATAGACAGAGAACTTCTTGTCCTGGGCTGATGCTGTCAACGACAGAAGCATCATACATGTCAATAGCAATAGTTGTTTTCTCATTATTAAATATAGGTAGCATTAATACCATGCTAAAATGGTTAAAACGATAAAATAAAGAACTCTTCTGCAAATATCGGAATTAATTCTGAATAAAACGTATTTTTAAGGAAAAAATAATCTTTTACACATCGTTTCTTACAATTATTTCATTATCTTTGCAGCAAATGTTACAACTTAATCTATTAATCGACTATGCAGATAAAACTTAAAATCGTTACGATGGCTCTCTTTTGTTCTTCTGCAGCTCTTGCACAGACTGTTAAGCCTACCGAGGAACAAGGAGCAACCACGTTTGACGAATCGGCATTCACCTTTACTGAAGCGCAACTTGGTGAGGATGACAACGTATCTCAAGAAGTCAGCGTCGTTAGCTCCAACCGGAATGTGTATGCCAGTCAAGTGGGCTATCGGTTTAGTGCAGCTCGTTTCAAATACAGGGCTTTCAATTCAAAGTACAATGAGATTTACGTGAATGGTAATCCTATGAACGACGTGGAACGCGGAGAATTCCGCTTTTCAATGGTTGGCGGATTGAACAATCAGACACGAAACGTAGAATCTGCTTTACCATTCGAGGAAAACAATTTCTGCCTTCCAAGCATGGGCGGCAGCAATAACTACAACTTCAGGCCAGGAAGCCAGCCTGCCGGGCATCGTTTATCGTTGGCTGGAGCAAACAGGAACTACACCATCCGCGGAATGTACACTTACAATTCCGGATATAACAAAGACGGATGGGCTTATTCATTAGGACTGACATACCGTTGGGCAAACATGGAGACCGCCTACATCGAAGGTACGTTTTACAATGCCCTCAGCTATTTTGTCGGTGTAGAGAAACTATTCGACAAACATAGCATCTCGTTAGTGACATGGGGAAACCCGACTGAACGTGCGGCACAAGCAGCCTCAACCGATGAGATGTATTGGCTGGCAAACAGTAATTTCTACAATCCCAACTGGGGTTATCAAGGAGGGAAGAAACGTAACTCACGAATCATCAAGGATTTTGCACCCAGTGCCTTGCTGACTTGGGATTATAACATTGACAAGAACACTAAGCTGGTGACTTCGTTGCTTGGCAAATACGCCAAATATAGCAGTTCACGTCTACAGTATAATAACTCTACCAATCCCGCTCCCGACTACTACAGCCTTATGCCAAGCTATTTTTATAATGTATGGGAGCACACGGGCAGCGACATTGATCTGGCTAACTGGAATGCTGCATATAATTACCTAAGTTCATCGAAAGCCAACCGGCAGCTCGATTGGGACAAATTATACTATGCCAATAAGATAGCTTCTGCACAGGGAGCAGATGCCATGTATTACCAACAGGCATACCACGACGACCAGTTCTCTCTTAGCCTTGCCTCAAATCTGGAGAAAAGACTATTCAAGAAAGCTACGATTCATGCCGGTATCAACCTTTCCACAAATAAAGGCATGCATTATCAGACAATGGAAGACTTGCTGGGAGCCTCACACTTCCACAACATCAATACTTATGTCGTAGGTAATTTTGCAGAGAACTCCGATGAAGTGCAATATGATGTGAATTCTCCTAACAAACCCATTAAGGAAGGTGACCGCTTCGGTTACGACTATAATATCTTCGTGAATAAAGCACAGGCTTGGGCAACCTATTCAGGTTACTTCTCACGTTTCCACGGATTCATTGGAGGAAGAATCGGAGGCGTAACGCTTCAACGTGACGGAAAGATGAGAAACGGTCTGGCTGTGAACAACTCTTTTGGAAAGAGTAAAACCGCAAAGTTCCTTGACGGTGGAGTGAAAGGCGGACTGACATTCGACGCTGGACGAGGCAGCACGATTACCGTTGGCGCCAGCTACGAGCTGAAGGCACCTAACGCACGTAATGCGTTCTCCGCCCCACAGATCAACAACGATTTCACCACCAATCTGAAGAACGAGAAAGTGTTCTCTGCTGAAGTGGGATATATGATTCAGACTTCATGGCTACATGCTAACATTAACGGATTCTTCAGCCGTCTGGAAGATGTAGCAGAATACTCAATGGCATATAGTGACATACAGAACTCCTTCTCGTACATCTCACTCACTGGTATCAACAAGGAGTATTATGGTATTGAGCTGGGTATGAACTTTAAAATCACGTCAGAGTTTGACATCAAGACATTGGGAACAATTAGCGAGGCAAAATATACCAACAATGCCAATGTGCGCTATATGCTTTCCAACAGCGGTGTCTATTATGATGATATCTGCGTGAACAAAGGAATGCGCGAAGGCAGTACCCCACTTACAGCAGCAAGTGTTGATTTGAGCTACCACGCCAATGGATGGTATCTTGACCTCATCGGCAACTACTACGACCGGATTTACCTCTATTATTCACCCATCACTCGTTTCTACAAAGACTTCCCAGATCCTGATAACAGTGGGGTACGCGATCTCTCTACCCTTCCCAAACAGGCAAAAGGCAAAGGCGGATTCATGCTTGATGCAACTATCGGCCATAACATTCGCCTGCATCACGGCAGATCCATGTCTATCAATCTCATGCTCACGAACTTGCTGAACAACACGAAGATTGTCACTGGTGGTATGGAACAGAACAGACGTGATAAAGACGCTCAGGGTGAAGACATACGAACCTATAACTTCTATAACAGCCCTAAGAAGTTCTACGCTAACGGTATCAATGGAATGCTTATCGTCACTTACAAATTCTAAAACACAAGCATCATGAAAAGTTTCAAATATATATTGATTGCTCTTATCTGTGCATTATTCACTGCCTGTCAGGATGGTGACTGGGACGAACCGTCGTTCAAAGAGCCGCCTTTTGGCAACAACAGCATAACGGAGGATAATGTCATTTCTATCAAAAAGCTTATCGAGAAATATCCAAATGTCTTTGCGAGTACTGACCAGAATGTGCAGATCACTGAAGACATCAAGATTCGTGGACGTGTAACAGGAAACGACCTGGGCGGAAATCTCTACAAGCAATTCTCTCTTCAAGATGAGACGGCTGCCATCATCATTGCCGTAAACCAGAACGGACTCAATGGTTATCTGGCTGAAGGTCAGGAAATCATCGTGGCTTTGAAAGACCTGTATATCGGAGGTTATCGGAAACAACCGGAGATTGGAGCACCTTACAACGTCAATAGTATCGGACGTATGTCAAAAGATGTATGGCTACAGCACTTTAAGATTATCGGCGGTATGGATAATATCAAGCCCGATGCTATCCAGCCTGTGGATTTCGAAACAATAAAAGGCGACTATGATGACAACTGTGGAAAGTTGGTCATCTTGAAGAATGTTCATTTCAAAGATGCTAACGGTAGCAGGACTCTCGTTGACGGCACTACATCTGGCGGAAACTATGTGAACCAGCAACTTAAGGAATATGGTTCCAATTTGGTAATCCGCACCAGTACATACGCCGACTTTGCCAAGATGGTCATGCCAACATCAGGTGTTAATCTCATTGGTATTGCTACACGATACAATAATACGTGGCAGATATTAATCCGTAAGACAAGTGACATTCAAGTGGTTAACTGAATAGACAGAAACAGTTCTGGCATTTTCAACCCATTTATTATTTAAGGTATAAAAACGAAAAAGACAAGTATATGAAAAAGCTATTTTATTCATTATTCATGATGGCTCTGACGGCCATGACTTTTACGAGTTGCGAGGATGTACCCATGCCTTACGATGATCCGAACAAAGGTGGAGGAGGTACAGAACCCGATATAGAAATCGTTGGTGACGGATCTGCGGAGAATCCATACAATGCGTCATCTGCTGTTGCTCTCTTCAAGAGCCTTGCAAATGGTGCTAAATCAGAAATGGTCTATATCAAAGGTAAAGTGTCTTCCATCAAGGAACAGTACGGCACACAATATGGTAATGGTACATTCTATATCTCTGATGATGGATCAAGCCAAAATCAGTTCTATGTATTCCGTGCGTTATACCTCGGTAACAAGAAATACACAAGTGGCGATTTATTGAAAGAGATCATCTGCGGTGTTGTGACCAACTACAACGGGACTATAGAGACTGAGCAGAACAATGCCTTCCTCTATTCACTCAACGGTGTATCTGAAGGTGGAGGTGGTTCAACTGAGACTATCGGAACAGCCAATGCTCCAATTACAACAGCCAAAGCCATTGAATTAATAAATGCATTGGCAGATGGTGGAAAGGCCTCTGAAAAGGCTTATGTGAAAGGTAAGATAGTTAAAGTTGCAACTACTGAGGAGAACTTTGCAAAGTATGGAAACCTCAATTATTATATATCTGACGATGGTTCTTCTACAAACCAAATTCAGGTATATGCAGGTGATGGTCTTAATGGAGAAAAATTCAAATCAATTTCAGACATCAAGGCTGGTGATGAAGTTGTTGTATTTGGAGTCCTATATAAGTATGTGAATAAGTCAAATACTGTAATACCAGAAATAACAGATAGTTATCTTGTGAAATTAACAGAAGGAAGTGGCGGTGGAGGAGGAACTGATGAAATAAAGACAGTTTCAATTGCCGATTTTAATGCTGCTCCAGAAAGTAGTATGTGGTACAAATTATCGGGTACGGTTAAGAATCTAAAAGACGGTGACCAGTATGGCAACTTTGACCTTGAAGATAACACGGGTTCTGTATATGTGTATGGATTGTTATCGGAAAAGGGTGGCGAAAAGAAACAATTCCAAACACTTGCAGCAGCTAAGGGCATCAAGAATGGAGTTAAGATTACGATAATTGGTAATCGTGGTTCATATAACGGCAAGATTGAGGTGATGAATGCTTATTTCGTTAGTGTTGACGGAGAAGGCGGTGGCGGTGAAGAAAAGCCACAGAGTGCTGGCAGTTATGAGAGCCCGTTGACTGTCACTGAGGCTATCGCAAAAGCTGAAGCTGAAGTTGCATGGGTGAAAGGTTACATCGTTGGTTATGTAACAGGAGCAGTGTTGTCTTCTGGTGCAAGATTTACAGCAACTGCTCCAGAAGGCGAATCGGTTTCCAACACCAATTTGTTGATAGCTGCATCTGCTTCTGAAACCGATGTTAACAAGTGTATGCCTATTCAGTTAACACGTAATAAAGGACGTGAAGAATTTGAACTTAACGAGAACTCAGAATTATTGAAAAAGGAAGTTATTTTAGCTGGGCAATTGACACAATATTTTCAAGTGCCAGGACTCAAGGAGCTTATTTACTTAGAAGAAGTTAATGGCACTAGAAAAGTAGACAATAGATAATGAAAATCATCGAATAAACAAAAACTTTATTAAAAATTTGGTGGGCTGCAAAAAACTTAGTAATTTTGCAGCCCAAACTGTGATTATTATTAATAACAATCAATATAAAAAGTAAAATGAAAAAAGGTAT
>CACWNV010000035.1 GCA_902762325.1 uncultured Prevotellaceae bacterium | reverse complement strand
TTTGCACCCACATTTAGCCCAGATGGCGGAATCGGTAGACGCGCTGGTCTCAAACACCAGTGGGGCAACCCATCCCGGTTCGACCCCGGGTCTGGGTACCTTTCAAAACAATTCAAAATCTCGCAAGTAGCTGATATTAAGGCACTTGCGAGATTTTTCTTTTTACTTCTTCCCCTCATTTGCTCCACATTTGCTCCACAAGTCTATCCTTACATTTTTCCTCGCTGTCTTCCTGACAGTTACGTAAGCTCACAGTTATTGCCTTCATGAAGTATTTGAACATTCCTTCATTACGAAAAACAAGATTGGTCTCTATACATGGTAACAGCAACCTGAATGTTTGTTCCTCAAATGATTAAATATGTTAAATCTCAGTTATGAAAAGTGGAATACAAAAAAAATAATTAGTAATTTTGTATGTTCCATTTAAATGGTTATCCCTTCCATGAAAATTCATAGAGCGATCATTGCTATTGTTCAAAAAGAACCATGATGTCTAAGAAAAGTATCTCATTTGGATTTATTCGATTTGGATTACTGCTAGTATTCCTCATTCAAATGGTGTGTCTTTCTGCTAAGAAGATTCAAGTGCACGGACTACCACACATCAACCAGCTCCCGACACACATTATTAATACCGTTTTCCAAGACAGCCAAGGATACATTTGGTATGGCACACAGGACGGACTGTGCCGTGACGACGGTTACAGTGTGCAAACCTTTAGGAACGACTTCCTGAACGTGGGGATGGCGCTGAAGAGCAACAACATCACCAGCCTGGCTGAGGACAGCGTAGCTAACCGCTTATGGATAGGCACAAATAGAGGCTTATACATTCTTGACAAACAGACCAATCGCATCACGGCCTTCGATAACGAAGACATGAAGGAAAGGTATGTGGATAACATTCTCATGGCTTCAGACGGAACGGCCTGGGTTAGCAGTACGGGCATACTCTTTAGGGTCGAGAGAAATGGGAAACTTACCCGATATCCACTAGCGTGTATTTCAGGTGCAGGCAAAGATTTCGTAGTCTACGAAGACCTGCAAGGTAGAATCCTACTCTCATTATCTGGCAAAGGCCTCTACCGATGGAGCGAGAAGACGGGCAAGTTCAGCCTGTTCTATCCCTACGCCGACCGTATCAACGGTATCGTTCAAGATAAGAAACACGGATACTACTGGTTGGCTTCATGGGAGCATTCCATCATACGTTTGGATCCGACAAACAAAGATAAAAGCCAACGCTACGTAGGACAGAAACTTCCCACTACTGTTAGCGGCCTGACTGCGAGAACAGCCATGAGCATCGTGCAGGACGACACTTTCAACTACCTTTGGATCACTTCATGGAGCGACCTGTTCGTATTTCGCATTTCTGCAGACGGCACGTTGGAGCAAATAGACACTTCGGCCTTTTTACCCCAACGTAATAAAGCCCTATGCGACATCATCAAGGACCGGAAGGGCAATCTGTGGGTAACAGCGAGAGACGACAATAACTTCTTCATCACTTTCGGTGAGGAAAATGTGCGATCTTACACCATCGGAACTTTAGAGGAACGCATCAAGTGGAAACCCACCATTGAGCGCCTATGCAAGGACGACAAAAACGTGTTCTGGATGTTCCAAAGGCGCATAGGTCTTTGCCTGTATGATGCCGTAAAAGAGCAGATACGAATCTTCACGGATTTCGAGAAGGTGAAGGAAGAACCTTTCCTCGTTATTTCCACTTTATTAAAGTCACCCAACAAGGACGAAGTGTGGGTGGCAGGCGAATACACTACAAAGGTGGTAGGGCTTACACAGCACAACATGGAGATGTCGATTTGCGAAGAGATAGAACTCTCCTCGGTTTCTGGCAACCCTGGATACGTCTTCTACCTGTTTGAAGACCAGGGCAGGCATCTATGGATTGCAACAAACATTGGACTCTATCGCTATGACACAACCAGCAAGAAGTTGACGATTGCCAATGCCAGCTGCGGCAATGTCACTCATATGCTGCAACTGGCCGACGGCAGTATCTGGGGTATACAAGATAATGGCGGGCTGTTGCAAATAGGTGCTGACGGCAACATAACCCGCCACGGGCAGCGCACCGATTTTGTCTCCCTCACAGCCACTTCCGACGGCATTCTCTGGATGGCCACCGACAAGGGCGAAATTCTGTCGTATGACGCGAAGGCCGACCATTTCCATGACTTTAGCGAAACATGCGGTTTGAAAGGCAACAAGATCAACGACGTAGTAGCAGGCCACTACGACCACATCTGGATTCTGACCAGTCAGGAACTAAAGGAATTCAATCCCCGCAGCGGAGCCTTCCGCACGTTCAACGCTAGCACCGAGAACATCCATTTTGCCTTATTCCTGCCCCATTCTTACTATCAGGATGTCGAAGGTACGCTATTTATAGGAGGCATTCCAGGATTCGTGTCGCTAAAACCTACACAAGACATGGAGAATCTGTTGCATCACGTCGTCCCCTTGATTACCGACGTGAAGGTGATGGGCAC
Organism: uncultured Prevotellaceae bacterium; assembly: GCA_902762325.1. Lineage (GTDB taxonomy): Bacteria > Bacteroidota > Bacteroidia > Bacteroidales > Bacteroidaceae > Prevotella. The sequence continues at coordinate 26,732 of CACWNV010000035.1, read as the reverse complement.
CAGTCTTTTCTTCAATTCCGACCGCAAGGGTGAGTCTCTACAGAAGGTGACCATTCGGCCTGACGAGCAAAACCTCGAGATTCATTTCTCGTCGCTGAACTACGAGAACACCTCTCAGATACGCTATGCATACCGTCTCTCCGGTGTCGACCAAGACTGGGTATACCTCCCGGCAGGTGTCAATACAGCCTTCTACAATAAATTGGAGAAAGGCACCTATCGCTTCGAAGTGAAGACCACTGACGAAAACGGCCTGTGGAGCGATCAGGTAGCCACGCTAACCATTCACCGACAGCCCGCTCCCTACGAAACCTGGTGGGCATATACCTTATACTTATTATTGCTATTGGGTGCCGCCTACTATCTCTATCAGATGGTACATAACCGCATTCGCCTGCGCCACGAACTAGATATGCGCCAACTGGAACAGGCCAAAAGTGAAGAATTGAACCACGCCAAGTTGCAGTTCTTCACCAACATCACTCACGAACTACTCACTCCACTTACCATCATCTCGGCTTCTGTAGAGAATCTCAAGCAGCAGGCCCCCACCCACAAGGACACCTACAAGGTAATGACCAACAACATCAACCGCCTGATACGTCTGTTGCAGCAGATATTGGAATTCCGCAAGGCTGAGACGGGCAACCTGCAGTTGAAGGTTTCGCGCGGTGACCTTGCGTTGTTCCTCCAGCGTTGCGTCGACAATTTCCTTCCACTCACGAAGCAAAAAGGCATGACTTTCAGCTTCGACAGCGCCCAACAACCCATGATGGCCTATTTCGATCCCGACAAATTAGATAAGATCATCTACAACCTACTGTCGAATGCTGCCAAGTATAGTGTGCCTGACGAGAACGTAAACGTCACTTTGGCATCCCATCCCGAACGCGAAGGATTCGTTCTGCTCACGGTAAAAGACAATGGCCCTGGCATCTCACACGAAATTCAAAAAGACTTGTTCAAGCGTTTCTATGAAGGAAGCCACCGCCAGTTCAATACCATTGGCACGGGCATTGGCCTCTCGTTGGTTCATGACCTGGTGCAGTTGCACCATGGAACCATCACCGTAGAGAGTGAACTGGGCCATGGTGCCACATTCATCATCAGCCTGCCGATAGAGGAACGCTTCTATCAGGCAGATGAAATCGACACCTGTTCTTCGCCCACAATACCCCAAAGTCTGACAAATGCTGAGCCATTGGTCGAGGATGTAGAGGAACCAACTGAGCAACCGCAGTCCCCTAAACAGAAATACAACGTGCTATTGGTGGAGGACAACGAGGAACTACTTTTACTGATGGAGAAGATTCTATCGTCGGAGTACAATGTCTACCTGGCCCACAACGGACAGGAAGGCTTGGCTTGCTTACGCCAGAACGAAATCCATTTGGTAGTTACCGATGTCATGATGCCCGTGATGGATGGTATCGACCTATGCCGAAGCATTAAGGGCGACTTCGAGACCAGCCATATTCCCGTCGTGCTGCTTACGGCCAAGAAGCAGGAAGAAGACCGTGTAGAGGCTTACGAGGCTGGTGCAGACGGTTTCATTGGCAAACCCTTCAGCCTGAGTGTGCTGCATGCCCGCATTGGAAACCTGTTGGCCACACGCGAGCGAATGGTGAAGAACTTTAAGAAGCAACTCGTCTTTGAGGGACAGGAAATGAACTACACCAGCCTCGACGAAGACTTCTTGAAGCGAGCCATCGACTGCGTGCACCGCCATCTGGACGACCCCGACTTCAACCAACAGCAGTTCATCAGTGAACTGAATACCACCCGTTCCACCTCCTTCCGCAAGCTGAAAGCCCTGACGGGACTCAGTTTTCCCGCTTTCGTGAGCAATATCCGTATGAAGGCTGCCTGTCAAATCATGGACGAAAAGCGCGGTGTGAAGATTTCGGAAGTGGCTTATGCTGTGGGCTACAACGACCCCCGCTACTTTACAGCAACTTTCAAGAAAGAGATTGGTATGTCGCCCATGGAATACATGGAGAAGTTCTCCGTAAAATAGAATTTGTTTATTTCTTTTCTTTCATAGTTTCAGTCCTTCCATCGCATTGCTTTTGCCCTTCCAGAGCACTGCTTTTTACCCTCGATAGCATTGCTTTTCACCCTCGATAGCACTGCTTTTCACTACCTATGCGATAGCTGGGGAGCAACCATATCACCTTCAAAACACAAAGAGGAAATTGGTATTCGCAGTTTTCTATCCACCCTTAATGTAGAATAATTAGTCAAAATACGTAGAAAAATCGCTCATGGCTGATTTTTCTACATCTTTGAACGTTTGCAACGGGCGTTGCATTCATTATATATATACATTTGCAGTGTTCTATTAAACTTCGGCAAGTATCATATAAAAAACATATAAACATGAAACACGTCAAGGCAATATTATTCTTTACCCTGTTCATTAGTATAAGTTTGACCAGTTGCCAATCTCAATTGGCTGAAACAGGAATCAATTACTACATTGATTCGGAGCATGGCAATGACTCAAATGACGGCACATCGCCTCAGTCGGCATGGAAAAGCCTGGAAAAAGCCAATAGCCTCCGTCTTCAAGCAGGCGACAATCTGCTTTTCCGTCGAGGTAGCCATTTTACCGGACAACTCAACGTCAGCGCCCAAGGAACATCTGCCAATCGCATCGTAGTAGGAGCATACGGCTCTGGATCCAAGCCATGTTTCTCGGCACCCGACAATTCGCTCTACACCATCTGCATTGCCAATTCTAGTTTCCTAACCCTTCAGGACTTGGATGTGGTAAATACGGGATCCAGTCGCATGCCCAACCGCACTGGCGTGAAGGTTGTCAGCGAAGACTATGGATGGTCGCGAGGCATTACCCTCCATGCACTCGATATTCACGACGTGAATGGCAGTCTCTTGAAAAAAGCGGGCGGCGGCTCAGGCATATTGATAGAGAGCCTCTGGAAGACGGACAGCCTTATTTCCTTGTTTGACAGCCTTACCATTGAAGATTGTACCATTCGCCGATGTGAGCGTAATGCCATCATCTGGAATGCGCCATGGAGTCGCAGCGACTGGCACCTGAGTACTCATACCATCGTGCGCCGTAATCTCATCGAGGAAGTGCCTGGCGATGGAATTGTGCCTATCGGCTGTGACAGTGCCCTTGTCGAATACAACCTCATGCGCCGTTGCAGCCGTCTGCTTCCACTAGGCGAGGCTGCCGCTGGCATCTGGCCTTGGAGTTGTGACAACACAACCATTCAGTTCAATGAAGTCTCCGACCACAAAGCGCCTTGGGATGGCCAGGGATTCGACTCCGATTTTAATTGCACCAACACTCTCATACAATACAATTATAGTCACGACAACGAAGGAGGATTTATTCTGATTTGCAACCCAGGAAACAGCAATCCCGCCGACAACATCGGCAACTTGGGAAGCATTGTACGCTATAATGTGAGTATAGATGATGCCGTCCGACAGCAGAAGACACACACGGATGAATATTTTTCTCCGACCATTCACATTGGCGGTCCCTGCAAGAATACGCTTATCGAGCACAATATTTTGCACATTGGAAGAAAACCCGGTTCGCAAGTCGATCGTACCACCATTGCTTCCCTCTCATGGAAAGGCTATGCTGACAGTACTACTATCAGGGAAAACCTGTTCTTTGCACCTGAACCATCGGCTTTCAATCTTACCAAGTCAACGAACAACCTGTTTGAGAAGAATTACTATCTGGGAACATTCCAAAATATGCCTGTTGACAGCCACTCACATGATTATTCTGCATACTATGAATCGATTATGAACTCTCAAAATGGTTCTTCTGAATCTCTGTCTTTCCTTTTTGAAGACGTGACAGTGGGTGATGGAGCAGCTGTAATGAAGGCCGTGAGAAAGGATGCCATCACGGAGTTTTTCAAAAAAACAACTTCCAACCAATAATGAACAATATTCAAAAAACTATAGTAATCATTCCGCTTTTCCAAACGAGTTTTGTTAGTAGTAGTTAGGTTAGCTGGGCGCCCAAGGGGCTATTCCTATAGCCCCAAGGGCTTTGTCCAAAATGATTCTTAAAGCAAATTGACAATAATACACAAAAGTATGAGACTCTTAATAGTTGCCGTTGTCACAGCCTTTGCACTGGATTTGCCGGCCCAACCACACGATTGGGAAAATCCGCAAGTGGTAGGCATCAACAAACTGCCTTACCATGCCACGTTGCAGCTGCCTTCGCTCGAGAAGCAATGCCAGGAAATTGTGTCGCTCGACGGTCAGTGGCGCTTCCACTGGTCGCCATGCCCAGAGCGGCGGCCTAAGGAGTTTTGGCGTACCGACTACGACGTCAGCCAATGGGACTTCATTACCGTTCCAGGCAATTGGCAGATGCAAAATTATGGCCTGCCTATCTACACTAATTCTACGTACCCCTTTCAGAAGAACGCACCTAGTGTGACGAGCGAGCCTCCGTTCGAGTGGTATGCTTATGGCCATCGCAACCCTGTGGGATCGTACGTCACCTTCGTCACTGTTTCTCGCGAGATGCTTGATAAGAATCTCATCCTGCACTTCGGCGGTGTGAAGTCGGCCATGTACGTCTGGGTTAATGGGCAGCGGGTGGGCTATAGCCAGAATCCCACTTCGCCTGCAGAGTTCAACGTGACACGTTTCATGCACGAAGGCGAAAACCGCCTGGCCGTGGAGGTCTACCGCTGGTGCGACGGCTCTTATCTTGAGGACATCGATATGTGGCGACTGAGCGGCATCTTCCGCAGTGTGCAGTTATGGGTACGGCCGAAAAACCACATCAGCGACTATTGCCTAACCACAGAACTGAGTCCCGACTACAGCCAGGCCGTGGTGACAGCCGACATAGAAATTTGTAACACCGCCCATAAGGCTGCCAAAGATATTACCGTGGCATTCCTGCTCGACGGAAAGGAGGCCGTGGGCAAGCTGAAACAATTGGCTTCCGGCGATACCACCCATGTGCAGCTCAACTGTCAATTGCAGTCGCCACGCCTCTGGTCGTCCGAGAAACCTAACCTCTACCCCATTGCCATTGAGTTGCGCGACCGTAAAGGCAACGTCGTAGAGCACTTCGACAACCATCTCGGTGTGAAGAAGGTAGAAATTGTGGGCGAGGTGTTCAAAATAAACGGTAAGAACGTGAAACTCAGGGGTGTCAATCGCCACGAACACCATCCGCGCACAGGACGCTATGTCGATGATGCAACTCACGAACTCGACATCAGGCTGATGAAACAGTGCAACATCAACTTCCTGCGTACATCAGTTTATCCCAACACACCGCTACTCTACGAACTCTGCGACCGCTATGGTCTCTATGTCATGGACGAAGCTTTCAACGAAAGCCATGGCTACGGCATCGGAAACACTCTGTTGGGTGACGACCTGGCATGGCAAAAGGCTCACGTGGACAGGGCTGCCTCGCTGGTGCTGCGCGACCGCAACCATCCAAGCATCATCCTCTGGAGCCTGGGCAACGAGGCTTGCAGCGGGCACAATGCCAAAGCTATGTACGACACCATTCGTTCACTTGATACCACACGACCACCCTTTTACGACAGCGACCGCCGCTATTCAGCCATCTACGACGACAGCTATCTTTACCCCGAAGAGATGCGAAGCGTGGCACGGAATGTCAGCGACCGCCCGTTCATGATGCGCGAATACGCCCACAGCATGGGCAACTCTACTGGCAATTTGCAGGAATATTGGGACATCATTTATGCCGACTCAAGCATCTGTGGCGCTGCCATCTGGGACTGGGTGGATCAAGGCATAGCCAAACCCATTGACGGTTCGCAGCTGCGATACTCGAGGTCGCTATCGCTACAGTCCGACGAATTCTGGGCTTATGGCGGTGACTTCGGTGACGCACCCAACGATGGGCATTTTCTCATCAATGGAATCGTGGCTCCCGACCGCACGCCTCATCCACAATACTATGAAGTGCAGCATGTCTATCAGCCTCTGCAGTTTGTTGCGACTGAGGCGCCACATGCGCCCCGTTCCCTTGATGCTATACACGTCATCAATCGCGACCTCTTCACCTCACTGGGCGAATACGATTACACTTACACACTACTCATCAATGGAGAAGTTGCCAAAGAAGGTTCGCTACAACTCAAGGACGACAGCCTGCTATTGCCATCGTGCCCAGTATATGAAGGCGAGGTAGCTGTTAACGTCTACGCACGTCTGCGCCAAGCCACACTCTGGGCAGAAGCAGGCTACGCCGTCGCTCATGAACAGTTCATTCTGCACGACTATGATTATGACAAAGTATCACGCACCACAGATTATTCTGGTTCTGCCGAGAGCACGAAGGCCTCAGTCCGTCGCACCACTAACGGCATTGTCGTCAATGGAGCCCATGGGGCTGCTATCATCGACCACACTGGTGCACTCGTCAGTTGGATGAAGGAAGGACACGAGTTGCTCAAAGCACCCCTTGTGCCTTCTTTCTGGAAACCGGAAAATGACAACCAGGCTGCGGCCAACTTCGCACAACGAACATCCGTCTGGAAAGAGGCAGCAACCAAACGAACAGTAGGCAACATCCGTGCAGAACGCACAGACTCTGACGTGGTTGTTACCTGCCCCATGAGACTCCCCATCGGTGCCGACTACACCCTTACGTATCGTTTTGCACCTAAGGGACACATCCAGATTCTTGCCAACTACCAGCCTACGCAACCTGTCGACAGTCTGCCACTGATGCCTTGCTTCGGAATGCAAATGCGCCTGCCATCAGAGTTCACGCAGATTGACTTCTACGGTCGCGGTCCTTGGGAGAATTACCCCGACCGCAAGCATGGTGCCATGCTCGGGCGCTATCAGATGTCGCTCAGCAACTTCGAGACAGAATACATCCATCCACAGGACAACGCCAATCGTTGCGACATACGTTGGCTCAGCCTGTCGTCGCCCTCGACAACCATCCGCATTGACGGCAAACAGCCTCTCTGTATAAGCGTCTGGGACTATGGCGACGAGGATCTTGGACCGCTTCACCCCTATGAAGTGCCTCGTGGCAATCTTGTCTGCGTGAACATCAATCTGAACATCCATGGCGTGGGAGGGACTGACACATGGGGCAAGCGTACACTGCCGCAATATACCATTGATGGCAACGTGCCCCATCACTTCGGTTTCACCCTCACGGCTACACCCAAATAAAGAGCGATAAAAACTCAATGTCAATCTTTGTCTGTCGAAACGACAATCTGTGAAAATAAATGATAATAACGCTCATTATTGATTAAACAACTATAGTAAATGAAAAAAACATTCTTGTTCTTGCTCTTCGGAGCTGCATTGACAGTTTCGGCACAGACCGACGTCACAGCCCATTACCTGAAGAACTATGGTTTCGACAGCGGTTTTCATCATGCTGCCGGTGAAACCACCGAAGTGAAACAGGAAATCAAGACCATCACGGGATGGACGGCAGGCTTTACTGTCGATTACACCATCGCTGGTATCTACGAATATGGCTTTGCCGGCACCTTCAACGGTGGTGAAGTACCCGCCCAAGGCTATCAGGGCAGCAAAGGAGGTGCGTTGGCACTCTCTACGGGATGGGGTGTGGAAATGACCTACAGTCAGACCGTCACCCTGCCCGCCGGTGCCTACACCATTACGGCACCCACCTACAACGGCAAGAGTGCCACCAAAGGACACTCGCTGTTGGCATGGATCCCACAAAGCGGCGAGACCATCGTCTCTACGCTCAGCAGCTATCCATCAAAGACGTGGACGCCAGACCAAATTTCCTTCACGCTGACCGAAGAAACGAAAGGCAAGATCCAGATTGGCTACAAATCGGCCGAGAACACAGGGTCAGGCAGCTCTGCCAACCTTCTGATTGACTACGTTCAGATACTGGTCAAGAGCATGGACGAGAGCAAGGCAGAACTCGGCAAGACGCTCGAAACAGCCAATGCTCTCTATGCCGATGGCAGCGGACGGGGTGCTGCCGATCTTAAAGCAGCCATCGATCGTGCTCAGACAGCCTATAGCGATAGTGCTACACCGCTGTCCGAAGTGCTGGCTGCCGACAAGGATCTAAAAGAGGCCATTGAAGTATACAGATGGTTGAATGCCTCAGCGAGTGCACCCTTCGACTGCACCGACCGCTACATCAACAACCCATCGTTCGAAGTTGATGGAACGGCGGGATGGACTTTCCAAGGCATGAGTCTGCAAAGCAACAGCTATTTCACAAAGAAAGACGGAACCTACTATATGGAAGCATGGGTCAGTCGCGGAAGCAAAATCCCAGACGTTTCCATTTCACAAGTACTGAAAGGTCTGCCGAAAGGCAACTATCGCCTATTGGCAAACGCCCTGCATATCCAACAATCCGGTCAAGGTAGTGTCGTCAACACAGGTTCTTCGCAAAAGGGAGCCTACCTCTATGCCAGTCATTCGAGGATGCTCATCACCAACATTGATACTTATGATGTCACTTTCTCCGTCGTAGACGAGAATGATGAGGTGGAAATCGGCGTGATGGCACAGAGCCCCACTGGCAATTATCTCTGTGTGGACAACTTCAAGCTACAATACATTGGAGAAATTGGTTCGTCAGACATAGCCAAGGAACTGCAGGCCCTTGTGATTCAGGCTGAGGCTTATGCTTCAAAAGGAATGCAACAAGTTGCTGCCGATGGTCTAAATCAAGCCATCGAGACTGCTAAGAATGCACTGCAGGGAATAGGCAAGGACGACGACGGCAACACTATCTACAACGAGAATGCGCTGAACGAAGCTTACAGCGCACTGGTAGCCGCTATGGCTGTTGCAGAAGAATCGATGGCACGCTACACGGCACTCCAAGAGCGAATCACCTACGCCACCAAAGTGCTGACATGGTGGAAGGGCATGCCACATAAAGCAACCGCTTGGAACCAACTCAATGAGGCCGTAGCTACCGCCAAGACACAGGTCAAGGACTACACCTTAAGCAACGATGAACTCAAAGCTGCCACCACCACCTTGAACAACCGCATCAAAGCAGTAGACAAGAAAATCTACTGCAGCGGTAGTGCTTGTGGCAGCGATGCCAAGTTGCAGGACGACGACAACCAGTGGTCATACCAACGCTCCATGCAGTCGAAACACTGGGTACTATTTTGGGAGAAAGGATACGGTGCTAAGGCACCCGAACCCGTGGCTGGCATTCTCGAAACGGCCGACAAGATCTTCGAGATGTATGCCGACAAACTCGGTTTCATTACCATCAACCAAGGCAAGTCCAAGAGCGACACCTACAAAATGATCATCCGTCTGTTCGCCACAACTGAATGGAAAGCCGAAGGCAGTGGCATCGACAACCAAATTGGCATGCTCTCCCTCTCCCGATGGGCCTACACCTCGCGTGGTGGACAGACCGTGGCCCACGAAATCGGACACTGCTTCCAATACCAAGTACACTGTGACAATAACGATTGGAACGGTTGGATGTACAATTGGCATGAATCTACGGTAAACCCCTTTTGGGAAATGTGTGCACAATGGATGGCCTATTGCTATTACCCCAATAAGTTACTCAACGACAACGAATGGCTTTGGAACTCTCTCAACGGCATGCATCGCCATCCTCTGGCAGGCTATCTACGCTACGAAAACTTCTTCATTCAAGACTGGTTCGTACATAAGCATGGATGGGACGCCGTAGGCCGACTTTGGAACGATTGCCGAGATCCCGAAGATCCCTTCGAGACTTATATGCGAACACGCATGACTGGAACTGCCAGCCAAAAGGTCAGCCAACTCGGCGACGAGTTGTGGGAATGGGGAGCACGAATGACCACTTTCGACCTCGATCCAATTCGCTCTGTCGCAGCAGGCAAAGCCAGTTGGCGCAGCCAGACAGCGCTCACCAAGGATGCAGATGACTACTGGTGGCCCGAGAAAAAGGATTGCATCGAAAACTATGGCAATAATGCCATCCGCATCAACGCTCCCTCCAAAGCTACAACCCTCTATGTCGAGTTCGAGGGCAAGGCTGGGGCTGACGGCTACACAGCCAAGAACACTACGCGTGCTGGATGGCGCATCGGCTTCGTAGCCTTCAAGAACGATGGTTCACGCGTCTACGGCGACCTCACACGCGCCACCTACAACGACGCCAACCACACCATTGCTTTCGATTGCCCTGCCAATTGCAGCCACGTCTGGTTCGTCGTCAGTGGAGCACCCACCACCTACTGGACCCACAATTTCACAGGCTGGATAGACAATGTCGAGGAGCAGTGGCCGTACCGTGTGAAGTTCTACAAGACCAATGTCTATGGCGAGGCTAACAACAACGACCTGCCAACAGGCATCGATGATATGGCAATTGAAGAAAAGGACAAGGGGGAAATTCATATCTATGATCTTAACGGCCGCATGGTACGTCGAAGTACGACCTCACTCGAGGGTCTGTCCCATGGCATCTACATTGTAGGCGGCAAGAAAGTGGTCAAATAGGCTGGTTGTTTATCAATCGAAACCAATAACCTCATTTTATTAACTAACAAAAGTGTATTTTTTATGAAAAAAGACTCAGTAAGAAGCTTTGTGACGACACATGCGTGCAAGCATGTAGTATTGTCCGCGCTTTTGTTGTCAGCCTTTCTCATTGGAAGTCCGCTATCTACAAATGCGGATATCCTGAGCACGCAGGCTGTTCAGCAGGATGGAATTGTCAAGGGAAAAGTGGTCGACCACAATGGCGAACCTATTATCGGCGCAGCCGTCAAGGTAATGGGCACCGACCGTGGTACCGTGACCAATCTCGATGGTGAGTTCACCCTAGAAGGTGTCAACACTGGCAAACTAAACATCTCGTATGTGGGATTTGGCACGAAGGAAGTGAGTTTCCGCGCTGGCGAAACCCTTAGCATCACGCTCGATGAGGACATGGAGTCACTCGACGAGGTCGTGGTCATTGGCTATGGAACAACGAAGAAGGCTAACCTGACTGGTTCGGTTGCATCGGTAGACTTCCGCGAAGTCAGCAATCTGCCTGTTGCCAACACGTCGAACCTGCTACAGGGCCGCCTGCCAGGTGTCGTGTTGCAGATGAATGGTGCTCAAGCTGGTCACGACGACCCTGAGGTACGCGTACGTGGTATCGGCACACTGGGAGGTTCTTCTAAAAACAACCCGATGGTGCTCATCGATGGCATAGAGAGCAATATCAATCAACTCTCAGGTCTGCCTGCAGAAGATATCCAGAGCGTTTCCGTACTGAAAGATGCTGCCTCGGCCGCCATTTATGGTGTACGTGCCGCCAATGGCGTTATCCTTGTCACGACAAAACGTGGAGCGGAGATGCGTCCGCAGGTGACATATTCAGGTTCTGTTGCCCTACAGGAGCCGACCGTGCTGCCTAAATATGTGGATGGCTATAACTGGGCACTTATCTTCAACGAGGCACAGGCCTCACGCGGTGCCTACACGCAGGAGATGCTCGAAAAGTTGAAAAACGGCAGTGATCCCGACCATTTTGCCAACACCGACTGGGCCAAAGAGATGTTCCGTACTGCTTTCATGCAGCAACATCACTTGAGCGTGCAGGGAGGTTCGAAAGCTATGCACTATATGTTCTCGGTGCAGTATCAGGACCAGGATGGCTTGATGAAGAACACCCGCAACAAACGCTACAACTTCCGCTCGAACATTGACGCTAAACTGGGGCGTGTGAAGTTGGGTATGAACCTCGCTGGTTCGAAGCAGAGCGTCTATGAGCCGTTACCGGTGGGCGACGGAGGTTTGGTGCGCTATTTGTCGTGGTTCACTCGCCCAACAGTTCCCGTGAAGTTCTCCAATGGACATTGGGCTTACACCGATGGGAACGATGCTATTTCGCAATCAATCTTCAAGAATCCAGTGCAGGAAATCTACAACGACCTGCGTGATAACGATCACTATCGCTTCGACGGCAAGGTATTCGCCGAGGTCGACTTAGTGAAGGGGCTGCAGTTCCGCACAAGTCTCGCTTATAAACTCTACGCGAATCGCATCAGTACATTCGACCGACGCGAAGAACCCCGCTACAATGCCGAGGGCGACATCATTGCTCCTGCTGAGACACAGAACTCGCTGACAGACTATGACTGGTTCCAAACGGGTTGGATCAATGAAAACATCCTGACCTACAATGAAACGTGGGGCAAACACAATCTGGGCGTGCTGCTGGGTCACTCCATTCAGGAAAACCGTTACGACGTGAACAACAGCTCGAAACAAGGATTCCCCACCGATAACATCTTCGAATTGAACGGTGGCACACAGAATCCATCAGCCAGTGGCTATGCTGAGGAGGATGCTCTGCAATCGTTCTTCGGACGCATTAACTATAACTATGCCGACCGGTATCTGGCTGAGTTCAACATCCGTCACGATGGTTCGTCGCGCCTGCCCAAGACCAATCGTTATGCTACATTCCCCTCGTTCTCGGCAGCATGGATTATTTCCAACGAATCCTTTATGCAAAACATCGATTGGCTTAGTTCGTTGAAGCTGCGTGGCAGCTGGGGTAAGTTGGGTAATCAGGAAATTGGTAACTACACATTCTCGGAAACTCTGGCCGCACAAGGCAGCTACTACTTCGGCGACAAGAAGTACATCGGCATGCGTGCCACAGGCATTGCCAACGAAAACATCAAATGGGAAACGACAACCATAACCGACTTCGGCTTCGACGCCAGCTTCTTCAAAGGCCGCCTGAGTACCACATTCGACTGGTATAACAAGGTAACAAACGACATCCTTCTACAGCTGCCCATGCCAGGCATTTTCCTCGGCTCGCTAGGCGCACCCTATCAGAATGCAGGTAAGGTGAAGAACACTGGTTGGGAATGGTCAGTGAACTACTACGACCATGCAGGCGACTGGAACTGGAATGCAGGCTTCATGCTGGCAAGCGTACACAACGAGATTGTCGACCTGAACGGTCAGGAGAGCATCTCTGGCAACACCATCAATCGCGAAGGCGAAGCTATAGGCTCGTACTACGGCCTGAAGGCTTTAGGACTTTATCGCACCGAGGCAGATTTGCAGCGCACCAATTCCGAAGGCAAGCAAATCATGCAGAACGGTCAGGCCCCATCACTGGGTGACATCATGTATGAGGACCTAAACGACGACGGAAACATCAATGACGATGATCGCCAAGTGTTGGGCAACCCGTTCCCGAAACTGCAGTATTCCATCTCGCTGGGTGCCAGCTGGAAGAATTTTGACCTGTCGATGTTCTGGCAGGGCATTGCAGGACTCAACCGCTTCAATTGGGAAACAACGACTCTCTCCAACGGTGGAAACAAGACCACACGCTGGCTCAACCGCTATTCGGCAGAGAACGTGAATGGCGAGATGCCACGTCTAGGCAACGAATTCAACAACGCATATTCATCGTTCTGGCTCAACAAGGGTGACTATTTGCGCCTGAAGAGCTTGGAGTTGGGCTATACGTTCAAGAAGAATCATCTCCTGCAACAGTGGGGAGTGCAGAGTGTACGTCTTTATTTAGCTGGTACCAACCTGCTTACCTTCTGCTCCGTCTACAACTACGATCCTGAAAAATTCAGTTCTGACATGCGAAGCGATGCACATCCCAATGTGCGTGCCTACTCATTCGGTGTCATTGTTAAATTCTAAAAACGCGTTGAATTATGAAAATACATCATTTATATATCGCATCAATGCTGGCAGCAGGGCTTATCCTTACAACCTCCTGCAGCGACAGTTTCCTTGACAAGAACTCTCTCACCGAGTCTTCGACGGAAACATTCTGGCAGACCGAGGACGATGCCACGATGGCCATGGTTGCATGTTATGACGGTCTGCAGAGCAACCAAATCTATGGCGGTGGTCCGTGGGACCTTGGACAACTCAACATGGACTGTATGACTGACAACGGCGGCCACTTCAACTGGAGCGGTTGGGTGGAAGGCTATGACATCGCCAACGGCACCCATAGTGCCAGCTCATGGGCTGTAGGCTCGTTCTGGGATGCCCTCTACGAGGTCGTGAAACGTTGCAACAGCCTCATAGCAAACATTGATCGCGTTCCAATGTCTGAGACAAAGATTGAACAATACAAGGCAGAAGCCATGACGCTACGTGCCCTGATGTACATTCATCTGACGATGACCTACAACGACGTACCCTATCTGACGGAGCCGCTAACCATTGACAATGCTGAGAAACCAGCCACACCGCGTGCAGAAATCGTCACAGCAGAGATTCAAAACTTAAAGGCTGCTGTACCTAACCTGCCCGTTACGGCCGAGCGCGGACGCCTCACTCGTGGCGCCGGCTATGCCATCTTGGGGCGTCTGGCTCTCTACAATAAGATGTGGGACGAGGCAATCGGTGCCTATCAGGAAGTGATGAAGCTGGGCTACTCGCTGGCTTCCGACTATACGGCACTTTTCACCCCTGCCGGTGAAACTCAACCGGAAATCATCTTTGCCGTACGTTTCGAGGGTCCAGGTCTTGACGAAGGTGCCGTATTCAATGCCCATTGGAACACGCCCATTGAGTCAATGAACGGAACGCTCGACTTGGCCGACGACTACTATAAGCTCGATGGAACAAAGGCCACCGAACGCAACTATGCAGCCAAGAAGGCTGACGGTTCACTTGATGTGAGCAAACCTAACTTTGACTACTGGAAAGGTCGCGATCCACGCCTCTATGCCACGCTCTTCGTACCAGGCATGTATTGGAACGGTCTTGGTGGCGAGGAATCGCCTTACGGCGGTGCGGCATCTTCACTCTCTACCATCTACGTCATGAAGTACTTCGACCCCACAGACACAGGCAACTCGTGGGATAACGCCCAAGACTTCTATGTAGTGCGCTATGCCGAAGTGCTATTATCGCTGGCCGAGGCTTTGGTAGAAAAGGGCAGCTACAACGAAGCAAACGTACTCTCACTGGTCAACCAGGTACGCCAACGCGTGGGCATGCCGAAGGTTGAGGACGTCGAAGGCACTGGTCTGAGCAAGGACAAACTGCTGCAGGTGGTTCGCCACGAACGCCGCGTGGAACTCGCCTTCGAGGGTCTACGCCTCTACGACGAATACCGCTGGCATCAGTTGAAGGAAGCTATCGACATCGTGAACAACGAACGCATTACCTATGGGCTTAACTACGAGCCACGTGTCTATAATGGCGAGCGCGACTACAAGTGGCCGATCCCGACTGACGAAATCGACAGCAATCCTCAGCTAAAGCAACATGAAGGTTGGTAAAAAGCACCTTCGTTCTGACAGCATTTTGCGTGTCGGCATGAACCAATGAAAGATAAGCCCCCAAAGTTCTGAACTCTTGGGGGCTTACTACAAACAGCAACAAGATTTTTTGTCTATTAGAAGTCTGAATACTCTAAAGAAGTCTTGCATAAAACAATTTCATCTTCTCAAAGTCCGTTCATCATCATAGCAATATTGTCCACTGTTAACTTCCCATTCCCTGTTTTCATCATGACTGCCTCCCACGACTTGCAGAAGATATTTGGCAGCAAACTTCTTTTTAAGTTGCTCACGCTCGACAGCATCCTTAGCCCTGAGATAGTTGAGTGTTTCTTCCCGTGAAAGAAAAAACATCTCAGAACGATCATAGTCCTTATAAGAAACTCTAAGATAATGCTTGCCATTCTTATGCTTGGCAATACTGATGGAATCAACGTTCTTAGCAATGAAGGAATCATTGCCTTTTGACCCTTTGACCTTTTGACCCTTTCCCTTTTGTACTTTCTGCGGGACATCAATGAGACCTGGCAATTTTAACACTTGACTGCCGTCAAATGCTGTCTTTGTTTTATGATCGACAATACCATAGCCCCGCACGATGCCATTCTTGTCTTTCTGCCAGTGGATATCAACGCCCAATTTCTGTTTCACTTCTTTCACGAGCCATTTCATCTGCAGCCTCTCGTTCTCACTGAGAGGAGTTCCATCTTTGTGGCAAAGTCCAGACAATGCAGTTGTTTTCCTATCCTCCAGGTCAGACTTCCTCTTAGCATGCCCTCTTGCATATTCATGATGCTGCTGGAGACTTTGTTGGCGATATTTCAGAAGAATGGCTTTAAGCTGCTTGGCACGCTGTTTCCTCCTCTCCAATGCTTGTTGGTTATCCTTCATTATCATTCGTTTTCGAATTTCATCCTTCGTTATCGAAAACTGTGGGCTATGATTGCGGAAAAACGTATAATATTCTATACCATCCACAACTTCAGCCTTTGGATTATAGCCGCATGAACGGGCGACATTCAGGAACTGTCCTTCCGTTTGGAATCTGTAGGAGAAAACCTTCTGCCTTTCCTTGTCGGGAGTGATTCCTAAAATCTCGTTCGCTGCATGTTGCATTCTCATCTTGTCAAAACTGTCACTGATGGCTATCCCAAAACGATTGATGCGGGTTGACAAGATGTGGACATGGTTGTTAGCCGTGTCATGGTGGAAATATACGAAATATGGCTGTTGTCCATATCCCATTTTATCCATGAATGATTCTGCAAATTTGGCCAGCTCATATTTGTTCATTTCGTGTTCCTTGACGGATAGAACCACATGAAATTGCTTATTCTGCGCCTTGGAATTTCCGTAAGTGATGGAATGTTCTTTCATATAACGCTCCACCTCACCACTGGCATTGATTCCAACAACGTGCATGATATCCAGTTGCCAAAGGAATTTCTTATCAACATTTCTAGCGAACAGCAATTCAGCAACGCCTTCCTGCACCTTCTCCTCATTATAGGCAGCGGCGGGAAAGCGACCGCCACCTACTTGCCTCAGCTTCTTTACAATCATAGCTTCTTCACTAGTTGTTTTAGGTTTTTAAGCCCAGTATATATTCCATCTATACAATCAGAAACTTGTTCAGAGCATGTCTTCACAACTCGTACATCATGTTGATTTACGCTATTTGCGCCTGACTTTAGGGAAATGTTCATATTCCGGACTGCCTGATTGAGGTTTCCACCAATCTTTCCCATTTCGGCCTGCAAATCCCGAAATATGCTAAAAGCGGCTTCCACTTGGTGGACAAAAGACAGATTGGTAACCTCAACGGCCTGTCTTTGGCCAGATCCTTCTTCTGGCTTACCGACATCTTGTTCCTGGCCAAAACTCATTCTGTGAATAGCATATCGGAGAAAGCTGCTCTGTGTAAGACCACAGCTCTTGCTCTTCTTTTTCAGAACATTCATGGTATCATTGTCTATTCTGATATGTAGTTGAATTGTTTTGTTCTCTTTTCCCATAATATAATATTAACATAAATGTATATTTCCATTTTTATATATTATCACAAAATAGTAATTGCATAATATGACAAACACATAAAATAGTAATATTGTAAAACACTAAAACTGGCAAATGTTCCATATCGTGTATTCTGGCTATTGGCTGCGAGTTTCGAGCGACCAAAAATTCCATCCCTAAGAGGGTGGGCAAGAGGTCGATGTATACACAATCGACACATCTTGCCCACCCATTTCTCCATACGCAGTCAACAAGGAACCTGCGTAATCGCAAATTACTGAAGTGTATCCTCCTTTTCACCTAAGATATAAGATGAAGGGTTCACTCCAATTCTCTTGCAGTATTCCTCGAAAGAGATGCATCGTGCTTTATGCTCGTCATCTTTCATCCTTCGCTCTTCTTCATCATGAATTTCCCATGCTCTCGCTCGATCCTGAACAAACTCTTTGAGACTCAGCAAGATGGTTTGTGGGTCGAATCGGCTATAGAAACGCTCATAATAACCAGCCTTGAAGCGAAAGAAGAATAGCATCAGTTCGCTTGTTTTGAGCCAATGGAAATCTGTTGCGATAACAACCGCGATGAATCTGAGCTGCTCTTTAGAGGCATCCTCCTTCAATCCGCAGCACAGGCTAAGTTCTGCCAATTGTGGCACCAGCCAGGCTTCAGCGCAGCTTTTCCCATAGGCATAATCAAGGACACTTAATGTTGGTGCATCCCCGAAAAAGCAAGAATAGGTATCCTTGCATATCTGTAATTGCACGGATGGATTGTTTGCTTTCATAAAGTCGGAGATGGAACCATACTTCTTCAGCAAAGACACACATGCCTCAGACAACTGGCTGGTTGTCGTCGGCAAGTATTTCTCGCACAAGTTCTGATGTGTTCTGGATGGCAGACTGCCGTCTTGCTGCATCCGATTCAATATTTGTTCTATTTCCATTACTAAACTGTGATAAAGGTTCTGTTTCCCAAACTCTTTGGGAAAGAAAGTTCTCGAAGTTCTTACGATATCTGACCTCAGGACGAGAGGCCACATAACGTGGAACATAATCATAGATGGCCGCCTTGTCAACTTCAGGAAGAAGATTCCACTTCTCCCTCAATGCCTTCGCATCACCTATTGGTTTGCCGTATAGTTCCCAAATGGTATCAAACGAATAGTTTCGGCCAATGACAGGCTTCATGGAAACAGAAGTTTCCAAGCCTTCATTTTCATTATCACTATCATTATCATTAAGGATAACATCAGGTATCTGTTGTCCTCCATTGTTATCAATCGATGCCGGCGGATGTCTTCCTATATCGGAAATACTATCAGCACCATAGCATTTCCGCTTATGTGAATTTTCCCTATTTTTCCTACATCGCTCTTCCCATTTCTCGTTTTCACGATCAATCAGAGTACGAAGCATTTCGAACATGGCTTTAATGCCATTATCCTCTATCTGCGGGAGATCCATGTCGTTGGCATACAAGAAAATAAGTTTAAACAACTTACCTGCCTGTTCGTCTGACAAAGCAAAGATGGCTGGCATGAAATCCGCAAAGAGAACAAAACTCTTCTTCTGTTTCTTTTCTTTCATCATGCTATACCTGATTTTGAATAATACGATCGATGTCTTCTACATGATACATCACCCTGTTTCCTACCTTTACCGGTTTCAGATAACCATTCTTTGCCCACAAATAGAGCGTCGTAGAACATTTACCCATGCGCTTCATGGCCTCTCGTTTAGAAATGAGTTGTTCTTTTTTTTCAGCAAGGCCAAAAACGGTAATGAAAGCATCAATAACACCATCAACTAGATGTTGGCTGTGCTCTTCCAACTGTTCGTTCGTCATTACGATCAAAGGTGCAGAAACAACCTTTTGTGTTTCTTGTCCAGAAGACTTATGTATTCCTGCGGAAAGGTTTTCCTTTACCTTCTCCTTAATCTTAATTATAAGTTTTTCTGTCATAATATAATACTGATTAATGTTATACACTGAGTCTGCTATGGCCATACGCAAAAACTCGCAACCGGTTCGTCCGACTGCGAGTGCAAAATTAGAACTATTCTATGAAACTTAAACTTTGTAAACCGCTTATTTTCAACGATTTACAAAGAAGTGACATTGAGTGACATTAAGTGACGCCAAGTGACACAAAGTGACATCAAAAATCATTGTTTTCGATTAAATGAAATCAGTACTTTTGAGGATGTCTGCAATCCCCTTACAATAATCTAATTCGATTCTTTTAAGTTCTTTCTCTTCATAATCAGTGCATTGCTCCAATCCTCGATTACTTAAATACGCATACCCTTGATAAACCCTATTTACCTGTCTATAGGATACAACCTTGACCACTTTTTCCAAAGCCAAATGAAAAGGTTTTAGCTTTCCTTTTTCCACCAAATTAAGTTCTTCCAGCGCAAATTTCATGCAGGCTAGATATTTTCCGGAATTATTGCGCGAAAGCTCACTGATAACATAATTAACGATCTGCTCTTTCTTATCTTGGTCACAGAAAATAAAGTCCACAAAGGTCCGACTATTTCTTTGCTCTTTTATATCCACACTCGCTTCTTCCGGTTCTTCATTAGGTTGATTCACTGGTTGTTCATCTTGTAGATTCTCACATACGTCCTCAACGTCCAGGTCTCTAAAGGTAGTTTCAGCATCCTCTCCCGTAGATACATTGGTATCTGTATCTTGTTTTTTATTAAATACAACCAGATATTTCTCAATGTCAGGTTTACTTTCCTGCCCCTCATAAATTGCATTAATAGACTCCCGCCAATCTTCAACCGTATCAAAGCCGCTATTTATGCTTGATGCTACTATACGCTTACACATTCTGCTTAGCAACAATCTGGACAACCCCAATGACTTTAATGAGAGTTTTTTGTCATGCCACAAATCATAGACAATCGTAAACAGAATAATCATACCGCTTCCTACTACAATGAAATAGAGCGATGCGGCTGCTTGGTCATCTCCTTTATGGAAACGATCAACCATATTCTCGACAAAGCCTGACTTTTTCACCGACTCAATTGTGGAAGAAAGATTGTTATCAGGATTATTCATCCCGTCATGAATCTGTGAATCAGCTCCTGGATAAAACCCTGACATGATATTCCTGATGCCTGCTATCCCTTTATGCCCATCTTTCCTAATGTGCTCAACATAATTGGCATAGTAATCCAAGTGATTGTCATGCCAATCTTCCAACTCCTGAATAAACTGTTCCTTGTCCAATTCCATTTCCTATATTTCTTGAATTGTTATGACTTTTTTTTGATGACCCATCGCCCTGTTCGGCTGTTTCCTTCCCATTCCAGTCGTCCTGCTTTACGGAGTTTGTCAATATAGTACCTGACACCATTAATTGAGATTCCACAAATCTTACCTATTTCTGCCCTTGTTATATTCGGGGTGGACCTGACGATTTGTATGATTTTGTCATCGGTACGAAGGACGGGTGTAGTAACAGGTGTAGCAACGGGTGTAGTATTACAATCCATCCTCAGTCATTTAAAACACATTGAGGTCGTTTTGTTTAATAATCAATCCAAAAGACTCACCAAATCTTTCTTTATTTCGTCATCTATATCACGATATCGTGCGAAGGCCTTACTCCCTTCTTTGTGACCGGATAACGCTCCAACAAGATTTGGGTCTTTTACTTTCTTGTATAGATTCCCTATGAATGTACGCCGAGCCATGTGGCTACTGGCTACGTCATAAATAGGATGCTGTTCTTCTTTGCGTGTCAGAGGATTCAAAACGGTGACCATGCGGTCAATACCCGCCGTCTTCAATATGTTCTTGATATCTTCGTTGTACTGCTGTTCTGCAACAAAAGGGAAGAGCTTGTCGCCTGGAATATCCTTGTATTTTTTTATTATCTCTTGTGCTATAGAATTCAATGGGACACTTAGCGTTTTAGGATTGCTTTCAATCGTCTTGTCTGGAATGTATTCTACTGAGCCATCCACAATGTTTGCTTTTGTCAATCGATACAGGTCTCCAACGCGACAACCAATCAAAGTCTGGAATACAAAGATATCCCGTTGACGTTCCAATCGGGGATTATCGGAAAAATCATAAGCATAAAGTTTGTTACGCTCATCAAGATTGATATAAATAGGAGTCCCATAGACAGCCGATCCCACCTTGAATTTATCGAATGGTCTGTTTGTGGTATAGCCAAAATCATAGCACCACCGGAAAAAAGTACGTATCTTATTGAAATAGTCCACTAAAGTGTTCTCTCCCCTGGGAGAAGGTTCCCTAGACTCTGGAACGAGGGTGAACAGTTTCTTATAATGTTTGTAATGCTCGCTTTTCTCGTCTGCATATTGATACTCAGTCCTGAAAAACTCCTTCATGTCGACAAGATCATCACTGGTCATAGTGTCTACGTCCAGGAAGAACTTCTTGTTTCGCTTCTTAATCTGAAGGAACAACTCATATCGTTGAAGTACACGTTTAATAACTCGGAAGTTTTTCTTTCGGACTTCCGACAGCTTATGTTTATCCAAAAAAATATCGAAAAGTTCAAG
The DNA here is from genome assembly GCA_902762325.1 of uncultured Prevotellaceae bacterium. GTDB lineage: Bacteria > Bacteroidota > Bacteroidia > Bacteroidales > Bacteroidaceae > Prevotella. The sequence continues at coordinate 4,894 of CACWNV010000035.1, read as the reverse complement.
TAGCGTGTAGTGCCTTTCTTCGATGCTCTCTTCAATATAGTCTTCTGGATGATAGTAACGATCCACTATATTGTTTGGCCATTCAGCATCCACAAGGTTGCGTTCTTTTTCATATCCATCTTCGATGAAACGACGAAGCTTCTTTACTTCGCCATCAACATGCTGGCGCATCTTCTCATCGCATACAACACGTTTTTTGATACATTCCTCCTTTGAATCCCACAAATTGGGATTCACCATAACCCGTGTGGGAATCCATTTGTCGATTTTTCGCCCCTCACGTATCCTTACATAGACAGGAACTTGTATTCCAAAGTCCGTGCTCTTTGCCTTTTTCCTAATCAAAAAAATCAATTTCATAGTGATCCTTCTTTAACTAGTGCAAAGATACAAATTCTTGCTCCACCGTGCTCCACATTTGCTCCACATCTCTTAATTTATAATAATTATTAACACTTGAAAACAAAATAATACAAATGCTCTAAATAACTGATATTCAATCATTTTGAATACTTTTAATCGTTCAAAATTGTTCATTTTTGATTAATATTGATTAATAAGCTCAACCCCGGGTCTGGGTACATCTAAAACATTAAAATCTCGCAAGAAGCTGTAATCAAAGCACTTGCGAGATTTTGTTTTTCTATAGCCGAGCTATAACACCACAAACCGGCATTACTGGCCTTCATATTCTCTAAGTCTTTCATATTGGCAGCATTCACCACCTTCCCATACAGCAACAATAATTCTGTCTCTCAATACGTCAACGTATTACCCTCTATATAGTTGCAGTAGTATTTACTCTATAACATTAACTCATAGTTCATGCAGCTGAAGATATTCCTCCTTAATTGGCTAAAAGTTCTGCCTCTCTTGATAATAATATTATCACTTTCCCAGTCTTTATTTTCCTGTTCAACTCCAGAAACGGTATAGCTACCCTTGAAACCATATTATATTTCTATTATTCCAATAGATTTCAGATAACGATACGTACCATCATAGAATTCTGGTTTTCGAGTATGATCATTCGGATTTCCTTCTGGTACACAAATAATCATGCCTTGCCGTGCTCTGGTCATCAAAACTCGATAGGCATTTAGTTGATATGACTGTGCTTCAGGTTGGCGAATTTTCTGCCATTTGCTTCCTTTAAATGCATTATGATCCCATCCATTGTCTGTAAATCTGAAATCACCATCCCATACTAAACCTATCCAATCAAGTTCCAATCCTTGAATATCAAACTCTGTTGCAGCATCTTCTAAAAACAAAGATGAGCGTACGTCCATCTTATCCGCTAAAAACCAATTTTCAATATCAGGTTGCAACCGGACATCAATAGCTAATGGTTTTAAACGATATGCCTGAGACGAAACAACTAAACCATATCTCTCAGATCCACGAGCTTGTTTTTCTAACCATTTCTTAGTTCTGTCAAGGTCTCTTGTCAAAACTATGGGATATTTATCTTTAAACTCATCATATATGGCTCGAGCTTGTTCAATATTCCTATCTAAAAGGTGATGAACAAAGTTTGACAGGTTCTCGGCTCTGAAAGAACGCATTGAGACAGCTAAATGAAGTTGATCGACTTGTTGTGCATTCTGATTATTTCGAATAAGATCAGCAACGTTTCCTTCAGCATATTCTTTATCTGTTAGATGTTTCGAGAGATAAACTTTCCTATTAGGGAAAGTTTCATTGACAGCTCTAATCCACTCGCCAATTCCAGCTTCACCAGTATTTATTTCCTGACCGCCTCCCACCAAGCATACAATAACTGCCCAATCTTTTCTTAAATCTAATGACCAAATCAAGAACTCTGCTTCCGACATAGGGAAGTCTGGTACTTTCTTCATGCCCCCTCTACTACCTCCTTTTGCCAACCATCCAGCTAAATGATCTAAATCCCATGACCGCTGAGCTTCATCAAAAATAGCCACATGCTCCACTTCTCCATGCCCAGCCGTTTGATGAGCAACTGATTTTGTTTCGTCAATTTCCAGTTTGCCATTCTCTATTGGCAGCTTTATTTTCGCCAACATATTACCTCGATAGCGATGAATAATCTGTATGAATTGCGAGACCTCACGTTTAGCATCTGTAATATTACATTTAAGCCCTTTTGCGTGTTCGCGCTTCTGTTTGTCTTTTGCCAGTGCAGCAGTCAGAACTTTTACTAATGGTCCATTACCAGATAGGTAAACAGCTAAATTGCGGTCGGAATCTGGCTTGCCCTCTGCTTTAAGAGATTGCTGGATAGCAACATTTAAGCCAACAAGTGTTTTTCCTGCACCAGGAACACCCGTAACAAAACAGATACTTTTTTCTCCTCGTGTTTTACTCTTTTCTATTATATCAAGCACAAATTGCGTTGTCTCCTCCAGTGCTGCTCCCGCTGCTTCATGACGAGTAATTTCTTCTACTGTATGACTCTGATAGAGAGAGCTTGCAGCTTCTATGATTGTTGGAGTTGGTGAATATCTACTAATCGCCCATTGTGCAAAATCATATTTACTGGCAGGTAGTGCATGTTCATTATTTATTATGGAAGCTATTAGCTCTTGTAGTTTTTCTGCATTTGTAAAGAGCGGATTATATATCTTATCATTGTATACAGAAAAAAGCAATTGTGTTGAAAATGTTTTAGCTTCTGTTGCAACAAGAATGGGAACAATAGTTCTATGGTGACTGTCTAAATGAAAGTTCTTTAAGTCAAGGGCATAATCCATTACCTGCTCCATGTCAGTTTGAAGATACTCCTGCTTGCCGGCTTTAAACTCAATTACAAAAATGATACCTCTAAGCAAGACAACAACATCAATTCGTTTCCCAAGTCGAGGAATTGAATATTCAAATAAAATTTCACCATTTTCATCCCTCCACGGAAAAAGAACTTCTTGCATAATCTCTATTTCTTCTGACCATGCATACTTTTGTTCTTTCACACTATCTCCCTCGTCGTTTCGAGATATCTTTCCGAAAATAGTATCAGTAGAATTACTGATAAAATCATGTAATGACGATTTATAGAAATAACGATTAATCATTATAGATTTTATAAGTATTAATTATCCACACTCTCTTCTTAGTTACCTAATAATAGAATTAAAGCTACTCACTAACCCAAGTTTTTCTCTTTTTACAATTGCACTCTTAAGTGCTGTTCCAAGAAATCCCTGAGAGGTTTTAAATACTCAGCATCCAGATTCCAATGTTGGATGTTCTCGTAGTTCCGATTTGCATCTTTTATCAGTTTCTTTTGGCTCTTCGACTTACCCAACAAGGTTTCAAGATAGGCGTATATCTTGGTTTTCTTGGCAGGGATGGTCAGCGTAGGAGATTTTTTCGTCGGGATGCGTGATGCTACCCTTGGGAGCCTTTTCATGAAATTGGTCAATCCCAAGTTTCTCACAATTGTAGCAATAATATTCAATGGCTTCTCGATCGCATCTCATAAAGGCAGAATACAGATTGCCGTATGCTGCTTTTATTATATCAGTATTGTTATTTTGTATCATTTTAATCTATTTTGTTGGTGTTATAAGCAAACTTATTCATGTCGTATAACTTTAGCTTATTTCTTTTTCTTTCCTAACATCTTCTTTTGTTCGCTTGCCAAACGGCGTTCTACCTTTTTGACATCCTCTGCAGGAGGAAGGTCTTCTGGGATAATACCTCGCTCTGTGAGCATCTTACGTACTGCAGCATTATTGTCAACATGTTCTCGTGTGATAGATACTTCGCCTTGAAGATCTTTGGCTTGCACATTGACACTGGTCATTTCCGCAGCGAAGTCCTTTGCCTTGATGCTAATGGTAGGAAGAAAATCTGCAAGGGGACGGCTTTGTGGCATCCCCAACTTGCTTTTCATCATATTTGTATTCAAATTAAAGAGTGCCTGATCACCTTTGGAACGAATAACAGCAAAAGTCTGGTCATTTACTCCACGTTCATATAGGATGCCTGAAAGTTTTCGTTCTGTCTCCTGCAATTTGGCACGTGCTTTAACTCGCTCAACTTCCAAAAGTCGTTGCTCAATAAGTTCTGCACGACGAGTTTGAACAGCAAAATAAGTCTGTGCAAAAGCAATCTGCGGCTTTCTTGGATCTCCATTCTGCGCAATCAGATAGCAAGCGTAGCGGGTGAGCATAATGTCATCAACTTCTCGCTGAGCACCTTTCCCCACAGTTATCATCTTATTGACGTCAATAAAATGATCCAATATATTCTGTCCTACGTTGGCACATGCTTCTTTTGCCTTTGCAATAACATTTGTGAAGTTTTGCCAGAGACTATATCCAAATAACTTTTGCAAATCCCTTGCACTCCAGCATTCGGTTTCGTCTATCATACAAACCGCATCTTCGTAACTCTTAAATAGAGCCAGTATTTCTTCTTTTTTCATAAGTATTAATAGTTCTTGGTTATATAATCTTTCCCTCAGCATCGAAATCCACTTCCAGTAGGCCTTTGATATCAACCCGAAGCAGGCGGGCAATCTTTACAAACTGTGCCATGGAGGGTTGTATCTTGTTGGTTTTCCAACGGGATACGGTCATATCGGTGACACCCATCTGTTCGGCAAGCTATCGGTTGGTGATTTACTTATCGGCTAACACCACCCTGATTCTGTTTTGACAATCCTTCTTCGTCATCTATTTTGTTTTTAGTTATTTCATGTGCAAAGGTAAACATTATTTGTCAAACCCCCTAATTTATAATGAAGAATAACTTGTATAAGCATTTACTGATTCTGTGGAAAATAAATGACATTATATCGGCAAAGATATTGACAAAAACTTGTCGGGGAAAAGTGATGAAATAGAAGTTAAAATGTGTAAAAACCGACTCTTCACTCTTCATCCTTCATTCTTCATTTTGCGAAAGG
>CACWNV010000034.1 GCA_902762325.1 uncultured Prevotellaceae bacterium | reverse complement strand
AATGCGCGACTGAATTTACGTCTGCTCATAATTCTTAAATGAATTTAATAATTTAACATTTAAGGCGTTCTATGAGTCAACCTATTTCAGTACAAGACATTGAATTGGCGAATAATGTACTTATCATTTCCATTCTGCAAACGATATGTATATGAAGCGTATAAATATTCTTTGGAGGGCGCAAACATATCGTTTAGTTTTTTTAAGACGAAAGGGGCGGTTTGTTAACAGATTTTTACGGATTCTGGAGGGCTGATTTTTGGTGTCTGGGATTTTAAGTCGTAACTTTGTCTTTGAAATCAGGAGAGACGGAGCCGAGGGCAGTGCGCAGGCTGGAGGCTACGAATCGACCGGTTGAAAGCGAATCTTTGTCATATTGAAACAATCTTTAAAATGAAGAATCATTCTTGAAGTAGGAAGGCGGTGCGCCATTGAACATTGAACATTGAACATTGAACATTGAACATTGATCATTGATGATTGAACATTAGCTGGCGCGTCAGAAGAATGGTCAATGGTGAATGGTTAATGTTAAACGAAGAATGTTCAATGGTCAATGAATAATGTTCAATGGTCAATGTTCAATGAATAATGGTCAATGTTCAATGAATAATGGTCAATGGCTAACGCTTCCTCTGTGTCAGATGACTTCTCGGCCAAAGGGAGTGAGAGCTATGCGGGCTAACTTAAAGTGCTGCTTTCCGAATGGAATACCGATAATCGTGATGTAGAAGATCACACCGAAGAAGATATGACTGAGCCATATCCATAGACCGCCCACGAAGAACCACAAGACATTCATGCCTGCGTTGAGGCAGCCCGTCGTCTCCTTCTTCCTCACTTCCGAGCCGAACGGCCAGAGTGCCAGCAATCCTAACTTGATGGACTGCAGTCCGAAGGGAATGCCAATGATGGTGACCATCATCGCAATACTTGCAATCAGGTATTCAAGGGCAATCTCTAACCCTCCAAAGACCAACCAGATAATATTACCTAAAAATTTCATCTTTCTTTTACTTTTGATTCATTAATATTATTGTTGCCGGTTACTGCAATTCCTCAAGTTCTTCGGAAAGTTGCATCCATCGGTCGTTCTCTTCCTCCAAAGCCTTCATCGTCTGTGCATATTCCTCAATGAGCTTCATGTCTGCTACGGCGTTTGTCTTCGAAAGCTGGACATCCATCTCCTTGATACGTGCTTCCATCCTTGCGATTTTCTCTTCACTCTCCTTCACCGCCCTCTCAGCACGTTTCAACTTCTTCTGCTGCTCCTTGCGGTCGGCGTATGCTGCCACGGTCGGCTTCTTCTCTGCCGGAGCAGTCTTCGGTGTAGTCGGCTGTTGCTGAAGAGTATTCATCGCCAACTTCTGGTCGATGGTCAAGTCGCTCCCCTCCTTTCCCTTCAGATAGGGATTGGGATTGTGGCGAAGCCATTCGTAGATGCCGCCAAGATGTTCACGCACACGACCGCCACCGAACTCATAGACTTTCGTGACAAGACCATCGAGGAACTCACGGTCGTGACTGACGATGATTGCCGTCCCGTCGAAAGAGCGGATTGCCTCTTTCAGGACATCCTTCGACTGCATATCAAGATGGTTGGTCGGCTCGTCGAGGATGAGGAGGTTTACAGGCTCGAGCAAAAGCCGGATCATCGCCAGACGGCTTCGCTCACCACCGGAAAGCACTTTCACCTTCTTATCAGACTCCTCGCCTCCAAACATGAAAGCACCCAGTATATCATTGATGCGCAGGCGAATGTCGCCCTTTGCCACATAATCTATCGTCTGGAAGACGGTCAGCGATTCATCAAGCAGCTGCGCCTGATTCTGCGCGAAGTAGCCTATCTGCACATTATGCCCTATCTTCAGGGAGCCGTCGAACGGAATCTCGTTCATGATGCACTTCACGAGCGTTGACTTTCCTTCGCCGTTCTTTCCGACAAAGGCAACCTTCTCGCCGCGCTTGAGCGTGAACGTCACATCCGAAAAGACCTGATGATTTCCATATTTCTTCCCCACTCCGTCACAGATAATCGGATAGTCGCCGGAGCGCAGGCAGGGAGGGAACTTCAACCGTAACGCCGAGTTGTCCACCTCGTCAATCTCGATGGGCACTATCTTCTCCAACTGCTTCACCTTCTGCTGCACCTGAACGGCTTTCGTAGCCTGATAGCGGAACCGCTCGATGAATGCCCTCATGTCGGCAATCTCCTTCTGCTGGTTCTCGTATGCACGGATCTGCTGCTCCCTTCGCTCTTTCCGGAGGACGACATACTCATCGTATTTCACACGATAGTCAATCACCTGACCACAGGAAATCTCCAGCGTACGGTTGGTGACATTGTTGATGAAAGCCCTGTCGTGGCTGACCAGCACCACCGCCGAGGCACTCTGCGTCAGGAACTGCTCCATCCATTGAATCGATTCAATATCGAGATGGTTGGTCGGCTCGTCAAGCAACAGGACATCAGGATGCTGCAACAGAATCTTCGCCAGTTCTATGCGCATGCGCCAACCGCCGGAGAACTCGCTGGTAGGCCGCTCGAAATCCGAGCGGAGGAAGCCGAGTCCCATCAACGTCCGTTCAATCTCTGCCTCATAGCCTTCACCACCCATCATCAGATACCGCTCGTGTTCCTGCGTGTACTTCTCGACAAGCGCCAGATACGACTCGCTCTCGTAATCCGTCCGCTCCCCTAACTCGCGCTCCATGCGCAGCACACGCTCCTTCAGGCGTGTCGTATCGGCAAACGCCTTACGCGTCTCTTCCCTGACGGTCGTGTCGTCGGTGAGGTTCATCACCTGGGGCAGATAGCCTATCGTGGTGTCATTAGGAACTGCCACCGTACCGCTTGTAGGCTGCTGCATGCCGCAGATGATCTTCAACATGGTTGACTTCCCTGCCCCATTCTTGCCCACAAGTGCTATGCGGTCGCGGTCATTGATGACGAACGTAGCATCCTGAAACAATGGTTTCACACCAAACTCGACTTTCAGTTTCTCTATTGATATCATGCGAATTTGCTTATTCGAATCGTTTTCTTCTTTTCTGCGCCACAAAAGTACCGCTTTTTCATTACACTTGCAAATTTCATGTTCACAAATCAGCCAAGGAGGAAGGAATCAAGGCTACACGAAACGCCTGTATCATCCCTCATAATTCAAAATTCAGCCTTTTTTATTTGGCAGACCAATGTTTTTCAACTAACTTTGCAAAGCTAAAAACTACAGCGTATGGAGAAAAGAATCGTTTCTATGGCTATTGCCCTCGTTTGGCTTCTGACCGCCAGTGCCCAAGTTTCATCCCTGCAAGGAAAACGGATGGGAGTGATTGGCGACAGTTATGTGAAGAATCATCGTGAACCCGTTGAGAACACGTGGCACTATAAATTCGCCCGACAAAACGGGATGGAATACTACAACTACGGGCGCAACGGCAACTGTGTGTCCATCGACAGAGCCAGATGGGGAGAAGCCATGTGGAAACGCTACACCACCATGCGGGACTCCCTGGACATCATCGTGATCATCGCCGGGCACAACGATGCCGCCCTGTTAGACTCCATGGGCATCGAAACGTATAAGGAGAAATGTGAAGTGCTCTGCCGGGGACTGATTGAAAGATACCCGAAGGCGAGTCTTTTCTGGTTCACCCCATGGAGTCACGACGACCCGCACTTCCTTGAAGTGGTGGATGCGACGAAGGAGGTGTGCGGCTCATTGGGTATTCCCGTCTTCGATGCCTACAGGAACAGCAATATATACGCACGGATAGACAGCTTCAGAGACATCTATTTCCAGGGAGGACGACGTGACCATGCCCATCTGAACGGTCGCGGTCATGACAGATTCCTTCCTATTGCTGCCCATTTCATTCAAAGTTATTTCAAATAAGAAACTTATCATTGCCACTATCGGCTTTCCAAAAATGAACATCTATACAAGAATCATCTCATCGAAACTCAATATCAAAGAGCAGTCAACAGAAAACACACTGCTCCTGCTGGAAGAAGGCTGCACGATTCCTTTCATTGCCCGATACAGAAAAGAACGGACAGGAGGACTGGATGAAGTGCAAATCGGACAAATCAGCGAATGGAACGACCGCCTTCAGGAAATCAGCAAGCGGAAGGAAACCATCCTTAAAACGATTGCCGAACAGGACAAGCTGACCGATGAACTGAAGAAAAGGATTGACAGCTGCTGGGACTCCACTGAACTGGAAGACATCTATCTGCCCTTTAAGCCCAAGCGAAGAACCAAGGCACAGATTGCCAGGGAGCAAGGACTGGAGCCTCTGGCAACCATCATCATGCTTCAGCGCGAACGCAACATCCATGCTGTCGCCGGCAGATTCATCAACGACAATGTTCCTGATGAAGAAGCGGCACTGGAAGGAGCCAAGCATATCATAGCAGAGACGATCAGTGAGAACGAACAGACACGCCAGCGGCTACGTAACACGTTCCTGCGCGAGGCGGTCATTTCGTCCAAAATCATCAAGGCAAAGGAGAATGAAGAGGAAGCCGCCAAGTTCAGCGACTACTTCGATTTCTCAGAACCGTTGCGAAGATGCACTGGCAACCGTCTCCTTGCCATGCGCCGTGGTGAAAACGAAGGATTCCTGCGAGTAAGGATCAGCATTGACGAGGAAGAGGCAATAGAACGGATTAAGCGTCAGTATGTACATGGTTACAATGATTGTTCCCAGCTTGTCGAAGAAGCCGTTGAAGATGCCTACAAACGACTGCTTGAACCGTCAATAGAAAATGAGATAGCCACGCTCACGAAACAGAAAGCCGACGAGGAAGCCATCGATGTGTTTGCGGAAAACCTGCGCCAGCTTCTTCTCGCCGCACCGCTCGGACAGAAAAGAGTGATGGGCGTGGATCCCGGTATTCGCACGGGATGTAAGGTGGTGTGCCTGGATGCACAAGGCAACCTGCTCTATCATGATGTCGTATTCCCGTTTCCGCCACGCGGAAACCGCCTACAGGCAGAACGTCAGTTTACCGATATAGCCTCAAGGCATCATATCGAAGCCATCGCGGTAGGAAACGGCACCGCCAGTCGTGAGGTAACAGAGATACTGAAGTCGTCTGTCAGCAGTAACAAAGATGCAAACATTCATGTCTTCGTGGTGAGTGAAGACGGTGCTTCCATCTATTCGGCTTCGAAGACAGCCCGTGAGGAGTTCCCGGATGAAGATGTAACGGTGAGAGGAGCCGTCAGCATCGGACGTCGCCTGATGGATCCGCTGGCTGAATTGGTGAAGATTGATCCGAAGAGCATCGGCGTGGGACAATATCAGCACGATGTGGATCAGTCGAAACTGAAGAAGAGTCTTGACCAGACGGTGGAGAGTTGCGTGAACCTTGTCGGTGTAAACCTGAATACGGCATCGCAACACCTGCTCACCTATATCAGCGGACTTGGTCCGACACTTGCCAAGAACATTGTGGAATACAGGAAAAGCAATGGTGCCTTCACGTCACGTCAGCAGTTAAAGAAAGTCCCCCGTCTCGGACCGTCGGCATTCGAGCAGTGTGCCGGTTTCCTAAGAATCCCAGATGCGAGGAATCCGCTTGACAACAGTGCCGTCCACCCAGAGAGCTATAAGGTTGTCGAACAAATGGCGAAAGACAATAGCTGTACGGTGGCACAACTCATTAAGGACAAAGAACTACAGAAAAGAATAAGTCTCAACCTGCGACACTATGTCACGGCAGAAGTAGGACTTCCCACTCTCACCGACATCATGCAAGAACTGGACAAGCCGGGGCGTGACCCTCGCGGTGAGGCAGAGGTGTTTGAGTTTGATCCGAACGTAAAGGAGATAAGCGACTTGAGGGAGGGGATGGTGTTACCCGGCATTGTCACGAACATCACTAAGTTCGGGGCATTCGTCGACATCGGTGTCCATCAGGACGGTCTTGTCCACATCTCGCAATTAGCAGACAAATATGTCAGTAATCCTTCGGACATCGTGCATCTGCAACAGCATGTTCTTGTCCGTGTCACCGAAGTGGATGCACGCCGCAAACGCATATCGCTCAGCATGCGTGACATCAGCTGAGCCCGGAAGATACTGACATATTCAGACAGGAAATGCTATTTCACTTTTTCAGGAAGCTGACCAACTGGTCGGCTATCTGCTGCATTCCCTTGATATTGGGATGGCCATTCTGTTTCTCTATATCATGCAACTGAATCATCGGGACTTTGTAATGATCGCAGATAGTCTTCATGGAACCCGTGATTTCGTCCTTCAATTCACTATTGGCAATGAAGACGATGTCTGCCGTAGGATAACGCTCGATGAGGTGATCCAACAGATAAGCCATGGCAGGACGAAACGTGTACAAGTCAGCCCTGCGCCATCCTTCGTACTTAAACTCGCCAATCGGTGAGTTTGCCCATGAGTCATTAGTGCCACCGAAGACAAGAATCACATCAGGAGACCCTAAGTCGTCCAGACGGGTGATAAACGAACGGGGCTTGTAGTCTTCGTCATTATAACCCGAATAGCAAATGGTTGCTCCCGACCATGAGTTGTTCCGTTCGAGCTTCCATCCCATCCTGCGCACCACCTGATGCCACCAGGTCTGACCAACCTTCACAACATCCGTGCGTCTCAGGTCGGGACGGGCAAAGTACCATGTCTCCATGGAATCAGGGGTGATGAAGCCCTCAAAAGTAGAATAGGAATCACCTAAGACTGACACGGTGGGACGAGCCTCACCAACAGGCTTACTTGCACACAACTGGAGAACTCCGACGATGCCCCATAAGGCAATGACAATAACTGAAGATTTGATAATCTGTTTCATATCCTTAAAACTATTCATTTGTATTGGCGAAACAAGGTTCTTTTCTTGTTTTCTTTTGCAAAGATAGAGCTTTTTTCATGAAAACCAAATCAAACACTCAACTTATTAACGCATCAGTAAACGAACTTCCCTTTCAAGGCGATGTCATCGCTGGAAGGACCTATCATGACATCATACTCGCCAGATTCGGTGACACGGTTCATTTGTCTGTCGATGATACTTAATTCTTCCTGCCCGAGAACAAATTCAAGATGCCTGGTCTCACCCTTATGAATCATCACCCGACGAAAGCATTTCAGTTGTTTTTCGGGCTGAACCGTTGAAGCAACCGCTTTGTGAAGATACAGCTGTGCAACCTCTTCCCCATCGTATTTCCCGGTGTTGGTCACATCAAAGCTAATCTTCATTTCCCGCTCCCCTTGTCTTTCAATGGTGAGATTATTATATATAAAGGTGGTGTAGCTCAGTCCATAGCCGAAGGAATAGAGAGGACGGGCAGACAGATCCATATAATCGTGGGGAGCAGGCGACTTGTGATTATAATAGACAGGAAGTTGTCCGACATGACGGGGGATGCTGACAGGCAGCCTTCCGGCAGGGTTATAGTCGCCAAAGAGTACATCGGCGATTGCCAGACCTCCCTCCTGACCAGGATAATAGGCAGTTAGCAAGGCGTCGGCATTCTCAGAAGCCCAGCGTTTATCGAGGGGCCGACCTTCTATATAAACGACAACCAAAGGCTTACCGGTCCTCTTCAAAGCTCTGAGTAATTCGTTCTGACGCCCTAACAAATCGAGTGTCGAACGGTCAAAACCCTCCCCACAATCCATGTCGCTAATTGACGGATTATCAGTCTTTGCCGCACCGGTGTCCAGATAGGAAGTCTTAAAATCGCGGGCACTACTTCCGCCAACAGCAACGACCACGACATCAGCACGCAATGCAGCATCGACAGCAGCATCGATGTCGACATTCTGAGTGTCCCTGACGGAACAACCCTTCACATACTCAACGGCATCGGCTCCCACTTTCTGACATACGCCATCCAATAAGGTCTTCACCCTACCCTCTTCCTGTGGTGCCGTGTAGTCTCCAAGCTGATTGTAGCAATTATCAGCATTCGGTCCTATGACTGCAATGCGCATGTCCTTTCGTAACGGAAGCACACCTTTATTATTCTTTAATAGCGTAATGGAAGCACGAGCCACATCCAGTGCCAGCTTCCTATCAGCCTCATTACAGACATTGGCAGCTGCTTTGGGTTCGACGTATGGATGTTCGAACAGTCCCATCTCAAACTTCATCCTTAACACACGACGGACCGCCTTATCGACGAACGCTTCATCTATCTCCCCCTTTTTCACGGCTTCATCCAATATTCCGTATGCTATTGCACCCAAGTCGACATCCACTCCGGCCTTCAAAGCCATCATTCCGGCTTCCTGGATGGATGATGCCATACGATGATCATGGTAAATGCAGTTAATACTATATAAGTCGCTGACTACAAATCCTTTGAACTTCCATTCATCACGAAGGATATCGGTAAGGAGAAATCCGTTGCACGTACTGGGAATGCCATCCCATGAGTTGTAGGAAGTCATTATACTGAGCGCCCCTTCATCAACCATCCTTTTAAAAGGAGGCAGAAAATTCTCATACAAATCACGGGTGCCGACCACGGTAGGATTGCCATTATGTCCTCCCTCCGTGGTTCCATAGCCAATGAAATGCTTCACGGTTGCCAACGTACTATATGGTCTTGACAAGTCACCTCTGCCAAGTCCGCGAACCATTGCTGCCCCTATCTCTCCTGACAGGACGGGGTCTTCCCCCATCGTCTCTTCCATTCGTGACCACCGAGGATCACGACAAAGGTCAACGACAGGTCCGTAACTGATGTGTGCTCCTTGCAGGCGGATTTCCCTGCCAATCACATTCCCGACCCGTTCAATCAGTTCTGGCGACCACGTTGCCGCCATTCCCAAGCCGGTGGGAAAGACGGTCGTCCCGATAGCCATGTGCCCATGCGGCGCTTCTTCGGCAAGAAAGAGAGGGATTCCAAGGCGAGTGTGCTCTATAGCATATCTTTGCAGAAGATTACTTAGCCGCGCTGCCATGACGGGGTTCAGTCCGTTATCGAACGACTTCTGAGTCCAAGGGTCCGCACGAAAAGTTGCCCAAAGCATACCGATATGGTTTTCGGTTACATCCTTCTTGAATGACTCCGTGAGAAGAATGTCTTTCCCCTTCCTTTCGTAATAATCCCAGGCAAGCGTACAACGTAACTGGCCAAGCTTCTCTTCAAGCGTCATCCTTCCCATCAAATCGTCTAACCGCTGCTCAACGGGTAATTGAGGATTCTTATAGGGCACATTCTTTCCTGTTTTCTGGCCGTAGGCAAGAGAGAACTGCAAGATTGCAAGGATTATTGTCAATAACTTATTCATTCCAACCGTTTAAGATGTTTTTATCGTTAAGGCACGCATGGCATTGAGAACTGCCAACACGGTAATGCCTACATCAGCAAACACCGCCATCCACATCGTGGCAAGTCCCAAAGCAGCTAAAATCAGAACAGCAATTTTTATACCAATGGCAAACCAGACATTCTGTCGGGCGATAGCGAGAGTGCGCCGGGCAATACGGATAGCCAGTGCTATCTTGGTGGGATTGTCGTCCATCAACACAACGTCAGCGGCTTCAATGGCAGCATCACTTCCCAATCCTCCCATTGCTATTCCGACGTCAGCACGCGCTAAGACGGGAGCATCGTTGATACCGTCACCGACAAAGGCAAGATAGCTGCCGGCAGACTTGTCGCCTAACAACTGAGAGACGATGCTTACCTTATCTGTCGGTAAGAGTTCTGCATGATACTCATTCAGCTGCAATTGCCTTGCCACATACTCACTTGGCTCTTTGCGGTCGCCCGTCAACATGACAGTCCTCTCAATGCCCAACCGTTGTAACTGCCTGATGGCATCTGCACTCTCTTCCCTTATCTTATCATTAATGACGATATATCCCGCATACGTTCCATCAACGGCTACATGAACAATCACGCCCGACGGATGTATGCTGGCGGGAGAGTCTTGAAGTTCATCATCAAGACATCTTTGTATCTCCTCCTTCGTGACTCCTGCCTTCTCCATCATTCTCACATTTCCCACGCATACCAGCTGCTTGCCTACACGTCCCTGTATTCCGCATCCGGCAAACTCGTTGACATCGGTTGCCTCTGCTGACGGGTGTTTTGCATCGGTAGAGTCCTGATGGTTTTTAAAGGCGACCCCGACAGGATGATTGGAGAACTGTTCCACCGCCGAGGCAAGTCGTAACAGATCATGGTTTCCAACGGCATGGACACTGTCAACAGCAAACTGGCCATGTGTAAGCGTTCCCGTCTTGTCCAACACCACCGTCTTCACTTTTGCCAATACATCTATGAAGTTCGCTCCCTTGATAAGGATTCCCTTACGAGAAGCACCTCCCACACCACCGAAGAAGGTCAATGGAATACTGATAACCAAGGCGCAGGGGCAGGAAACTACCAAGGACATTAAGGCACGGTAAAGCCAGACGGAGAATGATGAGATGAAGTCGTCTGACAAGAGCGGCGGGATGATTGCCAGGGCAATGGCGGCAAAGACGACCACTGGAGTATAGACTCTTGCAAAGCGGGTGATAAACCTCTCACTTTCCGACTTATGTTCATTGGACTCTTCAACCAGCTGAATGATCTTAGACACAGTGCTCTCCTGAAAGCTCTTTGTGGTCTTCATCTTAATAACGCCCGACAAGTTGATGCAGCCGGAGATGACTTCATCACCCTTAGAAGAAGAACGAGGAACGCTCTCACCCGTCAGTGCTACCGTATTTAATAATGTGCTGCCATCTACAATAACACCGTCAATCGGAACCTTCTCGCCAGGCTTTACGATAACAATCTCGCCAATCCTGACCTCTTCGGGGGAAACACTCTCAACATGTCCATTCCGCTCTACATTGGCTATATCCGGGCGAATATCCATCAGATGCGTTATACTATCATGGCTTTTCTTTTCGGCAAACTCTTCAAAGAACTCACCAATCTGGAAAAAAAGCATCACAAACACCGCCTCGGTGAACTGCGATTCCGCACCAGGGAGAAAGCCGATACACAATGCCCCGATAGTTGCAACAGACATCAGGAAGTGCTCATTGAAAGCCTGACCATGCACAATGCCTTCGATTGCCTCATGCAATGTGTTATGTCCAATGAGCAAATAGGGAACAAGATAAACCAGCAACATCTGCCACATTGGCAGGTTGTAGCGGTGTTCAATGAAAACTGCTATTCCTAACAAGACTATCGTAGCAGATATCAGCACGATTTTGTTATGCTGATCGTCATGGTGATGATGGTGTGTATGTGCCATATTCAATTCTTTTATGTTTTGTTTTCGGGTACAAAAGTAAAAGAACTGTTTCGCAACTCAGTTGCAAAGTGAACTATCCGGTTGTTTTTTTGGCGAATTAACAAAAAAACAGGGCTTTTGTTTTCTTATCACATAACAATTTATTATTTTTGCATGACTAAATGTCAAAGGCACATACAGACTCTGAGAGCCTGGAGAACAATCTTTAAGAATAAACTATTAACTAAATATCATCAGACAATTTAAATGATATTATCATGAGAAAAAACAATGTCTATCTGCTATTAATGTTCCTTTGTCTTTTCCCATTCAAGACAAATGCCCAGTTGTCATCAAACCCTGACAAGTTCCTGGGAAACATTACAACAAGCTACAATGTTGATTATGGTAACGAGAAGTTTTACACGCTCTGGAATCAGATCACTCCTGAGAATGAATCCAAGTGGGCTTCCATTGAGGGTTCACGTCGAGGCAGTTTCAACTGGGGAGGATGCGACAACGCATACAACTACGCCAAGAACCATAATTTCCCCTTTAAGTTCCATTGTCTTATCTGGGGAGCACAATATCCTGACTGGCTGAACAACCTTTCTACCTCTGAGCAGTACAAAGCCATTGTTGAATGGATGGATGCCATCAAGAAACACTATCCTGACCTTCCGCTGATAGATGTCGTAAACGAAGCGGTACCCGGTCATCAGCCGGCACCTTACAAGGCTGCCTTAGGCGGTGACGGAAAAACGGGATACGACTGGATCATCAAGGCCTTTGAACTGGCTCATGAGCGATGGCCGGACGCTATTCTGATTTACAACGACTATAACACTTTCCAGTGGCAACGGACAGAATTCATTAATCTTGTCAGGACATTGCGTGATGCCGGTGCTCCGATAGATGCCTATGGATGTCAGTCACATGACCTGACGGATATGAATGTCAGCAACTTCAAATCAGCCATGACTGAGATTCAGAATGCCTTGAAGATGCCGATGTACAGCACAGAATATGATATTGGTACATCGGATGACAATCTTCAGCTGCAACGGTATAAAGAGCAGATTCCCTATATGTGGGAAGCTGACTATTGTGCCGGTATCACTTTGTGGGGCTACATCTATGGACGCACATGGACAACCGACGGAAATTCAGGTATCATCCGCGACGGTAAAGACCGTCCTGCCATGACTTGGTTGCGGGAATACATGAAAAGCGAGAAGGCACAGAATGCTAAAAGCCCGTTCCCGGGAATGGTCAAGGAAGCATCTGTCTATGTAAAACCGTCAACACTGAGTGCCACAAAAGACGAGCCCGTTTCAATTACTGTCCGCGCGAGACTCAAGACAAAGACCATCGACCACATTGACTTCTACGTTAAGGACAAGCTCTATTGCACCATGAACGAAGCTCCTTACACAACAGAATATACCCCCACGGCGCTTGGGAAGTACAATCTGAAGGCTGTTGTTGTAGCGACCGACGGAACGGAATATGAGCGGTTGTCAAGTTTCACGGCATACAATCCGCGCTCTCCTTATAAGAATGTCATAGAGCTACCCGGCACTTTACAGGCGGAAGACTTTGACTCTGGTGCTGAAGGCATTTCTTACCACGATACAGATACCAAGAATGAAGGAGGCACCTCTTACCGTTCAAATGGTGGTGGTGTTGACATCGTCACCTGCAGCGGAGGCTATGCCATCGGCTATACTGCTACAGGAGAGTGGCTTGAATATACGGTGAATGTGAAAGAAGCCGGACTGTATTCTTATGATGCATACGTTTCTTCTGGTGCCACGACATCTTCAATCAGTCTGTCGCTGAGCAATGACGAGGGAACGAAAGACATTAGCGAAGTCATCCCTGTTCCTTGTGTCCAGACAAACAACTGGGATAACTACAGGGCTGTTCATGGCCGACTACTCATCCCATTGGAAGAAGGACAACAGATCATCCGTATCAACATCACAGGTGGCAGCTGTAATGTTGACAAGATTATCTTTAAGAAGATCGATGTTGACAATAACATCAACATCAGCGTTACCTCTGACCCGAAGACTGCAACAATCAACGAGAACACCACCCTCAGTGTCTCGGCATCATCTCTCACGAGTACCATTGCCAATGTGAAGATCTACTTGGACAATGTCGTTCTGAAGAGCCTTACCGCAGAGCCTTTCGAAACAACGTACAGACCTACGGCAAAGGGCACATATAACATCACCGCCATTGCAACTGATGCAGAAGGCAAGCAGTCGAAGATAGCTAAGTATGTGCTGAAAGTAAACAACAAGCGCACAGCACATAAGGGCGTGGTGAATCTTCCCGGAATCATCGAGGCTGAGAACTTTGACCGGGGCGGTGAAGGATTCACCTATCACGATTCAGACTCAAAAGACGAGGGTGGAACCAATTACCGTTCCGACAGTGAAGGTGTAGATATCGTCACCGGCAACAACAGCCATGCTCTGGGATATACTGCTGTCAACGAATGGGTAGAATACAGTGTCAATGTCACCGAAGGAGGAAAGTACGCCTACAAGGCTACTGTTTCATCTGGCGTAACAGGCTCCGGTTTCACCATCGGACTCGTTGAAGACGGAAAAATCACCAGCCTATGCAAAGTGAATGTTCCTCAGACTGGCAGCAACAACTGGGATACATACAAGACTGTAACAGGATACCTCAGCAAGAACCTGGAGGCTGGCAATCAAATTCTCCGCTTTACGATCAATGGTGCCAACTGTAATATAGATAAGGTGGAATTCATTTGCACAGTGAGTGACGGTCTGGAGGTTGTCACTACTGCTGAAGCAGCAGATAACACCACCTATAACCTGTACGGCATAAAGGTGGGTGCTGATTATAAGGGAATCGTTATAAGAAACGGTAAGAAATATTTGAACAAATAAGTTCACGATATAATCACTATAAAAAAGGAAAGAAGCAATTGGCGAATTCACTAATTGCTTCTTTTTTTGTCTATGTATCAAAACAAAAAGAAAAAGAAACTTGACATAAAGTATCATATTTTAATTATATCTATTTTTGCAGTGGAACTGATAACTAAGAATTCTAACATTATTAAGACATGCTTATGAAAAAGATTTTTACCTTGTTAGCAATTGCATTTTTTTCATACAATGCCTTTGCACAGACAAATTATGAAGACCGAGTGATAAACGGAAACATGGAAGGAGACGATTTTTCATGCTTCTTTGCCCATGACTACAATGTGAGCGATAACGTGCCTGCTAGAATCATTGAGGATCCGACAGACCCGACAAACCATTGCGCTGTGGTTACAGCAATTGATCAGGGGGAGGACGTCCAGAGTGATGACTGGGCTACACAGTTCTTTATTCGTGTTGATCCGAAAATCGAGTCGGGTGACGAACTTAAGCTGACGATGAGAGTAAGGGCTGATAAAGCAGCTAATGCACAGACCCAGGCTCACAACGAACCTGGTGACTATAACTTCTATTCTTTCTTTGGCGATATCAGCATTACTGAAGAATGGCAGACTATCGAGAGAGAGATCGTCGTTACAGATAATCAGGTCTATGGAGACGGAGGTAATGCTGAGACTTCTACGAAGGAGCTTCACACCGTTGCATTCAACCTGTATGTGCTGAAAGAAGCTAACAACTACTACTTCGACGACATCAAGCTGGAAGTAAGAAAGCCAAAAGAGGAGCAAGAATTGTCTGGCTGGTTTAATATGATTAGAAAAGGTCTTGACACCAATGATGAGATTACATTCAACAATGGTACTTTCACCACGTTCACTGGACGTGACGGAGAAACTGGTGTAGACAAGCCCGCACGTATCGTTAATGACCCGTTAGACGGTCAGCCTGCAATATGTGTTACCTCTGTCAAAGCCGCATTGTACAACGATGACGGTCAGGCTCAGATTTACAACGCTGATGGTGAAGCAATTGAATTGACCAACTGGCAGTCTCAGTTCTTTGTGTCTGGAAAGCATATATTCCGTACAAATGAAAAGGTTAGATTTGTGATTGAAGCACGCGCTGAGCATCCTACCGACATTGAAAGCCAGATCCACAGAGGCCCCGGTGATTATCTTCACTATGAGTTGTTCGGCAACCTGGCCCTGACAGAAGACTGGCAGCGATTTGAGTTCGAGCAGACCATCACAGCTCAACAAAGTGGAGGTTCTACCGTTGCATTCAACTTAAATGTACCGAAGGATTTTGACAACACCTATTACTTCAGAAACATTGAGTTCTGTGCTAACGATGCCGACGTGACCGAACCAGAGCGCACATTAGGTACTCAGGAACTGTTATTGCCGATTCCTGCAGCAAACAGCGATATCAATGTACCCGTTGACATGACTCCTGCCATGACTGCAATGGAGCAAGAAGATTTCAATGACTTCATCACAGGTGAGTATGTCAGAGTACAGGCAGATGAGGAGAAGTTCACAGAGGACAAGACTTCTCTGGCATGGACTGGTATCAACATCAACGAAGACGGTCTGGCTGATCCTGATGGCAAGTTAGGTATCGAGATTAACGCTGAAACCTCTGAAAACAATACCGCCACATTCGTTGTATTCAACATGGGAGATAACATCGATGCTGATAAGACTATCAACACTCGTCTCTGCTTCGACTTCGGAGGATGGTACTATATCTATAATGTACAGTTTGTAAATCCTGAAGTCTATACTGGCATCGAGAAGACGGTAGCAACAAGTCAGAACAATAAGGCCATCTATGACCTGACAGGTAGAAAGGTTGCCAATCCTTCTAAGGGATTGTACATCATGGATGGAAAGAAATATATACTGAAATAAAGTAATTGCCCATACGCACAAAAACTATTGACTAATTCTTTTTTTATTTCAAAACGAGTAGCCGGCAGATTTTTATTTGCCGGCTATCTTTTTATGCCGTATCGAGACCGCTGTATTAAAAGCCCTCTAATAATAATGTGAACAAAAAAGAGAGAAAAAAATTGCTGTTTAGCAGAAAAATTACTATATTCGCCAAAAATTTACAAAGAACTCCTAATAAACTAAACCTATCTATAAACAATGAAAAAATTGGTACTAAGACTAAGCACTTTGTGCTTGATGCTTATGCTCACCACGATGGGCAGAGCTGCCATCGTAAATGCGGTTTGGGATTTCTCTGATGAGTTCTCTTCATTTGAGACGATTCAGGGGACGACCGGCACCTTTACGAACAATGGCATTGAGATTACCGTTGATGCTACTAATGGAAAATTCAGAGCCAACGGGAACAGCGCACAGATGAATGAAGGAACGAGAATCCTCGTTCCGGTTGTCTCTACAAACGATGAAGTGAGCTTTGTTGCATACGCAGCTAATTATTCTCATTTCACTATTGGTAACGAAGACTGTGACGGTGAAGCTTCTTATTCGCACAAAGCCACGGCTGCTGAGGTAAAGGAAGGCTATGTCGTCATCGCTTCGACAAACAACAACAGCTACATCAAGTCTGTTACTGTCAGGCAGGTTGTTCCCGATGATGTGCTTGAAGAGGACTTGACAGCTATGTGGGATTTCCAGAATGCCAATCCTGCAAGCCTTCCCGATGTACATATCGAGCGTAACACCGGTACTGTTCCCTCTACGGTGGAAGGAGTAAGTATGTTTGTTGACGCCACGAATGGCAAGCTGAAAGGACGTGCTTCTGATGCTCAGTTCAATGCCAACACCATCTTACAGATTCCTGTAAAGTCTAACAAGGACATTGTTGAGGTGACAACATACCCCAACTATGGTGCTGGACGTATTGTCGTGGGAAATGATGAAGCAACAGGTGATGTTGTTACTCATAAGGCAACAACGGCTGAAGTATCTCAAGGCTATGTCGAGGTGAAGGCACTTCAGGAGTGTTATCTCTATAGAGTACAGGTGACATTCGTTTCGCCATTGCAAGAGAAAGAACTTTATGCCACTGACTTCACCGACTGGCCCACAATTGACCGCAAGAAAGCAACGAACCAGAAAGTTGAAGTGACTACTAAGTACAGCCATGAGAACCTCACCTTCACGCTTAACGGCGTGGGAGCTGATCCTGCTGGCGTTCAGGCAAAGTTCCCTGACTATACTGGCTATATGATTTCTGCCAAGTACACTGGAGAATATTCTGCCGCAGAACCTTCAGTGGTGACCTCTCCTCTTGCTTCTATCACTAAAATCGAATTCACTCAGTGTGCTACTGGAGGTAATCGCGGATGGGTTATTGCAGTGAAAGGTGATGGTGACGAAGACTGGGTACCCATATTCAACCAGTCGATAGCAAATGCCAGCGGTGAGACACACACCCTTGACATCAACCGCAAGAATGCTCAGTTGAAGTTCTACAATTTCAATCTGGCACAGAACTCTTATATGATGGACCTGAAGATCTACGGAAAAGTTGATCTTGGCAAGGCTCCAGCACTCGCTTCCTTCACCGCCAATGGCGTGACCTATCAGGCTGCTGATGTCTTCAATGAGGATGAGAACGGAAATATGGTTGCAACCATTGAGATTTCAAAGTCTGAGCCGATGGTGAATGCCAACAATCCGCTTACCGACATCATTCCGGAGAATGGTGAGATTGGCAACGTGGAATATGCACCTTCTCCCAGTAACCCTGAAGAGAGCGTTATTACCATTCCTGTAGAGCTTAATGGTGAGACTGCCACCTACTTCGTGAATGCCGTCTGGAAACCCGACTTCACCGTCACTTATTTCTATGGCAGCGATGAAATCGGCACATCAGTCATTGAGAAAGATGCTCCAATCGGAACATTTGCATATACAGAGAACGACCTCACTATTCCCGAAGGAATGAAGTTCAGAGGATGGTGCTTCTCGGAAGATGGCGGCCAGAAAGCTACAGAAGCTACTACCATCACTGGTAACTTGTCATTGTATGCTTTAGTGACAGATATTGAAGGTGATGACAACACCGAGCGCAACACCTACGATTTCCGCAACCGCTACTTCTATCCCGAAGACCATGAGGCTCTGAGCATCGAAGGACAATACAGCTATAATGGCGGCACTCATGGCTACGACGTGAAGCCTACGACTTCGCTTAAAGTCTATGTCGCCGGCAATGCCATCATTACGATAAGCAACTGCGAGTATTCCAGAGGTGAAATCAATCTCCTTGCCCCGGACGGAAGCCTGGTAGGTACATTTGTCCAGCCGGCAAGCGGAGCTGACGGAGCTGTCAGTGCCGTGAAGTATGAAGGTGAGGCAGGATGGCTTACGCTGGAAATGACAGCCCAGGCCTATATCCACTATCTTAATGTGATTAACACGGGAGATGCAGGCACCATCGAGCCAGTCAACGGATATTACATTGCCAAGGCTGGCGATGCAAACAGTCTGCTCAACATCTTCGATGCCCTGTTGCTGAATAACAACAATGGACGGGTGAAGGTATTCCTCCCCGATGGCACATACGACTTAGGAAAGAAGGCACTTACGGCTATTCCTTACAGTAATGTCTCCATCATCGGACAGAGCATGGACAAGACCATCATCACCAATGCGCCCAATGTGAAGAACGAAGGAATCGGCACCACTGCTACCCTGTTCATCAACAGCAAGATAGAGAACACTTACTTCCAGGATCTCACATTAAAGAACGGACTTGACTATTATGCTGCCGGTGCTGCCGGACGCGCTGTCTGTCTGCAGGACAAGGGTAATCATACCATCGCCAAGAATGTAGCGATCCTTTCGCATCAGGACTCTTATTATTCCAACAACAATGACATGCAGGCATACTGGGAGACATCTCGTCTCAATGGTACTGTCGACTTTATCTGTGGCGGTGGCGACGTCCGCTTCTCTGAATGTACATTAGGACTTGAGCCTCGCAATGCCAACGGTACAGGCGAGCGCACCATTACAGCCCCGACAACAACGACAGCCTTCGGCTATGTCTTCGACAACTGTAAGGTGCAAGACCTGACAAACGGTAAGGGATCATGGAATTATGGACGTACATGGCAGAACAGTCCTATATGCGTGTACTTATATACTGTTCTTGATGATAATGCCGCAGCGACGATTGTCAACAGCCGCTGGACTCAAAAGGGTATGAACAATACCGACATCAAGTTGTTTGGTGAGTATAAGACCATGTCTGAAGACATGACTGTCATTGCTCCTGCCTCTAACATCGTGGCCTCGTATGGTGGCAATTACGAAACAATTCTTACCGATGAACAGGCTGCTTTCTACAGCTATGAGAACATGTTCTCTGAGAATCAGGAAAAGCCCTGGAATCCTCGTGAGCTTTGCGAGCAGATTGATGCTCCTGCCTTCTCATACGCAAATGGCCTTCTCACATGGGAGCCTCAGCGTGGAGCCACTGCCTATGCAATCTTCAAGAACGATGTCTTCGTTGCCATCGTCGGACCAAACGACACATCATTCAATCTGGATGCTGACGCTGCCGATGTCATCACTATCCGCAGTGCCAACGAGATGGGTGGATTCGGTCCTGCTGCCGACCTTGTCCTGACGCTTGATGAGAACGAAGAGAACGAGATTCCTGAAAGCGGAACTTTCGTCAACACGCTGAATGTGAAGCGTACTTTTGCCGGTAACACCTGGAACACCATCTGTCTGCCTGTCGATATCGAAGAGAGCTGGACTGCCGATGAAGCCAATCCGTTCTACGGTGCTTCCATCATGGAACTTGCCAATGCTTCATACGACGAGGCAAGCATGACACAGAACTTCAACTTCCTGCCTGTCAGCAAAGCTGTAGCTGGAAAGCCGTACGTCATCAAGTTCAACAATGACGTGGAGAATCCCGTATTGAAATATGTGACCATCAAGGCTGAAGCTCCCGAGACGATTGAGGCAGGAAACTGCACCATGACCGGACTGTTCAATCCTTATGAGTTCACAGAGAGCGACAAGTCGGTGTTCTTCCTCATCTCTGGCAACAGATTCAGCTTCATGAACGAACCCGGAACCATCAAGGGTCTCCGTGCATACTTCACGCTCAACGGTATTGAGCCTGATATGTACAGTAAGATTCTGTTCAACTTCGGTGAAGTCGACGGCATTCGTACTGTAAACATGTCCGAACTCGGCGATGAGATGATTTACGACCTGCAAGGACGGAAGCTGAACAATTCTCCTCAGAAGGGTGTCTACATTAAGAATGGACACAAATACGTGAAATAGAATATTGTGAAAGTAAAAACATGGATAAACGATGAAACAATATGTTGCACCAGCCATTCAAGTGATGGCAACAGAGATGACGAGTGAGATCCTCGCTGCATCGGATGCGTTCACCATTAATTCCGATGATCTCGGCATTATTAATCAGAAACCTGAAGGTAGCAGCCCTAATGAGGCAATCTAAATGACTTTTCTTTTATGAATTATACTATTATCGGAACAGGAGCCATCGGCGGATTCTATGGCGGACGACTGATGAATGCGGGTCGTAAAGTACAGTTCCTATTGCACTCTGACTATAGCTATGTCAGAAGTCATGGACTACAGATTGACTCCTGTGACGGTTCTTTTCATCTGGATAACGTCGACTGCTATGACAGCACGAGTAAGATGCCATGCGCCGACGTTATCCTTGTGGGACTGAAATCGACGAATAATCATCTGCTCAAAGACTTGCTGTCTCCTATCGTTGGCAGCAATACAACCGTTGTACTGATCCAGAATGGCATCGGACTGGAGGAAGACTTGCAGCAGTTGTTTCCCGGTCTGGCAATCATTGCCGGACTTGCTTTCATCTGTTCAAGTAAGATCGGTCCCGGACACATCTCACATCAGTGCTACGGGTCGATAAACCTCGGCAACTATTCATGCCCTGACGACAGATTCCACGACATCCTCAAGGACATGCAGGATGCTGGCATCACTGCCGCTGAAGTGCCGTATGACGAGGCACGATGGAAAAAGGCAGTGTGGAACATGCCCTTCAACGGAATGACCGTTGCCCTGAACACGTCAACCGACAAGCTGTTGGGAAATCCTTCCACGCGCCGCCTGATCTATGAACAGATGATGGAAGTAATCAACGCTGCCCAGGCTTTAGGAGTGAAAGGCTTAGACAGTTCCTTTGCCGACAAGATGATTGAGATGACCGATGCAATGGTTCCTTACAGCCCTTCTATGAAACTGGACTTTGACAACCATCGCCCCATGGAAATCCCCTATCTCTATTCACGTCCCATCAGTGAGGCAAGGAAAGTCGGGTTTGACATGTCCAAGCTGGCGATGCTCGAAGCTGAACTGCAATTCATACAGGACTCTTATCTCAAGAAATGAACAGAAAAGTGATGATGCTTGCTATACTTTGCTGCCTGATGACCAGTCTTCAGGCAGCAAAGGTTTATAAACCTTGGGAGAATGGAAATCTTAAGGTTTCTGACGACAAGCATTATCTCATTCACGAAAACGGCAGGCCCTTCTTCTGGCTGGGGAATACAGCCTGGCTACTCCCTGAAAGACTGACGAGGGACGAGGTGGATTTCTACTTGTCCCGTGAGCGTGAAGAGGGTTACAATGTTGAACAGATTCAGGTATTGAATGCCATCCCTACCTTCAATATTTATGGTCGGCAGGCAAATGATGAACAGTTCTCATTTGCGCAGTTTACCCCCAAAAACGTCTATGGCTATTGGGACCACCTTGACTATATAGTGGACAAGGCTGAGGCAAATGGCATTTACATTGCCATGGACTGCATCTGGGGTTCGCAAATCAGCAGAATGAATGTGCAGCAGGCGGCTGCCTACGGCAGGTTCTTAGGGAATCGCTACAAGGACAAGCCCAATATCATCTGGATGATTGGCGGAGATGTCTTGGGAAGCAAAGGGACTGAATCGTGGGACGCACTGGCAAGGGCAATCAAAGAGGTTGACAAGAACCATCTGATGACCTTTCATCCCCGTGGACGGACAACGAGTGCGCAATGGTTCAACGACCGTGAGTGGCTCGACTTCAACATGTTCCAAAGCGGGCATCGTCGCTACGGGCAGCGCAATGGAGACATTGACTATCCCATCCCTGACAATACCGAAGAGGACAACTGGCAATATGTGAGCCTCAGCCAGAAGCCGGAAAACCTCAAACCTGTCATAGACGGTGAGCCTTCCTACGAAGACATTCCCCAAGGACTGCATGACATCAATGCTCCACGCTGGCAAGCCAGCGATGTCCGCCGATATGCTTATTGGGCGGTTTTCGCCGGTTGCTTCGGTCATACCTACGGTCACAACAGCATCATGCAGTTCATGCGACCTGGACTATCACCTGCCTACGGAGCATCTAAGGCATGGTGGGATGCTCTCAACGCCCCCGGGTACAAACAGATGAAATATCTGAAACGCCTCATGCTCTCTTTTCCTTTCACCGTCCGTGTTGCCGACCAGAGTATTATAACCGGTGAGAACGGAACCCAGTACGACCGAATTATTGCTACTCGAGGAAACGATTACTTGCTGGTCTACAACTACAGCGGAAAGGATATGACTATTGATTTGTCAAAGATTTCCGGCCAACGGAAGAACGTATGGCTGATGAACCCTGTTGACGGCAGCCTGAAATATCTGGGGGAATATAGCAGCAGGCGGGCAGACTTCTCCTATGTCATCTCAGATAAGAAGAATACCGACCGGGTATTGATTGCCATTGACAGCAGACAACACTATTTGGATAAAAACGACTTGTACTTAAAATAACAATGATTGACAATTATATTATTCATCTAAACCAATAACAACTATGAGCGATTTTGATCAATTGATGAAAGACATGAAACAAGGTCTTAATGAACTTGCTGAGGATGCTCAGAAGAAATACGGTGAACTGATCAACTATCTGGACAGTCACAACGCTGATGAGATAAAGAACGACCTCAAAGTCTTTGCCGACAAGGCAGCAGCTGAGACGAAGGAGCAATTCGAGAATGCAAAGAAAGAGATCAAGGAGATTGATCTGGAAGAAAAAGTTGCTGATGTCAAAGAAGACTTGCAAGAAGGACTGGACAAAGCAAAGACGGTTGTCGGCGAAGGACTGGATGTCGTGCAAAAGCAGTTTGAGGATTTGAGAAAACGCTTTAATCTCTGACAAGACCCGACAGATGAACCAAAAGAATTGGAGAGGTTCCGCATACAAGAACCTCCCCTTTCGTGTCCTGACAGGTAATCAGGCATATATGGATTATGGTAACTATCTACTAATCACATTGCAAAGGTCGGCATTTTTCCGGTTGTTTGAAAAGGATTATTCCTACAACTTGCATCTGGTTTCCCTATACTTTCGGGGGAAATCCCCATACCTAATCAGATGTTACGTCTTACGGTTCCCTTTGCCCATTGCCTTGCATCTTCACCCTCTACATTCTGATAGGGTTCACCTTGCCTTAGAAGAAATACGGCGTTCGTCCCTTTTGTCAAATATTATTCGAATTTTGACCCCAAATTAAGGCCATCTGCGCGAACGAAAGGGTCACTCGGTCGAAAAAACGCTATTTTTTGAGTTTTTTTATAAAGCGTTGTCTTACAAATAGTTACACAGATATTTATCTATAAACTGGCGGTTTACAAAATACAAATTTGCGAGAGCTTAGGTTTCATCGTGCGAAAGACCATGTTTCGTCGTGTGAAAGGTTATGTTTCGTGCGATGAAACATAACCTTTGGCGCAGTCAAAGCTTACCTTTCGCGCTGCGAAAGCTGGTCTTTCACAAAATGAAGAATGAAGGATGAAGAGTGAAGAAGCTGTTTTTACAGATTTTAACTTCTCTTTCACCACTTTTCCCCGACAAGTTTTTGTCAAAGTCTTTCATAATAAAACACATCCATTAGGATTCCGCATAAACAACAACACTTTATGATATACTGTCAGAATTAGGAGAGAAAAAGACATTTAGAATGAATTTCTTTCTCAAATACAAAAGCTAAATTACACCTTCTTTCGAAGAAAATCGTTAACTTTGTAGCAAATTAATAATGAAGAGTTTCAATATCTATCAAAAACACAACATCAAAAACCGTATGGATGATGAGCTTTCCGAGCAAACGAAAGCAGAGAAATCTCACTTTCTTTGCTGAACGTGAGGAAAGTCGAAAGTAGATCTATTAAACGATGAATAAGATGGAAGAAGACAAAGATTTTCTAAGGCAAGATAATAACTACCGTTCATTGAAGGCATTCCAAAAAGCGGAGTGCATCTACGATGTAACGTATTATTTTGCCCATAAGTTTCTGAAGACAGGTGACCGAACCATCGACCAGATGGTTCAGGCGGCACGGTCGGGAAAGCAGAACTTGGCAGAAGGGAACATTGACGGCATCACTTCGCGAGAAATGGAACTGAAACTGACCAATGTTAATCGTGCATCGCTTCACGAACTGCTGCTCGACTACGAGGACTATCTGCGTGTCCGGGGGTTGGAGCAATGGAAATATGACGACCCTCGATGTGTTCAGACACGCACATTCTGTAAAAAACATCTTGACTCAGCTGTCTATCGGGAGAAAATCAAGAAACGTTCCGACGAGACGATAGCCAATATTGCCATTACACTTATTCATCAGTGTGATGTACTCATTCGAGGTCTCATAGAATGGAAAAAACGAGAATTCAAGGAGAAAGGCGGCATCAAGGAAGAGATGTACCGAGCCCGGAGAGACTGGCAGCAGAGAAATGGGTACGGAGGGCGACATGGGCAATATGGGGCTGATGGGCAAAAGCCCAGTCAACCCATTAAGCCCAGTCAACCCATTAAGCCCAGTCAACCCATTAAGCCCAGTACCCCCAAAGAGTGAGCTACTGGCTAACTCTTATAAGTTAGTGGGTAACTATAATACATAAAGTATGAAACTCGAAAAGAGTTTACTTGTTCATTGTTCGTTTCGCAGTTATTCCCAATTATTTTTCCATCGCATCAAGTTTCTTCTTGAACTCGGACAAGTTCTCGTCGTCGAGCCAATTGAGGTGATGAATGCCACCTTGTTTGTCGAAGAGGCGGTAGGTGGGGTAACCTGTCAGTCCTACATATTGCTCAACGGCATGCTGCTGATTGTCAGGCAGGTTGTAGTGAACACAGTTGGGCGCGGTGAGGTCGTACTCTGCGATGACATTCTTCCACGACTTCTCAGGCGACCTGTTGGCAAGGTAGAGATACACGATGTCGTAATCCTTAAGTTCGGCCTTAAGCTTGTGCGACTCGCTCAACTTGCGCTTGCACGGTGCGCACCACGTGCCCCAGATGTCAAGATATATGATTTTGCCTCGATAAGGCTCTATAATCTTATCGATAATTGCCTTGCCGTCAGTTAACCCCTCAACATCCGACGATGGATGGATGACTGCATTCACTGCTGCTTCCTTCCCCCTCATCAGCCTCTTGAAATACTCATTCTTGTCTGCAATGACTTTCCTGAAGTAAGGTTCCTTGATAAGTGCGATGTATGGCTCCAAATTCTCTGGAAGTGCGCATCTTTCGTGGTCGATGTATTCATTGAGTATCTGCGCATGATGGATGCTGTTGGTCATCGGGTCGGTGCAAAGAGAGTCAATGATGGCATTGGTGATGCCCTGTTCACCACCCACACAGAGTATGTTCAACGCCTTTTGATAGTCTTCGCTTCCATGAATCGTGGAGACCACACTTACCGCCTCCATGTATTTCTCTTGCACCGCCGTAATGGAATCATTGAGCGTTTTACGGTCTTTTATCTCTGAATAGAGCGTGAAAATCTCCCTGTTCATCTTCTCCATCTGGCTGATGGCTTGATGCTCCTTGTCGTTCAGGTGAAGCATTCCCTTCTCCTCAAGCCAGGGTAGAATAGTGGGGCGCCCCCATAAGACATTTATACGCGGGTCGGCATATGCATAGCACTCACGCTTGTATCTCAACATCGATGACATTCTGCAGAGGTTGACAGGCAATGAGGTATCGACAGCTGAGTGATCCTCCACCCATTGCATGATGTCGGCTGGCAGCAAGCGGGAATAGGTGTTGTAATGCATCATCAGTATCTGGTCGCATACATCGATGCGTTGACTCTCGCGGATAAAGTCGCGAAAGCGCTTGCTCAGGTTGGGATGCTGTGCCATGAAGTCTTCGTTCTGTGCCACGCTCTGCTCATAGTTGTGTATCCATTTCTGTGCCATGACCCTAGCGGAATCATCACTCACTGGATTATCTATAAATCCAGCATATTGCATGCGGGGTATCTCTATCTGTATCTCGTTCTGCAGTCGGGCATCATTACCCATGAAGAGCGTCTGCGACGATTTGTAGTCTTTCAGCATGAAATACTTCTCGCCAGGTGTCAGTATGAGTGCGACGCCATCAACAACATCATCTTGTCCGTTTTGTATTAGCAGAGTAGCCCCTTGCGTTCCAACTAACGGCACACCCAACTTGAACCGGCCGAGAGAGTCCACCTGGGTAGAGACGTGAGTATCATCGTCGGTAGCGACGTTGCTGTACCCAATCTCAACTGTCAACTTGTCTTTGAGAAGTTCCTTGGGGTATCTCAGCCAACCGCTCACGACAGCCTTTCCCTCCTTCAACTCTGTGTTGAAAGAGGTGTTGTCTGTTGTTGGATAGTCGGTGATGGTGTTGGTGGTGATGGCAGAGAGCATCTGCTTCTTGCCGCCAATGTTGAATATGCGCTTGCCGTCTTTTTCCTTGCCGATGGCGATAGAGAGTTTTTCGTTGCCTGAGGCAAGCACCACTTTTTTCTCAGTTTTCTTGTCATACTGCCACACCTTGTTGGCATATACGGCATTGTCATTGAAAAGACTGATTATCCAATCGCCTGTTTCCGCATCTCGCCAATTGGAATTGAACAGCAATGCCTGACTTTTGTAGGCAGGGTCGGTGATGTCCCATATTTTGAAGAAGTTGCGTGCATAACCTTCAATAAGGTCAAACTGCTTCACGTCTTGAGGTAACGGTTGGAAGTGGAGCGCCACATCTGTCTTGCCGGATTCGGGAATGGGTATATGGGTGTCGAGCGCGAGGTCGGTCTCGCCATCGCATGTCTTCTTGGCACTGACGATGGGATACGACATGTCTTCCGTCTTGAGCACGGTGCAACTGCCAAAAGAGAACTTGGCTCCGGGATGGTTCTTGACAGTGATGTGTAGCACGGTCTCGTCTTTACGGAACTCCACCTCGTTTACATCAAACTGGAATCCGTGCGGTTCGTTGCGATAGCTTGGATTGGTCCAAACTTTCTGTGCCCATCCGCTGACAGCGACGAGGGCAAGTATCATCGTAATAATTGTTTTCTTGTTCATTGTTATGATGGAATATGATAATAACGTGCTACAACGGTATCACACGAGCAGTATTGTCGCTGAATATCGCTCCAATAATATAGTAATGGGGCGAGTACTTGAAATATTCACTTTCCTTGATGTTCTCTTCCGTCAGTTCCTTCTCTCCGCAGAAACGGCATATCTTATAATTGGAATCCCACCAGAAAGAACCATAAAAAGCAAGGGGAATGAAAGTGTTAGGGCGTAACGCTGAAACCTGGATTGGAACCTTTTCGTAGAGGTAAAAAGTTTCTGGTGCATCGGGGACGGGCTTGAGGACTAAATCCCTTGCCAAGCCATTACGACTGTCTGGGCGTACATAGACTGTTACAATTGAGTCCGATTGTACCGACTGCCTGAGAGAGAAGCCAATGGATAACGTCTTTGCCATCTTAAGTCTCTGTCCTTTCATTTCATCGACCATACCCCGTTGGTCGTATTCCCGGATGACGAGGATGATGAGTGAGGCGGAATCTTGCAAAGAGGATATGTCGTAGGTTAGCACTGCGTCGTCCTGCGTTTTCTTCTGTTCCGTAGCATACTTAGGCTTGGCTTCAGCACTCTTGGTTTCGTTTCCTTGCCCTTTCAGTATGATACTGACGGACAATATCGCCACGAGGGCGAGCAGGATGGTGATGATGGCTTGCTTGTTCATATCTCATTCGATGTTTAATGCTTTCTTAATTATCGGCTCCAACTCCTCTGCATCGGTGGAGGTGGAAAGGATGGTGCCGTCGCGGTCGATGAGGTACATGGCACCGCCGGCATTGCCGGCTCCGTTTTTGCACCACACACCGTTCTCGTCGTTCAGTTCCAACAGGCTCGGCCAGGGGTAGCCGTCCTTCTTCGCTGCATTTTCCATCGCTTGGCGATTACGTTCACGGGCGATGGCAATGACGGTGAAGCCCTTGTCCTTGTATTTCTCATAGACGGGAATCATGGCAATGCTGTGGCTACGGCAGGGACCACACCATGATGCCCAAAGGTCGATGAGGGCTACCTTGCCTTTCGTGAGGGTGGAAATAGGAACGAGCTGGCCGTCGGTGTTTCGCACCATGTAGTCGATGTAGGGCTTTCCTGGCTGTAGGCGGTAGGCCGTCTCAGCTGTGGCAATCTGGTCGTGAATGGGGTGGCCGGGGTAGTAATTGATGAGTTTGTCCTGATAGAGCGTCAAGTATGGCTCAAACTGCGACTTGTCGAAGTTCACATAGTTGTCTGCATGTTTGAGAGCTTGGATGGCATCAAGTACATCGTATAGCGTCCAAAGCATGGGGTGCTCTTCGGCGTATGCTATGCGAAACGGACGAATACCTGAGGTGATGCTGTCTCGCTGCTGCTTCAGTTGCAAACCTTGAGTTGTATATTGTTCGCTCTCGTTTCGCATATAATGGTCTATGACCTGACGGACAGAGTCAACGTATGCCTCTGGCAGACTATCCACATTCAAAGACCGTGCCTTGGTAATAGTAGAGATGAAGTCTGCTTTGTAGAACTCTGCCCTGCGGTCAGGGTCTTCCAACTTGTTGTCTATTTCCTCAACGGGATTCCAGAAACGCACATCCTCAATGCTGTCCTTCACCGCATGCTTACGTCCTTCCTCGCCGTTGCTGACGATACGCACACGTTTGTCTTCATACATCGTGACATTCACGTTGCAGTTCTCGGCGATGAACTTGCCCTCAAACCAGCTACTCGTTTCGTATTGCTTCAGAAAGAATACCACATAGAGCCTTGGGAAGTCGGTCTCGATGTCGTAGGTGAAATGTCCGTCCTTGGCTTTCACGTGAAAACGCGGCTCGTCCACCACGCGCAGGTCAGTCCCTTCCTCACAGATGATGATTTCGTCGCCCCACGCGTCGGTCTCCAATGTTCCTTTGACGTGGCATTTTACTTGCGCCTGCCCCGTCGTTGCAACGAGGGCGAGCAAGATGGTGATGATGGTTCGCTTCATATTCATTTTGGTTTTATTTCAGCCTTTCCTTCAGTCTCGTCAGTTCGTAGTCGAAGTTGTCGTAGCCGTCGATGCGGAGGTCATCGCGAACGCGACGGCAGTCGGGTGTGATGGTTTCGTAATGGGGGATGCCGTTGAACTGGAACAGCTCTTGCAGACGGGTGAAGTCGGCGTTGGTGACGCAAACGGTCTCTTCATTAGATAACCATTCGGCAACATACTGCTTGTAGGCATCGCTGCCCTCGGTGGTGCGCTCCCCAGCAATGAATATAAGTTTCACGTCGTCGCGCTTGGCAATCTCGGCACGTAGTTCCTTACTCGCTTGGATGGCGCCACGGCAGGGACCGCAACTCATGCCCCAGAAGTCTATCATCAGAATCTTGCCTGGATATTTAGCGCAGAGTGAGCGGATGAGGTCGGCCATCGGCGCGTCAGGCAGGGGCGTGGCGAGGTTGGTCTGCGACTTCTTGTAGGCATAGAACTGCTCAGCCTTCTGGTGGATATAGGGATTGGTGAAGGTGGCGAGATAGAGCAACAGCATCTTGTTGCGTGTAGGCCAGTTCTCTATGATTTCTTTTTTCCCTGCTTCGGTGTCAACCGTGTCTGCGGCAGATAGCCATTGGGTTATGAAGTCTTCGTCAAGCCAGTTGTCGAAGTCTGACAGCATATGCTTGTAGGCGCACAACTGCACCATCATATTATTCTTGTCTGTTCCCATAAGGTCGCGGAGGGCTGCGAGGTAGTTGCTGAGAGCTGTGGAGAAGTTCTTAAAGCTTACCTCCATGCCGCCGTTCTCGTCCATAAGCCCCTTGTACTGGCGGTTTCTGACATAATTGGCAAACTGAATGTGGTTGAGCGTAAAGTGGAAATTCTGACTCGCGAGAAGCAGCGGATTGTCAAAGTCGATGTGGTGCAACGGGTAGTAGTTTTGGGCATCATAAATCTTCTCATACTCTGCGCTGTCAACAATCTCTGCGTTCCACTTGCCGTCACGCTCCTCATATTTTACCAAGTCACTTGCATAGTTATCGACGTATGACAAATAACGTTCTATGAAGTTCGCCTGTATGTCGGCGAGTGCCAGTTGAATCTCCATCGGCGTGTAGTGCTCGCGGCGGCTCACTGTCTGTAGGCGATACATTGCATTCTGCCAGACGCTTTCGGCCTGGCTGTTAGCATCCTCCAACTTACCTTTAAAAGAAGAAAGCGGCCTGAATACATCGCTGTAGTCGTCGGTGTGCAACCACCGCTCCACGTCGTGGCTGCTGCCGCTGTTATAGACACAAACGTACCTGTCTTGATTGTCCTTCTTGACGGTGATGTCAATGGTCTCGCCCGGACGGGCGAAGAATGGTATTTCGTCGAATTGTGTTTTCGCATCCTTAGTCCAGAACAGTTGCCGGAAAGGATAGCTTATTTTGAACTTCTTGCAGAATGTACCGTCGGGTGCAATGTTGAGCACCTGCACGGCATCCCCCTTTTCAAACTCATCCTCGTAGTAGCAGTGCAGCATGTCAAATCCTAACTGTTCAGCGTTGAAGTCCTCAATGCGCCCTTTAATAGTAATCGTGTCGGATTTAAAC
>CACWNV010000033.1 GCA_902762325.1 uncultured Prevotellaceae bacterium | reverse complement strand
TGGTATTGGGCATTATAGCAGTAGCCTTGGGGTATCAAACAACTTCCTTGTTAAAAAACTAACAAGTATAAGTAGCAGTAAACAACGGGTATGCCGATTGTGGTGACTCCAGAATAAAGGGTAATGCCCGTAGTAGGGCAAGGTTTTTCCGTCAATGTGGAAAGCCCGAAGGGCTTATCTCCTACATGTTATAACACTTCGACGAATTTATCTATTTTTGCAAGAACATATAGACAAACAAATCGTTATTTAGTGAAAAAGCTTTTCATATGAAACAGGTATTAATTGCAGCGTTTTTAATTATAACACCAGTGGTGCAAGCACAAAACTGGGAGTGGGTTTCCAATCAGGTAAATGTAGAGAGCAATGCAGACCCTTACAAGGCATTGGTCTATGATTTGTGGAAATCATTCTTGGAGGCTCATGATGACTCCACTACTTTTTTCCCCCAGTGGAATGAAGCAGACAAGCACAAATGGAAACAGCCCGACCTCATCAGTAGTGAAGGTTTTCTTAATACAAATCTTTATGCCTATCTTAATAAGGTATTGGAGATACGGCCTGAAAACGGTACGTATGTAATCCGTTCAATGTTCTACACGCCTTATAACGATAATAAAGCTGTATTTGTGCTTGCAATAACCAACCACATTGTAAAAAAGGACGAGAAAGGCGAGTTTAAGATTTACAATTGGTTAGATTACTACACACGTAACTGGCCACGCGAGACGGTAGGACTGATAGATTACTACTATTATCCAGAATTCCACTTTAACAAAAAGAAAGCACAGGAAGCAAACGAACTGATCAATATGCTGCATGATAAACTGGGTGTAAATCTCCCCCAACGTATCACGCAATACATCGCTCCCAATGTATACGAACAACAAAAAATGAAAGGGTATGACTATCTTATCGGCATGGGGGATGAACAAGGCAATTCCGGCGGCA
Source organism: uncultured Prevotellaceae bacterium (assembly GCA_902762325.1). GTDB lineage: Bacteria > Bacteroidota > Bacteroidia > Bacteroidales > Bacteroidaceae > Prevotella. Next base: position 48,901 of record CACWNV010000033.1, on the reverse strand, counting down.
CCTTCGATAGAAAGAACTTCATTATTTATGGAGATTCTGCTGGCGGAGAAAACTATCAGCACGAAATTGCACGGCTTATAAACCCGACATATCCTGATGCCCATTTGCTGTTAGTACAAGGGATGGCCGAATATGTGAATACTGAGCAGATAGAATTTGGCTTATCCCATAGACAGCACTACGGGCGGATGAAGGAATGGTTAGATTTGCATCCAGGCTCAGACATATCGAACATGGATGATAAGTTCTACACCATGGACAATCAGACAGCCCCTTCATATCTTGTAGGTAAGATTGTGTGTTACGAACTATTTAGGAAAGGTGGCTATCAAACATTGAAACGGGCATTGGCTGCGGGTGAGGATGATGAGGTGTTTTATAGATTTCTCCAAGATGAGATAGGTATCGGCAAGGAACAATTCAACCAATGGATGCGTGAAAAGATAGTTCTATATTCAAAAGAAGATATTCCATCTTTGCAATAAGTATATAAACTCCAATTTATCTTTATCTATTAACTCTCCTTCAAGAAACCATTTCTTCCCTGTTTATGTTCACAGGTAAAACAACATAAGTCACACCAGATTACCACACAGAGACATCTTTGATGGCATTAAGAATAATGAAAATGAAGCATAGATAACCAATAAAAGGAACTTGAAATAGCAGGGGAAAGTAGAAATTGTGAGAACATCCTTTTGTAATTTGTGTCAGAAAGGTGCCTTCGACTCAAGGTGTAGAGGCTGGCCGGTCAGAGGGTGGACAAAGCTGATGGCTTCTGCATGGAGATAAAGACGGTCTGCCGGTTGTCTGCCGTAAAGATTATCTCCCAGTATCGGGCGGTTCAAGCCTTTCAGATGGGCACAATGCACCCGCAACTGATGAGTCCTGCCTGTCTGCGGATACAGCAGCACTCTGTCGTCCGACACAAATTCATACTCCGTCACTGCTCTTTTACCATTGACTTCATCAACGACCTGATAGGGCCGGTTAAGCGGGTCGGGACGTAACGGTAGGGCTATTTGTCCACATCGGGGAAACGTCTTTTCATGAGTCGGTTCCAACAGGGCAACATACCGTTTTTTCACTTCATGCCTTTCAAACTGCTGCTGCAAGAGATAATGCACCTTTTTTGTCTTAGCAATAATCAGCAACCCACTTGTCGGCTGATCCAACCGATGCACCAGCAACGGGGATGCGGCATGCGGATAACGCTTGCGTATGATGGACCAGACTGAATGATGTTCATCGATGCCCGGTATGCTCAACAGACCCGCAGGTTTATCGACGACAACGATGTCTGCATCTTCATAGATGATCTTGACAGAGAGGGAGGCTGTAGCCGATAGGGAACGGAACACAGAGCTACCCTCTTCCATCCCAAGCATCCATTTAAGAATGGGCAGACACTTTCCCCGACAGGCAGGATAATGATGACCGTCGTGACGGATTTCGGTCTTTGGAGACGGGCCATGCCAGTAATTCGCCAGGCAAAGAGGTTGCAGATGATGGGCAAAAGCATATTGAAACAACTTCGGTTCACAACATTCTCCAGCTCCTGACGGTGGAACTTTCTGAACTGTATCGGCAAATATCTGCAGCAGTGTGCGCCTTTCACCCTGAGCATTCAGCATTTCGAATTGTGAAAACAGCCAGTTTTGTAAGGCATCCGACTTCTCCTTACGTTCGTTACGCAAAGAAAGAATACGACTTTCGTACTTTTCACTTTTTTGTCGCAGCACCGTAATCTCTTCGGCATAGCGCTTCTTCAGCCGGCGAAGTTCTGCTTTCATGAACTGGCTTTCACGGATTAAGTCATCCTCTGACACAACAGGAGAGGCATTCTCTTCTGTCTGCCGGCTCCCATCATTCTTTCTGATCTCATCCCTTTTCTTCTTCGCCTCTGCCATCCGCTGACGGAAAGCAGCAATTGCAGCATCTGCCTCGGCACTCACTTTCGCCAGATTCAGCAGAGCCGATTTGCGTTCCTCCAGATTCTCCAGCCGTTCTATCTCATGGTTTATCTGTGTTATCTCATTCTCATGCTGCTTGAAATAGCCGTCGGGCTGGAGATAGTCGAAGACTGGAGGGACAAACCATTCCCAGTCGGCTCGTCCGTTTATCTGTCCGGAATAAGCTGCCAGATAACCCATCTCATCCCCTTTTCTCACCACCAGTACGCCATACATCTTCCCCTCGTCGTGCGAAGGGATATGAGAAAGCATATCCGAGAAAGCCAACTGACACAACGGATGGGGTTCATAATCGAAAGGATTGTTCAATTGTGACGGCGGCTGAATGTCTGTATGTAAAGGATGGAAGAAAGAATCTGTCTTCATTTTCAAGGATAATTAACGAGGTTACTCCCCACTGACCGCTGCAAAGTTACGGTTTCTTCTCTGATTTGACAAAATAATCGTTGAAATATCACGAGTATATGACAATTATTTGTATCTTTGCAGAGGAGAATACCATATAAACATAATAGGTTTTTATTCAACTAATAACCTAACATCTTTGAACTTATAAACAATTAGAATCTTATGGAATTGAAAAATGCATCGGCGGGGACGTTAGAGTCTGGGGACATCTTCATCCAGATTGCGCCGACAGAAGGACAGGGTCTGGACATCTGTCTCGACAGTACCGTTGCCTATCAGTTCGGTACGCAAATCAGAAAGGTAATCACTGAGACGCTGCAAGAACTGGGAATCGAGAACGCTGAAGTGAAAGCTACCGACAAAGGTGCGCTCGACTGTACCATCCGTGCCCGCGTGACCGCAGCCGCCGTCAGAGCCACGGGAAAGGATGTATGGAAATAAGGTAAGTAGCATTTAAGTATTTGACATTAAAAAAGAGAATCAGATGCAACGACTAAGAAGAACTATGATGTTTGTGCCGGGTAACAATCCCGCCATGATGCAAGATGCATTCATCTACGGGCCAGACTCCATCATGCTCGATCTGGAGGACTCGGTGACCATGACAGAGAAAGATGCCGCCAGGCTGTTAGTATACAATGCTTTGCGCACCATCGACTACGGTGACACGGAAATGGTGGTACGCATCAATCCGCTCAACACTCCCTATGGAAAGAAGGACATCGAAGCCGTGGTGAAAGCAGGCGTGGATGTCATCCGTATGCCGAAGACCGAGACTGCCGATGAGGTGCGCGAGGTGGAGGCAGAGATTGAAAAGGTGGAACAGGAGATTGGATGCCTGGGCCGCACGAAGATCATGGCTGCCATCGAGAGTGCCCTGGGTATCGTGAATGCCTATGACATCGCCATCGCCTCGAAAAGGATGATGGGTATTGCACTGGGCGCTGAAGACTATTGCGCCAACCTGAAGACACAACGCACGCCAGGCGGTGCCGAACTGCTGCTTGCGCGTGAGACCATCGTCGTTGCCGCACGTGCTGCCGGCATCGATGCACTGGACACCGTCTACTCGAACCTCAACGACATGGAGACTTTCCGCAAGGAGGTGGAACTCATCAAGACGCTTGGCTTCGACGGTAAGAGCATCATCAATCCACGACAGATTGAGGTGGTCAACGAGGTCTTTGCCCCGAAACCGAAAGAGATTGAGAAGGCCCAGACCATCATTGCTGCCATCAAAGAGGCAGAGAGACGCGGTTCGGGTGTCATTGCCGTCAACGGAAAGATGGTCGACCGCCCGGTCGTCTTGCGTGCACAGCGCACCATCGACCTTGCCATCGCATCGGGAATATTAAAAGAGGAGGACATTGTATGAACAGCATCGTTGAAAGAAAACAACTCATAGAACAGGCTGCACAGCAGCTCAACAAACCCGTTTATGTGGAGGATCCGCGCTCGAAGAATGTCGCACCACGCACGAACGGACTTACCAACTCGCACAAAGTCGTTGACCTGGAAGAAGCCATCCGCCGCAGCGGTCTGCAAAACGGCATGACCATTTCATTCCATCATCACTTCCGTGCTGGTGACAAGGTGGTGAACATGGTGGTCGACAAGCTGACTGAGATGGGATACAAGGATCTTCATCTGGCTTCGTCAAGCCTCATCGATGTACACGAACCGCTGATAGAGCATATTCGTAACGGTGTCATCACACGCATCTCCACCTCTGGACTGCGCGGCAAACTGGCAGCTGAGATTTCGCGCGGCTTGATGAAAGAGCCTGTCGTCTTCCGCTCTCACGGCTCACGAGGCAGTGCCATCGCCAATGGCGAGCTGCACATCGATGTGGCATTCCTCGGTGCCTCGTCGAGCGACCCGATGGGAAATGCCTGCGGATATTCGCGTTCGCCGAATGCCAAGAGCATCTGCGGATCAATCGGATATGCCCTGCCTGATGCTCAGTATGCCGACAAGGTGGTGATTCTGACCGATGACCTGGTACCCTACCCCAACCGTCCGTCGGGCATCTCCGAGCTTGATGTCGACTATGTGGTCGTCGTCGATTCTGTCGGAGACTCTTCAAAGATTTCCTCCGGAGCAATCCGTGACACGAAGAACCCACGCGACATTCTGCTGGCACAACAGGCTGCAAAGGTCATCATCAACAGCGGTTACTTCAAAGACGGCTTCTCTATCCAGACAGGGTCGGGAGGTGCTTCACTGGCAGCTGTCAAGTTCATCCGTCAAAGCATGATAGACCAAGGCATCAAGGCAAGCTTCGCTTTGGGCGGCATCACCGCTCACATGGTGAAGATGCACGAAGAGGGACTCATTGAACGACTGATGGACGTGCAGTCTTTCGACAAGGTGGCTGCTGAATCACTCAAGAACGACCGTATGCACAAGGAGGTTTCAAGCATTGAATATGCCAGTGCCGACGAACCAGGCTCTGCCACTCACTTCCTTGACATGGTCATCCTGTCCGCATTGGAGGTGGATGTCAACTTCAACGTGAACGTGCTGGTGGGTAGTGACGGTATCATCCGAGGAGCTATCGGAGGTCATCCCGACACCGCCGCCGACTCTTCGCTTTCCATCATCGTATGTCCGCTGTTGCGTGGACGTATCCCCTGCATCGTCGATGAAGTGACGACGCTCATCACTCCCGGCTCTACCGTCGATGTGGTAGTCACAGAATATGGCATTGCCGTCAACCCACGCCGGCCGGAGATAGCAGAACGACTCCAGAAAGCCGGTCTCAACATCGTTGACATCCATGACCTGAAAGAACGTGCCATCGGCATCATCGGAGAACCAGCCCCGCTACCTTTCGGTGATAAGGTGGTAGGTATCGTCATGAACCGCAATGGTTCTGTTCAGGATGTCATTATGAATATCAAGGAATAGCAGATGGCTATCACACTTGAACAACTTCTGTCAAGCCGGGAAGACCGATGGAACCATCAGATGGAACTTCTTAGTAGTCATCCCGGTTTGACATTAGTGTGTCTCACAGTCATCATGCCCGGTGACGTAAAGCGTAATCATCAATCATTGGCGGTTGCCCATGCTGCCGTGGAAGCATTAAGGAAAGCCTTTTCTGACGAGATAGAAGAACGTGACCTGGAGACTGGCTATGAAGCCTATCTGCTCACGCCAACTCCTCAGTTAGAGGCCAAAAGGAGGGTCTGTGACATCGAAGAGGAACATCCTCTTGGAAGGTTGTTTGACCTTGACGTCATCACTCCAGAGGGCATTCCTCTTCCCCGCTCAGCCATCAACCGTCCTCCTCGCCAATGTCTGCTCTGCCAACAGGAAGCACGCTTCTGCATGCGAAATCACACACATAGCCGTGAAGAACTGCAACAGCGTATCGATGAGATGGTGACAGAGTTTATGAGGGAGAAATAATAAGGTGAGAAGAGAAAGATAATGTATAGCGAATACGAAATACGGCCTGTCCCCCTTTCAGTGAAAGTATGCCATCAGCAAGTGGAAGACTTTCTGAAATCCAATGCCCTTCGGATGGAGGAGGCACTGGACTATTATGCAGCTGTATTTCGGAAAGGCGATGAAGAGATTCTGGCAGGAGGAGGTCTGCAAGGCGATACCATCAAATGCATAGCCGTCAGCGACCATGTCAGGGAAGAGGGTTTCAGCAATCGTCTGGTCTCACACCTCATAAGCGAAGCAAATGCACAAGGACACCAGTCGGTGAAGGTGTTCACCAAACCGGCTAACCGCGAAATCTTCGAATCTATGGGGTTCCGACTCATTGCACAGGCTCCCAAGGCAATCCTGATGGAAAACGGGCAGGGACTAAGGGATTACTGCCGCTACCTTTCCAATCTAAGAAGACTGGGCAACAATGGGGTTATCGTGATGAATGCCAACCCGTTCACACTGGGACACCAGTACCTCATCAAAGAAGCAGCAAAGCAGGTTGACAGACTCTATGTAATCGTTGTCAAAGAAGAACGCTCAGTCTTCAAATATGCAGAACGCAAGGCAATGATTGAACAGGGAACAGAAGACCTGATGAATGTAACGGTCTGTGAAGGAAGCAACTATGCTGTGTCAGGAGTCACCTTCCCCACCTATTTCCTGAAAGAGATTACAGATGCTACGGACACGCAGATTCTGCTTGACCTTGATTTGTTCGTCCACTTCATTGCTCCTCATCTGGGCGTAACAATCCGGTTTGTGGGTAGTGAGCCGACGGATGAACTGACAGCCCGCTACAATCTGCTGATGGAACAAGTGCTGCCTCAACATGGCTATAAGACCGTAGAGATTCCAAGATACCAGAGCATCTCTGCCTCTGTAGTCAGAAAAGAACTGGATAGCGGACACTTCTGCCAAGCCACTTCTCTCACCCCACCCTCTTCACACCCCTATCTCCTTGCCTACCTTGCAACACAAGCCTTGCAGCAGGAACTGGATACAACTCCCAAGCCCGGACTTGTGGACAGACAAGACAACGGTGCCCACCACGACATGGACTATCCGATGATGAAGCGTAGCATTCAGATCTTGCGCCCGTTCTTCGTGCAGCTGGCAGAGACAAGAGAATGGAATGACGACATGACCCAGCAGGAACAATCAGCATTCCTTTCATCTGTCCAGCACATCGGAATCGCCGCAGAAGAAGCTATGCTGAACGACACGGGGGGCATTAACACCCATAGAGGTGCCATCTTTGCCCTCGGACTCGCTGTCACAGCTGCTGCATCGGTGATGAAAACCGAAAGGAAAATCTGTATGTCATCGTTTCGCAAGACAGTGATGGCGATGGCCAAACTATTTCCAGAGGCAACCGACACACACGGTGCTGCCGTCATCAAGGAATATCCTGTCAAAGGAGCATTGGCATGCGCCCAAGAGGCATGGCCACAGCTCTTTTCACACTGGCTGCCTTTCCTACGCAGTCATGCACAAGACGCTTATTGCCTTCATAAGACCCTTCTTTATATTATGTCCATGCTTGACGACACAAATATCTATCATCGGCGAGGAGCCGCGATGGCTGAACAAGTGAAAAGAGATGCCTGCCGGGTGCTTGACAACTTTTCAGTCTATGCACTCAAGCAGTTGAACCAACGATACATCCGCGAAAATGTTTCACCGGGAGGCAGCGCCGACATGCTGGCACTTACTCTCTTCATCAAATCCCTGTCTGATGCTTCAGATATATCTGATTCTCCTCAATTAACAACCAATTAAAATAAAATAGCATAAAACTGCGTTAATCCTATTAAAAATATCATTATAACCGACTATCAATTATGGAAAAAATCAAAATGACCACCCCATTGGTGGAAATGGACGGCGACGAGATGACCCGCATCTTATGGAAAATGATCAAAGACGAGCTCATCCTGCCTTTTGTCGATTTGAAAACAGAGTATTATGACCTCGGTCTGGTAAAACGTGACGAGACTGGCGACAAAATCACCGTTGAAGCAGCCGAAGCAACAAAGAAACTTGGAGTGGCTGTCAAATGTGCCACTATCACACCAAACGTACAACGCATGAGCGAGTACAAACTGCATGAAATGTGGAAGAGTCCGAATGGTACCATCCGTTCTATCCTCGACGGTACCGTCTTCCGTGCTCCCATCACCATTTCTTCTATTCACCCGGCAGTGAAGAACTGGGAGAAGCCTATCACCATTGCACGTCATGCCTATGGCGATGTGTACAAAAGCGTGGAGATACGCGTAGGTGGTGCAGGTACTGCCAAGCTGGTATTTGACGGCGTGGACGGACAGCATGAGGAAGTAGTCATCCACGAATTCAAGGGCGAGGGTGTGCTACAGGGTATGCACAATACCGACAAGAGCATCCGTTCGTTTGCCCATTCTTGTTTCAAATATGCCATTGATACCCGTCAGGATGTATGGTTCTCTACCAAAGATACCATTTCCAAGAAATACGACGGCCAGTTCAAAGCCATCTTCGAAGAAGTGTTCCAGGAATACAAGGAAGACTTCGAGCGGCTGGGCATCACATATTTCTACACCCTCATCGACGATGCCGTTGCCCGCGTAATCCGCTCTAAGGGAGGATTCATCTGGGCATGCAAGAACTACGATGGTGATGTCATGAGCGATATGGTTTCCACCGCTTTCGGTTCGCTGGCCATGATGACCAGTGTGCTTGTCAGTCCCGACGGCAATTATGAATACGAGGCTGCCCACGGTACAGTTACCCGTCACTATTACAAGTATCTGGCAGGTGAAGAGACCAGTACGAATCCGATGGCAACCATCTTTGCCTGGACAGGTGCATTACGCAAGCGCGGTGAGAAAGACGGTATCGACGCCTTGCAGCAGTTTGCCGACCAATTGGAAGGTGCCTGCTTCGACACACTGGGCGAGGGTATCGTAACAAAAGACCTGGCAGGACTGATGGAAGGTGTTACTCCTCAGACCGTCAACTCAGCAGGATTCATCGGTGCTATCCGTGAACGTCTTGAGCGTCGTCTGGCTTCTTGTTAGAAGGAATCTTATTATAAACTGATACAAAAAGGGCAAGGGAATACACCATTCAAGTATTCTCTTGCCCTCTTTTCTTTCAAAACCATCATGCAGATATTTGTGAGAATGACAATTTGTTTGTATCTTTGCGGCGGAAAATCGTAAAATGATATTTTCAGGAATAAGGGAGAGCCCTTTCAACAGATTTTTCCACAAATAACGATAATAGGTATTAAGCTAAAATATATGGCAAATTTAAGATTTGAGGTTGTAGCAGAAGCGTTTAAGAAAAAGCCATGTGAAGTACCCACCCCACAGGAGCGGCCTTCTGAGTATTTCGGGAAGAATGTTTTCAATCGCCAGAAGATGTACAAATACCTGTCAAAGGATGTGTACAACAAACTGATTGATGTTATCGACAACGGTACACGTCTCGACCGGTCTATAGCCGACGCCGTAGCCATGGGTATGAGGAAATGGGCTGACGAGAACGGCGTGACCCATTACACTCACTGGTTTCAGCCACTTACTGAAGGAACCGCCGAAAAGCACGATGCTTTCATAGAACACGACGGTAAAGGCGGGATGATTGAAGAGTTCAGCGGCAAACTACTCGTACAACAGGAGCCTGATGCCAGTTCGTTCCCTTCAGGCGGTATCCGTAACACTTTCGAAGCACGAGGCTATTCGGCATGGGATCCGACATCGCCTGTCTTCATCATCGACGACACGCTCTGTATCCCCACCATCTTTATTTCCTACACTGGTGAGGCCCTTGACTACAAAGCTCCGCTTCTTCGTTCACTACACGCAGTGAATGTTGCAGCCACAAACGTATGCCATTACTTCTATCCCAACGTGAAAAAGGTAACAAGTAATCTGGGGTGGGAGCAGGAATACTTTCTTGTGGACGAAAGTCTGTATTCAGCACGCCCCGACCTTATGCTGACAGGCCGTACACTGATGGGACATGACTCTGCAAAGAACCAGCAAATGGATGACCACTATTTCGGAACCATTCCCGAGCGTGTGCAGGCATTCATGAAAGACCTTGAAATACAAGCTCTTGAACTTGGTATTCCAGTAAAGACACGTCATAACGAGGTAGCTCCCAACCAGTTTGAGCTGGCTCCTATATACGAAGAGACCAACCTTGCCGTTGACCATAATATGCTGTTGATGTCGCTCATGAAGAAGGTCGCCCGCAAACACGGATTCCGCGCATTGCTCCATGAGAAGCCTTTCGCAGGCATTAACGGATCGGGTAAGCATAACAACTGGAGTCTGTCGACCGACACAGGCATTCTGTTACACGGACCGGGTAAGACTCCTGAAGATAATCTGCGCTTCGTAACCTTCATAGTAGAAACGCTGATGGGTGTCTATCGTCATAACGGACTAATGAAAGCATCTATCATGAGTGCAACTAACGCCCATCGTCTTGGTGCAAATGAGGCTCCTCCAGCCATCATCAGCTCATTCCTTGGAAAGCAGCTCAGCGACTTGCTGGAACACATCGAGAAAGCCGACAAGGAAGACTTGTTCAAAATGGCAGGTAAGCAGGGGATGGTCATGGATATCCCTGAGATTCCTGAACTGCTCATAGACAACACCGACCGTAACCGCACCAGTCCTTTTGCCTTTACCGGTAACCGCTTTGAATTCCGTGCCGTTGGTTCTGAAGCCAACTGTGCCGCAGCAATGATTGTACTGAACACCGCCGTGGCAGAAGCACTGACCAACTTCAAAGTACGTGTTGATGAGCGCATCGCCAATGGAGAGAACAAAGAGGCTGCCATCATCGAGGTCATCCGTGAAGACATCAAGACATGCAAGCCCATCCACTTCGATGGCAATGGATATTCAGAAGAATGGGTGGAAGAAGCGACTCGCCGCGGACTTGATGTTGAGACATCATGTCCCGTCATCTTCGAACGCTACCTCGATGAGGACAGTGTAAGAATGTTTGAAACGATGGGAGTGATGAAGCGCAATGAGCTGAAAGCCCGTAATGAAGTTAAATGGGAGACTTATACTAAAAAGATACAGATTGAAGCTCGTGTGCTGGGCGATATCACCATGAATCATATCGTTCCTGTGGCTACTCACTATCAGAGTCAGCTTGCAAAGAATGTTCAGAACATGTATATGATTTTCCCAAACAGTGAAGCTGCCAGTCTGACTGCCCGTAACAAAAAAATCATCAGGGAAATCGCTGAGCGTACCCAAGCCATTGAGACAGGAGTAGAAGAACTCGTCTCTGCACGTAAGATTGCCAACAGGATAGAAAGTGAGCATGAGAAAGCCATCGCCTATCATGACACGGTGGCTCCTAAGATGGAGGAAATCCGTGAACAGATTGACAAGCTGGAACTGATCGTCAGTGACGAGTGCTGGACACTTCCCAAATACAGAGAGCTGCTGTTTATCAGATAGCTTTCAGGAAAGCAAGGATTTCGCCTATGCGTCGTTCTCCGACCTTTCTTCCTTCATTATAGACAGCCCGCATGCGGTCGGGGTTATGCTCGACATGACCGATATGTAACGGTTCATCAGGACGAATGACAAATACATCACCCGTCTTTTCCCGCTCCTCTACATATCTCGTCTGGGCATTATACATCTCATGACGCCTGTCAAGAGCATTAATCATCTTGGGATATTTACGAAGATGAAGACGCAATAACGGCATTAGTTTGTTGTGCTCCTTCATATATCCTCGTGGCTGTGTGAGAATCACAACATTACGGTCATAGCCGACAGATTCAAAAAAATGGAGTGGAATACTGTCGGCTATTCCTCCATCAAGCAGTTTTTGTCCGTTTATCTCTACAATGCGCGACACCAAGGGCATTGAGGCAGATGCACGTATCCATTCATAACAATCATATCCACTCTGCATCTGACGACTATATACTGCTTCGCCAGTCTCAACATCCGTACAAACCACATAGAACTCCATGGGATTGGCATCAAAAGTGGCGGTATCAAAGACATCATACTTCTCCGGCATTTCATGGTAACAGAATTCACCTCCGAAGATGTCACCCGTGGTAATAAGCGACCTGACACTGCAATACCTCCAGTCGTGTGCAAAGCGAGTGTTATAACGAAGTACCCGCCCAGGCTGCCTCGACTTGTAATTACAACCGAAAGCAGCTCCGGCGGATACTCCTATGAGCCCGTCAAAACTGACGTTATGCTCCATCATTACATCCATGATGCCTGCGGAGAACATTCCCCGCAGGGCACCACCTTCAAGTATTAATCCTTTCTTCATTAAAACTTGTACACTGCAAATGTCTTAGCAGGTACTGTCACTGTAGCTGTATTCTTATCAAGCACGATGTCAAAGGTTGCATGCTCCACAGGCATTACAGCCTTTTTGTTCTTCACCGTGTTGCACGACATAAGGTCGCCATGCAGTGTAGTCAGCTGAATGTTCTCCGCAGAGGGCAATGCCTTCATCCCCTTGAATGTCAGCTTTATCTCCTGCGGCTGGTCGCCTACATTGACAATCTTCACAATGTACTTCTTCGTGTTCTTGTCATAGACAGCACTTGCACAAAGTCCATCCTGGCCCGTTACAGGCTGCTTGTTCTCTGTCAGAGAAAGAACATTTGTACCGGCATTGCAGGAATAGAGTTGCTGTACATAGTAGTTAGGAGTACGCACGGTGGTGAGGTTATCCATCCAGATGAGGTCAGGACGCCACTGCCATCCTTCTACATGGGCGAAAAGCGGAGCATAGGTAGCCATATGTACAACATCGGCATTGCGCTCGTAACCTGTCATAACAGCAGCCTCAGCAAGAGCAGCCTCAAAAACATTCTTTCCCTCTGGAGTAGGCAAAGCCTTTTCTTTCACATGACAAGCATATTCTCCAGCAAAGACTTTCGGTCCTTTACGGCTATAGTTGTCATAACGTGTTACGTTTTCCATAAACCAATCCTGATCACGATAGAAGTGCTCATCAACGAGGTCAGCCTTTAGCCGTGTCATTTGCTCCCATCCATAAGTGAACTGCTTGCCATCCTTATCGTCAGGACTCGGACCACTACTACCGACAATCTTGATATTCGGGTACTTCGCACGGATAGCCGTGACAAATTTCTCCAGACGTTCGGGATACAGAGGTCCCCACTGTTCGTTGCCGACACCTATCAGCTTGAGGTTGAATGGAGCAGGATGTCCCATGTCGGCACGAAGCTTACCCCACTTAGTGGTCACATCACCGTTTGCGAACTCAATGAGGTCGAGCGCATCGTCGATATAGCTCTGCAGATTATCAACGGCAACATGAACACGTGCAGCATCCTTGTCATCGTTCTGGAACTGGCAGGACAAACCGACACTCAGCACCGGCAGAGCCTCAGAGCCAAGATACTCTGACAGCAGGAAGAACTCATAAAAGCCTAATCCATAACTCTGGAAATAGTTGGGGAAGAGACGGTGTGGGAAAGTGTAATTCCAACGGTTCTCGTTCATCTGACGATTCTCGACAGGACCGACAGACTCTTTCCACTGATAACGTGAAGCGAGGTCAGTTCCCTCGACAATACAACCACCAGGGAAGCGGAACACCCCAGGATGGAGGTCTTTCAGGTCTTGAACGAGATCGGCACGCAACAGACCATTCCAGGCATCACCCGGGAAGAGGCTCACATGGTCGAGATCAACAGAAGTTGCACCTTCAAGATATACACGCATGAAAGCCTTGGCATCAGTACGCGGTGAAGTAAGCTCTGCTGAATACTTTTTCCACTCGCTACCATTGACATCTATGCTTTTCCGAGTCATCACCTCATTGTCGCTGCCAACAAGTTCAACCCTGATCTTTGCCTTCTGTCCGCCACGTGTACGGGCATATACAGAGAAGCGATAATCCAAGCCTTTTTTCATTCCCATGCCAAAATATCCATGGTTCTCAATACCAGTCTGTTTTTCACGATGACCGTCGTCATTGAGTGTCACGTAATTGGGATTGCGGTCGAAAGCGGGTTTGTCCTTTCTTATCTCCACATTACCGAAGACATTCCATCCCTGCAGACCACCAGAAACACGTTCTCCAGAGGGCTTGATATGTAACGGCGCTTCAAAAGAGCGATTCTCGACTAACTCTGCATACAGACCGCCGTCAGCACCAAAGTTTATGTCCTCAAAAAAGATTCCATACATTGTCGGCTGTATGGGAGCCCCGGATTTTGTGTTCACCAAATACAGATGCTGTGCCTGTACAGAACCTGCACATAGCAGAGATGCAATCAGTAAGCTTGCACATCGTTTTGATTTTCTCATGTCAGTTAGTGTTATATTTATTGATAATCATATTTCCTAACACCTATCACAAAGTTATTTAACAACAGGAATCAGCCAGAACTTGAATGTCTTGTCCCCCAACATCACACGATATGGAGGCAGGGCACGTGCGTCACGGCTCCAGCTGTTGGTACCACCCACACCTGTCATTTCCTTGTCAAGTGCCAGTTCTGTGTATTTCGACTTGGGCACCTGTGGAGAGTGGCGCTGTTCCTTATGATCACCGTCATCAAGATCTGAAATATTATAATGCAGTGCACTGGCAGTGAACGGATCACACGACTGGATTCTCAGGCCTGCACCAACAGCATTACGCTGCTCCCACCAGCGGATGTCAGTCTTAGTACCTGTCTCCTGCGGACGGATATATGGGAAGAACTGCTCATCAGCTGTCTGTTGATAAATTCCAATATTCTGTGATAGCTTACGGTCAGAATAGTTCTCGATTGGTCCACGGCCATAGAATTCACTCTTATCCATGTTGTAAGGCAAATCCATCACCATGCCATATCGGAACATCTCCGTTGACTTCGTATTCGGGTCGACCGTCATCTGTTCAAACACATGGATTGCTCCTGCAGGAGTAATAACATAAGACAATGCCAACTTAACACCGACACCCGGCAAGCTATACTCAGCCTTCACGGTCACGGTATTCTTTTTCTTATCTTTCACCGCAGTCAGGTTATTCAGTTTCATCTCAGGATCTTTCCATGCCTTGTAACTCCTGTGAATGCCTGCACCCATATCGTTATCTGTCGGAGCACGCCAGAAGTTTGGACGGAGGGTTCCACCGTCACCTAACATGTCAGTGCCAAGCACCTTATATTTATTAAGCAATCCCGTAGCCTTGTCGAAAACAATCTCCATGTTATCGCTGCTCACAGTTATTACATCCAGTTTCTTCTTGTTCAGCAGATTAATCTTAGAAGCAACGGCTGTCTTCGGATCTTCAAACGAACAGCATGAATAGCCATATTTCTGAATAATCAGCTGGTTGTATGCCACCGTCTGACCAGCCTTCATCAGAGGTTCCTCTGACTTCAGTTGAAAATCGATGTTCAGTAACACCTCAGCCTCTTTGCCGATATTATTCAGGCGATAAGGAAGTATTATCTCTGCCGTCCGTTGTGGCTCAACATTCAGATCAGCCACTTCCCCGTTTTGAGCTACCTTGCCATCAACCAAAAGCTTCCACACCAATTTGTAGTTTTTCAGGTCACGGAAGAAATTCTCATTGTATATTTTAATCTTTCCTGTCTTCAAATCACTCTCCGTAGCCCAGATGTTCTGATACTCGTGAGCAATCTCATAAGCATGAGGGTTAAGCTGTCTGTCAGGTCCGATGATACCATTACAGTTGAAGTTGTTGTCCGACGGATCATAAGAGTTATAGTCGCCTCCATAAGTATAGTCAATCTTATTCAGTTCGGTATAAGGCGTGTGCTCGTCAATCTTCATGCTCATGGGCTTCACCAACTTACGATGAAGGGCCTGATCGACAAAGTCCCAAATATAACCACCTTGGAACTTCGGATACTTGCGCACCAAATCCCAGTAGTCTTTGATTACTCCAGAAGAATTACCCATTGTATGATCATACTCACATTGAATAAGTGGACGGGTATAGTTCGGATCAGTAGCATAGCTCTCACAACTCCATGTAGGATAGTACATCGGGCAGAAGATATCCGTGTTACGACCATCTCGTCCTGCCTGCTCCCACTGTACGGGACGGCTTTGATCCTTAGCTTTTATCCAATCATAGGCAGCCTCGAAGTTAGGACCGTTCACTGTTTCATTTCCAAGTGACCATACAATAATGGAAGGATGGTTAAAATACGTCTCCACATTATGCTGGTTACGCTCCAAAATCTGCTTAGCAAACTGCTCTTTCTTTGCCTCAGCGTTAGGACCATAACCAAATCCATGACTCTCCTGATTGGCCTCAGCCGTTACATACAAACCATATTCATCACACAAATCATACCAGATTGGATCATCGGGATAATGACAAGTGCGGACAGCATTGATGTTCAAACGCTTCATCACCTGAATATCCTGAATCATGCGCTCACGACTGACCACATAGCCTCCATCAGGATCTAACTCATGGCGGTCGGCTCCCTTAATGAGTACAGGCTGACCGTTAACAAGCAGCTGTGAATTGCGGATTTCTACTTTGCGGAATCCCACTTTCTGCGGAATCACCTCAACAATGTTACCTTTACGGTCTTTAACCGTAGCTATCAATGTGAACAAATACGGTGTTTCTGCTGTCCATTTCTTAACATTACGGAGTGTAAATCGGGAAACACCACGTGATACTCTTCTGAAATCGACATTCGACTTAATGACCTCGATGCCATTGGCATTAAGCAATGAATACTCAATAATCGGACTTCCCTTTACCTCTGTACGAATATTCAGGATACCATCCTGATAATTATTCTCAAGGTCAGGGGTAATAGAGATGTTCACAATTCCGTTGCTTGTGTCACGAGCGTAAAGATAAGTATCACGAGCCACACCGCTCAAGCGCCAGAAATCCTGATCCTCACACCAGGAACCATCACACCAGCGAAAAGTCTGGAAGGCAATGAGATTCTCTCCGGGTTTCACATAAGGAGTAATGTCAAACTCTGTTGCTACCTTTGAGTCCTCAGAATATCCAACAAACTCGCCATTGACATACAGATAGATATTAGAGGTGACAGAGCCGAAATGAGCAATCACCTGCTTACCTTCCCACGCTTCAGGCAGCGTGATGACACGGCGATATGAACCCACATGATTATCCTTCACCGGCACTGCTGGCGGTTTCTGGTCAAAGTGTCCTCGCCAGGCAAAACCAGAATTTACATACTCTGGGTCACCAAAGCCGTTAAGTTCCCACATTCCAGGAATAGGCATCGTTTTCCAAGATGCATCGTTAAGGTCTGTAAGATAGAAATCTGTAGGACGCTGATCGGCATTCTCCACCCAATTGAATTTCCAGTCTCCATGCAGTGACAAGAAGTTGTCTGACTTATACATATCTCCTCTGAGGGCCTTCTGAATGTCCTCGTAAGCAAAATAAGTAGTGTGCATGGCAAAACGATTCAGATCATTCACTTGTAGATCGTGCCATTCAGTGAATGTCGGTTCAATTTTCTGTACTTCCTCTACTTGTTTCTCCTGACTTCTATAACTTCTATGCCTACGCGAACGAGCGTCAGCCTGAAGGACTAATCCCAAGAGAACCATGATAACTAATACTTTTCTCATAGATTTATGTTTTTAATTTTTGATTTCTTACGCAGATACTAATCTAAAATCATTATTTCTTCAGATGCCGATAATATTCACATGCAGCCAGCAGGAAAGCACCAGTACCAAAGTTAGTTACAGATTTCTGGTTTACCACCTGTCCAGGGATTGCTTTCTCACCTATTGGCTGGACATAACCGACCGTACCGTCGGACTGCAAGGCTATCGTAGCAAGATATTCCCATGCCTTGTCTGCCACTGGCTGATAGACCTTCTTCTTCAGAAAGCCGTTGTTGATACCCCACTGCAGCCCATAGCAGAAAAGAGCAGTACCAGATGTCTCACGCCCGGGAGCCTGTTCCGGATCAAGCATTGAACGAGTCCAATAGCCTTCCTCCTGCTGGCAATTAGCTACAGCTGCAGCCTGTTTCTTATAAAACTGAATGTACTCCTTGCGATGTTTATCTTTCTTCGGCAGGTCTTTCAATACCTTAGCAAAGGCAGCGAGCACCCATCCGTCACCACGTGCCCAAAAGTCTTTCTTTCCGGCAGCCGTCTTATGCTTGGGATAGACATACTTTCCATCACGGAAATAAAGGCCTGTCTCTGCATCATACATGATGCTATTGGAATACTTCCAGTTCTCATACATCTTATCCAGATACTTGGTATCAGTGGTCAGCTTATACATCTTTGTCATGACAGGCATGACCATATACAAAGCATCTGCCCACCACCAATAGTCATTATCTTTTGAATCGGCCTCATAGCCCATCACTTCCTTTGCTCTCTGAATCCATACCGACAAATCACCATTCGTCTTAAAGTCGGCAGCATGGGCATACAGGTCGAGAAAAGTCTGGAAACAAATCTGCCAGTCACCGAATAACACATGCTGCTGATCCTCTCCATAATTCTTGTACAACCATTTTGATGAATCTTTCTCACGGGCACCTTGCCACATGTTCTTCTCACCCCAGGCTACAGAATAGTCATACCACTGCTGGTTGCCAAAAAGCAGACAGGCCTCCATATTTCCCGTATGATATACGGCAGGATCCCAGAAAGAACGTTCCTGGTCAGGATGATTGCTCTGCCATGTATTATTTACTTTATAGATAATGTCACGTACCTCTGCCTTCGTCCATGACTTGGCCTGTACTGACAATGCGGCTAATATACAAAGACTTCCTAAAAATATTCTTCTCATAAGCTTGTTGATTATTACAAATAACAGTTAAGGGAATTGATTACCATTTGTCTCTTGTCTGAATGTCGTCACCCCAGCGATGATCTTTCGGGAAAGGCTTACCGTTCCATGCCTTCACCTGTGTCCAGTCTTCAGACGGACAAGTCCAGAACTCATGACTGGCTGGCAGGCCGAGAGGCATGAACGAAAGACTCGTCATATAGAGCGACCCATTGTTAGTGTACCAGTCGGCGGTCTCAGGCTGATGGCCGCAAAAACCGATTGTGAGGTAACCGGCATCATTGTAATTCTCCTGATAGTCGAACATCCTGTGCATTACCTGAGTAAGGGCAGCACGCACCTGACCGTTTGACAAGTCCTTTGGCAACTTCTGATACCATGCCATCAGAGCCAATGGCTGCATAGCCGCCAGACGATACGGAGTAGAACGTCCGATGACAGGGAAAGTTCCTTCTGGAGAAATGAAACGCTCGAGGATAATGGCAAACTTCTGTGCACGTTTCAGGGCACGGTCATAGTATTTGTTGTATTCAAGTCTGGTATTTGCCTTAGCGTCTATCATGTTCTGCAAGGTCTCAAGATACATTGCATGAAATACATAACTTGTATAATAGTCGAAAGCGAACACGGGACCGTCAGCATACCATCCATCGCCCACGTACCATTCTTCCACTTTGCGGATAGTGGTCATCACGCGATAATCATCATACTCCTTGAGTCCTGCGGCCTTGGCAATAAAACTCTCGATGGTCGATGAGAAAAGGAACCAGTTAGTATAAGGCGGCTCATACTTCCGAAGCATCTTGAATTCCTTGATGTAACGTTCCTTAGTGACATTGTCGAGCGGCACCCACAACGCATCGTAAGCACGGATAAAGGCTTCGGCGATGTAGGCTGCATCAACGAGATTCTGACCGCTCACCCCCCAGCAGAGGTAGTCGGGGGATGCCGGATCTACTGAATTTCTGAAAGCAGCCAGCGCCCAGTCGCGCAACTGTTTGCGTTGCTTTCCTTCGGCAGTCTCGTCATCGGGCAACGACAGCCACGGAGCAATGCCAGCCATCAGCCTGCCAAAGGTTTCCATATATACCACCTTGCGGTTACGGTTGTCAAACGAGGGAGAAAATTCGGTCTTCATGTTTTTCTGCAACTCCCCCTTCGCCATGTTCTCTAATACTGGTTGGGCCATCTTATATGCCTGCGAGCACCAATATTCACGGTCGGTCATCACCCTCTGCTGTTTTTTCTTAGCCATTCCAAATGCCGGAATCAACAACAATGCCAGCAGGAAAACGGATCTGAACAATACTTTTTTCATATATAGGATAGTTATTGGTTTAGGATTGATTCGCAAAGATAGTGAAAATCGGGGGCATGACAAAATGAATTAACCCTTTTTTATCTCATAACATCATTTCTGCAATGCAAAAGCTAAGAAAACTCTGCTACAATGTAATAGGATACCATCAGAGAACAGGTTTCCAGCTATTCTGCCACTTAACGACAGGGGTTCCTTTCTTGTCAAACGATATGGGCAACCAGATGTATCGGGCATCAATGGGCTGACGGGGACGCCAGATGTCAGCCATGAAGATGAATTGCCGCCCCGTATTGAGAATATAAGTACTTTGTCCGCCGAAAGTCAAGTCTTTATTAGGTCCGACACATGGATTGGGATGCTGTGTCCATGGTCCCATGATGTTTTCAGCGGAGAACATTCTCGCCTCATTGGGATCCCACCCTGTACATCCACTGGTAATCATCCAGTAAGTACCCTTATACTTGAAGATGGCTGGTGCCTCATTGTGCCCTGCAGGAGCGACACGCACATAGCGTCCTGAATGAGCTGTATAATCATCGGTCAGTTCTGCAATCTGTAACGTGAGGTTCTCTTCCGAAGAATAGATGTGATAAGCCTTGCCGTCGTCATCGACATAGATGGTCATATCACGCGACATCTGACCTCCCTGTAAGTCACGTTTTGTATAAAGCCCGCGTCTAATCAATTCCAGCCATTCAGGTGTCCAGCTCTTAGGTTCATTGCCAGGATCGAGCCCGTCAAAGTCTGCTTTGTCAAGGTTCAACGGAAGGATGCCGGGGTTCACCCTACCAGAACGCAGGTAGCGGAACGGTCCTGTTGGAGTATCGCTGACAGCCACTCCGGCACGTGCTGCATCATAGCCACGACCTTTCAGTTCCAGATGGAACCACATAACAAACTTTTTTGTCTTTTCATTATAGACGACCTTAGGCCTTTCCAAGATGCACCCTTGCTCTATATCACTGCCTTCCTCATTGGAAACACTTAGAGCCACTCCTTCGTTTTTCCAGTTCAGCAGGTCTTTCGAGGAATAACAGGTAACACCGACAAGTGCATTACTTGTTCCTTCTGCCTTGTGCTCACCATACCAGTAATAGGTACCTTTATGGAAAAGCACTCCTCCCCCATGAGCATTGATATGACGGCCATCGGTATCACGCCACAACCGTCCCGGCTCTATGCTTGTATTGGAATGTATCTGATGTTTATAATTCCCTTCTATCATACGCCCCAGAACAAGCTTGTCTCCAGAGAGGTCGACCTCAAAAAGATGAGGCACACGATGATAACGGCCGTTATTGTTCAAATGACTATGCACTGACATTAGCCATTGTCCGTCGAATGTCTTGAAAAGCATTCCATGCCCGAAGTTCGGAGGGGTAATAGGATCTGGTTCTTGTATCCACGGACCGTCAAGAGTTCCGCTCTTCGAATAGGCAACACCCTGTGTATAGACATCATCCACCCAGCTTGTCCAAATCATGCCTAACCTCCCAGTTCCTGTTCTGAAGAGATAAGGACCGTCTGTCACCTTGTTCGGTCCTCGCTTGCCATCCACCGTCTCCCGGCTCCAAGGCGAGTCAAAGGCTCGGAAAAGCACCTTCCCCTCTCCTATCGTTCCACTGAGGTCTGGTTTCAGTTCTATCTTCTCTATCGTTCCATTCCAGTTCTGTAACCATTCACCACAATATATCATATATGGTTTCCCGTCTTTATCCACCCAGAAAGTACCATCAAGAGTGGGCTGGGTAGCTGGCAGATAAGTCTCATCAGCCATCGGAACGTAGGGTCCTTCCGGCCGGTCGCTCACAAGCACATGACTTGCCCGTCGAGGGATGATGTTTCCTCGAACGGTATCAATCTTGATGCTCTGATTGGTGAATGTGGCAAAATAATAGTACTTATCCTTGTATTGATGAAGCTCGGCTGCCCAGATGGCTGGACGCTCCCCCATCCAAGAGTTGGGATTTGTTCGCACCACCTGATATGGACCAGTCCATTGATTAAGGTCATAGCTGGTCCATAGCATTCCACCTGTCCCTGTCATATAATACTGTTGGGCGACAGAATCGGCCAGGATACAGGGATCACTCAGAACGATGGAATCTCTTGGAACAGTGCGAATCTGCTGACGCATGCGCCTCGGCTGTTGCTGATAGACGCGCACATAGTCTATCTCATAGCGCATAGGCATTGCCTTATCATCTATCTCACCGCCGTTGTCACCTCCAAGAGCCAAATTAAGCAGAATGTATTGCGGGCGCATAAAAGGATTGATGCCCTCGCCAATACTTCCATTTTTCACGTCACGCATGGAAATCTCATTCAACAATTCATCATCGAGGTAAATCCGAATAGAACGAGGAGTCCAGTCCATCCGCCATATATGAAACTTGTCAGCCCACGCTGCATCTTTTTCTGTAAAATGGCTGAAGGGTATGCGCTTGGAGTTCCAGACCGCATCAAAGCGGCGATCGCTGCCCCAGGCGGCATTAGCAAGGATATGAGGGACATTATTAATACGGTAGAACTCCATCACGTCTATCTCACCACAAGATGGCCATTCCATTTCCTTGCCCAGCAGCCAGATGGCAGGCCAGGCACCACTGGCTGTTGGAATCTTGGCACGAACCTCCAATCGTCCGTAGAGGAAGCTGAAACTCTTGCGAGTGGTCAGTGAGGCCGATGTGTACTCTATATTCTTCCGCTCATACCGCCAGCCGGTAGCATTCTTACGGTATATAGGACTCTTGCGCTTTTCCCGCCGTCCTTCTATTATCAGGTTTCCGCCCTCACACCAGGCGTTATCACCTTGATACCATTGTGCCTCATGATTACGGACAAACCCGTTTTCCGGTGACCATACTGCGGTATCAGGTCGGCCATCTGTATTGAACTCATCACTCCAGATGAGTCGCCAGCCTTGCTGTGCCTGCACAGACAATGCGGCAATCAGCATACATAAAGTCAGTTTATATCTCTGTGTCATGGTTATAAAGATAAGATGTTTTTATTTGTATTGCCTATTTGACAATGTGTTTTCTGCCCTGTTGAATGTAAATGCCCTTTCTGGCATTTGACGGTTCAATCTTCCGTCCCTGCAAATCATAGAGAACCTTTGTCGTCTTTTGAATCCCATTTACTATCTCAGTGATATGGTCGGGTTGCTGTGCCGTCAGGCATACATTGTCAAATCCGATAATCTTTTCTGACCCGTTACTTGTATGGACTGCCGACAGAATCACCGTTGTCGAAGCCTTACCGTCACTTTCCAGCATAAGGGATGCTTGCTGCCATGCCTCCATGTTTTCCAGTGACGGAGCATTGACGGCTGGCTGATTCTCAGTCTGGTAACCTACGACAGCATCGCCTCCCAGTCCGCTTTTCCATACATCTGCTGTCAGGATGTACTTTCCCACTGGCAGACGCAGTTCCTGTTTCAAAGAAATTGTACTACTGCCCCAGTTCTGACGTACCCAATAGGTCTGCTTGCTATCTGAAGAAGGGATGGGGCGTGATGCGAAAAAATTACTGAAGTACAGGTCGCCCGATTTCAGAGCAGTCAAATCATTGTTGTTGGCATTGGCATAATCAATAGTCCAGCCATCAGGTACATAGATAGCCCGGTCGGCAGACACACCACTGCCTTGCATGACGGTATAGGGAGCCTCAAAGTCGCCATTCACGAGTGCAGTAGGCAATTCTTTTTCTCCGTACTCTATGTCCTGGATTTCACAGATTTCCTGACGTGTGAGCGCGACATCATAAAGCAGGAACTTATCGATGGTGCCTCGGAAGTCTATGTTGTCAGCAGCATACGAAGAGTCCCACCACTGAGTACGCCCGATATAGTTACGTGTGTCTGCTGCCAGCAGAGCCAGCTCATACGGCTCTACCTGATTCGCTGTACCTGCCACCATCTCTTCTCCATCGATATAGATATGTGTGGTCTTAGTAGCTGCTTCATAGATGACGGCAAGTTTATACTCTTTATTCGTCTGCAACTGAACAGGACTGTTTACCATTGTCGTCGTACCGCCATTGTATTTAATACCAGCAGAAAGCGGGTTGGCACGCAGGAAGACGCTGTTGCCTGAACCAGAACCGAAATCATAGATGCGAGGCTGTCCCGCGAGACTCTTGGCGTTGATGGTTACAAGGAAGGTATAGGAACGCAGACCGGTGAGCAGACCGGTGGGTGCCAGGCCATACTTGTTTGCAGCAAAGCCCGAGGCAATATTGTCTGTCATATCAAGCACCTCTGTCCGTTCATAGCGAAGATTCTTTGTGATGTCGCGTGCCAGAGCCTTCACCTCCCACGTGCGGCTCACTTCACCGACGGTGGCCGTGAGGGTCACGCTCTTGTCTGCCGTCAGTGGCATGAGCACACCATCAGAAGTAATGACGCTTTCGTCAGAAGAAGTCCACGTCACTTTCACTTTATCATTTAGCAGGGTCTTGGGCAGCACAAGGTCGGTACGGGTCTCATTTGGCAGATTGATGAGTTGAAGGGCTATTTCATCTTCTTCCTTTTGGTAGTCTGCCTGCAGTTTCTTTACAAGGCTTTGCACCGTTATGGGGGAAGCACAAGCATAATATTCATGAGTCACATAAAGGGTCTGGCCGAAGTCGTTGCCGTTGCCAGTGAATACTATATTGTCCAGCCCTTCTATCTCAATCACTTGGTCAACCAGTCCATTGCGATAGGTGGTCAGCACCTTGCCATCATAGGTCATCGAGAGCACCCACATGGGAAGTTCTGTCGGATGATTGTCTCCACTTGTACCAGTGCTTTGGCTTGCCCAGTTGTCAGAGTTGAGCAGACGGTTCTGACTCTTGTAGGTCTTACCGCCAATGGTAAATACAGGATAGTAGTCGTCGCCTACGGAATAGGTGCAACCCTTGCCATCAGAAAGAAGCGTGCCCTTATACTTTTTGCCGCTACCTTGAATGAAAACAAAGCTGAGTGTATTGTCTTTGCAAATGCAGAATTTGTCTTTCTGGGGTGCATCCTCCAACTGGGGAGTCA
The DNA here is from genome assembly GCA_902762325.1 of uncultured Prevotellaceae bacterium. Lineage (GTDB taxonomy): Bacteria > Bacteroidota > Bacteroidia > Bacteroidales > Bacteroidaceae > Prevotella. The sequence continues at coordinate 23,910 of CACWNV010000033.1, read as the reverse complement.
GTTCCTCTTCCCAAGCATAGTTGCTATGGATGCCAGTGGGATAACCTTTCGGATAGTTTTTCTGCACCATCCAGTAATAATAGTCGCCCTGCATCCATGCCACACGCAACGGTGAGTTTTTAGACCCGGGAATGACAAAGGGGCGCGCATTGTTTTTCGGAGAGTTATAGGTTATTTGCGTCGAACCGGCTACTTTACCATCATCACCAATCGTGTACTTCCATATTTCATAAACACCATCCTTATTATATTTACCATCCTTAGTAGGAATACTCAGATATAAATCGTTGATATTGTCGGGATCTAAACTCATGCCACCGCTATAGCACCGTTCTGTCTGGTTCCAGTTCTGATGGAAAGCATGTCCTGCCTGCTGTACTCGGGTGTTTACCCACTTAGAACCATTCCAACGGGCATACCAATACTCGTGTGAGGTCTTGGCATCATCAATATGCGGATAGGCGATAACGGGATGTTCATCTGCATCGAGAGCTATCTGCCACACCCAGTTACGGACATTTGCAGAACGGTCGACAACCGTGAGGGGATAGTTTGCAGCATAAGTGTCGGTCTTGTTCACATTGAACACACCATTATTAATAATAGAGAGTTGCTTGCCGTTCAGGTCACGCAAGATAGGACCATTGCCTTTATTGACGTCGATGACGTTGAAGTAGAGCCAGTCGGGCATCTCGTTGTCAGGATGTCCTGTGGTATAGCTTACGTAGATCTTGTCCTTACCGTTCGACTGATACTTGGCATAAGGACGGGCACCCGTGCTCTGTACAATCTGCTTGGGACCAAAATCGAAGCGGCAGTCACCGTTCTTGTCGGGCATCGTGAGACGGGCGATGGTCGGATGCCAGTTGATGCCGCGCCAGCACAGATAGATGTGCTGCGGGTCGTCGCTGAGGATAAAAGGCGACGGGTATGTAGTGTTGTTGGCAGTAGCCAGTCGCTTCTCATCACCCAATGAAGTGATATCACCAGGACGAGTAGATACACGATACCAGATACAAGGCTCATCGGTATGACGCGTGTAGAAGATCATCACCCGTTCATCGGGCAACACCAGAAATGTGGGGTTATTGTGATCGTCAGGCTGGAAATAACTACGTACCAACACATCGGTTTTTCTTCCACTTACCCAGTCATATTGCGTGGCCTTCACATTCCCATGCACATCAATATAACCTATGTAAGTAGCATTGATTGACCCCGTAGCATTTTCATAATGAAGGGCACGCGGATCGGCAAACCAGCACCAGGCACCTTCTTCTGAGACAACTGTATTGCCATTGTTTGTGGTCTGTGCCTGTATCGATGTCACCAACACCAATAATAGGCTACAAGTTAGCATCTTTTTTAAAGCGTTCATATTCTATTAGTCATTGTTATTTGATTATGAGTTAAAGATGGTACAAAAATACAAATAAAAATTGAGAAATGAAAGCATTACTGTCGGGATATTTTTGTACATTTGCATGTGGGTAGCCAGCTACCCCATCATTCGACGTTACAAAACTGAAGATTATGAATCATCAACTGAAGACCTTTCCCGACTTGATGAAAGGAAAGAAGATTATGTACGTGCATGGCTTTGCATCAGCAGCCAGCTCGGGCACTGTTAAACGGATGCGTGTCATATTCCCAAACACGAAAATCATTAGTTACGACCTGCCTATTCATCCGCAGGAGGCAATGGACTTGCTGAAAAAGGTATGTGAGGAGGAGAAGCCCGACCTGATAATCGGTACCTCGATGGGTGGTATGTACACCGAGCAGCTCTATGGCTTCGACCGCATCTGTGTGAATCCGGCTTTTCAGATGGGTGAAACCATGCGCGAACACAATATGATGGGAAAGCAAGTCTTCCAGAATCCGCGGGAAGACGGTGTCCAGGAGTTCATTGTGACAAAGGCACTCGTCAAGGAATATCAGGAGATAACGGAACAGAACTTCTCAAACGTAACGCCAGACGAACGGCAACGTGTGTTCGGACTATTCGGCGACAGAGATGAGATTGTCAATACCTTCGGACTCTTCAGTACACATTATCCACAAGCTTTGCATTTTCACGGTGAACATCGCATGGACGATAGTTCATTCCTGCACGGCGTTGTTCCTGTCATTCGTTGGATTGATGACCGTCAGGAAAAACGGGAACGGCCGATTGTCTATGTAGCGATTGAGGCAATGGTGGACTCATGGGGGAAACCCGTGTCATGCCTGAATAAAGCCTTCGACTTGCTAATAGAGCATTATTGTGTCTATGTCGTCGCAGCCGCACCCACCAACGACCCGGCTTATCTCACACAAACCCAGGCATGGGTGGAAGAGTTCATCAGCACACCTGCCTACAATCGCGTGGTGTTCACTAATCAGCGCGGATTCCTCTATGGCGACTATTTCATCGATCCGCATCCCGACAAAGGATTCATGGGTGCACAAATTGCCTTCGGCAGTGATGAATTCAAGACTTGGGAGGAAATCATCACTTACTTTGAACGCCTTGGCGGTCAGTAAAAAACTATCCTACCTTACTTCTTCGGCTTCTCCAGAATACTCCTGTATTCATCTGGGGCATTCAGTATGCGTAATGCCTCATCCATCTGCTTGTCACCCCGCAGGGCATTGATGATGGCACCCTTCTGGAAATAATAGGCAGGAATGATGTCATTGGAAATATACTTCTTCAAGGTCTGCCGATTGAACTCAAGGTCTTTTTCAAGATTGTGCTGGAGCTTTTTCCGCAGATTAGCAAACTCCTCCTGAGTCTCATCATAATAACCTTCAAGTTTGGCAAGCTTCTCCAAGTTCTCAAGGTACTTCTCTGTCGCCTGATCATACTTGAAACCACTCTTCAGCATACGCGCCTTGAACTCGTCATAGTCAGCATCTGTAATCTCAAAGTCTTCCGCAGGGGCAATAGAGGAATGGCTGGCGATATAATCCAATTCATAATTGAGCAGCACTTCATTGGAATCGCGAAGGGCAACAATGCTATACACAAGATTGGTCATTGAGTCGGGTTTCACCTCGATATCGGGCATGATACCACCGCCGTCGCGCACCTCTCTGCCATTGGCTGTATAGAAGACTTTGGTCAGTGAGTCGGGAACATGCTCCATATAACCACCATTGACATGCTTGTAGTTGATGGCTTGGATGCAACGCCCACTGGGAATATAATACTTACTCGTGGTGAGTTTCAGTGTACCATTGTAAGGCATGTCAAGCGTCATCTGAACAAGTCCCTTTCCATAGGTACGCGTTCCGACAATCACGGCACGGTCGAGATCCTGTAATGCTCCGCTGGTAATCTCGCTGGCACTGGCACTATTTCCATTCACGAGCACAACAATCGGCATCACCGTGTCAACAGGCTCAACGGTTGTCTTATAGTCACGGTTGACACGCTTCATCTTTCCCTGATTGCTGACAATGAGCTTACCCTTCGGAACAAACATGTTCACAATGTTCACGGCCTCCATCTCAGAACCGCCGCCGTTGTCGCGCAGGTCAAACACCAGGGACTTCATTCCCTTATGCTTCATGTCAAGGAATGCACGGCGAAACTCTTTAGAACAGCCTTCGGTGAAGGAGTTGAGGTTGATATACCCCACCCCGTTCTTCTGAAGTCCATAATAGGGAACGGATGGTGTCTGAATTGTCTTTCTCGTAATCTTGACCTTCATGGTCTTCTTTGTACTGGGACGGAGTATTTTTATCATGAAACTGGTTCCTGCTTCACCACGTAGGTGTTCACGCACGACATCCTGAGAAGCATCTGTCATGTCTTCATCGTCAATGGCAAGGATAATGTCACCCCGCTTCAGACCACTCTCGGCAGCAGGCATACCTTCATACGGCTCTTCTATGATGACCCGCTTCAACTGGGAATTATAGCGGATGATGGCACCAATACCGGCATAAGTCCCCTTGACGAAAAACTTCAGGTCTTTGATCTTCTCCTCTGGATAATAAGCGGTATACGGATCAAGACTCCGCAGCATTGCATTGATGCCGTTGCCAATGACCTCGTTAGCATCAAGGGTGTCAACATACATCAAATCAAGATACTTATAAATGACGTTAAGCACATCCAGGTTCTTGGCAACATCAAAGTTATGGTCTTTATCCTCCTGTCCCATAGAAGGAGTAAGACTCAGCAGTGCCAAAAACATAATTACCAGTTTCTTCATATTTCTTCTTCCGATTATTGCGGTACAAAAGTACGATATTATGTGCGTATTCAATAATAAATACAGAGTTTTTTATCGTTTTTATATGGAAAAACAAAAAAAACGAGAAAAAAATTTGGCTGTTTCAAAAAAACACTCTATCTTTGCACCCGCAATCAAGAAAACGAATGCACTGCTTCAGTAGCTCAGTTGGTTAGAGCACCTGACTGTTAATCAGGGGGTCGTTGGTTCAAGCCCATCCTGAAGCGCATTAAAAGAAAAAGGAGTTAGAGAAATCTAACTCCTTTTTTCTTTTTCATCTGAACAAATTTTGGTTGTCTTTTTCACGTTTTTTTAAGTTTCATCCCATATAATATCGTGACATTCAGAGATATTTTTTCAAACTATTTGTAGGATGTCATTGTACAGAATATGCAATCACTACAATGATAGAATAAAATTCTTATATTGCATAATTTATTTCAGTATTTCGTAGCAAATTTACGGATATATCAATTAAAATGCATGTTTTGATATCTTTGAATTGTGTCTACTCAGACTATTTTCAATAAAGAAAGTCACGTAAAACTACATATCTTCGAGTGACAACGAGCCAATATGGATGGTCATATTACGGAGTTCGGGAGTCTGCTCGAGCACCTTGTCTACCTTCTCACGAAATTCATTCTCCTTGTATCGATAGCCTTGCTTCTTCAGTTCATAGATCCAGGCTTCATTTCCAATAGGGTCAACAACGATTAGGTCGATTTCGTTCTCCCCTTTTCTATCCCACCATTTCCCGATGATGTAGCGCCCTTCCTCCTGAAACTTCTTCATGAAATAGCGTTCCATCATCAATCCAGAGACACTACTGTAGTCTCTCTCTATGATTTCGCCGAGCGACTTCAGGGCCTTATTCTCCACAAAAGCCTGATACTTGTAGAAGAAACGGAACCAGAATATAAGGAAACAGTCATAAGATAAGAGCCAATGTTGTTGTTTCCAAGTTCGTTCTCAATCTCTGAACGGGTCTTCATGCCGCTGGCAATGCAGGTCAGGATAGAGAAGTAGGTCACGTAGTCGATGCCGAACTCCTCAATCAGAATGTTCTTTCCCTCGTTGATAAATGGTGAGTTCTCCTCAGTCAATGCAGCGAGCATCGCATCCCTGTTGGTCTTGCCCTTATCAAGCAACAGCGTGACATACCAAGGTACACCACCCGTAATGCTATACAACGCCAGCAAATCTTCTGGTGTATATTCGGGGTTAAAGTCTTTCAGTATTTGCTTAAGAACGTCCGTGGTAAACGGTTCAAGCACCATCTTCTCATCGGCACGCCCGAACAGAGGTTCTTCCTTGTCTTCAAATATCTTGGTCATCAGCGTGAACACTGAACCGCTGATAATCAGGTTCAGATGACTGCTCCGCTTATGTAAGTCCCAGTCGCGCTGGATATCGCTGAATATTGCAGGATTTATTTTCAGAAAATTCTGAAACTCATCGATAACCAATGTGAACGGGTGGTTTTCTGACAGCTGAAGCACGAATCTGAACACCTCGGAGAAAGTGTTTGGAGTACCAAGTATCGGAACATTCAGTTTCTCTCGTATCTCGCGTACATAGTCCTGGCACAACAACGTCTCCGCTTTCTTGCCCACGAAGAAATACAACACCGTCTCATCGCCGCATCTCAGCGAGAGCTCAGTCTTACCGATGCGCCTGCGTCCCATCAGTATGGTCATCTTTGCTTCGGACTTGCTTCTGTGAAGCACTTCACCAAGCACGTGTAGCTCTTTTTCTCTATCGTAGAATCTCATACCTTGAAATAGTATTTGGTATTACTGTAACCGTTATTACTTTTTGCAAAGATACAACAATTATCTTAACATCCAAACAAATACAAAGTTTTTTTACCGCACACGCATTTCTACTCTTATTGATACATGGTGTGGACACACAAGAGGTTGACGCGTTGACACACCTCTGACAATTTAAACTTGTCAACATCTTCCTGATTTCTTTCCCTTAGGTCTATAAGAACTCTAAGGGAAAAAGAAATGTCCTAAAAAATTCGAATTTTGACCCCAAATTAAGGGCATCTGCGCGAACGAAAGGGTCACTCGGTCGAAAAAACGCCATTTTTTGAGGTTTTTCGTAACGTATTGACTGACAAATGGTTACGCAGATTTTAAACTGTAAACGGGCAGTTTACAAAATCTGAATTTGCGAAAGGTAAGGTTTCGCTGCGCCAAAGGTTATGTTTCGTCGTGTGAAAGGTTATGTTTGAGGCGATGAAACATGACCTTTGGCGCGGTCAAAGCTAAGGTTTCGCGGTGCGAAAGCTATGCTTTCACAAAATGAAGAATGAAGAATGATGAATGAAGAATCGTCTTTTACATAATTTAACTTCTCTTTCATCACTTTTCCCTGACAAGTTTTTGTCAATATTATTGACAAAGAAAACAAGCAGAACAACCTTAATGAGGATACCTTTATTTTTTGATTATCTTCCTGACGGTTCCATCCGACATACGAACGATGTTGATGCCGCGTTTCATCTCATTGATACGCATACCGCCCATATTGTAGATGGCGGCAGGCTGAGAGAGAGCAGACGAGTGGACGGCTATCTCCTGCACATCGGTCGACGAAGGCTTCAGAGCCGACACCGCCATCACAGAGGCATAAGCATAATTGGTGGACGTGAAAGAGACCGATTGCAGAGGCTTGTCGTCAACGGGGATAGAGAAGTCGAACAGGCAATAATGGTTGTCTGAGGCGTAAGCATTGTTGATGCGACTCACATTGCCAAGGGCAGTAACGGCTTCGTTGCCTTGCAGGGCATCCGTCCTTACCGACCAGTCGCGTATGGTGTAGTTGCCCATGTCTGCGGTGGTGCCGTCGGCATAGTGCAACTGCACCCTCACGTTAGCATCTCCATTACCGCTCGTAGCGAGGATGAAGAGCTCGGTGGTCTCCACAGGGAAGTCGAACTCGATTGTTCCCGACTGATTAATCTGGCGCAGGGTCAGGGCATTCAATCCATCGTAGGGTGACAGCCGATAGGTAGCGTTCTCGTTGCCCGATGTGATGAGTCGGTTGGTCGGCAGTCCGCCGCTTCCTCTCAACACTTCAGCATAGAATGTACGTTGGGAACCGTCCACTGCTGCCGTGGTGTAATTGTTGGCAGGAAGCGACTCTGCCACGATGTCGGTATTCCATCCCGATGCGATGTCGATAGGTTCGGTCTCCACTTCTCGCGGAGGAAGCAGATGGCGGTCGAGGAACTGGAGTCGTTTGCCAATCCATCCTTTCATGTAGTTCACCGCATCGTCGTAGCTGCTGGCATAGTAATAGAGAGGCCATATATAGTCACGCTTGAAGATGCCCCAAGCCATCTCGTTACGCTCGGCAGCTCCCCCACTCTTCAGAAGCGTCGCCAGGGAGTCCACGGTCTGCATGAGGCGCCCGTTGGAATGGTTGCCCTGCCTATATTGCTGCCACCGATGCTTCAGTTCATCGACATAGTTTTCGTCTTGAAGCATCCGGTACCAGTAGAACGGCACATAGAAATCGTCCCACTGGTAATGGAGGTTCAGCTCATACTGCCAGCGGTCGGTATCCTGTCCACCGTAATAGTTTCCGTTGCCCCATGCCAAGTTGAAGTCCCACAGGGTGGTCTTCCATCGCGGGTCAAGTCCTTCGGCTTCGCTTCGCTTCTCACCGTGCTTGTATAGATGAGTGCTCAGACGGTAGCCGTCGATGTTCATGGACACCTCAGTGGCAAGCATATAGTCGATGAACGACTGCACGTCAATCTTCTGACGATAGCCGCCGTCGGGGTTGTTCCAGTCGTCTGCCATGAATGATTCCTCCATCTTGTTCACCTCATTATGGAGAGCCGTGCGAGTTCCTGAAGGCAAGTCGGCAAACTCATCGTCGTCGGGGTCGGCATATTCATAGATAACCTGACGGTCGTATGCGATCCTGCTTCCATCGAGCGACTGCCAAGGGCGGTAACGTGATGTGAAATGAGGGTCGTAGCCATGATCGATGCTCACATGATAGTCGCCCGTGAGGTCGCCCTCCACTTCCCCCGGTTCGCTCAGGTTAAGGCGGTTCTTTCCTTTAGACACCATTTCCGACAAGGCAAATACGCCATAGTAGGTGCCGTCGAGGAAGACCTCGCACATCTGGGCACGAGGAACCCAGTCGAACCAAGGGCGAGCCAGCTCGAACGACAACACGTCACGAAACATTGTCTCGTCGCACCAGGGAGCAATCAGCGCCCATTTGTTGTCTTTGGGCATACCGAGTATCTTCACCTTCTTCTTCTGTCCGCCATAATCGGGCAGCACATTGCTTTCCAGCGTGCGGAAGCTATAGGGCTTCTTGTCAGACTGGTCGAAGGAAGAGTTGCCGCGGTATTTCAGCGCTATCCATCCCTCATAGTCGATATGCTGTCCGGGATAGGCAACGGTGTCGGCATGGTTTTTCTGCCCGTTGCCATTGTGGATGATTTTCATCTTGGCGGCAATGTAGTCATTGCGTAGTATCGTCTTCCCCCCCACGTTGATGAACACGATGGGCAGGTTGGTCTCTTCCACTTTCACGTGGGCATTGCGCAGCCGGTTGCGGTAGTTGTCGCTCTGCTGGGCAAAAACCATCTCCGTGCTACAAGGCAGCAACAGGAGTGCCAACAGGCATAGTGCGACTTTCGTTTGTCTTTTCATATCTTAGTAAATGAATCTGTGCAAATTTACTTGTTTTTTTCCATTTGTGAAATGATAACCCGTTGTTTCTTTCCAAAGTAAAACCTCTTTTGCACAAAAATGGGAAAGAAAGCACCAAAAGGCAAGTATCAGGGGAATATTTTCTTTATACAAATATAAAAATTTCATTTTGTAAATGGTTGGTTATTAAGTCGTTGTGTTTTTGACTTGAAAATATAAATGATACATTTAAAGTTTTATCTACGAAGAAAACGGGAATTTATTAATTTTGTGGTTGTATAAACTAAATATTTTAGCTGAATGGAAAGAAAGAAGTTGCTTCTCGGTCTGAGTTTTCTGTTGCTTTGCCAGATGGCAGATGCAGCAGTAGAGATAGGAAAGACCTATCGCATCGTACCCGATGGCAATGACACCAAATCGCTTTTTGTCGAAAATGCATCACTGGCAGAGAAAGCCCCTGTCGTGGTGTGGACTGAAACAAACGTGCCTGCCCAGCAATGGGAGGTGGTGGATGCCGGCGGTGGAGACATTGCCTTGAGAAATGTCTATACCGGCAAATACATGGATGCCGGCAACATTGCCGTGTCGCAGAGAAGTCAGCCCAGTGCATGGACACTGGAGGCGGTGGATGAGAGCACCAATGCCTATCTGCTTAGACAGGGGAAGTACCTGCGCGTCATCAGCACGGTGGACGGACGTCAGCCACAGGTGGGGAACAATGCACAGACATGGTATTTCGTGGAGGTGGAGCCTCAGCGGACATTTGACACGAGGGCACGTCAGAGGATGACAGACGGCTTCCTCCATCAGTATATGCAAGACAAAGGCAGCGGCTATCGCACCTTCGTCAATGGCAGCTGGGGAGAGGCAGAGACGCTCGAAGCCGTTCTCGACTGCTATGAAGCCACGGGCGACCGCACTTTCCTGAATGTGTTTGAGGCATGCTACAACTATATGCGCTATCATGTGGGAACGACTTGGAATGGCGGAACCGTCGTGGGAGGCTACGACTGGTTTGGCTATGACTTCAACGACGATGTGATGTGGCTCATCATTGCAGCCGCCCGTGCCTATCACCTGACGGGAAAGCTGAGTTATCTGAATGATGCCAAGCGCAACTTCGACCTGATCTGGCAACGAGCCTACTTAGGCTATGTGGGGCTGCTGAGATGGGCTGAGCACACGGGCAACCGCAACGGTGCCAACTCATGCATCAACGGACCGGCTGAAGTGGCGGCATGCTATATCGCCGCCGGTACGGGTGATGAGAGCTACTATGAGAAAGCCAAAGAGCTTTATGACAACCAGCGCAAGTATCTCTACGTGGAAACAACGGGGCAGGTCTATGACAGCGTGGTGTTCGACCCCGACAATGTCAGCGTGACAAATTGCAACAAATGGGCTTCCACCTACAATCAAGGTACCATGCTGGGAGCAGCGGTGCTTTTGTATCGCCACTATGGAGATGCACAATACAAACAAGATGCCGACCGCATCGTCAGCTATGCCAAGAAAAACCTGTGCAATGAATTTGGAGTGGTGCATGTCTGCCAGAATGCCGATGGCGATTTCCAAGGCTTCAAGGGAATCCTGATGCGCTATGCCGGACTCTATGCACGGGAGTTCTCGGATGCCAACACGCAGGACTGGATTGTCAAGAATGCGTTCCATGCCTACAATAACATGAACTCACTATCCTTCGGACATTCCGCCTGGCTGACAAAAGCCAAGGAGGACATGACGTATGGAAATGTCGACTACAGTGCTTCGAGTTCTGCCTTCGGTGCTTCCACGGCATTGACGGCTGCATACGGCGTGCCATTGGAGACACAATGGGCTGAAGGACAGCAATGGAAAGAGACGCTGCCTGCCTCAAGTGCGACGAAAGAAGGAAACAGGAAAATGACTTTCTCTTACCATGCAACGAAGAGCGGACACTACAAAATCATCGTCTTCTACCGTCAGGAAGAGAAGCGCAACGTCTATCTGACGGTCAACCAGGCCGATGCTGCCCTGACCGTTTATCCGTCATCCGCCGGCCACACCAACCAGATACCCTTGTTTGCCACTTTGTTTGAAGGCGACAACAACTTGAGCTTCAGCAGCGACCCTGCCCTGCCGCAGATAGAGAAGATTGAGCTGATGTATTTAGGGGATGTCCCTGATGTCCTGGAGGCTGAATATGGCACCACCGCCGGACAAGCTGCCATAGCCAAAGACGAAGACGCATCGGGCAGACAATATGTTAACTATATAGGAAACGGCAGCAACAATACGCTGACACTCAAGTATGATGCCCCGAATGCCGGGAAATACGACTTGAGCATCGTCTATTTCACAAACCAGAACCGGCAGATGTATGTCAGGGTGAATAGTGGAAGCAAGATGACGGACACCTATCTGTCTACTGGAGGATGGCAGGCCTCAACCGCACAGACGAAGACGATGACCGTGACGCTGAAGGCTGGCACCAACACCATTGTCCTGGGCAATGACACCAACTGGGCACCTTATATCGATAAGCTGATGATTGAATCTCACGCAGAATCTTCATCGGCGGGCTACATCCCTTTTGAACGGACCGACAATGACGACTCGTGGTATCTGCTGAATGGCTTGAACATGAAGCAGCCTCTGACGAGCGGAATCTATATTCACAGACAAAAGAAATACTTAGTGATGAAATGAAAAGACATTATCTCCTATTCTTAACTATGCTGTTTGGCGTGACCGTCGTTGTTTGCGCCCAGAAGAACCAGAGCGGTAACCCCATCTTTCCTGGGTGGTATGCCGACCCCGAAGCAGTGGTGATGGACGGGCGTTGCTGGGTGTTCCCCACCTATTCAGCGCCATACGACGAACAACTGTACTTCGATGCCTTCTCGTCGAAGGACTTAGTGAAATGGAAGAAGCATCCTCGGGTGTTGACCAACGAGCGAGTGAGTTGGGCACGACGCGCCATGTGGGCTCCAGCCGTCGTGAAGAAAGACAAGCAATACTATCTGTTCTTCTCTGCCAACGATGTACACGAGGGCGAAGTGGGTGGTATCGGCGTGGCGGTCAGCAAGAAGCCGCAGGGTCCCTATCATGATGCCTTGGGAAAACCGCTTATCTCAAATATTATCAATGGAGCGCAGCCTATCGACCAATACGTCTTCCGCGATGACGACGGACAATATTATATGTATTATGGTGGCTGGGGACATTGCAATGTGGTGCGTCTGTCGGACGACTTGCTGAGCATCGTACCGTTTAAAGATGGCGATACTTACAAAGAGGTAACACCCGAACACTATGTGGAAGGTCCCTTCATGCTAAAGCACAACGGAAAGTATTACTTCATGTGGAGTGAAGGAGGATGGGGACAACCTGACTATAGTGTGAGCTATGCCATCAGCGACTCTCCATTAGGTCCGTTTCATCGGATAGGGAAGATATTGGAGCAAGACCCCAATGTTGCAACAGGTGCCGGTCATCATTCTGTCATCAAAGACCGCAAGGGCAACTGGTATATTGTCTATCACCGCCGTCCTCTGGGAGAAAAGGAAGCCAACTCACGAGTGACGTGCATTGACAGACTTGAGTTTGATGAGTCGGGATTGATCCGTCCCGTCAGAATCACGAAAGAAGGTGTGAAACGTACTAAATTTTAGGAAACAAACAAATATCACTTCATCATGATAAAAAGAATTATTAAACTAATCATTTGCACGCTCCTCCTTGGCATTACAACGGAGGTGAGTGCGTTGGATGCTGAATATACGCTTCGTCTGAAACAACCCGGCAATCCTGCCGTCACCTTTCAGCTGACTCAAGACGGAGGGCAGTTGAAGGCAACCAAACGTCTGCCCCTGGTAATCACGCAAGTGGCAACCCAAGAGGGAGATGTATGCAAGTTGACCGTTCAACTGAAAGCCGAAGAGAGAGTATATTTCAACCTTGGCATACGTGCTAAGACCGTATTCGCCACAGACGACTGCGACTTCTATCTGCCAGGATTCTGGTATCATAAGAATCTCCGTTCGCCCGATTCAGCCCCCTCGTTCCATACATCCAAGAGCTGGAACTTCCGTGAAGACCGTTTGTCTTCCCCTCTGACAGGTGTCTTCGATGCGAAGTCGGGACGGACATTGACCGTGATGCGACAATTGAACCAGCCAGCAGAGGCATTGACAACCCATCAAGAAGGAGAAGTGATTTTGGGTGGACGTACTTCATTGGGTTATTTAGGCTTTGACAACGAGGCCGACCGTGCATCGCTTACTTTTGGCTATCCCTACGTAGAGACACCCAGACGCTATATCCGTAAGTTGACACTGGTGAACCCCATCACAACCTTTGCCCGTCTGGACAAAGGCGAAAGCATCACGCTGGTGTGGCTCTTACGTGAAGGCAAGGCAACCGACTATGGTCAGTTTGTGGCAGAGACATGGCAATATGCCGTCGACCGCCTTCAGCCCATTCCGCTGAAACCTCTCTATTCACCGGCAAAAGTGAAAGAGCAGTTGGCGAATTATTTCCGCAAGTCGTATGTCGACAAATATGCGCTGAAATACCATTCGGGCCTGAGCATCCGTTGTGACGACTGCCTTCCTTCCGACCACGTGCAACTCGGTTTTTGCGGAAGAGTACTGCTGAATGCCTTCAATGCACTGGAATACGGTGAGCAGACGGGTGACCAGAGGCTGGTGGAGATGGGACAGGCAATTTACGACAGCTGGCTTCAACACGGCTTTACCGCCAAGGGCTATTTCAAGGAAGAGATGCACATAGCGAATGGCATCCCTGCTGATGCCGACATCGTACATAGCATCCGTGAGCAGTCGGAAGCGGTGTATGCCGTGCTTCACTACCTTGCTTATGAGAAACGGCAAGGTCGTCAACACAAGGAATGGGAAATGAAGATGCGCACGTTGATGAACAGTATGTTGGAATTGCTGAAAGCCGACGGGCATTTCCCGCGCAAATATCGGGATGATCATAGTGACGTGGATGCTACGGGCGGATCTACTCCCAGTGCGACATCGACATTGGTCATGGCATACAAATACTTCGGAGACAAGCGTTACCTGAAAGCGGCCCAACAAACCGTTGATTACCTGGAAAAGAACATTATCTCGAAGAGCGACTATTTCTCTTCCACGCTCGATGCTAATTGTGAGGATAAGGAAGCGGCAATCAGTGCCGTGACAGCCACTTATTACCTGGCAATGGTAAGTAAGGGAAAGCAAAGACAGCATTACATCCAATTGTGCCAGCAGGCAGCCTATTTCGCCTTGTCGTGGTATTATCTTTGGGATGTGCCGTTTGCACAAGGACAGATGTTAGGCGACTTAGGGTTCAAGAGCCGTGGCTGGAGTAATGTGTCGGTAGAGAATAATCATATCGACGTATTCGTGTTCGAGTTGGCGCATATTGCCAAGTGGCTTGCCGCTCAGACGGGTGAGCACCGTTTCCTATTGATGCACGATGTCATCAATTCATCTCTCTGCCAGCTGTTGCCCACCGAGCAGCGTCTGTGCGGCATCGGTGTCCCCGGCTATAACCCTGAAGTCGTTCAACATACTCATTGGGATTACGGACGCAATGGCAAGGGATTCTATAATGACATCTTTGCACCAGGTTGGGTGATAGCATCATTGTGGGAACTGTATTCACCCCAACGAACCGTAGAGTTTTTGAAATAAAAAAAAGCCTCACCCCCGAACCCCTCTCCGAGGGGGAGAGGGGAGTGATATGCTTTTTAAGAAAGTAAAATAGTTAGAAGCAAGAGATTGGCTTTTAGTCATTGAACATTGATCATTGACCATTGAACATTAATCGTAACAACCTCTTGCTTCTAACTTTCTTTATTGCCTCATATATTTCCTTTAACATTCTATTTTGCAATATAATTGCCAAAGATAAAAACCCATAAGCATGAGATTGGCTGTTGCGATTAATGGTCAATGGTCAATCATCAATGGTCAATGGCCAATCATCAATGGCCAATCACCAATGGTCAATGGTCAATCATCAATGGTCAATGACAAAAATTCCTCAATATTTCTTTAATACATATAAGGATGTCGACGGTTGTATAACTACTTGATAATCAACTGGAAGACTTTTTGTATGACTATAAACTTATTATACAAACCATATTTTATTACGCGCATGATATGCTTTTGGCTAATTTTGCCAACAGAAAATCGAAAATAGCTAAAACCATAAACGAAATGAAGAAAAACCAATTATTGAAACTCTGTTTCCGATGGATGCCTACGAGTGCCATGATGCTCTGCACCATGACCATGCTGACGGCCGGGCCATTACTGCCCAAGGCTTCCGCCGCAATAGAGCAGAATGCGAAACCCACGCAAGTAACGGGTATGGTGACCGACGGTGAAAAGCAGCCGTTGATAGGTGTCACGATTACCCTGGTAGGAACTGATGTACATGCCCTCACCGACATCGACGGTATGTTCCACATTGATGTTCCGGCAGGCAACAAAGCCGTCCTTGAGTTCAACTACATCGGTTTCCAAAAGAAACAGGTGAATGTGAACGGAGCCAAGTTGCTGAATGTTGTGCTCGATGAGGAGACAAGTGAGTTTGAAGAGGTCGTGGTCACCGGTTATAGCAGCCAGAAGAAGGCTTCTATCATCGGTTCTATTGAGACCATTCAACCCGGAGAACTGCAGTTTGGTACTACACGTACGTTATCTAACAACTTAGCCGGTAAGTTAAGTGGTGTGATTGGTATCCAGCGTTCAGGTGAACCGGGCTATGACGACTCCAACTTCTGGATTCGTGGTATCTCCACCTTCTCTGGCAGCAACAATCCATTGATCTTGATTGATGGTGTGGCACGCGACCTGAACAATGTCGATGTGTCGGAAATAGAGTCTTTCTCTGTGCTGAAAGATGCATCTGCATCAGCCATGTACGGTGTGCGCGGTGCTAACGGTGTGATCGTCATCACTACGAAGCGTGGAAAGATTGGAGCACCTCAGGTGCGCTTCCATGTGGAGCACTCCATTAACGAACCGACAAAGCTGCCCAAGTTCCTCGATGCACCAGACTACATGACATTGCTCAACGAACTGGCACAACAGGACGGAACGGCCCTGCCTTTTACCCAGTTGCAGATTGACCGCACACGCATGGGATACGACCCCGACCTCTACCCCAACGTGAACTGGGTGGATGAGATCACGAAAGACTACAGCTACACCACACGTGGCAATGTAGACATCAGCGGAGGTAGCGACTTCCTGCGTTACTCCATCGTTGCCAGCTACTTCAAAGAGGGCGGCATCCTGGAGCAAGACAAGAGCCTCATCGTTGACAACGCTACGAACAACCAGCAGTTCAACCTGCGCACGAACATTGATATGGACGTGACGAAGACCACGCTGCTGCGCGTGAACATCGGCGGTTACCTGAACCGATTCAAGAAACAGCGTTGTAATACCGATGATGCCTTTGGTCAGGCTTTCCGTACATTGCCGTTCGTGCATCCCGCACGCTACAGCGACGGAGCCATTCCGAAGATCTCGAACCGCGCCAACCCCTGGCAGACGGTGACACAACAAGGTTACGACTTCACCACTTCCTCAAAGATACAAACGCTCTTCAGCGTGGAGCAAGACCTGAAGATGATTGTCAAGGGATTGAAGGCAAAGGCTCTCTTCAGCTTCGACCGCTGGAACCGTAGCCGTCGTAGCCGTACCGCCAATCCAGGTACCGTATTCCCGGCAACAGGACGTGATGAGGAAGGCAACCTGATATACAGCCAGTTTGAGACAGGTGACGAGTCAATGGGCTCCGAACAAGGCACTGAATATGGTAATACCAATGTCTACTTCGAGACCGACCTGATGTTCAACCGCCGTTTCGGCAAGGTCGATGTTGACGCTCTTCTTCTCTACAACCAGCAGGCATACGATGACGGTAGCATACAAGACTATCGCAAACAAGGTATTGCAGGTCGTCTGTCAGGTACTTATGACAACCGCTATGTGGCTGAGTTCAACTTCGGTTACAACGGTTCAGAGAACTTCGCCAAAGGAAAGCGTTTCGGCTTCTTCCCCTCATTCGCCATCGGCTGGCTCTTGAGTGAGGAACCTTGGATGGAGTCGATGAAGAATATCTTCCACAAGATTAAGTTCCGTGCCAGTATCGGTCAGGCCGGTGACGACAACATCGGCGGTCGCCGCTTCGCTTATCTGGGTACGCTCTATACCGGTCAGGAAGGCTATACATGGGGTACCACAGGACAACGCAGTTATAGCGGTATCACAGAAGGTGACATCGGTGTGGACAACCTGACATGGGAGACCGTGACAAAGAAAAACATCGGTGTTGAACTCGGACTCTGGAATATGCTTGACTTCAATATCGACCTCTTCAGGGAAAACCGTAAGAACATCTTCATGCAGCGTTCTATCGTGCCCACACAGAGCGGTTTCGTACAGGCTCCTTGGGCTAACTTCGGTAAGGTGACCAACCACGGTATTGAGATGACGTTGAATTTCCACAAGCAATGGAACAAGAACTGGTTCACTTCTGCCTACGGGAACTTCACCTATGCTAAGAACAGAGTGGACGAGAAAGACGAGCCAGAAGTGCTGAAAGGTACTCACCGCTCTGCCACAGGCCGCTCAATGAACGAGCTCTGGGGCCTTACCGCCGAGCGTCTGTTCATGCCCGACGACTTCAATGCCGACGGCACGCTGAAGGCCGGCATTCCTGAGCAGGGTGGCGTAGGCGCCGTGACGCTGCGCCCGGGTGATGTCAAATATGTCGACGTGAACGGCGACGGTGTAATTACCGAGGAAGACGAAGGCTACATTGGCGGAACGGAAGACCCGCGTATCGTCTATGGATTCGGAGGCGTTGTCAGCTACAAGAACATCGACTTCAACTTCTTCTTCCAGGGTTCAGGCGACATGTATCGTGTCATAGGTCGTCAGCCCTATTTCCTCCCCGGTGGCGGAACAACGACTGAAGGTAATGCCTACGCTACCAACATCAACGACCGCTGGACTGAAAACAACCAAGACCCGCATGCGTTCTGGCCACGCTTGTCGTATGGACCGAATGTCAACAACTATCGTGCCTCTACATGGTGGAAGAAAGACATGAGCTTCTTGCGTTGCAAGACCATCGAGGTGGGTTACACGTTCCCAAAGGCATGGCTGGAGAACTTCTATGTGAAGAGCTGCCGCGTGTTTGTCAGCGGAAACAACCTCTTCTGCCTCTCTTCTTTCAAGATGTGGGATCCTGAGCTTGGTACCAACGACGGTTTGAAATACCCAATGAACCGCTCAATCATGTTTGGTTTAGACATTAATTTCTAATGCATAATACAAAAGTTGATCAAATGAAAACGATATATATCAAATTAATCTGCGCTATCTGCGTATTCAGTGGGACATTGGTATCTTGCTCCGATTATCTCGACAAAGAACCTGACACTGAGCTGACCACAGAAATGGTCTTCGATAACCGGGACAAAGTGTATTCGTGGCTGGGGTATGTTTACAACATCATCCATACGCCCGACAAGTGGGCTCTCACGGCTGACGGCTACGAGGTCTTCGCCGATGACATCACACCTTCTGCTCGCTGGCAGCAATGGGACTGGGGCGGAGTCATCCCAAAGATCTTGGGACAATGGACCATCAACTCCACATGGGGTGGTAACCTGTGGCACATGATGCCCCGATACATCCGTCATGGCTATATCTTCAACAACATGGTGAAGGCTATGCCCGACCACGACCTGCCACAATCGGAAATCGACAACATGAAAAACGAGGTGAAGTTCCTTTGTGCATACGCCTGGTGGCAGATGGCAGAGAACTATGGCGGCATACCTTTCAAGCCCGACTATATCGCACCTACAGACTTTGAACTCTCTGAGCTCATGGTAGGACAATCCAAGTTTGACGATGTGGTTGACTATTGTGACAAACAGATGTACGAGGCTGCAATGGCTCTGCCTCCTGTCTATGACGATCCTTCTAAATATGGCCGTATCAATCGCATCATGGCACTCACCGTGAGAGCCCGCATGCTGCTCTTTGCTGCCAGTCCGCTGGTGAATGGCAACAAGTGGTATACAGAGTATGTGAACGACAAGAACGAGCAGATCTTCAACACCACCTACGATCATAACAAATGGGTGAAGGCAGCTCAAGCCTGCAAACTTTGCATTGACGAGGCAGAAAAGGCAGGATATGCCCTCTACGTCGAGATGGGACCCAACGGAAAACCTGACCCCTTCCTCTCAACCTACAACGTACACATCAAGCGCTGGAGCGAGGGAAACCACGAGATTACCTTCCCCGTCACCAAGGGCAACAGCTATCGTGACACATTCCTCCGCACGGCTTCTGTCCGCGAGTATGGAGGCGGTAATGGTCTGGGAGTCTATCAAGGTCTTGTTGATGCCTTCTTCACTCGTAACGGTCTGCCCATCAACGACCCCAATTCGGGTTATGAAGAGGAGGGCTTCTCCACTACCGTTGATAACCGTTCTGATGTCACTACATGGGAATACGGAACTGGCAATCCTGGTGAAGTGACAGCACGCGGCACCTATAACATGTATTGCAATCGCGAACCACGCTTCTATAATGCCGTGTCTTTCCATGGCTCATGGCTGGCAGTGGGCAAACGTAAGTACAACTTCTTCATGAACGGTCGCGACAACGTGCAGACTTCTTCCCCGCACGATGCACCGCAGAACGGCTATCTGGTGAGAAAAGGACTGAACGTACTTGACAACTACCTCACAGGTGCCATCACCGACCGTCAGGGCTTTACCTATCGTCTGGCATTCACTTATCTCGACTATGCCGAGGCTGTGAACGAGGCTAACAACGACGCATCGGCTCGTCAGAGTGCTATTGAATACGTGAACCGCATCCGCGAACGTGCCGGTGTGCGCAAGTATACCTTCAATCCTGTTGAACTTTCTGATGAGGACTATATCCAGATTCAGAACACGCAGGAAGATGTGCGTCGAGTCATCCGTGCTGAGCGCCGTGTGGAATTGTGCTGCGAAAACAACCGCTGGTATGACATCCGCCGTTGGATTGATGCAGAGAATCTGCCGGAGATGTGTGGCGACGACTATGGTATGAACTTCCAGGGACGCAACCAGAGCGAGTTCTTCAAGCGTACCGTGTACCAGACTCGTGTGTGGAAACGCCAATATTATTGGATGCCTATCTATATTGATGAGTATGAGAAGAACCCCAACCTGCGCGAGGCTCCGTTCTGGGTGGCTGAATCAGAGTAAACGGGGAGTTCTTTCAAGCTAAACGGAATCATTAATAGTAAATAGTTCAAAGTATGAAAAAAACATATTATCTTTTCGGGTTGCTCTGCACCATGTTTGCAATGACATCCTGCAATGAAGATCCGACTTATTTCGAATTGCCCACCTATCCTGACGAGATGCATGTGAAATCGTCCGTCGAAGAGATTGTGCTCAACAAGGGCATTGCTGACCAAACTGCCGTCACGCTGACATGGGACAAAGCAAACAGCCCTATCTCTCCTTCAGATGAAGTGACCTACAAAGTGTGCCTGTATCCTTCTGCACAGAAAGACTTGAAGTCTGAATATATTGAGACGGGAACGACACAGCAACTCGTTCTCACCCACGACCAGCTGAACTCAATGGTTGCCCGTTGGGCTATTCCCGGCGAAGCTGTGAAGGTGACGGCACAAGTACTGAGCATCGTCCAGAACGAACAGAAGTATGTCAGACCGGAGATTTCTACCGTTGAGTTCACCGTGACGGGATATGAGAAATACCCGCCTTATCTCTACATGATAGTGACCGACCAGAATGGCACTCAGACCACACAACGTCTTGAGCAGCGCCAACTGGGTACCGGTATCTACGAGGTGACGTTTGACATGGTGCCATGTACCTATCACTTCCAGACTTCAGAAGCTGCCTATCCTCTGTATGGAGAGGCTGCCGACGGCAAACTCGACTACGTCGTGGAAGGTGAGTACAAGGAGTTCACAAACAATGTGACAGGCAGTCGTACGATCATCGTGGACACCAATTCTGAGTTCAATGACTGCCGCGTGCTGAACATCGTGCAGCTGCCTACACCGGGTCTCATCTGGATTTGCGGTAACGGCTGTTCTGTGGGATGGAACACCAACACCTCTGAAGGACGCCTGGAGATGGTGGGCGGTGCCCGTGATCCTTACTACTATGCCTGGACGGGTGAATTCACCGCAGGTGGTGAACTGAAAATCGGTCTGGGTAATGGATGGGGCGACCAGTTCTTCTATGCTCCAACGGATAATGCCGACCCAGTGACCGACCACCGCCTCTTCATGTATCGTTTCCAGGATGATGGCGGCGACATCAAGTGGGTGCCTTCTGTCAGCGGTCGCTACACCTTTACGCTTTGTCTGTTGGCAGACGACATGAAGACCAGTTTCGAACCCGCTCAGTGATTGTGAACATTAAAAATAGAACCAGATGAAAAAGACTGTATCAACCAGCAAAGTGGAAAGTAGGATATATTGCATCCTGATTGCTCTTTATTCGCTTTCTTTCTCTATCACTGCGTATGGCGATGATATAGTGCAGATGTATCGTAATCCTGTCAGCAAATATAGTCTTCCTGACCCGACAGTCATCAAAGACGCTAATGGCTATTTCTATCTCTATGCCACAGAAGATACGCACAACGTACCCATCTATCGCTCCAAAGACCTTGTCACATGGAGGTATGCCGGAACGGCGTTTACAGATGCCACACGCCCGATGGATTTCGTGCCCAACGGCAGCATCTGGGCTCCCGACATCAACTATGTCAATGGGCAGTATGTGCTTTACTATTCTAAGTCAGAGTGGGGAAAGACATGGGAATGTGGCATCGGCGTGGCTGTCAGCGACAGACCTAACGGAGGTTTCCATGATGCTCACAAGCTGTTCATATCCAGCGAAGTAGGGATAGAGAACTGCATCGACCCGTTTTTCATTCAGGATGATGGCAGGAACTATCTTTTCTGGGGCTCGTTTCACGACATCTATGGAGTGGAGCTTACCGAAGACGGACTGGCAATAAAGGAAGGCTGTACACCCCAGAAGATTGCGGGCGGGCTGATTGAGGCTACCATGATTGTGAAGCACAATGGCTACTTCTATCTCATTGGTTCTGCCGGTTCCTGTTGCGAGGGTGCAAAGAGTACCTACCGGCTGGTGATGGCACGTTCACGCAACCTGTTCGGTCCTTATGTTGACCGCAACGGACGGAGTGCCATATCCGACAACTTCTCCCCTCTTCTCAACAAGAGTCCTGAAGTCTATGGTCCCGGCCATTGTTCCGAGTTTGTGGTGGATGATGCAGGACAGACATGGGTACTCTATCATGGATTCCAAGCCAGTGACGTGGATGCCGGGCGTGTCATCTATCTCGACAAGGTGGAATGGGGCTCTGACGGCTGGCCGCAGATTCAGGGCATGCGTCCTTCAGTAGAGGCAGAGGCTCCCCTGTTTGGTGAGGCTGCCGGCATTGAGAACATCCAACGAGGCACGACCGATAACTATATGATTCACCCGATGGACGGCTGCAACGCCTATCGCATAGACAGTGGCGACGGCTCCCCTTTTTCATGGCAACTGTTCACCCTGAGTGGCTGCCTGATCAATCAGGGAAAGTCGCAGAATGAAGCCATCGTAGACACCTCCATGGTAGAACGAGGCATGTATATCATCCGGGTGAACGGAGGATGCGGCAGCTGGAGTGAAAAGATTTTTAGATTATAAATTATTAGTTTTAGTAAGCTGTTGTTTTATAGGTTAGATTTTTAGGGTAGTATTGATTTAGTTCGGCCATTTGGAGAAATGGCACCAGAAACAGGATTTCCAAACCGGTCATTAGAGATTCATCTTTTTGAATGCTTCTAATGACCGCGTTTGTTTTTTGATTCTTAAGACACAAACTTCATGTCCACTACAAGCAAAGCATGCTCATGCCTTGTATACAGATAACGTGTAATTACATTACAAACGGTTTGTTAAAGTCTTCCGGGCTATCCGGGATTTCCGGATTATCCGGCACTTCCGGCACTTCCAGAATTTCCGATTAATCCGGATAAACCGGCTCTACCGATAATCTCTTTCAGGCGAGCAATTTCCTTGTGAAGAGCTTCTATCTCTGCCGCTTGGCGATCTATGATCTGTCGCTGAGTCTCGCGCTGATTCAACCTGGCTGCCGTCATACGTTCTCGGATACCTCCTTCTGTGATGAACTCGCGGTCTTTGCGCTCGATATACTTTGTCATCGCCTTATCCACCTGATGACAGAGACAGATGGCCATGTTTGCCAGTTCTTCGTCGTTCATACGTGCTACAATGGGGCGATACTCCTCCCAGAGAGTGTGCTCCTGACAGAAATGATGCAAACGGTCAAAACGCTTGTTATTTCCAAACCATTCTTTCATTCCCTTTCGTTTCAGGTAATCATGATAATCCTCTAAGAGTTCCTGATTACTGCCTCTGGCTATACCCAACAGTTTCAGTTCGGTCTCTGTAGATGTCCGTCCATCAGTACTGCCTTCTGCAATATTCTGCTTTGTGCTACGGGCTGCTTGTACCATCTGATCAACAGTACGATCACCATATCGAGGCAAATAACGCTGACAAAAAATTTGAGTCAGTTGATATAAGACATCGCTTCGTTTGTAGAACCGAAGTTCAGTATATACCACCGCTTTGCGCAACACGCTGGTTGTGCCGTCGGCATAGTGCCGAACATTAGGCTGCTTTTTACAGGAAGAATCACTAAGATTGTCATTCATAATACTGGATTTTAGATTTGAAAGCAAAGTTACAAATTAAATCGGACTCTTATGTGATTGAACATTGTCTTTTCCTGATTTCGGTTGACTCTTTTTAGCCTTGATAATTTAACATTTGCCTACCCATACGGAAAAGGTTGACTTGCTCATCTGGGAAAGGTTGA
>CACWNV010000032.1 GCA_902762325.1 uncultured Prevotellaceae bacterium | reverse complement strand
CATCGTACTAATGGACTTCACGCTAAGTGATTGATACAGAATAGTTAATAAACAATAAATATTTTCCAATTATTTGGATAGCAACATAGAGGAATTTAGCTATGAGATTTTATAAACAGACAAAACGCCTCCTGCTCCTGCTAACAATGCTGTCAGCAGAGGGTTTTGCAGATGCACAGATTAAAGTTGAAACATCAGAGACAGTAGAATTGATGTCTATTATTTCCCGCACGGCCGGTTTTCGTGAGTATTGCATGGATAATGGCGGGCAATACACAAGCGACACGGAGACATGGTTTTCCACCTACGGACAGCACCCGACCGTTGCATATATCAAAGAACTGCGGAAAAATTATGGCATATCCTACGATGCCGTAATGTCGATGGCCGTCCATCTCGACACTGACGGGCATAAGGTGTCATTCACAGGAGAAAAGAGTGACCTCGAAAAGCGTTGGCAGAAGGTAGAAATTGATACATTCCTCGTCCGGCTCAATCAGTTCTATTCCGATACCCGCTTCCACGAATTCTACAAGCAGCACCAGACTTTCTACGAGTCAGTACTTCAGGCATACGAGGAGAACGTGATGAAGTATTTTCACCAAGATTGGTACCCCCAGTTCTATGGAACGGAACCGACAGAGCAGTTCCGTGTCATCATTGGTTTTACCAATGGGGGTGGTAACTATGGCGCGAACAGGCAAATGATAGGCCAACCCAAAGAAATTTTTGCCATCTGCGGTTACTACACTGACGAGACTATGAGCAGTCCTTTTGAAAATGGAATGGACTATGCCTCGACACTTATTCATGAATTTAACCATTCATTTGTCAACTCCTTGTACGATGCAAATTCCGATCTTCTCGATGACATTGGAAAAACTCTGTTAGGACGTCACTATCGCGGTATGAGCAGCCAAGCCTACGGAGACGCCGCCACGGTCATCAACGAGAGCGTCGTCCGTGCAGCAGTCATCATCTATATGCAGGAGAACGGCTTCACTTATGACCAGGTAAAAAAAGAAATGTGCGCTCAGGTAGGGAGAGACTTTCTCTGGATGCCAGAACTAGTTACCACCCTACGTTATTACTCCAAGCATCGAAATCGTTACAAAACTTTGGGCGACTATTACCCCGAAATAGCCAAGTGCCTGGAGAAATATCTGGAAGAAGAAATGAAAAGAATAGAGAAATCATTATAACACTTATAAGACAAGGCGACTTTATTATGTATTAAGTTAAATCGGTATTTATCAGTACAATGAGAAGTTTAAACATAGTAGTTCTGACAGTATTTGCAATTGTTTTCATGGGTTGTAATCCATATAACCGTATTCTTGAGGACATTCAGGATGTCTGCAATGGTTATGGGTGAAGACATGACCATGCAGTTGTGTTTATGTCCTGTGGAGAATGCCGATGCTCTTGACAGTTTGCGAAGCACTGTAGGTTTGTCTCCGATTGAGGATTATCTGAAATCCTGCAGCGATGCAGTAGGACAACAGGTTGTTTGGGACAGGACGAAAATGGTAGAGGATTTCTGATTACAACAAAATTCCAATTTAGTGAAAGACATGAAAATGACATAGAAAAGAATATCATCAGCCATTAATCATGTTTGTCGTTACCTTGAGCATGTAAAAACGCGCAGAATGTGCCGGATTTATGGCGCTAGTACTTTACACTGACTCTGTAAGTCGCTGATAACCAAAATCCGTTAGCCGCCTCGCAGGTACTTGCCTTTTTCATATTGCTTTGGAATGTTTATATTGTAGAACTCGTAAAAACAATTAATAATGGAAACAATCAAAATTTATCACTCCCCTTGGCGCATGTTGCTCTTGGCCTTTGCGTGTATAATCTTTGTGGTAGGCAGTGTTTTTATGCTTGAGCACACGAAGGATATTTTTCATGTTGTCGTAGCTTGGATTAGCATTGCATTTTTCGGTTTAGGCGGGCTGTATATGCTCTATGCCACCCTGAAGGAGAGACTGACGGGTAAGCCTTTTTTGACGATTACCGATGATCGCATCATCAGCGAGGGCTTAAAACAGACGGTAATTCATTTTTCCGACGTGGAGTCTTTTGATGTTGTGAAGATGAGAAAACAACAGTTTGTCGCTGTTCACTACAAACCCGGTGTGGAGCAGCAGAAGCTGGACAAGGCAGATACTCTTGACCGCAGTATCCGCAATCTGAACCGAAGGCTGGTAAATGCGCAGGAGAATATTTCCACCGTAGGTACAGGCATGAAGGCTGAAGCGCTGTGTGACCTGCTGAATGAGCGGCTTGCATATTCTACGAAAGGCGGTAATTCTTAAGATATGTTAGTCATTATAAGAACTTTGCAAAACACCAAAATCAATGCAGCCTCCATGTGATGTGTATGGAGGCTGCGCTGTGAGAGTATGCCCTATCTGGCAGGACCGCTTCCACCGCCAAAGGAAACGGGCAGATTGTCGAGGTTGCTCACCACTTCCTTGACCATGGAGTTATCACTGCCAAGGATGATGTTCACCAGTGCCACCACGTCGGAAATGTCGATACCCCCGTCTCCGTTGAGGTCGGCATTTTCAATGATGAAGCTGCTATTGTTTATACCTAAGATGTGATTAGCCTGTGCCACCACGTCGGAAATGTCAATGTCCCTGTCACCGTTCACGTTGCCGATGCTCGAGTTGATGAGGTTTTTAGCCAACTGGAAGTATGCGCGGAAGGCACCGATTGTCATGTCTGCCGATGGATAATAAAGGCTGTTGCCTGATCCGAGATAGAGCACGGATTTGCTTTTGGTTTCAAGGGATGCTAATGAGGTGAGTCCAATGAATTTGACGTTATCGGTGCTAACGATTTCACCCACGTTGTTTATGATGACAACATTATTAAACACTGGGTTGTGTATTTCACCTGTTTGATCACTCCATTTCACGAAGTATGGCTTGCCTGCTTCGATAGTCTCAGCATCAACAAAGTTGAGTTTCAACGTCTTCGTTCCCTCATCAAATTCGGAGCTTGCGAGAGTCTTGAGAGTAGCTCCTTGGAGTGGCGTGCCGCTGATGTCGCTCAAATTGAAAGGCAGACAGAGCGTGTTCCAGTTACCATCCTTGTAGAGCGTGCGGTCTTTCAGGGTGACATTGGCATGGCGATTTGCATTTTCCTCCAGTATGCTTTGGTTGTCACCGTTGCTGGCGAGTTCGAGGTTGATAGTATTGTAGATGTCCTTGGAATCTTTGAAACTGTAAGAATAGCCTTTCAGCTCATAGTTCACAACAGCCTCGTAGTGCGTACCGATTTCATTGCCCTTTTCATCTTTCAGAGGCATGGAGGTAATGGTTAAATAATGACTTCCTGCTGTCAAGACATGAGGGGTGAGGTCGGGATGGGAGACAAAGACGGTAGTACCTGTGGTAGGATTGCTTTCATCCCACATGCACTCCCACTTGAGGTCATAGATAAAACGTGCATAGAACTTGGCATTGTCCATGCCTAACAGAGCCTCCACCGCCGATTGCGGCTGAATGAATTCATGGCTCCATGCATCAGCCCAGCCGTTTGGTTCTTCTGGGTCAGGGTTCATCTCCCATCCAGCGAACACATAGCCAGCCGGCACGTTGCTACATTCTGGCAGGTAGAAGTTCTTACCCGCACCCACAGTAGTCGATGAACCCTCCTTGTAGCTGTTCATCTCCGTATCAGGAACATAGAGGGTGAACTCATATTGGTTCTTCCGACCACAAACACAATCTTCGCCCGAGTGCATTTCCTTAATTGTCACGTTGCAATAGCGGCAATGCTTTGTGTGATAGAATTCGTCATCAATGGTATAAGTGGTCGCCACGTCAGCGGCATCACCGTTTTTAGCCGTGTGTGTGCATGCTTCGATGCGGACGTAATTTCGCCAGCGACAGGCAGGGATACGCTCGGTACTGGTGAATACGCGCTCGATGTCCGTTTCCGAGTCACCGCCCGTCACCATCATATTGTCGGCTATGTCCAGTTTCTTGCTTTTTTCTTCCTTACCCGATATTCCCTGACCACAACCGATGGCGCTGCCGCCATCAGATTCACGAGCCTTGCAGTCATTACCTGCAATGGCGATGACCGTTCCGCCTGTGATGGTTACATCGCCACCACAACCAGTTTTATAGTAATCCGTGTATTCTCCGCCGCCAATGCCTGAGCCGTAGCTGTTTCCCACAGCCAAGACTTCACCACCGCTGATGTTGACGGTGATGCCGTTGCTGATTTCACCTCCGCCGATGCCCGCAGCATCCACGTCGCCCCTTGCAGTTACCTTGCCACCATAGATGTTTACGGTGCCGTGAGTATAATAAGAAGCATAGCCACCACCGATACCAGCGCCACGTTTGCCACCTGTAGCAGTGACCGTGCCATCATAGATGTTCACGGTGCCGGCATTGGTACTAAAACTATTTTGAGCTGTGGCATTAAGACCACAGCCTATACCTGCAGCTTTCTCACCACCTTGAACGGTGAGCGTACCGCCATAGATATCTACATTGCCGCCAGACCCACCATGAAATGACGAGTTTGAACTAAGATAAGAACCATAAGCGCCACCGCCACCTACGCCAGCAGCATATTCGCCTCCTGTGGCAGTGACTTCGCCATCGTAGATCACAAGTTCGCCTCCATGGTTTCGTGACATGTTATGACCAGCTCCACCCCCGATACCAGCACCGCTGTCGCCGCCGTGAGCCTTGACGGTGCCGCCGTAGATGATGACTTTGCCAGCGGTATTGTCGGTCTCTTCATCTTTGCATTGACCTGTTCCGATGCCTGCCCCATACTGGGCTCCCGTCACGTCGAGGACACCACCGTGAATGGTGACTTTACCATTACTTTCGCCATTGTTACTACTGCCAATGCCGGCAGCTCTTTTATAGCTGTTGGTCACGATGAGCTTTCCTTGTTTGTTACCATCACTCTGACTGTAGATGGAGAGTGAGGCATTATCGTGCGATGGAACCACGAGGATGCCGCCTGTGCAGGTCAGAGTGGCGTTGTCTGACAAAATGATGTGGGCTTCACCGAAAACATTCAGCGTCTTATATACGACCTCGCCTACCACAACGTAGTAGCCACTTATGCCCAGCCAATCATCAGAATGGTAGCCCGACAGTATCTTGCAAGACTTTGTTTCTGTTTTGGTAACTACTTTCTTGTTCGTTTCATCCCATGAGCGCACATTGAACGTAACGTTCTCTGTGTTCTGAGCCCTTGTTCCCTGTACGAAAGTACAGAGAAGAGCAATCAATAGTAATACTTTCTGTTTCATCTCAACTTTACTTTGTTTTTTTATTTCCCTAAATTCCATAACCCTTTATTTTATTAGTCCTTATAGGTTTTTCATGTGAAAATCATTAATGATATGGCAAAGGTAAACATAAAATTTGAGAAAAACACTCCCTTTGGTGAATATTTCACGTATAAAAAGTTTGTTTCCGCCTCGCAAACGATACATTTAGACTATGTAAACGATACATTTAGACTTCAAAAACAATATGTTTATGAATTCCAAATTATCAGGCTGTTAGATTTCGTCGAACTCACGTTAATTGATGATAGTATTTAGAGATTTGAGGTGGGTTTCACCTTAATTGATATTAAGTACAAACTCATTCTGCAAAAAAACGTAGCAAAATGAGCGTGAAGTAATTTTTTATCATTATTTTTGCTGGCAAATTTAGCCGCCGCACAGGGCACCGCAGTTGAGGAATAATCGTAAATGTAGAAAAACTAAATACGAGAAAGGATTAGGAAAATTGGTACATTCCTCGGTTCTTAAATAACAAACGAGTTCGGCATGAACATGAAATCAATTATCATTGCCATTATCTTTGCCGTCACCACATTGACCACGGCAAGGGCTGAAAGCCAAATGAATAATCGGGCTTCTATTGGTACGTCAAGTTGTGATGCCGGCTGGCTTTGGGAAATCAGCGGCAATGGATTGACGCAAAAATCCTATCTCTTTGGCACTTGTCATGGGGGCAGACGAAGTTTTACTTATGATGATGTGTTTGGTCTTAGAGGTGTCGATGAAGCATTGTCGAGTGTGAAGACTATATACTTCGAAACTGATCTGACCGTTTCGAAGCGTTTGGCAGCCAAAGAGATAAGTATAGCGGAATACTTGGGATGCAACAATGATTCATCAGAAAATGATTTGATGCCAGAAGGCGTGAACTACGAAAGCCTTTTTGACAGCGTTGCCCAGTATCAAGAGGTGCATCAGTTCCTGACACAAAAAATGGGTGATGCGGAGTATTGGAAGAAGACTCCGATATATTGGCTTCTTCATCTTTCCGGATACGACCTTGCAAGAGGATATTATGGTATTCAAGCCGTAGAGGGAGTGTTGTCCATGGAAGCCGTCAGACGAGGTGTTGAGATTGGTCAATTGGAAGATACGAAACAGCACGCTCAATGGGTACATCGTTCTCGGACAAAGCGGCAACCAATCGACGCTTCCCTGAAGACTCAGGCAACATTGCTTTATATGGGTATTCACAACATTGATAACCTCATGTCGCCTTTATATAAAATTTCGGCGGCGTATTTAGAGAATGACACCTGTAGTATTCACGACGTGTTGGAGAACCTGACAAAGAAATCCACGTTCATCAAAGCGGCCTTGCCCACCTCGGCTATGAACAAAGCATGGCTTCCCGTTATAGAGCAGAATATCGCCCAACGCCCTTGCATGATAGCCATAGGATGCAGTCATCTGCTGGGTAGTGAAGGGTTGATTGTCTTGCTTCGTCGGGAAGGGTACACCGTAGAACCGGTAAAGAAATAATTTCTTCTGTAAACTACAAGATACTTTATTACTATGCCACATTTCCTTAATTAGTATAAATTCAATCCTATCCCGCAAGAAAAACATTCAAAACAAGTCTGAAATCAGAATAATTCACTAATTTTGCAAATAAGATTAGTGAAACCAGCTTAAACGTAAATGATGTAGCTGATGTTGATAATAGTACAACGAAATGATGAAATGAAGAAATGACAAGAAGAGCTAGTATATATATATTATTGTTTTGTCTTATCCTCGTGTTCCCAGTTCACGCCAAGACGGTTCGTGAGTTCTGGCTGACAATGCCTGATAGCGTGCTCCATTATCTGGATAAAAGTAAGAGAACGGAGATGGTCGATTATGTGGATATGCAGGTAAAAGCAAGTGCAAAGAATGTGCTGAAAGGTGAGAGTGTCATTGATACTCTTACTAATGAGTATGCAAAGATTACGTTGAACTGCTCATCCGAATTACAGATCCGTAGGTTATGGAACACCTCTGGGGACTCTTTGTTTTGTGTGGTGAAGACGCTGAAAGGTCCTTTAGAGGACAGTGAGATTGCTCTTTATACACAAGACTGGGTGAAAACAGATGATGTGAAAATAGATGTCAGCTCACTTGTCGCAAAACCTGATAGCATGAATGAAGAGACTTTTCAGGAACTTTCTTCATTGATGGACGTGAAGTTGGTAGGCGCCCAATTGATGCTTGATGAAGATGCACTGGTGGTGAATTTATCCGTTCCGATGCTTACAAAAGAGGAATCTGAGAGATTGAAGGCTATTTTGTTGCAAAGGAAACTTAAATGGAATGGACAAAACTTTAAATAATGTTATAGAAATAAAGAAAAACTGTAAGCAATTTGACGATAAAAAGAAAAATTCGTAACTTTGCATCGTGTTTTTCATGGTATTAGATTATTAAGGTTAAGAAAAGATTGGTTGTCGTGAGACAATCAATTTTTGTTTTATATAAAGCTAAAAAATACTAATCAATTTTGTGATATGATGATAAATTTGTAATTTTGTAATTGTAATATAAATTTGCTAACAGTGGAAAAAACAATTATAACTTTACTCATATCTTTATTGCCTTGCTTGGGATTTGCTCAAAAAATCACTTTTGGCTCGTGCATCATGAAGGATGGTGGTCAGTACAGAGGAGAGATGATGGGCGGAAAGCCTAACGGCAAAGGCAATACGATGTGGCAGAATGGAGATACTTATGAAGGTGAATATGTGAAAGGTAAGCGTCAGGGATATGGCGTCTACTCTTTTGCAGATGGTGAGAAATACGAGGGACAGTGGTATCAGGATCAGCAGCATGGTCGTGGTACTTTCTATTTCCTTGATAATAATAAGTATGTCGGCTTGTGGTTCCGTGATTACCAGCAGGGACATGGCGTTATGTATTATTATAATGGTGACCGCTATGAAGGTAACTGGTATCAGGACAAACGGCAGGGCAAAGGAAAGTATGTCTTCGTCACGGGTGCCTACTATGACGGCATGTGGTCGAATGACCAGCGCAATGGTAAGGGCTTCTATGACTGGGGAGACGGTACTACATACGATGGTATGTGGGTTAACAATCAGCGCTCGGGCAAAGGAGTGAACCGTTATGCTGACGGCGATGTGTATTCTGGCGACTGGAAGAATGATATCCAGAATGGAAAGGGTATCTATAAGTTCCAGAATGGTGATGTTTACGAAGGTGACTATGTCGATGGAGAGCGTACGGGTGAAGGTATCTTCAAGTTTGCAAATGGTGACAGGTACAATGGCCATTTCCATGAAGGAGATAAGTCGGGTACAGGAACCTTCGTTTGGCGCAATGGAGATATGTATGTCGGAGAATGGAAAAACGATGTCCAGAATGGACGTGGAAAACTGAAGAAGAAGAACGGCGACCTGTATGACGGTACTTTCAGAAACGGTCAGCTTGAAGGAGAGGTGATTATCCATTTTGCCGATGGCAGCAAGTTTAAGGGTATCTTCAAAGATGGTAAGAGAAATGGTAAGGCCATTGAAGAGACCAAAGACGGCAAGCGATTTGAAGGCGCCTATGCAGATGACCGTAAACATGGCAGCTTTGTAGAAAAAGACCGTAATGGGCAAGTAGTGGCAAAGGGCCGCTATGATCATGGCCGTCGATTGGCAGAATAATCTATTCATTAAAATATTTATATTATGATCATCGACACATTGGACAATTTGGAGAAATACGTTTCTCTGAATCCGCTTTTTAAGGATGTGGTTGATTTCTTGAAGTCTAATGACCTCAATAATCTTGAACCAGGTAAACACTTGATCAAAGATACAGATGTCTTTGTGAATGTACAGACAGCTAAGAGTAAGACAAGAAGTGAGGCGGTGTTTGAGTATCACAGAAAATATGTTGATATTCAGATTCCTCTTTCTTGTAATGAAGAATATGGATTTACACCATTGGAAGATCTTCCAGAGGCAGAATTCAATGAGGAGAAAGATGTGGCAAAGGTTGCTGGCTTAGCCGCCCAAAGCTATGTCGTATGTCGTCCGGGAATGTTTGCAATATTCATGCCGCAGGATGGTCATGCTCCCTGTATCAGCTCTGAAAGTGAAATACGCAAAGTGATTTTTAAAGTGAAGGTATAAGTTGAAAACAAACATAATGCAATATCAATATGGCAACAAAGAAGACAACAACGGCTAAGACGACAAAAGCGGTTAGGCCAAAAGCTCCACAGCATATTGGATTGGTACGGAACGATTCATGGCTGGAACCATTTGAAGATGCTATTAAAGGCCGGCACGACCATGCTTTATGGAAGCTCAATCAGTTAACCCGTAACGGTAAGAAGACATTGAGCGACTTTGCAAATGGTCATGAATATTTCGGCTTGCATAAGACTGCACGTGGCTGGGTGTTCCGTGAGTGGGCTCCTAATGCAACGGACATTTATCTTGTTGGTGATTTCAACGACTGGAAAGAGACGGAGAAATATAAGGCAAAAAGAATTGAAGGTACTGGTAACTGGGAGCTGAAGCTGTCTGAAAAGGCCATCAAACATGGTGACTTGTATAAGATGCATGTCCATTGGAATGGTGGCGACGGTGAGCGTATCCCAGCTTGGACACGTCGCGTTGTTCAAGATGACAACACCAAGATATTCTCAGCTCAGGTATGGAATCCGGAACCTTACCAGTGGAAAAAGAAAAAGTTTAAGGCAAATACGACTCCATTGCTTATTTATGAGTGCCATATAGGAATGGGACAGGATGCCGAGAAAGTAGGAACCTATACTGAGTTCAAGGACAATGTGCTGCCTCGTGTAATCGAAGACGGCTACAATTGTATTCAGATCATGGCAATTCAGGAGCATCCTTATTATGGATCCTTTGGCTATCATGTGAGTTCGTTCTTTGCTGCTTCCAGCCGTTTTGGCACTCCGGAAGAATTGAAGGAACTGATTGATACTGCTCATCAGAAGGGAATTGCCGTAATCATGGACATCGTTCACTCTCACGCTGTCAAGAATGAGGTGGAAGGTTTGGGTAATTTAGCAGGAGATCCGAACCAGTTCTTCTATCCTGGCGATCGCCACGAGCATCCCGCTTGGGACTCGCTCTGCTTCGACTATGGCAAGGATGATGTAATCCATTTCCTTCTGTCTAATTGTAAGTATTGGCTTGAGGAATTCCATTTCGACGGTTTCCGCTTTGACGGTGTGACTTCAATGCTCTATTATAGTCATGGATTAGGTGAGGCATTCGGTGGATATGGCGATTATTTCAATGGACACGAAGATGATAATGCTATTTGCTATCTTACATTGGCCAACAAACTCATCCACGAGGTGAACCCCAATGCAATCACCATTGCAGAGGAGGTGAGCGGTATGCCAGGACTTGCTGCCAAGTTTGAGGACGGTGGTTATGGCTTTGACTATCGCATGGCGATGAATATTCCTGACTATTGGATTAAGACCATCAAGGAGCAGTCTGATGAAAACTGGAAGCCAAGTTCTATTTTCTGGGAGGTAAAGAATCGTCGTCCTGATGAGAAGACCATTTCATATTGCGAGAGTCATGACCAGGCACTTGTAGGTGACAAGACCATCATTTTCCGTCTGATAGATGCAGATATGTACTGGCATTTCAAGAAAGGTGATGAGAATGATATGGCTCACCGTGGTATTGCCTTGCATAAGATGATTCGTCTGGTGACGGCAAGTACCATCAACGGTGGCTATCTGAACTTCATGGGTAATGAGTTCGGTCATCCCGAATGGATTGACTTCCCGCGTGAAGGCAACGGATGGAGCTACAAGTATGCCCGTCGTCAGTGGAACCTTGTTGATAACAAGGAGTTATGCTACCATTGGTTGGGCGACTTCGACCGTGAGATGCTGAAGGTAATCAAAAGCGAAAAGAACTTCAATAAGACACCGGTACAGGAAATATGGCATAATGATGGAGATCAGGTGCTGGCATTCATGCGCGGTGACTTGATTTTCGTCTTCAATTTCTCACCGACTCGTTCTTTCACTGATTACGGATTCCTCGTGCCGACCGGTGCGTATAATGTCGTACTGAATACGGATGCAAAGGAATTTGGTGGAAACGGATTTGCAGACGATAGTATAACACACCTTACAAACTATGATCCTCTCTATGTGGATGATCATAAAGAGTGGCTTAAGTTGTATATACCTGCACGTTCTGCTGTGGTTTTGAGAAAGAACTGATGGAAAGAAATAACTATAAGAATAGCACAGTGATTGTCAGAATTGTCTGTGCTATTCTCTTTTGTCTGTTTTCGTTCATCTACCTGTATAAATATCAGGCAGAGATACTGACGATAGCCCAACATGTACTTTCGAACGGACAGACTCATTATAATCACTTGATTGGTGCAATACTGATTACGTTGGTGTTGTTCCTGCTACAATTGGGTGTCTTTGCCATCACGCGTTTCCCGAACTGGTTTCATGCGTTGACGTATTTCCCTTCCATGCTCACGTTGGCAGTAATCACTGATGTGAGTCCTCGCATCGACCGTGGCTTTTCTTTTGGAGCATGGTTGTGGGTCTATCCGCTCCTGCTGATACTTTTCGCTGGCTTCTGTTGGTTTGCGAAGCAGCTTTCATTCATGGATTCTGATAAAAGACACATTGGATGGTTCTCACGTGTGACATGGGTGAATCTGTTGGTCATGCTTGTGATGATGATGATAGTCGGGCAGGTGAGCAATGACGACACGGTCTTTCATTATCGCATGCGTGCAGAGAAGCATATATTAAATAAGGAGTACGATGAGGTGCTGAATGTCGGTAAAAAGTCTCTGGAATGTGACTCAAGTCTGACGATGCTTCGTGCCTATGCTCTTTCTCAGAAGAATCTCCTGGGAGAACGGTTGTTCACTTATCCGCTATGTGGCGGAGCGGCTGCACTCCTCCCTGACAATCATAATGTGAGAGCTTTGCTTTTGGACACTAAGGATGTCTTCTTACATATTGGCCGCCCTGTGAGACAACCGATGAAGCCTTTGGATTATCTGTTGTTCATGACGGAAAGTGAATATGGTAAAAAGGCTGCAGCCGATTATCTTTTATGTGGTTTTCTGTTAGAAAAGAGACTGGATCTGTTTGTCAAGCATCTGAAAAAGCACTATGAGCTGTCAGAAGAGACTCTTCCTCGTCATTATAGAGAAGCCTTGATTCTTTATAATCATCATAACAAGAACTTGGCTGTTCCTATTAAAGACAACGTGTTGGAAACCGACTACCAAGACTTCCGAAGTCTTATGAAGCAGATTTCCAACACGATAGAGTGTAAGAATAAGGCGCGTGATGTCTATGGAAACACCTACTGGTATTATTATCATTTCGGATGATGGCCCTCCTCAAGGGTCATCATTTGTTTTTTCTGACTTGCTGAAGTGCTTTCTCCCAGTCTGTGTCTAATGAGAAGCGGGTAATATAATTCTCATTATTATAATAGGCAAGCACCAGATCCTTGTCTGTGTCATTGAACATCGGATTGTTCAGGGAAGCATTTGTAAACAATGCCATGACAATCTCCTTGTCCTTTTTCTTGCTGGCACCAGAAATACGCTCACAGAAATAGTTGATGAACTGATACATGGCGTACGACTGCTGATTGAGCTGATTGATGACTTTGTTCATTGTTTTCAGATCAGTGGTGTCTTTCAGTACTTCTGGAATGACCTTCTGTTTCATGTAGTTCAGTGCATCAAACTTGAACGTGGCTATTTTGCGGGTTTCAATATCATTCTTTTCATTTTCTGCTACCTGCAAAGATGTCTTTAAAATCTCGTTGTAAACATCTTGCGCTTTTACATTAGTAAATAACATACCGGATAAAACGGCAATTAAAAGCAACTTCTTCATATTTATTTTTTCTTTATAAAACAGTTTCTAATACGTTTTTATTATCTTTAGACTCGTATTTCCCCGATTCGTTTAATTTTTATTGAGATATATCTTATTGGTTATACATGAGGGTAACTCTTCCTGATAGTGGGTTACCATGATTATCGTCTTGTTCTTTCTGAGGCTGAATGTGTTGATTACATTCTTCACTAATTGTCTGTTCATGTCATCGAGACCATGTAGTGGTTCGTCAAGTATCAGCAGTTCTGGATCCTTGACAAAGGCACGAGCCAATAAGACAAGGCGCTGTTCTCCGCTCGATAGTTTCAGGAAGGTCCGGTTCTCAGAACTCTCCAGTCCGAAGATACGCATCCAGAACCTGCATTTTTCGTAATCGTTCTCGCTCGGCTTGACATATAGGCCGACCGAATCTGTCAGTCCGCTGGCTACGATACGGATGGCGGGAAGGTCACGCTGATAGGCTCTGTGCATTTCAGGGGATACATAGCCGATATGTCTTTTGATGTCCCAGATACTCTCACCGCTGCCGCGCGGAACGCCGAAAAGGGTGATGTCGCACGCATAGCTCTGGGGATTGTCAGCACAAATCAGACTCAGCAGAGTGGATTTTCCGGCACCGTTCTGTCCGCTGAGTGCCCAGCATTCCCCATTCTTAACCACCCAGTCCAGGTCTTTCAGTATAATCCTGTTGCCATATCTGATGCTGACTTTATTCAGTCTGATCACTTCATCAGCGTGGTAGTCTTTGTCATTAGCAGGAATATCAAGGATTGCCTTCTCCTTTTTTTCTGTCAGAACGTGTGTGGGGACAGTGCTTTTACCGGCATAGTATTCTGCTGTGGTCTTCTTCGGATAGACCACCATGTCCTTTACTTCAACGATGTGAGTAATGAATGCCGGAATTTCATCAGTCTTCGACAGGATGAGAATGATTTGCAGACTCTTTTCTTCGGCTATTGTCTGTAGCAGTTCTTTCAGTTGGTCGCGTGTATCAGCATCGAGTCCTACAAAAGGATTGTCGATAATCAGAACACGCGGATTGCTTAACAGCACCTTTGTCAATTGAAGTTTCCGAAGCTCACCGCTTGACAGGAGAATGACATACTTATCCAAGAGTGGTTCCAGATGAAACAAGTCATACAGATGGCGTTTCATCTTTCTTCGTTCCTCATTGTCCTTTCCACACAGAGAATAAGTCTCTTCAAGAATCGATTCTACAGTAGGAGTGTTCTCATCGATTTCCATCTGGTTCCATCGCTGCTGCAGGAAGTAAGTTCTGTCGCTGTCTCCTCCGTAGCTGTCACGGAAGGAAATGCACTTGATGTTGTCAGATACCAATGGCTTCTGACTGGGAAAGAAATTATATTGAGGAAACTCGGGCAGCAGGGGATGCTTACCCGTAATGATATCAGCAAGCATGGATTTGCCGGAACCGTTCCTGC
This sequence comes from uncultured Prevotellaceae bacterium, assembly GCA_902762325.1. Classification (GTDB taxonomy): domain Bacteria; phylum Bacteroidota; class Bacteroidia; order Bacteroidales; family Bacteroidaceae; genus Prevotella. Next base: position 16,953 of record CACWNV010000032.1, on the reverse strand, counting down.
CTACAATTGCGATGTGCTCGTTGTCGTAGAGTTCAAAGTCCACTGGTTGAGCCATCTGCCACTCAGGCATGCGAGTCACTCCATGATTAATCTTGATGATACACTGTCTATCCATCAGTTACAAACCGCTTATTCTTTTTTGGTTCTTTTTGGCAAAGTCCTTCCAGCTTTTTATCGAGGAAGGCGACTCAGGAGTTCCCATCTGCATGAAGTGGCAATAGGCTGCTCCTAAAGCATCTGTCGCATCCATGAAACGGGGCATCTCGTCAGGATCAAGGTGCAGCAGTCTTTGGAGCATTCCGGCAACCTGCATCTTTGAAGCGCCTCCGTTACCGGTTATTGCCATCTTGATTTTCAGGGGAGCGTATTCGTGGATGGGGATGTCATGATGGATGGCAGCGGCTATGGCTACACCTTGCGCTCTTCCCAACTTCAGCATCGACTGTATGTTCTTCCCGAAGAAAGGGGCTTCGATGGCCATCTCATCAGGCAGGTAGGCATCGATGATACCTGTCACACGTTCGAAGATATGTCCTAAACGCAGGTAAGGGTCTGCCATCTTGCGCAAGTCAATGACACCCATCGTAATCATTTCGGCTTTGTTTCCTACAACTCTGATGATCCCATAGCCCATGACATTTGTGCCGGGATCAATACCAAGTATGATTCTCTCAGCCTTCTGCATATTTATCGGTCAAGATAAGGATTGCCTGCCAGTTCAACACCTATCGTCGTTTTCTCTCCATGACCGGGGAGAACGGTCGTCTTATCCGGCAACTGGCAAATCATTCTTAAGCTTTGAATGAGCATGAACATCGAGCCGCCCTTCAAGTCTGTTCGTCCGACAGAATAGTGGAAGAGGGTATCACCGGAAAAAGTAATGTTTTCTTCTTCACAATAGAAGAACACACTGCCCTTAGAATGTCCAGGTGTCTCAATGATGGTGAAGCGGTGACTGCCAAATTCGATGGTATCTTCAGCCGTTAGGAGCTTGCCGATAGGCGGCATCTCATAGTCTATGGTAAGTCCGTAGAACGAGGTGACGTCCTTGTCCTGATTCTGTAACATGTCTTCATCTGCATGATGAAGTTCAACCTTCAGTCCGAACTCCTCATAAATAGTGTTATTCCCGAAGTTATGATCGAGATGTCCGTGTGTTGCTATCAGGTGTTTGGGAACCAGTCCGTTATCACGGATATAGTTCACCAGTGCCTTTCTCTCTTCCTGATAGTACACACCACAATCCACGATGACACACTCTTTGGTCTCATCACTCACAACATAGCAGTTCTCCTGTAGCATGTTGCAGACAAAGCGTTGAATATTCAGCATCTCTGTACTATTTGTTTCTTTCCCTGTTAGCAGGGAACATAAATCACATTCTTCTCTTTAAACCATTCTTCTTGGAACCAGTTCGAGATTTTCATGACTTCGGCTATACGTCTGAAATTATGAATCTCGCCTTCCACATTCCCGCCTTTCAGGCAGATGATTCCATTGCCCATCGCATTTTGTGACTTTTTTGAGATGTTCTTCTTCACAATCTTCATCAAGTCGGGTAGGGGCATGACCGCACGGCTCACGACAAAGTCAAATTTCCCCGTTTCGTCTTCACCGCGCAAGTGCTCGGCTACCACATTCTTCAAGCCGATAGAGGAAGCAACCTCAGTAGCAACAAGAATCTTCTTTCCAGTCCCGTCAATAAGCTTGAACTGTGAGTCCGGGAACATAATGGCAAGGGGAATGCCTGGGAATCCGCCGCCTGTCCCAAAGTCCAGGATCTTTGTGCCGCTACGGAAATGGATTGCCTTCGCAATGGCAAGTGAGTGGAGAACGTGGTGTTCATAGAGGTTCTCTATATCTTTGCGGGATATGACGTTTATCTTTGCGTTCCAGTCGGAATACAACTCCATGAGTGCAGAGAACTGCTTGATTTGCTGTTCACTGAGTTTTGGGAAATACTTTAGAATCTCGTCCATGTCATCAAGATGGTTATTATTTTAAATAGGTGGAAATCTCACCCTTATAGAAGGTCAGTCGGATTTCACCGACATCATGAGGGGCAATCTCATCTTCGCAATAGATAAAGATGATCTTGTTGTCTTCCAGGATGAAGTTCTCCGGAACATAGACATGACTGTCGGCAAAGATGTATTTGTCTTGTAATGCCTGAAGGTCTTTCACCTTGAACTTACTGCTCATCTTTTCCACAATCTTTGCCTTCATGGCGTCTTCATAGCCTGAGACAAAGAGGTCGTCGAGTGTGATGAGATGTCCTGTCTTTACGTCAAAGTTTCTGACAAGTGTCTGCTTGATGCCATGTGCACCTCCGCCATAGGAGAAAACCTCAGCTATGTAGTTCAGCACATTCATCTTGTTGCTCCGGGTTCGGGTCTTCACCTTATAAATACAGTTGTACGAAGCTCCGTGATCGCGGTCGGAGATGTACAGGTCCCGATAGTCTTTAAGATAATCGGTGATGTAGCGGCAGACAAAAGAGTCGACAGATTCTTTTACGGTCAGTTTCCTTTGGTCAAGTGACAGGTAGTCTGGCGTCAGAATCCCCGAACGGAGGAGTGTGTCATTGATCTGTTCTGCTTTTCCACCCTTTGCATACTGTATGCTCAGTGAGAGTTCACATGTGGGAGCATCAGGTATGTCCAATAGACGGGCAACAGAGTCGACAACAACGCTGTCGAACTCCATGCCTTCTATTTCTGCTGTCTGGCTCTGTGGTCCACAGGCAACCAAGACTGCTGTAATGAATATGACGGATAAGAAAAAACGAGTGGTCTTTTTCATTCTTATCGTCTCGGATTAATAACTGCGGGCGATGATGACACGACACTTTGCCGGCTTGCCGCTTACCATATCTGTTCCAGGCGTCTGCTCAAAACCGAACGGCACGCAGCGAATCGTGGCCTGTGTCTCTTCTTTGATCTTAGCCTCGGTCTCGGCCGTACCATCCCAGTGGCAGAGGAAGAATCCGCCGTCTTTCACGCGCTCCTTGAACTCGTCGTAGTTGTCGCACTCATAGATGTGGGCATCACGATATTTGCGGGCTTTCTCGAAGATGTTCTGCTGGATGTCATCAAGCAGGTTCTTCACGTAGTCGACAATACCGTCAAGCGACTGTGTCTCTTTCTCCAAGGTGTCACGGCGCATCACCTCTATCGTTCCTTGTTCGAGGTCTCTGCCACCCATGACAAGACGGACGGGAACACCTTTCAGCTCATAGTCGGCGAACTTGAATCCGGGACGCTTGTTGTCAGCATCATCATATTTCACGCTGATGCCGGCGGAACGAAGCTCATTGATGACAGGTGTGAGCTTCTCCGTGATGGCAGCCAGCTGGTCGGCTCCTTTGGTGATAGGTACGATGACGACTTGAATTGGAGCCAGCTTTGGAGGAAGAACCAGACCGTTGTCATCTGAATGGGTCATGATTAAAGCACCGATCAGACGGGTGGACACTCCCCATGAGGTAGCCCATACATATTCAGGCTTGTTTTCCTTATTAAGATAGGTTACATCAAAAGCCTTGGCAAAGTTCTGCCCGAGGAAATGACTGGTGCCGCTTTGGAGGGCTTTGCCGTCCTGCATCATGGCTTCAATGGTGTAAGTGTCAAGGGCACCGGCAAATCGCTCGGTCTCACTCTTTACACCTTGGAGCACAGGAACAGCCATCCATTTCTCGGCGAAGTCGGCATAGACGTGTAGCATCTTCTGTGCTTCGGCTTCGGCTTCCTCGCGTGTAGCATGGGCGGTATGTCCTTCCTGCCACAAGAACTCGGAAGTACGCAGGAACGGACGGGTACGCATCTCCCAACGCATGACGTTACACCATTGGTTGCACATCAGGGGCAGGTCGCGCCATGAATGAATCCAGTTCTTGTAGGTGTTCCAGATGATTGTCTCTGAAGTAGGACGGATAATCAGTTCTTCTTCAAGACGGGCTGCGGGGTCTACTTCCACTCCGCTCTTATCTTCTTTGGCACGAAGGCGGTAATGTGTCACAACGGCACATTCCTTTGCAAAACCTTCAACGTGCTCTGCTTCACGGGAAAGGAATGACTTAGGGATAAGCAGTGGGAAATATGCATTCTGCACGCCTGTCTCTTTGAACATGAGGTCAAGTTGGTGCTGCATCTTCTCCCAGATGGCATAGCCGTAGGGCTTAATAACCATACATCCACGAACTGCAGATTGCTCAGCAAGGTCGGCTTTAACAACTAAATCATTGTACCACTGACTGTAATTGTCAGCGCGTTTAGTGAGATCTTTTAATTCTTTTGCCATATTATTATATGTATTTTTAAATTTGTGTGCAAAGGTAAGCAATTAATTCGAGAAATGGGAAAATCGACGCCGATATTTGTGTAACAATCATATTTACCGTGGACTGGTTGAAAAAGTATGAAAAATTATTATTAAAAATAGTAAAAATAGATACTGAATAAATGTGTTAATCGGAAAAAACATTATCTTTGCAGAAAGTTATACATAAACTTTTAAATACAGAAAAGATGAAAAGAATGAAGTTTTTGACACTCGGAATGTGTCTCGCTATTTTAGTTAGTTGCGGTACCGCAACGAAAAACGGTGCGCTGATCGGTACTGGAGCAGGTGCACTCTTAGGTGCTGTCGTTGGTAAGATTGCCGGTAACACAGCTGTTGGTGCTGCTATTGGTGGTGCTGTTGGTGCTGGAACAGGTGCTCTTATTGGAAAGCACATGGATAAGGTGAAGGCTCAGGCTGAAGCCGTTCAGAATGCTAAGGTTGAGTCTGTTACTGACGCTAATGGCCTGCAGGCTGTAAAGGTTTCTTTCGACTCTGGTATCCTCTTCGCTACAAACAAGGCAGACCTGAATGCTTCTGCAAAGAATTCACTGGCAAAGTTTGCTACTGTGTTGAAGGGTAACTCTGACTGTGATATTGCTATCTATGGTCATACCGACACAACAGGTAACGATGCCATCAATATTCCTCTGTCTGAAAAGCGTGCTGCTTCTGTGCAGAACTATCTGCTCGGACAAGGTGTAAGCGCCAGCCAGATTAAGGCTTGTCAAGGTCAGGGTTCTTCTAATCCTGTTGCTGACAACTCTACAGCTGCTGGACGTCAGCAGAATCGTCGTGTCGAGGTTTACATGTATGCAAGCCAGGCAATGATCGAAGCTGCTAACAACGGTACACTTCAATAAAGAATTATTATCAACAAAAACCCTCCCTGTAAGGGGAGGTTTTTTTTTATGCGCATATTACTGAAAATCATTCGCTGGGCAATTGGGTTCTTCTTCGGATCAACGATACTGGCTGTCATTATCTATCGCTATATGCCAGTATATGTCACACCGCTGATGGTGATACGTTCGATTGAGCATATCAGTGACGGGAAGAGTGTTATTTGGCATCATCACTGGATTCCTTTGGAAGAGATGTCGAGGCACTTGCCTGTCGCAGCAATGGCGGGCGAGGATTTGAAATACCTGTCACATCATGGATTCAACTTTGAATCTATTAAGGGTGCGATAAAGAAAAACGCTGCTAAAGGTAAAATTCAGCGTGGAGGAAGCACCATCTCCCAACAGACTGCCAAGAATGTGTTCTTATGGCCCTCCCGCACATGGGTAAGGAAAGGATTTGAAGCCTACTTCACGGTGTTGATAGAACTGTTCTGGAGCAAGCAGCGTATCATGGAAGTGTATCTTAATTCGATAGAGATGGGGGATGGTATCTATGGCGTTGATGCTGTCGCAGAGTATCACTTCGGAAAGAAGGCGATTGACTTGACGCGCTCGGAATGTGCGCTCATTGTTGCAACGCTTCCGAATCCGCGTCTCTATAATTCGATGATACCAAGCGCATATACGAGAAGACAGCAAAGGAAAATAGAAAGAGAGATGAAGTTTATTCCTTCCTTCCCGAAAGAAGGCGAAGCAATCGACCCTCACACAGCTAAAGGTACTTATTATAAATAGTTTTGAATGCATGGAATCCCTGTTCGACCAACTGAATGAAAACCAACGTGTCGCGGTAGAATATATCGACGGTCCGCAGCTGGTGATTGCCGGTGCCGGTTCTGGAAAGACGCGAGTTCTCACTTACAAGATTGCTTATTTGCTGACAAAAGGGATGAAGCCGTGGAACATCCTCGCTTTGACCTTTACGAATAAGGCTGCCAACGAGATGAAGCAGCGTATCGGGACGCTCGTGGGAAATGAGTTGGCACACTCCTTATACATGGGCACGTTTCATTCTGTTTTTTCGAGGATTCTTCGCATTGAGGCGGAGCGTATAGGGTTCAACAGTTCCTTTACCATCTATGATGAGTCCGACTCGCGTTCCTTGTTGAAGAGTATCATGAAGGAGATGGGGCTGGATGATAAGAAATACAAGCCGGCGGCGGTTCACAACAGGATATCCATGGCGAAGAATCATCTGGTCTCGCCCGAACAGTATGCTGCAAGCCATGATGCCTTGCAGCATGACAGCTATGCCCAGATGCCTGCGTTGAGTAAGGTCTATGCGACATATCAGCAGCGGTGCCTGAGTGCCAATGCGATGGATTTCGATGACTTGCTGGTCTATACTTATTTGCTCTTCCGCGATAATCCTGATGTGCGCGAGAAGTATGCGGAACGGTTCCAGTATGTGCTGGTGGATGAGTACCAGGATACCAACTATGCCCAGCAGTGTATCGTCCTGCAGTTGACCAAGGGCCATCAGAAGGTCTGTGTGGTCGGCGATGATGCTCAGAGCATTTATGGGTTTCGTGGAGCAAACATTGATAACATCCTTGGCTTCCAGCAGACATTCCCGTCAACCCGCCTTTTTAAACTGGAACAGAATTACCGTTCGACGCAGCGCATAGTCCAGGCTGCCAACAGTCTCATCAGAAAAAACTCCCGGCAGATTCATAAGGATGTGTACAGCCACAATGATGAGGGTGAGAAACTGATCTTGAAGCAGGCTTATTCTGATAAGGAGGAGGCGGCAATCGTCTGTAAGGATATCAGGAGAATCAAGCGGCAGGATGATTGTCAGTATAGCGACTTTGCCATCCTGTATCGAACGAATGCACAGAGCCGTGCGTTCGAGGAGGAAATGAGAAAGCAGGGCATCCCTTACAGAATATATGGAGGACTCAGCTTCTATCAGCGCAAGGAGATTAAGGATATCATTGCCTACTTCCGGCTCGTTGTGAATCCCAGTGATGAGGAGGCGATTAAGCGCATCATTAATTATCCTACTCGGGGAATAGGAAACACAACGGTAGATAAGATAGCTGCCACGGCAAATACACATAACAAGAGCTTCTGGGAAATCATCAGCAACCCTGTCAATTATCGTCTTGACGTGAATAAGGGAACGATGACCAAGCTTGCCGCTTTCCGCGACTTGCTCGTTCCTTTTATGGAACAGCTCGTGAAGAGTGATGCTTATGAGTTAGGTACGGAGATTATCAAGAAGTCGGGGATTGCCGCTGACCTATATTCGTCGAGCGACCCCGAAGCGGTGTCTCGTCAGGAGAACTTGCAGGAACTTCTTTCAAGCCTTCAGATGTTTGTCGAAAGCCGTAAGGAGGAAGGACGGGAACGGGAAATCTACTTGATGGATTTCCTTCAGGAGGTTTCTTTGCTGACTGACCTCGATAGTGAAGGTGATGATGCAAGCCGCGTATCGCTCATGACGGTTCATTCGGCGAAGGGACTGGAGTTCCCGACGGTGTTCGTCGTGGGAATGGAAGAGAATATTTTCCCCAGTCAGTTGTCGCTGACGTCTCTTCGCGAGCTGGAAGAGGAACGCCGGTTGTTGTATGTTGCCATCACCCGTGCTGAAAAACATTGCATCCTTACCTATGCCAAGAATCGCTGGCGATACGGAAAGATGGAGTTTGGAACGCCCAGCCGCTTCTTGAAGGACATCGATCCGCAGCTGATGAGCAGTGATTCATCGGGCGAAAGTGCTGTAGATTCTTATTCTGGAAAACGGAAGTGGGAGGGTGACAGCCCTTACTTCAACAGCAGGATGCAGAACAGCCGACCTGTCGCCAGTCAGTTCCGGGCAGACCCGAAGCCGAAGATTACGTCGTCCCGTCATCAGGAGGAAGCGGTCGATCCTTTCTCCGGCTCCTTCAAACAGCAGTTGTCTTCTCTGGGCACAAACATGAAGAAAGTTAGCGATGTGATGTCCAAGGGTGGACGTGTTGCCCCGTCATCGTCTTTATCTGACATCTCTGCTTTGGCAGAGGGCAACGTCATTGAGCACCAGCGCTTTGGTGTCGGGAAAGTCATCAAGATTGAAGGGGCAGGGGAGAGCATGAAGGCAACGGTTGCCTTTCAGAATATGGGGACAAAGCAGCTTTTGTTGAAATTCGCAAAGTTTAAGATCATCGGATAATAGCTGATTCCTCTAACTTTTCTGCTACACCATACTCATTTCTTTTTGCCGTTTTTCTTCTTCTTTATCTCATCAATTAAGCTGATGAAGGCGATGACGACTCCGATTAGTCCGACCAAGAGACAGATTAAATCAAAATTCTCTTTTGCCCATGTCATTAATTCGTTCCATTCTTCCATAACGATACTTTTTTGTGTTGCCGTTTCTTTTGCAAATGTACAAAAATAATCCCTACTATCTGCCATGATGAAGGGCTGTTTTTATTGTGACTTTCTATTTTGATTGTGTTTTTTGCCTGTTAATGAGTGGATGTTTGCGGAATTATCTGTATATTTGTGCTGAGAATTAACACTGATAACAGGTAACCATTATTGGAGGATATAAGTATGGACTTCTTAAAACTTGTGAAGGACAGATATAGTTGCCGGGTATACGAGGCCCGGAGTGTAGAGAAAGAGAAGCTGGATTATGTCATGGAATGTGTGCGCATGGCTCCTTCAGCCGTCAACAAACAGCCGTGGCGCTTCCATCTCGTCTGTCGGGAGGAGGACAGGGCAAAGCTTCAGCAATGCTATAACCGTGAGTGGTTTACGACGGCTCCCATGTATATCATCGCCTCCGTGCTGCATGATGAGGAGTGGGTGAGAGCCGACGGCAAGCACCATGGGGATATCGACATAGCCATTGCCGTGGAGCATCTCTGCCTTGCTGCTACAGAACAGGGACTCGCCACCTGCTGGGTGTGCAACTTCGATGCCCCGTTGTGCAAGACCCTCTTCGACCTGCCAGAGTCGGAAGAGCCCGCAGTTGTCATCCCATTGGGCTATCCGACTGACCGCCCAAAGGTGAAGAATAGGAAGCCAATGGAAGAAATCCTCTCCATCCCCGAATAGCGTCGCCATACGTTTGCATAAGGATGAGTGTTTCATCCATCAACAATCCGGCAGTATCGAGCCGGGTATTGGTAATACACGGTTGCAAAGAAATGATGCCAGAGGCATCGGACAAAGGTAGCCAGCCATACAGCCGTGCCTATGGGTACGGCTGTATGGCTGGTATGGGATTGCCCCAATAATAACAGCCTGCCCTTGGGTAGGCGACATGAGCTGCGTATGTCCCTTACCTAAGCGGCAAGGCTTTAGGTGTGTGGTGTTGCTTTCCCAGCCATTTCGAAACACCTAACGGCGTTTCTGTATGGCTGGCTACCTTTGTCTAATGCCTACGGCATTTTTTGTATTTGAAATGCCAACGGCATTGATGTCAAAAATCCCGACAAAAACTTGTCGGGGAAAAGTGACGAAAGAGAAGTTAAAAAGTGTAAAAACAGGCTTATCGCTCTTCATTCATAATTCTTCATTTTCCGAAAGCTTAGGTTTCTCACTCCCATACCTTACCTTTGACCGCGCCAAAGACCATGTTTCATCGCCTCAAACATGACCTTTCACACGATGAAACATAACCTTTCGTGCAACGAAACCTTACCTTTCGCAAATTCGTATTTTGTAAACCGCCCGTTTACAGAAGAATATCCATGTAACCATTTGTCATTCAACGCTTTACGGAAAACCTCAAAAAATGGCGTTATTTTCAACCAAAATACTTTTCGTTCGCGCAGATGCCCTTAATTTGGGGTCAAAATTCGAATAATTCTTAACAAAATCCGGGGGTGGCGCATTTGTTATGCCCACCCCCTATGTCATTATCAATTTGTTATAAAACCTACCCCTATATCATTGCAATCAGGGGATGCTTCAAGATGCTATTTGAAGTAAAAGTCTTCAAGTGTGCATATCGACTTCTCCTTCACGTCTGAGGAGAACACAAAGAAGAGGGCATGCTTGCCTTTTAAGTCCTTGAGAGACGGAACGTCGGCAGTCATCTGGGTGGACTTCTCGGGCATGTCGCTCTTCAGTTCGATGGTTCCCAGCACAATGCCTCCTTGAGATGTCCAGGGGCGGTCTGCCATAATGGTGATGGTACCGTCGATACCCTTTGGCGTCAGGGTGAGCAGCAGTTGCAGTCCATCCTTGCCGTTTGTCTCATTGAAATTGAAGTATTTGTAGCCGACAATCGACCCGTCGGTGTTGTTAATCACATGATTGGTGTTGTTGCGCAGGTCGTAGGGGGCATCAAACTTGTCGTCAGTGCCATAGAAGGTCTCAATATACGAACCGTAATAGATGTTCTTGGGCCACTGATGTTCACCCACCTTCGGACCAGTGAACCAGCAGGCGATACCGGCAGAGTGAGGCTCCAGCGGGTTGAGGCCGTCAAGGGCGAAGCCTTCAGAGTTGTACTCACCCTCAGAAATCTCCACCTTTCCACCCGGTCCCTCCTGTACGTTGACGGTGATGGGAGCCACCATCGCCTGACGTGCGAACTCGTCAAGTCCTGTCTGGCGGTGATAGAACACGTACCACTGACCATTGATTTCGCAGATGCTGCCATGGGTGTTGCCGCTGACACATCCCGAGGCGATGGTGTCGCCCTTCTCGTTGATCTCGCGTCCGCGTCCGTCGATGATGGTGCCTCCGTAGGTCCAGGGGCCGAGGGGCTTGTCACTGTAGGCGTATGCCAGTGTATAGTTGGTGTCGGGCAGTCCGAACTCACCGTTCTTTGTCCAACGGCTGTAGATAAAGACATACTTATCCTTGATCTTCCGGATGGATGAAGCCTCGAAGAACCTGAAGTCGCCAGGCTCATTTTTCGAAGAAACCATTCCATCTACGACCTTTGTCCCGGGCTTGACAGTAGCCATGGTAGCAGGGTCAAGCTCAGCGCCATAGGAGTGTTCGAATCCCCAGTAGCCATACACGCGGCCGTCGTCATCGACGAAGACGGCAGGGTCGAATTGCAGAACTCCGTCGTTCGTGTTGGCGTCCTCCTTGCTCCAGTTGCACACCTCGAAAGGTCCGTCGGGGCGGTCGCTCTTGGCAATCAGTCCGTTTCGTCCCCCCGCCTGGTCGTTGGGGTAGAGGTAATAGGTCTTCTTGCCATCGGCAGCGGTCACGAAGGTCACATCGGGTGCAAAGAGCACGTCGGCTGTACCCGCTGAGTCAAAAGGCTCGCCGTTGCCATTCTTATCCACTTTCAGAATCTCACCGTCGTAACGCCAGTGCGCAAGGTCCTCGACGGGTGCAGACCACACCACAAGTTCGCGGCCGCAATAGTCGGTGATGCGGCTGTCGTGGGAGCCATAGATATAGACACGCTGTTTGCCTGGATTGTCGGGATCTTCAAATACATAAGGTTCACCGTCGGGGATATGTTCCCAAAGAGGAAGATATGGGTTCCCCACTGTGCTGAGCTGAGCGGTTTTGCTCTCATTCTGCTGTGTGCATGACGGGAATGCCAGCACGCAGCATGCTGCCACGGCAGCCGTTGTCAATAAACCGGTTAATTTCATATTCGACAACTATTTTAAGATGATTACTAATAGATTGAAGTTCAATAAATTCGTGGTAAAGTTACCACATTTCTGTCAAGTGAGCAAACGCAGCTGTCTTTTTCTTCTTGAGGCAGGCGTTTTTTGTTCTCAGCGCTTTCTCAGGCGGTCAACGATAAGGGCGATGGCACCGTCGCCAGTGACGTTACAGGCAGTACCGAACGAGTCCATCGAAATGTAGAGGGCTATCATCAGCGCCTGCTGATTGTCGGAGAAGCCGAGGATGCTGGACAGTGGTGCCAGTGCTGCCATGATGGCACCCCCCGGTACACCGGGAGCAGCTACCATGACGATGCCTAACATCAGCACGAAATGAAGGAAATACGGGAAGTCGACAGGTAGGCCTTCCAACAGGCAGATGGTCAGGGCGCACGCTGTAACCTTCATGGCTGATCCCGACATGTGGATGGTGGCGCACAGAGGAATACAGAAACCAGCCACTCCGTCGGAAACCCCATTCTTCAGCGTCTGCCGGTGTGTGACGGGGATTGTGGCAGCAGAGCTGCTCGTTCCCAAGGCAGTCATATAGGCTGGCAGCATGTTGTACAACAGCCTGAACGGATTCTTCTTTGCCACCAGACCAGCTATGCAGTACTGATAGAGCAGTATGAAGATATGGAGTACAAAGATAATGACAATGACACGGGCAAAGACGGAGACGATGCGCCATGCCTGTCCCGAGACGGTCATCTCAAGGAAGATGCCGAAAATGTAAAGAGGTAGCAGGGGGATGATGAGCTTGCTGATGGTCTTGGATATCACTTCACGGAACTCATTGGCACAGTTGCGCAAGGTAGTCAGCTTCCCGTAGGCGATGCAGAGTCCCATCATGAACGAGAACACCAGGGCAGACATGACATCGAACATGGCAGGAATGTTGATTTCAAAATAGGGCGCAATACCCTCGCCCGCCGCTGTCATGCTCTCCGTGCCCGTCACCTGATTCACCAGGGAAGGGAACAACACAGAGCCTGTCCCATACGCCAGCATACCGCTTATCACCGTGTCGGCATAGGCAATGGCTACCGTGACAAGCAGGAGTCTGCCAGCCTGACGGCCTATCTCGCCGATAGCCGGTATGATCAGTCCGACGATGATAAATGGAATGAGGAATTTCAGCAACTGGCTGAACACCCCGTTGAAGGTCATGAAGAGACGAACCAGTCCCATCGGCATGAACGATGCAAGGACAATACCCAATATGATGGCTATCAATATGTGGGGAAGCAACCCCATCTTGCTCAATTTCCAGCTTTTCATACTTTCTCTCTTTATTATCAGTTGTTATTCTCAGGATTAACGGCGTGATACCACGCGAGTTTTCGGATTTCTTGGTTGAAGTTGGCATAGTTGCCTTTGGAGGGGTCTTGAGGCACAAACATACTGACACCGTGGTAATTGTCTTCTGTCATCGTGAAGTCGGAATAGAACACCGACCATACTTTGTCCGTCTCCCACCTTGTGGCCATTGTCTTGCCGACGACAGCCCTATTGAGAGACTCCTTCCATTGCCGGTAGTCGCCCTCGGGTGCATGGTGACGGAAGAAGTCGCCGGCATCGTAGAAGATGTTATACTCAGGGAGGTAGCCATTCTTGGCATTCGTGTTATAATAATGGATGATGCCCGTCATGTCGGGATAGCTGTCCCTCATATCTTCTTTGATTGTCTGCAGGATGTTCCGTGTGGCATGTGCCACATTCTCCATCTCACTTGTCTTCACGACGGCAAGCGGAGGACTGATGTCATCCGCCGGACTGTATTTGTTCAGGATAGAGACAGCAAACGTAGTGCTTTCAAACAATGCCGGTACGACATCGGTATAGAAAGCCCCTGCCTCAGGTATCTCTGCCGGTGAACCGATGATGTAGTCTGCCACGTTCCTCAACTCATACAACGATTCCAGACACATGAAGTTGCAGCAGTCGGCAAAGATGAACTTCAGGTGAGGGACGGTGGACAACACCCGTTGTAAGTCGGGAATCGTCATCCAGTAGCCTGTGTTCGAAAGGCTGTTGTGTCCGTTGTCTATACCGTAGGCGCGGGTGAGGCGGGCAGAGAAGTCGCTGGAAAGCCAACCCGTGGAATGCCCCCAAAGTACCAGACCATAATCGAGGCGGGCAGGGTAGTGGCGGACAGCATAGTGGAGTACGGCCTTCATCACGGTAGGGTCGCTGCTGTCAACGTCGCGCTTGTCTATTCCTATGTCGGCGACAGATACGGAGTCGGTGATCTGTCCGTCGCGGATGCGTGCGAGCCAGGGCAGTTCTGACTTGTAGCTTCTGTCAACATAGACGACAAGGTTGTTGTTGCCGATAAGTCGTGACCCTCTCTTCATTTCCTCTATGTCAGTGGCGACGACGGATGAAAGACTATTCTCGCCGGAGAGATAAACGATGACCGTTCTGTCTCCCCAGACGATGGTTTCTTCCTCGTCTTCATCCTTACAGGCTGATATGATGGTCAATGTACAGAGTATGATGATAATATCGATTAGTCGATTCATTCTTCCTGCAACACGATTTCTTGTTTGCGATGGTAAAGGTAATAATAAAAAATCAATTAAACAAGAAATCATTGTTGCTACTCACAAAAAAACACTATCTTTGCAGGGTGCAGTGGCATGTCTCTGCCAACAGGACGTGTATAACTATCAAATGAATCAATAAGTATCACAATGAAAAAGACAATCGAACAAGTTATTTTTGCCATCCTCTTTGTCATCGGTGGCATCTGTCAGGTCAGTTGTAATCAAAAAGTTGCCAAGGAGCCGGTTGAAAATCAAGTGGCTGAGAAGGAAAGCACCTGCCTCACGGCTGTCGACGACTATCTGATCAATGAGTTTGGAAAGCATTATGTACAAGGAGATGTGTGCATTCCGTGTGCCTATGTGATAGACAAGGATGAGAGCAACGCGGATGATATATTGGTGTGGGGTGACTTCTGGGTGTTTAACTATAAACTCTCTGGCGACACACTGAAGACGGTATCTGGAGGTGCACATCCCGGACTCATGCATGTGCAGAAGACCGACGACGGTTTCAAGGTGACAGGCTTCGATGCTGTCGTTGACGGTTCGGGCAACCTGGAGAGTGCCAAGAAGATTTTCGGTGAGAAGTTTCCTGCCTATCAGGCTGTCAGCAGCGATGACAAGAAACGTGAGGAGAATAGAGCCCGCATCGTTGCAGAATATGTGAAGGAAAACAATCTGTCTGCCACAATGTATCAGGACGAAGGCTGGCCTGTCGTGAATCTGCCGCATGAATGAATTGAACTTCCGTGACCTTGGCGGGATTCCATTCTCCGACGGGAAAGGATGTGTACCTAAAGGACTCTTCTTTCGTAGCGGAAAACTCAGTGCGCTCACGAAGGAAGAGTGCGCGGCACTATGCGACCAACACCGTATCCGCTGTGTGATTGACCTTCGCACCCCTGTGGAGTCGGCAGAGTTTCCTGACCATCTGCCAGAACACATCGAATATGTTCAGATACCACTCTTGAAAGATGCCACGGTCGGCGTCACTCATGAGACAGGGTCCGACCCCATGACGATTATCCGCAACTTACGCAAAACGCCGGAGAAACTCATGGAGATGGTACCCGACTTCAATAAGCTATACAAGGAGATAGTGACCGATGACTATAGCCGCGGCCAGCTCGACAAGGTTGTCGGAAGACTCAGGGAGAATGCGGAAAAGGGGATAGGTACTCTCTACCATTGTACAGCCGGAAAGGATAGGACAGGAGTGGTCAGCATGGCACTGCTCAAATCGTTGAACGTCAGTGACGAAGAAATTATCAAGGATTTCATGAAGACAAACCGCACTGCCTTCCTCCCGACAATCAAGAAGTGTGTGGGAGTCTGGATTCTCACCCGAAACTGGAGTCTTGTAAAGACCGCCTACCATTCTTTCATGGCAGAGAGAAGACTAATTGAGATTGCTATAAGGAATTATAAGTAGGAATGGAGCATGAACACCGATAGCATGCCCTTTCTTGTCGTCAATTTGTCTTTGGATAAGAATCATCTGTTTTTTGACCAGTGGGACTGTTTACTCACGAAGTCGTCTTTCTGCTTATGGCATTCACCGGAGATAATGTTACTTTCACATTTTTCTAAAAAGTAAAATGCAGCTTTATTCCGAAGATTGTTTAGATAAAATAAAAAGCAATTGAAAATAAATCATTATATTTGTGGAATAAAACTATAAGTATGACAGATTTAAACCGATTGAAAGTAGTATTGGTAGAGAAAATGCGTTCAGTACAGCTCTCTGAGAAGATGGAAAGAAACCTTGGTATAGTTTTGCGATGGATGACCAACAAGATTCATCCATCGGTGGAACAGCTATATGAGAAAGCACATCTCTTTTATGTGGATGTGAAAGAATTGTTTTTTTTATCTTAAATACAAAAGCAATGAAAGTATTAAGATATTTATACTCAGAGTACTACAATAAGTATGGAGATACTTTTAAGGAACTTGAAGGCTTTGCCTATAAAATGGACAAAGAGTGGGATACGTATATTGTGATGTTTGATGAACTACCACAAGTAGAAGACAATTATTGGTCCTTGCTTTTGAGTGATTACCTAGAGGACTTGAATGCTTTTGCTCTAATGTATAGGAATGTTTCATTAGGGTATAATAGTATTTTAGATAAAGCCTTTTTCCTAAGCAAGATGAATAATCTTAAAGGCTATAAACAACGTATTTATTCTCAACAAGTATCAAGGAAAGAGTTATTAGTTAGATACTACATTGAATATGGCGACTTGTTTGAGATGTTTTGTAAGAAACAAGGTATAGACCTTTTTGCAGCCAAAAACACTTCTCCTTATACAATTGAACAATACCAACAATACAAAAATAAGGTATTTGGCAATTCTTGTGGTATAAACTATTTGTCTGATCGTCAATGCTCGATTTTATTGGATAGAATAGATGAACTAAAGGGTATCTGCGCAAATACAGATTATGCTATTGATTATCCAATATGTAATGATAAGACTCTGTGTGGTGATAAAAGGACTAAAGAATGTTAACGTCTCGTAGATGTGCGATAAACCCTATATTTTTGCAGCAAAACCTGTAAATATGCTGCTTAAA
>CACWNV010000031.1 GCA_902762325.1 uncultured Prevotellaceae bacterium | reverse complement strand
AAGCGGATGCAAAGGTAGGAAAAAATCATGAACCGCGGAAACTTTATGAGACTTTTTTACACTAAATACCGAAAGTTTTCCGGATTCTTTACAAAATTATCAATAAATATGGTTCTAAAACTTCTTTATGACTCATTCTTCTGTCATTTTAGAAGGAGAAATCGTCAAGACAACATACTCAGATCGAGTACCTATTCTAAATTTTCCGCCCCAAATTCCTATTCCACTACTTACGTAATAAAAGGTATCACCTTTCTGCAAAGGTCCGAAAGCATCTTCATAAATACGATCCTCTATCCAACTAATTGGCCACACTTGTCCATAATGGGTATGTCCACTAAACTGGAAGTCCACCTTGTTCTGCTGTGCCTGCTCCAGATTATATGGCTGATGGTCCAATAAGATAATATATGGATTCTGTAATGAATCGGCAACAAGCGATTCTCTCACCTCCTTCATCAATAATCTCAGATTCTTTCGGTGGGGATTGGTACGATCGTCACGCCCAACAACCACAAGTCCGCTATCAAAGGCAACATGACTGTCACGTATAAGCCGGATTCCACTATCTCTATAAAACTGTTCCGACTTCGGTTCTCCCGCATAATAGTCATGATTCCCCAGACAAGTATAGACAGGGGCTTTTAATCTGCGGAACTCTTCTGCCATGTTCTCCTCTAATATCGGATGTACACTGATATCCACGATATCACCAGCAATCAAGACAAGGTCGGGGTTCTCCGCATTAATCATATCCACCCATTTAGACAGATCAGCCTTCGAATTATGATAGCCCAAATGTAGATCACTCATCAATACGATCTTCATAGGATTCTTCAAATCCTTATTAGTTGTCAGTTCCAATGGCTGCAACACTTTATTATAATAATGTACGCGTCCATAAATAAATATTATAATTAACAGTCCTGCGACTGTTATTGTCCCCACGACGCTGTTTTTCAGGAATGAGTCTGGCACTAAATGCACCAGTTTTCCCAAATCAAGCACCAAAAAGAAAATGACTATATAGAGTAAGACGAAAACTGATGAGAAGCCGACATCATACATAACACGAGCCAATGGCAAAGGTACACGTTCAAGTCCTACGATAAAGTTAACAAACATCAGCAAGAAGCAGGACAAAAGTACAGCCAGCACTAATGCCTTATAACCATTTGCCAATGGCAAAATGCGCCATATATGCCATCCTGAATAAAAACATCCCAGAAAGGGGAGGATAAAAAAAAGAAATGCCCACATTTTCATAGGCACAAAGATATAATAAAAAGTTGGATTACTCAAATTTTTTGTATCTTTGCAAATGATTTAACATATTATCATAAACAAATGAAGAAATCTATTACATTAATACTATTGTTGATATCATCCTATATTCCGATGAACTCCCAGACCGTTTTCACGCACCCGTGGCAAGGGAAACGTGTGGCCTATTTTGGCGATTCCATTACTGATCCGAAAAACAGCGGTTCAAAGAAGAAGTTCTGGGAATTTCTGAATGAATGGTTAGGCATCACCCCATACGTATACGGCATCAGCGGACGACAGTGGAACGACATTCCCAATCAGGCCCGAAAATTAAAGGAGCAACACGGTGACGATGTCGATGCCATCTTGATATTTGTGGGCACAAACGACTTCAATCATAGCATTCCTCTTGGAGAATGGTTTGAAGAGAAAGAAGTTCAAGTTGAAGCGGCAGAAGGACAACCAAAGGCTCTTGAAACACGAGTTATGCGGACATACAAGATGGACAAGAACACCTATCGCGGACGTATCAACATAGCCATGAGCCTGCTCAAAAAAATGTACCCCACCAAACAGATTGTACTTCTCACCCCACTTCATCGTGCCTACGCCTGTTTCGGAGAGAAGAATGTGCAGCCATCAGAAGCCTACCAGAACAAATGCGGGGAATATATTGACGCATACATTGATGCTGTCAAACAAGCTGGTAATCTATGGGCTGTGCCTGTCATAGACTGGAATGCCACATCCGGCCTCTATCCTCTTGAAAATGAGCACGCTATATATTTTGCTAATCCAAAGACCGACCTGCTCCATCCCAACGATAAAGGACAGGAACGGATGGCACGCACTCTATATTACCAACTACTCACCCTTCCGTGTACATTTTAAGCATTAACAACCCAAAACAAAATAACCATGATTCGTAAACAGATTATTCCATTATTGCTATTGGCAGTAACGCCCGCCAGTGCTCAGCAAACCATCACCCTACAGATTAGCAACCCTTCAAAGATCGTACGCACTGATGCACCCGTAGCTATCAGTCTTTCTGAATACGGTGACATCAAATCAGCATTAGTAACTATCGACGGGAATGAGATTCCCTGTCAACTTGATGACTTTGACAAAGATGGTGTTTTCGATGAACTTGCCTTTGTCGCCGACCTGGATAAGAAACAGAAAAAGAGAGTTGACATCACACTTTACAAAAATGGGACTCCACGCACTTACCAGCCCCGTACATTTGCAGAAATAGTAATCCGTAACCCAAAGGTAACGGAGAAAAACAAGCACGACATTTATCTGTCAAGTATCACCGTTGATAAGGAAACGGCTAACAGCTACAACGTCCTTCACCATCATGGAGTTGCCTTCGAAAGTGAATTAATTGCCCTACGCATCTATTTCGATCAGCGGCAGACACTCGACCTCTATGGAAAGTTTCACAAAGGACTGGAACTAAAAGACACTCAATTCTATACGTCAAAAGAGCAAAAGCAGCAAGGCTATGGTGACGATGTGCTATGGGTCGGAAACACATTCGGGTTAGGAGCATTACGTGGATGGAACGGAACCGAACCTACTATGCTCTCTGATGTTCAGCATCGCACACAGCGCATACTTGCCAAAGGTCCTGTGCGCACAATCATAGAAGTGGAAGACAACGGATGGACGGTATCCCCATCTCTTCAACCCATCAATATGATTATCCGCTACACACTATATGCAGGACACAGGGACTTCAATGTTGATGTGCGCTTCAACCGTAACGTACCTGAGTATCAATTCGCTACAGGTATTATCAATGTCAAGGAATCAGAAGAGTTCACTGACAAAGATGGACTGCGCGGATGCTGGGGAACCGACTGGCCATCAACAGACACGCTCAACTGGAAACGTGAGACCGTTGGACTTGGTATCTACATCCCCACTCTTCACCGAGTAAGCGAACAACCCGCCAACAAAGACAATTATGGATATGTGGTAAAGGCAACTGATAACCAACTACACTATAACCTGGTATACACCAGTGCCAATGAAGAATTCGGTTATCATCAGGCTAAAGACTGGTTCAACTTCCTTAAAGAGTGGAAGAAAGAACTCCTTTCACCCATAGATGTAAGAATAGTGAATTAACCTGATCTCTGCATAAAAGCAGCAGAGCCTTTCACGGATATTCAAACCGTGGTCTTTTTGGTTACCTTGTACGCAAATGCCACGACAACGGCATAGCCAATAAGGGGAATGACAAACGGAAGTGACAGATTACCCGTTTGATCTGCCATGTACCCCATGAGCATGAATCCGCATCCTCCAACAGGTGTCATCATCAATAGCGATGAGGCACTTTTTGTAAGATGCCCTAATCCTTGTAATGCCAAAGAGAAAATCGTGGGGAACATTATGGCCTCAAAGAAATAGTTTCCCATCAGTGCCACCATAGAAAGCTTACCAAGATTGAGCAGCACCAAAGAAGTGCAGGCCATGGTACCAATACCACAGATAAGCAACATTTTACTGGCTTTGACTGTACGCATAATCCATGAGCCGACAAAACGGCCTACCATGAATACTGCCAATGCGAAAGTAAGGACAACGGAAGCCATTCGGTCGCTCATCCATCCCTTTCCCGTTACAAAATTAATAAAATAACTATTGATAGAAATCTCCGCCACTTCGTAGGCGAGCAAGGCAAAGAGGCCAAAGACAAAAAGCGGATGATGCCATAGTTGAGAGAGATTCCTCAAACCGCTTTGCTCGCCATCCTCATCAGCATCATCATCGTGTTTGATTTCTGGTAAGCTGACCTTTGAAAACACTAATGCAATGATCAGGACGATAATGCCCAAAACCGTATATGGTATAGCCACATTCGTGTTCTCAGCATCCCCACTAAACAAGAACTGACCAACAGCAAACGTAGCAAACAAGCACCCAAGGCCATTAAACGACTGGGAGAAGTTCAGGCGACTGGTAGCCGTTTCCGGAGCACCAAGTTCCGTAACGTATGGATTTGCAGCAACTTCAAGAAAGACCAGTCCACAGCCAATCACAAAAAGAGCACAGAGAAAAGCAGAAAATGTGCCTATCTCTGTGCCTGGAATAAACAGCAAAGCTCCAATTCCGAACAATAACAATCCGCAAACCACACCACGGCGATAGCCCCATCTGTTGATGAACAATCCTGCAGGAATCGCGAGCAGAAAATAGCTTATATACGTGGTAACTTGAATCAGTGCCGACTGAGTGATGGAAATGTCAAGTGCGTTCTGGAAATGCTTATTGAGCACATCGAGGATAGCCCTTGAAAATCCCCATAGAAAAAAGAGCACTGTTATCAGAAGAAACGGAATGGCATATTTCTTGTCCGTCAATTGTGGCTTTCCTGTTTTCATCATTTAGTATTTAATTATTCCTCTATAACTTTCCAGATACCTGCTGCCAGAGCACCGCCTACAAATGGACCTACGATGAAAATCCACAGATTAGCCAAAGCCGTACCACCCTGGAAGAAAGCTGGAGCCAAAGAACGTGCAGGATTTACAGATGTACCCGTATAACGGATGCAGGCAAGGTGGATAAGTACCAGTGAAAGACCGATAGCCAAACCTGCAAAGTTATTTGTAGCCCCATTAGTCTTAGAAGTAGCACCAAGGACAACAAGGACAAATACACATGTAAAGATGATTTCAGCAATCAGTCCGCCCATCACCGACACCCCATTCTGCAGATCATTGGCGCCTGTACCAGCTAAGTCTTCAACATTAGCCGTAAGCAGACAGAGTAATGCAGAACCTATAAATGCACCGATGCACTGGAAGAGAATATACATTCCGGCATCTTTACCAGACATACGACCACTAAGGAACACACCAAGTGTGATGGCCGGATTGATATGGCATCCACTAATACCGCCGATGGTATAAGCCATTGCCACTACTGCCAGTCCAAAAGCAAGGGCTGTACCGATAACTGTTCCTGCATTGGCTACAGTAGCACAATCAGACGAACAATTCAGACTTACTGCTACACCGCAGCCCATCAATACCAGCACCATAGTGCCGATCATTTCTGCCAAATACTTTTTCATAAACACTATTTTTAAAGTTAATAATATTGATACTTCTTGTCCAACTTAAATCAAATTGATTTGATGATCTTTTTCATTTTTCACGACAAAGATACGAAAAATTTCCTATCAACATAATTTTAGTCAATCTTTTTTCATCGGTAAACAATTATTTATCAGAAACTACTATAAACAAAAAATGGGCTCCGCTGAGCCCTCTTGTTAACCTTAAATCTAATACTATGAAAAACACAGTGCAAAAATAGAAATATTCTATTAATACACCAAATAATATAGAGTAAATCGTTGATTATTTAATATTTATTAGCTTTAAATGCAAAAAAAATGGGGCTCCGCCGAGTCCCAACCTTTTGTTAACCTTAAATCTAATACCATGAAAAACACGATGCAAAGGTATAACTTATTCTGAAATCTGCAAAGAAAATACCGTAAGAAGTGATTGATTTACACTTTTTCTTGATTTATGTCAACTCTTATAGTATTTCAATGCTGTAATAATAGCTGTCGTGCAGGAGAGTAACCAGGAACTTTATATCCGAATCCTCCTGTGGCTCAATATCGAGAAGCTGCTGAATCTTCAGCGACAAATTCCTGATCTTTTTCTCATCATAGCTACTGCTCCCATGCAGAAGCTGTTCTATGACTGCAATCTGCTGCTGCGTCAACTGCTGGGCTTGTGGATAGACCGGTTTGTAATTACGTGACACATAATTGAACTCATCCAACGATACGGTCATCTTCTTGTAGTCATCCAACTTGATAACCATTGTGCCGGCAGCCAGGTCACCCAACCGCTGATTGTTTTTTGAGAAGATGATGAAAAGTACTCCCAGACCACTTGTCATCCACAAGTCAACTAATAACATTAGCCAGCGAATCATTGATGCTCCCATTGTGGGGACGGTACCATCTACATTCACAACACGGGTGTGCATTACTTTTTTCCCTATTGTCTGACCATGGTTGAACGACTCACACAAGAATGTATACAATACAAAAGGCAAGATAATGACAAACACAGTAATCCATTCACCCATAAAATCCGGATGGTACCTGTTCATAAGGTAGCTCATGCTGCCGACATAACAAAAAAGAACCAACAAATCGATGAGTCTTCCGAAGATACGCTCACCGATACTTGCGGGTGACTGATTTATCTGCACATATTGGCCTGTAATGATATTGCTCTGTGACATTACGATCAACTTTTGATGCAAAAGTACAAAAAAAGCGGCAAACGCTATAGGCATGTTCAAGGAATTTTGTAAATTTGCGCAACTAAATAAGCAATGCGTTGAAAGAACTGACATTCATAAGAAGCAATTTCGAAAGATGGAAAGAGGTTGAGGAGGCCATGGAAGAAAAAGACCGCCTGTCACCTGATGTGCTTGCTGACATGTACATCGATCTTACCAACGACCTTGCCTTTGCTCAAACTCATTATCCTCAATCCCGCATCACGCGCTACCTGAATATGCTTTCTTCGACCCTGCATAATGAAATATATCAGAACAAACGGGAAAAGTGGTCAAGAATCATAACTTTCTGGACGCGTGAAGTTCCTGAGACCATGTATCATGAGCGCAAACTGCTGCTTGCCTCATTTCTCATCATGGTTGTCAGTGCAATCATCGGCATCATTTCCCAGGCTGCAGATCCCGAATTCTGCCGCATCATTCTGGGTGACGATTATGTGGACATGACCTTGGAAAACATTCAAAACGGCAAGCCCATGGCTGTCTATGACGGCAGCAATCCCTCAGAAATGTTTCTCGGCATCACTTTAAATAATGTGTATGTATCATTTCTTGTTTACGTGATGGGATTCTTCACAAGCATAGCTACAGGCTGGGCCCTGTTTCAGAACGGAATCATGCTGGGGGCATTCGAAGGCTTTTTTGCTCAGCACAATCTGCTTGGGGAGTCTTTACTTGCGGTTTTCCTTCATGGAACGCTTGAGATTTCAGCTATCATTGTTGCCGGTGCCGCTGGTCTGGCTTTAGGCAACAGCTGGCTATTTCCCAAAACCTATTCACGAATCGTTTCACTTCGTCGGGGAGCCAGACGAGGTCTCAAGATAGTAGTGGGCACCGTTCCGCTATTTATCGTTGCCGGATTCATTGAAGGATTTGTCACACGTCACACGGAACTACCCGACATGTTACGGGGAGGGTTCATCCTTCTCTCACTGTCATTTGTCATTTTCTATTATATCATCTATCCTCGAAAAATCAAAAACAAACAATATGGAAAAAAATGAAATGCCAAGGATTGAGCTGTACAAGGCTCGTTCTTTCGGAGACAAACTTAACGCCACTTTTGACTTTGTCAGAGAAAGCTGGCGACCGCTGATTAAATACCTGACATACATATTGCTTCCGTTCTCAATGGTTGCCTGTCTGTTTTTAAGCACGATGACGAATGTGATGCTGGACTTCAGCTACTCCCAGTTTGTAGAATCAGAAGGGGTGTTCTTCGTCAAATACATGCTTTTCCTATTAGTATTCGTATTGTCAAGCATTGCCTTGTATGCCTCAGTCTATTCTATGCTCCAGTTGTATTATTCAAGACCAAAACGGCTACAAGGATTGACCTTCAGAGAATTCGCATCTTCATTGCTAAAGAACTGCAAGAGGACTCTGGTTGTCGGCATCTTGAGTGTTCTGTTCGTTATTCTGCTCCTCATGATTGTCATTTTTGCTGCCATCTACTCATATTACTCGCTGATTATTACCATTCCAGCCCTTTTTGCGGTCATATTACCACTTACGTACTGGTATTCATCCTACCTTCTTGAAGACATCTCTATCATCGACTCCTTCAAGAAAGCCTATCGTCTGGGATTTCCCACATGGGGCGGCATCCTGCTGATAGCACTTGTCATAGGCCTTATCATTCAGATAATCGCAACTGTCTTTTCCATTCCATGGTATATCTGTCTTGGCGCAAAGGCATTATTCTTTGATTCTGCTGAAGGAGGAAGTGCTCCTGTGTGGATCAATTTCACGACCTATTTGGCATCTGTCGTCAATGTTTTCAGTTCTATTCTTACGTCCAGTCTTGGCATCATTGCCCTGGCTTATCAATATGGCCATGCTGCCGACAAGATTGATGGTGTAGCCATTGACAAAGATATTGAGAATTTCGAGAAACTATAATGCCAATAACAGCTGATGGATTCACTCAGCATAGACACCCTCACCCTACATTCCTTTCAGCAGAATCCGGACTTTGACTATGAAAAGGAATGGTTCCTACAGGACGACAGTCTGGTAGACTGGATTGTCAGGCAACTGGAAGAACTGTTCGTTTCATTCTTAAATAGCAGAGCCTATCAATGGATGGGACCGAA
Source organism: uncultured Prevotellaceae bacterium (assembly GCA_902762325.1). Taxonomy (GTDB): domain Bacteria; phylum Bacteroidota; class Bacteroidia; order Bacteroidales; family Bacteroidaceae; genus Prevotella. The sequence goes on along the minus strand of CACWNV010000031.1, from coordinate 38,172 downwards.
ATTCTGGCTGATAATGGGGCTTCTTTTCCTCATTGGCATCGCTCTATACATTTTCTTCAGACATCCTAACCTGTTCCGCCGTAAGAGTGTTTCTTCACAACTGAAATACGAAGTAACAGAAGATACCATCTACGGCATAGACTTCAAGCAGGAGATAGAAAAGGCTTTGGCATCCCAAAACTACAGAGAGGCCGCACGTCTTATCTATTTGCAGAAACTCCGTGAACTGAGTGATGCCAATCGAATAGAATGGAGGTTATACAAGACTCCAACACAATATACACGTGAGGAGACTTCAGACAACTTCAGAAAACTCACCAATCATTTCCTGCGTATTCGCTATGGTAATTTCAATACCACTGAAGCACTTTGCAAGGAAATGGTTCGATTAGCAGAAGGGATAGAGGTATGAGAAAGTTCATCATTGGCATCATCATCTTTCTGATCATCGTCTTTGTCTTACAGCTGAACATGCCCAGACAACACAGATGGGAGCCGACATTCAGCCATACCGATCCGGAACCGTTTGGATGTATGGTCTTTGACAGTGTGCTTTGTCAGTCTCTGAAAAAGGGATACTCTGTCACCAACAAATCAATCTATCAGATACTGAAAGATTCAGCCTTCAATAGTCGTCCACATGGTCTGATGATTGTCTGTGAAGAATTCGAGTTGGATTCTCTGACCTATTCGTCTTTGCTCAAACTGGCAGAAAAGGGACATCACGTGTTAATCGCTGCCGACCCGACAGGTAAGTATAGCGAGAAACTAACTGACACACTTCATGTTTCTTTATACAGCTACACCTACTTTGACGTTCTACGTATCAGGAAAAGTCTTTTCATGACTGAACAAAGCCTATATGACACGCTGAAATGGATTGGAAACCCGTCCCTCTACCCTACCAGAGAATACAGCTTCTTGAGTCAGATGATAGATGGCAATATCCATACAAGAATAAAGACGAGTTTAGACACACTATCCGTCATGTATAAAAGGAGGATGCCAATTTGGGAAGATGATGAAATCAGGGAGGAGAAAGCTGATGTGTTAATAGACACGGTCACGACGGCAGCCACTCTCCCATTCGGTAAAGGAAAGTTCATCTTTGCGCCAACTCCTCTCCTATTTACTAATTATGGCATACTTGACGATAGCCGAGCAGAATATGTTTTCAGAATCCTTTCTGAGATGGGTGATGTACCAGTGGTACGGACAGAGAACTACATCGTCACCTCTGCAACTTTGAACAACAGGATGTCGCCATTCAGATACTTCCTGTCACAACGCCCACTGAAATGGGCATTATATCTCTCACTGGTAATGATGCTGCTATTCTTCCTGTTCACGGCAAGGAGAAGACAAAGCGTCATCCCAGTTATCGAGACGCCTAAGAACCCGCAATTAGAATTTGTGAAGCTGATAGGAACACTTTATCATCAGAAACATGACAATACCGATCTCCTACAAAAGAAGTTTCTCTTCTTCTCAGAAGAACTGCGCAGGCAAACAGGCATTGACATACAAGATGATACAGATGATGAACACACCTTCCTTGAACTGGCTAAGATTACAGGAATGCCGGCTACGGAGATTCGCGACATCATTCTTACCTTACGTGTCAGACTGTCAGGTAATGAGAAGACCGACGACAAGACACTACAACAATTGATAGATAAAATGGACAGCATAAATAAAGCACTATGAATACAACAGAAGAAAGAACAGACCTGACTCTTTTCAATGAAAAGATACAACAACTGCGACAGGAAATCAGTACGGTAATCATCGGTCAGACTCAGGCAGTCGACCTGTTGCTTACTGCCATCCTTGCCAACGGACATGTCCTCATCGAAGGTATGCCTGGTGTGGCAAAGACATTACTTGCCCGACTTATTTCCCGTCTTATTGATGCTCGGTTCAGCCGTATTCAGTTTACTCCCGACCTGATGCCGAGCGATGTGTTGGGCACCACGATCTTCAACGTGAAGACAAGCGAATTCGACTTTCATAAGGGTCCTGTCTTTGCCGACATCATCCTTGTTGACGAGATCAATCGTGCGCCAGCCAAGACACAGGCAGCACTATTTGAAGTAATGGAGGAACGTCAGGTTACGATTGACGGCATCACCCATAAGATGGGAGAGCTTTACACGATACTCGCCACTCAGAACCCAATCGAACAAGAAGGGACTTACCGCCTTCCGGAAGCTCAGTTAGACCGTTTTCTCATGAAGATTACGATGGACTATCCTTCTGTCGAGGAAGAAACGGACATTCTTCTGCATCATCAGCAAGACTCTAACTTTGTGAAGCTGGACACAATAAAGCCTGTATTGACAAAGGCCGAACTGCTGGAATTGCGCAAGATGCTGTCTGAGGTCGTCGTCGATGAATCTCTTCTACGTTATATTGTAGAGATTGTCCAGCAGACCCGTACTTCACGTGCCGTCTTTAGCGGTGCATCGCCCAGAGCGTCTGTTGCCATCCTACAATGTGCCAAAGCGTATGCACTCCTTCAGGGAAGAGATTTCATCACGCCTGATGATATTAAGTATGTTGCTCCATCGGTGCTTCACCATCGTCTGATTCTCACGGCAGAGGCTGAAATGGAAGGATATACTCCTATGAAAGTGGCACAACGATTAACCGACAATGTAGAAGTACCCAAATAATGTTCCTCCGACGACGCTTCTATCTCCTGCTTTCCGTTGTCATCGTCATCATCGGCACTGGCTACTGGTTTTCCCCATTGTTTATCATTGGGCAGGTGCTTCTGTGCCTTTTCACAATACTCGTCATATCTGAGATTCTTGTTCTCTACATAAAGGGAGGCATCACATCCTCACGGCATTGCTCCGACAGATTCTCCAACGGTGATGATAACGAGATACGACTGTCAATAGAAAGTTCCTATCCTTTCACCGTTCAGTTGGACATAACCGATGAAATCCCTGCCATATTCCAACGTCGAGACATACTTTTTCACACTCAGGCTCATCCAGCAGCAAGGGAAAACATCACCTATCGCTTGCGACCAGTCAGAAGAGGCGTCTATTCATTCGGGTATATCCGTGTCTTCGTCACTACCCGTATTGGCTGTGTCGAACGACGGTTCACATGCGGAAAGCCTCAAGACGTCAAAGTCTATCCGTCGTTCCAGATGCTTCATCGCTACGAACTGCTTGCCATCAGCAACCGACTGACGGATTTGGGTATCAAGCGTATTCGTCGTGTGGGGCACAACACAGAGTTTGAACAGATAAAAGACTATGTGCAAGGGGATGATTTCCGGACAATCAACTGGAAGGCATCAGCCAGGACAAATCAGCTTAAGGTGAATGTCTATCAGGATGAACGCTCACAACAAGTATTCAACATCATTGACAAAGGGCGTGTCATGCAGCAGTCGTTCCGTGGAATGACGCTCTTCGACTATGCCATCAACGCCTCTCTTGTCCTCTCCTACGTTGCCATGCGACGGGAAGACAAGGCAGGACTATGCACCTTCAGTAACAAAGTAGACACCTTCATCCCTGCACAGAGAAGTCCCGGGCACATGCAGACGCTGCTTGAAAGTCTCTACCGCCAGGAAACAGATTTTGGGGAGACTGACTTCTCAGAACTTGTAAGCAACATGAAACATCATGTTACGAAGCGTAGCCTCTTCATTCTCTACACCAATTTCAACGGATTAATCACCATGCAACGGCAGTTGTCGTTCTTAAAACAGCTCAGCAATCAGCATCGGCTGCTCGTCGTGTTTTTTGAAGACTCCGAACTGAAGGACTATCTGTCCACCTCTCCCACCAACACGGAAGAGTATTATCAGCATGTCATTGCCGAGAAGTTTGCATACGAGCAACGACTCATCGTCAGTAAACTAAAGCAACAGGGCATCCTCAGCCTGTTCACCACCCCAGAAAATCTTTCCATTGACATCATCAACAAATATCTGGAGATTAAGACTGTCTTCAGTTGAGTGGAGAAATAAACTAAAAAATCAGAACCATCCCATCAGCGGACGAAGGAATGCTATCAGCTCTCCTGCCATCTTCTGATGTTGCCAGAAGCTGGGATGCCAGCTGGCTCCATACATCAGGTCGCCTGTCTGGAAAGTAAAGTCAAAGCGATAGATCTCCTTGTCGCCACTCTCGTTAAAATCCTTACGTATTCCATCCAACACTTTACGCTGCTGGGAACTCTCTTTCTCGCCGAGCATCGGTCCCGTCACCAGTACGATTTTGGCATTCGGATAATGCCCGCGCACCGTTTTCAGAAAGGCGCGATAAGCTTTCTCGTACAACTTGATGTCAAAATTGGGCGTAGACAAGTCGTTCGTACCCAAATTGATACAGACAAGTTGGGGCTGATAGCGTGAGAAATCCCACCGTTCACTATGGTCATTGAAAAGGGTGTACTCATATTGCCATGGCATGTTTTCCTTGTTACCTGCCTTTGGTCCGTCATAATTGCGATAGACACCAATGCCGCTACGGGCTATAGCGGTATGTTGTGCTCCAAGAGCCTTAGCGGTGAGCGTGGCATAAGTATAGAAATGATTCTCTGTCTCGTCTTCAAACGGGTCTTCCTTGGTGATGCTCTCCACACCATAGCCGCAAGTAATGGAATTCCCGATGAACTCTATCTTCCGTTCAGGAAGTGCGGGAGCCTCAACAAGTGAACACCCTTCATCAAGAATCAAGCCATGAAACTCCGGATGACGGAAGAGTCCTTCGATGGCATACATCGCCTTGAAAGAATGAATGCCGGCAGGAAGAGCCGTGGCAACCGTCACAACGGAATCGCGCTTTGCATTAAACCCGACCTTAAATGGTTCAGCGTTATCAATCTGCACCATGAAATAACCGCTCTCCGGACGCGCCATCATCTTCAGCGACGTTCCCTCAAAAGCCGCAATAATCTGTGTTCCGGGGAAATTAAACGAAGCGACATCTGGCTTGGCAAAGCTGACACGGCCAACATACTGTATTCTTTTATCAGAAGCCTTTACGACGCTTCCCTTTACAGGTATGGTAACGGCAAATGAGGATGAGAGGCCAAAACATGCACAGAGCATCGTGCAAAGAGTGTAACGGATTTTTCTTTTCATTATCTTAGGTCTTTGATTGTTTTGGGTACAAAGTTACAAAAAAGCTCGTTATCACCAACTATTTTTTGAAAATAACATCCGAAACAACACTAATTCTTACATGAGTTCGACGCAAGACGATTGCAAGAGGCAGAGCTGCCTTTCTGATGAACGAGGTGAAGGATGTGAAGGATGTGAAAGAACAAATAGCAACTTTCCTTATAGGAAATTATTTACCCCCGACCTAAATGTATTTTCCTTTATACAAAAGTTACTATTCTATCCTTCACATCCTTCACATCCTTCACCAGTGGCAAAGAACATCATTTGCAAATATGCCATTTGCGCCTCGTAAACAATACATTTAGACTACGTAAACGATACGTTCAGACATCAAAAACAATATGTTTATGAATTACTAAAAGAAACACAAAGCGCTTGCATATTTAGCAAATAATCACATTTTAATTTTATTTCCCATTACTTTTCTGCATTCATTCCCTGATATTCTGTAGTCAACTAACCACTAAACGGATGAAAGTCAAACGGCATGTCATTATGTATTCAAAAAACAATCTCGGGAATATGGAAAAAGACAAAACAGAATTTGGTCAGACAAAAAAATGTTTGTAATTTTGTTCTCATCAATTGAGAAACATGTTCTTTAACAACAAGCACAAGGAAGTACAGACGACATTAATGCTCACGGCACAACGATTAGAGCATGAGGAAAAGGCAAATGCCAGCCTTACACAGCAGATTGAACCGCTGAAAGCAGAGAACGACTCCATCAATGAGGCACTCACTCATGCAAAAATTGAACTGGGAAAACTCTACACACAACTCGATGCTGAGAGAGAACAATGGTCGAAAGAGTCGGAGCTGTTAAAAGAACAACGGGCAAAGGAAGACGAACTGAGACGCGAGCATTTTGAGCAACAGCTGAAGACTATCCAGGAGCAATTTCAGAATCTTGCTTCTAAGCTACTTGTCCAGACGAGCGAGAACCTTAGAACGCAGAACTCTGAAGCGATGAAGCTGCTCACAGATCCATTAAAACAGGATATAGAGCAACTGCATCAAGCCATCCGACTCACCAACAACGAAACAGCCAAGAACACGGCTTCGCTTTCCCAGCAGTTGCGGGAAATGAGCGAGCAGACTTCAAGAATCAACACGACAGCTACCCGACTCACCAATGTTATCCGAGGAGGAAACAAAGAACAGGGGAATTGGGGAGAACGGATGCTTACAGAGATTCTCGACATGCAAGGACTACGGCGTGGCGTGGACTATGACATCCAACAGACGATAACGGATGCCAACGGTCATGCCATAGCGAATGATGAAAACGGAAGTCGCATGATTCCTGATGTTGTGCTCCACTACCCCGGTGATGAAGATGTGATCATCGATGCCAAGATGTCTATTGAAGCCTATTACCAGTTTGTCAATACCGACGATGAGTTGTTGAAACAGAAATATGCCGATGACTTAGTGAAAAGCATCCGTACCCAGTACACCCGCTTGTCCCGAAAAGACTATAGCCGTTACATCCAGCCACCCCGTCATTCCATCGACTTCGTCATTATGTTTGTCCCCAATGAAGGGGCATTACAGCTGGCACTTGCCAAAGAGCCGCGCCTGTGGGGGGATGCCTTTGACAGACAGGTCTTCATCACCAGTCAGCAGAACTTAATGGCTATCCTCAAGATGATACAAATAGCATGGAGACAATATGCGCAGACGGAGAACCAGAAACGGGTCTTCAGTATGGCTGAGGAAATGCTCAAGCGGGTAGCAGAGTTTATCAAACGGTTCGACAAGGTAGGAAAAGACATCGAACTTCTCCAACGCGACTATAACGAAGCCTATAACAAAGCCAGCTCGGGAAAGCAAAGTATCGCACAGAAAGCCAATGAACTGAAAGAACTGGGACTGCATCCCTCCAACATATAGAGCCGCTATCCCTGCATCGTGTTGCGCAAATGCGTTAATCTTCCCAAATTGTTCGTTTATTCGGCTGATAATGTGTACCTTTGCACCGTTTTATTAGAAATATAAACTAAAGGATTTGAAAGATGAAAGCATTTGTTTTTCCCGGACAGGGAGCACAGTTTGTAGGAATGGGTAAGGATCTTTATGAGAACAACCCACTGGCAAAAGAACTTTTCGACAAGGCTAATGATATTCTTGGCTACAAGATCACCGACATCATGTTCGAAGGAACAGCCGAGGAACTAAAGCAGACAAAGGTAACACAGCCCGCTGTATTCCTGCATAGTGTGATATCTGCCTTATGCATGGGCGATGAGTTTAAGCCCGACATGGTTGCCGGTCATTCTCTCGGTGAATTCTCCGCTCTTGTTGCTGCCGGTGCATTGAGCTTCGAAGACGGTCTTCGTCTTGTCTATGCACGTGCTATGGCCATGCAGAAAGCTTGTGAGATGGCACCCGGTACAATGGCAGCCATCATCGCACTGCCCGATGAAAAAGTTGAAGAGATATGTGCTGAGATAAGCACCGAAGGAAATATCGTCATTCCTGCCAATTACAACTGCCCTGGCCAGCTGGTGATATCTGGAAATGTGGATGCCATTAACCTCGCTTGTGGAAAGCTGAAGGAAGCTGGTGCAAAGCGTGCCCTTCCCCTCCCGGTAAGCGGTGCCTTCCATTCTCCATTGATGCAGCCGGCAAAGGACGAGCTGCAGGCAGCTATCGAGAAGACAGAGGTCAAGACACCAAAGTGTCCTATCTATCAGAACGTGGATGCCATGCCACATACTGATCCCGCTGAAATCAAGCAGAACCTTATCGCTCAGCTGACAAGCAGTGTCCGCTGGACTAAGAGTGTACAGAATATGATTGCCGACGGAGCTACTGAGTTTACTGAGTGCGGTCCGGGCAAGGCTCTCCAGGGAATGATAGCAAAGATAGACCGTTCTGTAACCATTCAGGGAATAGCCTAACAGCAAATGGAAAAGCCCATTATCTATCAGGTCTTCACGAGACTTTTCGGAAACCGTAATACAACACGAAAGTATAACGGCACTCTCCTTGATAACGGATGCGGTAAGTTTGCCGACTTCGACGAGAAGACTTTAAACCGCATCCATGACCTCGGTATCACCCACATCTGGTATACCGGGGTTATCCGTCATGCCACCGATACGGACTACACCCGCTTTGGCATCCCCAAACAAAATCCACGAATCGTAAAAGGAAAGGCAGGGTCACCCTATGCCATCACCGACTACTACGATGTGGATCCTGATCTTGCCACGGATGTACCTAATCGTATGGCTGAATGGGAAGCACTTATCGAGCGTACCCACAATGCCGGAATGAAGGTAATAATGGACTTTGTACCCAATCATGTGGCAAGACAGTATCAGAGCATCTGCAAGCCGGATGATGTGCACAACCTTGGAGAAGACGACGACACAGCCATGCACTTCTCATCAGCCAACAATTTCTATTACTGTTGGGGACAGGCATTTGACATGTCAGACCTTCCAAAGGGGGATGCGCAGCCCGACCTCTTCACTACTGAATACGAGGAGATTCCTGCACGTGCCACAGGTAACGACTGCTTCTCTAACCGTCCCGGAAGAAACGACTGGTATGAGACGGTCAAACTGAACTACGGTGTTGACTATTGTGATGCCGGCGGTAGGTCGGAACACTTCTCTCCCATTCCCAAGACATGGGGGATGATGACCGACATCTTGCTCTTCTGGGCAAAGAAAGGAGTGGATGCCTTCCGATGCGACATGGCTGAGATGGTGCCGGCTGCTTTCTGGTTCTGGGCTACCGACAAAGTAAAGTACCGCTATCCCGACATCAAATTCATCGGAGAGGTCTATAACCCTGGTCTCTATCGCAACTATATCGGTGCGGGCTTTGACTGGCTTTATGATAAGGTGGGCATGTACGACTGTGTTCGTGACATCACCTGCGGACATCGCCGTGCCGGAGACATCACACGACAATGGCAAGCTACGGATGACATCCGTGACCACATGCTGTATTTTCTTGAGAATCATGATGAACAACGCATAGCCAGCGACTTCTTTGCAGGAGACGGATTCAAGGGTATTCCGGGCTTAATCGTCAGTTGTCTCTTACAGAAGAATCCATTCATGCTCTATGCTGGTCAGGAGTTTGGCGAGCGAGGCATGGAACAAGAGGGCTTCAGCGGTAAGGACGGACGCACAACGATCTTCGATTACTGGTCGGTTGAGAGTATCCGCTGCGGGTATTTCGACCGTCGTAAGATGCAGAAGTCAGAAAAGGAACTAAGTGCCTTGTATCGGAAGATCATGAAGATCGCAAGAAGAGAGAAAGCCGTCAGCAAGGGGGCAACCTTCGACCTGATGTATGTGAATCAGTCAATTGCCGATAAACAATATGTGTTCCTCCGCAAGGCTGAGGACGAGTTGCTTCTTGTCGCTGTAAACTTCGATGGTGCAGAAGCCAACATCTCTGTTGCTATTCCCCGTCACGCCTTTGAGTACATGGGAATCCCCGAAAGAGAGGTGACGGCTACCGACTTGCTCACAAAGGAACAGTTGAAGACTGTGCTGATTGCAGATACGTCTGTTCGTATGACTATCCCTGCCTACTCTGGCAGAATCTATAAAATCAAATGCTAAAAGCTATGGCAGAAGATTTCATTTTAAACGATCATAACAAGGAAGAGTTTCCTCCTGCACACACAGCTGAACATCTCCTGAACCAAGTGATGGTAAGGATGTTCGGATGTGAGCGTTCCCGTAATGCGCATATAGAACGGAAAAAGAGTAAAATCAGTTGGATTATCGACCATAAGCCTGACCGTAAGGAAGAGAAAGAGATTGAGCGACGGATGAATGAGCTTATAGAAGAAGATCTTCCCGTCACATTTGAGTTCGTTTCACGAGCCGAGTTTGAAGGGCTGATTCTCGATGCTTCTCCATCTTCTCCTGATGCACAGCTAACCCTTGACCGGCTTCCGGAAGATGCCTCTGAAACAATCCGTCTGGTTCGTATCGGTGATTTCGACGTCTGTCCCTGCATTGGCAAGCATGTCCGTTCAACCAGTCAGATAGGCAGATTTGAGATCTTAGGCACCAACTGGGATAACGAGAAAATGTCATTCCGTATCCGATACAAGATTGTATAATCGTTGGAAACCGCAAAATGGAATAAGAGGGTGGTCAAACCCGTAAAACAATGCTCATGTCGAGCATAAGAGAAGCTTCCCCCTCCGGGAAGCTTTTCTTTTATGAGATAGGGTTAAGGGGGTAGGTCTACGAACCGTTGAGGATAGCGAAGTCAGGAAATATATTGACAAAAACTTGTCGGGGAAAAGTGATGAAAGAGAAGTTAAAAGACATAAAAGTCGATTCTTCATTCTTCACTCTTCATTCTTCATTTTGCGAGAGCTCAGCTCTCGCACCGCGAAAGGTAAGCTTCGACTGCGCCAAAGGTTATGTTTCACCGCCTCAAACATCACCTTTCACACGACGAAACATGGTCTTTCGCACGGCGAAACCTAAGCTCTCGCAAATTCGGATTTTGTAAACCGCCCGTTTACAGAAACAAATCCGTGTAACAATCTATCAATCAACACTTTACGAAAAACATCAAAAAAGCCCTTCTTTTCGACCAAAAATATTTCTGTTCGAAAAGAAGGGCTTAATTTGGGGGTAAAATTCGAATAATTTATGACAAACCTGTCGGGGATTGCAACCACTCTCTAATAGGTATTTGTACAGGTGTCACTTTACGATTTTCTTCCTATTGATTATATATATCCCTTTAGGAACACTATTCCAGTCGCTCCCCTCAGCAATGCGTTGTCCCTGGATATTATAGACGGCATTTTGTGAAGAAGGCTCCTTTCTGCTATCCTCACGGATGTCATAGATTGCAGAAGGAATGGGATAGTTCAAAGGACTATAGACACCTATCGAACGATAAACAACATTTCCCTTTCGGCTCGTTAACGGCAGGGAGACTATCCCGTCATCCAACGTAGAAGCACAAGTAGTCAGAGAGTCGGCTGGATGATAGACCGTCGTGTTCCCGGCATCTCCTACCAAGGAAGACAGCACGATAACATCATAGGCCTTTACCGTCACATCCACATCACAGTCGCGTAGCATGTTCATACCATAAGTGGGATAGAAATAGTAGAAGTTGGTCAAGGCAGACTTAAACACCAGTCCATCATAGAGTCCACTTACTTCCGTGCCAGGTCCCTTAGCCTGACGGCTGCTGAACGAGCCGGCAAACCCGTTCATCACACTACTTGACGGATTGTTCCAGCCAAGCCCTGGTTCAGTCTCAGACGTGAAATCATAATAGCTCTTCAAAAAGAAGCCGCCACGGGCAGGAACCTCAATAGCATAATCAGTTCCATCTGCCGTAGTTGCTGACAATGAGACATAATCATCAGAAAGTTCTTTTACTATTACTTCATCCGTCCCCTTGATTGCTGAGCCATCCGTCATCTGCAACCGATAGACAGGATAATACACATCACGTTCCTCCGTTGCGGGTTCCATGCGTATGAGTTCCGCCTTTAGTTCCAATGCACCCTTACGCATCGGAATCAGCCGGACCTCGGAATTCAGTCCTGAAGGCATCTTCTTCCAGTCGGCATACGACGTAATACCACTTACGCCTATATTCCCTTTAGAGATATCCAGGATGTTCACATCTTCGAATATTCTCCACTGACGACCGTCAATATCCATCTGCCTTATGCGGTTGGCAGGCAAATTGGTCACTTCGACACGAAGAGTATTAGTTCCTTCAACAACGGCATCACCACAATCAACCACATAAGGCAAAGCCCAAGCACAACCGACAAACCGATCGTTGACAAAGACACGTGCACTTTCGCGCACATCCCCTAAGTCGATGCGGAAGCCGCCTGTCGCACGCCGATACAATGAAGGACTAATCTCAAATGTTGTGGTATAGATACCCGTACCGGCAAAGCAGCCAGCCTTTTCGTCAAGGTTTTCCCATGACATCGGTTTGCCAAGGTCATAAGTCGTTACCGTTGCCGGCTGATATGGAACATCATCCATCAGACCGACATAGCGTTCTAACTGTTCATCCGGCAACATCAGCTTCCAGCCGGCATCTAAAGCCTTCGACTCCATTGCATAAGCAGGATAAACGGAGTCCTCCGCTCCCCCACTGCTCTCTGTCTGAAGAATCACAGACTGCCCTGAAGCCAATTCCACATACACCTTTCCGTCTTTTGTTACAGCCCTGCTGATGCTTCCTGTCATCGGATCGAACAGATAAGCAGACGAGAAGTCAACCCCTAATGAAACGAAGTCGGCAACGGCTCTGCCTGTGAGGTTGGAAATGAAATAGTGATGACCTTTGTCATTCGTACGACGAATCACCTTCAGTCCCAACTTGGTACGCATCTCCTCCGGACGAGCGCCAGCAATACCATCAAAGGAACCGGCATCATCAGCGTAAACGATTGTCGCCCCCAAAGCAGACAAGCTACCAAGATGAACCTGTACAGACTCGGGCATATCCGTTTTCACAGGTACGACGAGTGCCCTGTATCTGGTGTTACCCTCCGTCTGTAGCATCCCGTCAACGAAACGAGTATTCAATAGTTGCCGGTCACTAATATAGTCACCATCATAGCCAGCATCAATCATGTTATTCACACACTTCGTGAACTCAGGCAACTTACGGGTAATCTCATCAATAGGAAATGTCAGCATACGGGTATTGAATATTGCACCCTGCTTCTTCCCTTTATGCCATGCCTGACGGAAGGGAGCATAGACCAGAAAATCATTGTCGGGAGTTCCCATCTGCAAAAAGGACTGGCAGCGCTCGATGTATTTCAGCAGATAAGGGGCATCCCTCCAGATGCTGTTCGTCGGACTCATATCTACCGCAGCATAGAATTTCCAGCCCGGCCATGCCGCCTCTTCAGGTGAATAAGTGGTGCCATGGAAGAACATGTGATTCACACCCGCACAAAACATCAAGTCCAGATCTGGCTTCATCTGTGAGAGAGAAGTACGGAAATGCTCAGTCAGCCATGTGAAAGTCTCACTGCTACAGAATGGACGTCCCATGACATGAGCTGCAGAAGATGCATATTTCAGTACCGTGAAATCAGAATAATTGGAACGAGTGAACCCTGCATCCGTTCTTAAGCCACGAATACCGAAGTCGGTCAAGCCAAACCCTTCAATCTCGGGGATGTCCACAGCACCATAAAGGTCGAGCAGATTCCCAGGAGAGCCATGTGCCTGATTGCGTGTCTTCACTCCATGACTATGTGCCCAGGCAGTCCAGGGCCGCACAAAATTATTGAGCAGCATATCCGATAACGTCTCGCGATAATCAGAAAGCACCTTGTTATCTACATCGTCAGCATATCCCAAGAGCTTATCCATGTGCTCTTGAAGGCGATAGCCTCTGTAGCGTTCAAACTCTTCGAACAAGACAGGTGACCAGTCGGCATTGAAGACCTCATAGGAATCATTGAAGAAAGACTTCGGCCATGGAGTGTTTGTTTTCACGAAAGCACTATCAAACCTTGACAAATAACGCTGGACAGCCTTCCCATTGAAATGGTCGAGCACATAGCCCTCACCACCAGGAGCAGCCCGCTTTACCTTCTGCATCGTATGTCCATTGTACACCGCTATGATACGCCAAGACCCAGAAGGAGCTTTCCATCGCAAGAACTTTCCATCGACATATTCCGTCACATCCATGACAGACCCAGCGGTCTCACCTTGAGGATAAGCCATCACACAACTGAGTGTCGTACCAGATTCGGAGGCACTGATGTCCTGACTGACTTCCGTCTCGCCATCACCCTGTACAATGGCATTGGTCCAGACCAACTTAGAAGCGGCATCAGCAAGGGATACGGTCGGTCCGCCAAACGGCCATCCCGTACCGTTATTCATGTCAATATCAATTCCTTTCTCTTGTCCGATGGCATACATGGACTTCAAGGCATCCATCCAATCGTTACTGAGATATGTCAGGGCATGGTTCTGATTGCCCTGAACTCCATATATCGGCGTGATTTCAAGTGTGCCGATGCCTGCCTTTGCATAATCATCCATGCACTTAACGAGATTCTGCTGATCAACGGCAGACCCCATGAGCCACCAACGACTACCAGCCTTTGACTCTATACCAGCTTCAGGCCATTGTGGTGTCTGCGCTGGAATTTCTGACAACGAAAGGAAAAGCCCTGCTATTAATAAAAAGCTTTTTCTCATATATTCATTTATCATCCTCTATCTTCTTCTAACTTCCTACAAAAAACTCAGTATTTCCCTGTGATAATCCTGCCATCAGGCGTTACACCAGCCACACTCACCTTCACACGTGTTTCATGTCCATTATTAAAGAATGTAGCATTGAATCTGCCCGTCTCATCTGCGACAGCATTGGGATTCCAATAGAGCGTGCGGCGATAGTCAACTGGATCCTCTGGCTTACGCATGCTATAATCAGGATGATAATAATCCTCTGGTTCTGCAAAGCCGGGTAAGATGTACCGGCGGTCACGATAAGTCACACGCTTCCCATCATCAGGAATGGTCTCATACACAATCGTAATATCTGCCCTGTTAAGGCTTTGCGACAAAAGCGAATCTACATTGCGCGGTTCATAATCGGTATAGAAACGGAAATTCTGAATCCGGTTCAGATGAAGATTCTTAAAGATGGCACCGGCACTCCGATTCTTGATGTTCGACTGGACAGAACTGAAGTTCTTATAGAAAGTATAGTTATCGATCTTTGCCTCAACATTGTAATCATTACGACGGTCCAAATTGCCATAGACGGTAAAGCAGGCTATATAAGGGAATGTACCCATGTTGACCAAGCCCCAACTTAGTCCACGGTCGGTTGCCTCATTATATAGGTCGTATGCATCGACGACAAATGCCGGCTTCGTAAAATCAATGGCACGACGTCCACGGCGTCTTGCCGTTACATCAACAGTGGAAAGAGTATGGTCACCATCCAGTCGTGACATTTCCATCGTATAGGTCGTGTCCTCTTCCACATAACTGGTAAAGTCGACCGGAGGAACATGGTTCTGATAATAACTATACGGATGTGCAAATACGGGATAGAACAGATCCTGCTTGACATAATAATCGGCATAGGTCTCTTCATTGAGGAAACCTTTCTGGTTTCCATGCTCCATCGATTTCTTAAGAGAATCCTTCTCATTATATGCCTTCATAAACAAAACGCCATAACCATAATAGGGAGGTATCTCAAAAACGAAGTGTCCATGATTATTTGTACGCTGGACTGCACCGGCGACATCACCAGCACATTGTATTTCGGCTTCGACCAACACCTCATGTTTCAGTCCTCCATGATTTACACCTAACTCAATCGGTGAGTTGTCGATTTCCACAAACTCACTATAATCCATCTCTGGGATGGAAAGCCCTTCGTCAGATTCTTCAGATTCAGACGCAGAACCAGAATCGGTAAACCCTGTAGATGCTATTGCCTGCTCCATCATCTCTTCTGCGACGGACTTGTGTGCATCAAGATTATCAATATCTTCTATATCAAGGATTTTCAATCCAATCATCTTATGCACGGTTCCTTCGACGGTCATCGTTCTTTCAGGTAAATATCGTAAACGTGGCTGGCGCCTATATCGTCTCCACCCTTGTACCATCATCAGCAAGTCAAGATCAGAACGATGGCGTGCATCATCCTTTGAGAAATAATAAGCCGGATTTGCTACAAAGCCCTTCAAATCAGATGCTAAGAGCATATCAGTCATCATGTTCCCATTATCATACGTTGCATCATCCGTATGACCGTCGCGAACAGCAATGGAGAATAAAGTCGGGCAGCTGGATTTAACTGCAAGTTCCACTTTTTCATAGGGTCTGAAATCCGAGCTGCCTCCTGTGCTGATTACCACCTCTTCTTCTACATCATGATTGTTGACAAAAAACAAACGAGAGGCAAGAATATTCCGACTATCGTTGAAGACAGCAATCTCATTGACACCTGTCGGTAATGCTTTTTTATCTATAGACAGTTGTGTCCCCGCAGACGAGAATGTGCCACGAATGAATGAGTATAAACGTCCTCGGCACATGACAGCAACAGCCATCGGCTGACCGTTGAGGTCGGATGATGATGTCACAATCAACTTGCCATTCTCAATATCATAAGAAAGAACGGCACCCGAGCGCATCAGCTTGGGAAGAGAAAATGAATAATTCTTATTCTTCCATGTAAAAGAAGCCTTGACTGATGAAGAAGGTTTAACCGTGAACTTGCCACGCCCCATATATGACGTTGCTATTTGTGTCCCGTCGGAAAGAGTACCGGTAATATCTACCGCCTGCCCATTCTGATCCGTCACCTCGAATGCGACGGTATTGCTTACTCCGCTTAACAAGCCACCCCCTTCGGGGAAGAAACTAACCAGCAATTCCTCTTTCTTGGGCTTGGAAACTTCCTGCTTAGGTCTGGCATACATGTACTTTCCATCATAGTCACCTTCTTTCTCGGGTTTACTATAAATGGGGATAACGCGTGAATACAATCCATCCCAATCTCTAAAGTAGTCTTTAGCCATCTGATTATTATAAAAGCGATAACGGTCATCACGTGAATAGCGGCGTTCAAACACATTGAAGTTAAGCATCCACCGTGTATAGGCACGAATCTCGTAATAGCCGGAATACAGGGAATCCTTTAACACGAACTGCCCATTCGTAAATCCTTTATCACTGATGATAATACGCTGACGTTCTGCAACCACCCCATCTGGTGACAACAATTCCACATACAGGATTTTACTCATGTCAGTTGGCATTAGGCTATCCGCTCTCAGCACGTATGCCTTATACCAAATCGTATCACCAATAAAATAGCATGTGTTGTCGGTATGAACATAGACCTTCTCCTGCACCTGTACAGAAGACTCGAGGAAATGCTGAAGGCTATCAAGCGAATCAGCCCATCCGGTCTGTGTCATGAATAACATGATGGCGAAAAACAACTGTTTCATAGAGCTTAAGAATGTAAAAGTATTACAGTTATATAATGAAAAAGGGTGAAAGTCCCATCGCCTGAAATGTTTTTTTCAAGCAGATGATACTTCCACCCCCCAAATTAAAGTTTAACCTTTGTGTTATTTAAAAGGCAAATACCAGTTCTGCTCATTCAGCATATCCTTTGCCGGATTCTTATACTGTAGTTTCCTACTCAGCCAGATACTTCCGAAATTTGCTCCGTAGAGTCCGGCCTTATTCTTATGTCGGGCTAAACGGCACAAATCATAGAAGCGCGTTCCTTCAAAAGCAAACTCAAGTGCATATTCATCACACAAGATGTCTTCTAACGCATTGATGCTATCCTGCTTCGTCATACCGACACTCACATGATAAACCCTGGCGATGTCTGCCATCTTCTGACCCACGATAGTGTCAAGCTGATAGGCCGACCGACCAGGATAGTTACCGTCTCCCGTCACACCAGCACCATGTTGATGAATACCAAAATTCGTCTCTGTACCATTAGACTGGGTCTGGACTGGGAACTTTGAGATATTCTCGGAAGACAAGAAAGGATAACGTGTCTGGAAGAGCTCACGTGTCTTATCAGTGATATAAACACGCGTAGTGTCGAGCAACGATGCC
This sequence comes from uncultured Prevotellaceae bacterium, assembly GCA_902762325.1. Lineage (GTDB taxonomy): Bacteria > Bacteroidota > Bacteroidia > Bacteroidales > Bacteroidaceae > Prevotella. The sequence goes on along the minus strand of CACWNV010000031.1, from coordinate 20,388 downwards.
GTTATACCATCCTTTAAGATTGCAAAGGCGGCATCAGTATAACCCATGCGGTTAAGGGCTTCGGCAAGATGCAGATATACCGTTGACGTACGATATAGGACGATATTACCACTATTGTACTTATTAATCCACTGCTTAGTTGAATCCTCTCCTTCGCCTCGAGTGATGATGTTACGTGCACGCATATCTCCAAGCTTTGCATTACTTACGTTTTGTTGTGGGAGACCACCGACAACAAGCTTGTAGTAATAATAGTCAGCACTATCAGAAAGAGAAGTGTAAGCTTTTGATGGAGCAATCTGAATCTCGTCTACACGAAGGCTGTCAATGGCACTGGAAGTGGAATAATAATTATAACCGAATGCAAGCGGTACATTTGTGGTCGTTCCACGAAGCCGGTTGACAGCCATAGGAATATAAGTAATCACATCTTCTGGTGTAGCACTGCTCTGGAAGATGTTCCTCCAGTTAGAAGCACCGGCAACCGATCCATTTCCTTCCATGTCCGAAGGCAGCGACTCGTACATATTTCTGAGCGACAATGTCGAGCTAAGAGAATGTGCATGACGACGAGCGGGAAGAGCCACATCCGTAATATAAGTGGTGTAATGGCTTGCTGCCTTATCGAAGTCACCTGTTTCAAGATACATCTCACCCAAGATAACATCCACCGGAATAAAGCACAATTGTGTGTTTATATTCTTATTCTGGTTCCAGTTAGTCGCACCGATATTGACATTCGTACCATAATTTGGAACCTGCAAGCCCGAATACTGTTCAAGATCCGGTGCCAGCTGAGATACTATACCATAGATGTCAAGCTCAGGATAATTGCTGCTGTTAATCTGGGAAATGGTGACAAGCGGCTCAGTAAAGAACGGAACCTTACCATAGACCTTTGCCAACTGGAGATAAGCCCAGGCACGAAACGCCTTAATGGCAGCATACTCATTGATCACCACGTTTGTACTTCCCGTAAGCAAGGTCGTATCACGATGTGCTATGTAATAATTACAGTTGTTGATTACACGATAATATACGTATGCACTATCATAACGATTCGCAGAGTTAGCAGAGAAATTCCACAACTGACGAAGATTGTTATCCGTGTAATAGGTCGTATTCACCAGATCACCCTGCATCTCTCCCTGGAAGACATATTGGTCTGCCAATTGCTGCATGGCCTGCATTACACCGTATGCGAAGAAGACGGAGTCGGTCTTCTGGTTTAGTTCCTTATCAAAAAGCTGACGAGTACTATCAGACTCTAACATATCCGAACAACTGATGAAAGTCAAAACATTGAATACAAGAAAGCCTGATAGTAGGAAAGTAAGAAAGCTCTTCATTCTTATTTCCTCATATTTTATTTTTATAGATGATAATCGTTTCATAACTATTGATATTCTTTATACTTTTTGCTTTTAGTATTAACTTCCATTAGAGATTGATTTTCACACCGAATGTAAACGAACGTCCCTGTGCAAGATTGCCACAATCTATCCCTTGATAGAGCACGCTATTGCCAATGCTGAACTCAGGATCACTTCCAAGATACTTGGTAAATGTCAGCAGGTTATTTGCCTGTGCCCAAATAGAAAGACCTTGCAACCAAGTCCAACTGCCAGGAACGGGTACATTATATGTCAGGTTAAGAGTCTTTAGCCTCAAATAGCTTCCGTCTTCTATCCAACGGTCACTGAAACGGTTGTTGCCTAACGGGTCATCAAATGCCAGACGCGGCAATTCTGCCACCTGACCTTCATAACGCCAGTGCCCTACCTCAGCAACCTGCTGGTTATAGAAGGTGCTACCGCTATTGAGGACAGAACGCTGATAATTGTACACATCATTACCAAGACTATAATTGAAGCCAATGTTCAAGGTAAGATGCTTCCAGTTGACCATGGCAAAGATATTACCATAGATATCAGGATTCGGATTACCAATAACCGTCTTATCCGCCTCACTAATCTTTCCGTCATCGTTAAGGTCGACGAAATGAACATCGCCGGCAAGGAAGTTGTTGGTGTTACCTGCATTATCCTCCATATAGAGATAGCCATTCTTACCGGCAGCAAGGGCTTCGGCGTTGTCGCGGAAGATGCCTTCGGTCTTATAACCGTAGAAGAGTCCTACAGGGTTGCCCACAGATGTAAGGATGTTATGATCGCCATAGACAGATGTTGTGTAATTTCCATTAGGCAGCTTTGTTACTTTGTTCACATAATGACCGATGCTTGCACCTAATTCAACATGCCAGTCTTTTGTAGCAACTGGTTTACCGGTCACTGTCAGTTCAAATCCAGAGTTCTCAAGTTCACCGCCATTGGTCCAATAGTTGTTGATACCTCCTATCGGGTTCTCGAAAGTCATCAGGGTAAGCAGGTCAACAGTCTTATTAAAGAAGTAATTGAAATTCACCCCTACTCTATTATTAAGCAAGAAGCTCTCTAATCCGACATTAAACTTTCTGCTTGTCTCCCATTTGATCTCATCATTACCAATATTGGTAAGCTGCAAACCGGTAGCACGATAGTTGAACTTGACTGTTGACAGGCTTGTACGAGCAGCATAATTACTGATGTCATCATTACCGCTCATGTCAAATCCTGCATTGATGCGCAGGTAATTGATACCCTTGTTCTTTGGGAACCAATTCTCATTAGTGAGAATCCATCCTAACTGAACGCTGGGGAATATAGCCCAGTTGATACCAGCTAATTTCAATCCACCGGCATTCTCACCAAAACGACTGTTGCCCTCTGCGGTCAATGTCAAGGTTGCAAAATACCGATTCATGTAGTTATAATCCACATTACCATACCACATCATATTCTTCCACACATCATTGGTACCTTTGATATGCTGGAATCCATCTGTAGCACTCAAAGCGGGATTCTTGTCACTGGTAGTAGAACGGTACTCTGTACGAAGATCGTTGTCATCAAATGAGAAATACGAGTACTTAAATCCAGCGAATGCCCCAAGGGTATGCCGACCATATTGATGATGCCAGTCAACGTGTGTATTGCTCACCACATTGATTTCCTTCGAGAACAAAGAAGCAGCCATACTTGTCACCGTACCAAGATCACTTATTTCAAAAGAAGGAACTCCGTTGAACGGACGATGGTAGCGTTGTGAGTTACGGTCAAGCGTATAGCTGAACATCGTGGTAAGAGAAAGATTGGGTGTGATAGAATAAGTAGGCTCTACACGAACATTAAAGTAAGTGTTTTCTGATTTATTCTTGTTATCACCGTTGGCATTCTCAAGGATAGCCACAGGGTTAGCCAATGAATACTTGTTTCCCAACTGGGAATAGATGTCGTCATAATCACTAAGCAGACTTGAGAATCCACCTAAGATGGCATTATACTGGTAGGGACTAACCAAAGGAGACTTGATGAGTGACAAGAATGTGGGTGACGTGATAGTGCCTGCCGAGAAATCTTGCGGAACACCATCGTCAAACACTTCACTATTAGTACGGCTTATCGAGATGTCAAACTTCGTCTTCAGGTTCCAAAGAATATTGATATCAGTATTAAAACGCACATTCATACGGTTAAATCCGTTCTTCTTAGCTGTTGACTGAGCATCCATATAACCTACAGAAAGGTTATACATACCTATATCATCACCTCCCTGCACATTGATGCTATAATTCTGGGTAAGTGCTGTACGATACACATAATCAGTCCAGTCGGTATTATTATGATATGTATGATAATAATAGCCGTTAGGATCGTCATTAAGGAAACGATATTGGATTGGCTTGTTTTGCTGGATGTTTGCAGGAACAGTACCCAACATCTCCGTTGCGTAGGTCCTGTATTGTGATGCATTCATCAACTTGGGCAGTCTCGGTACAAGACTAACACCAGCATATACATTGGCATCAATACGAGTTGCCATAGAGTGGCCTCGCTTCGTTGTAATCAAGATTACACCGTTAGCACCACGTGCACCATAAAGAGCAGTTGCATTCTTCAAGACCTTCACCTCGTCGATATCCTCTGGCGATATGTTAGCCAGGATGTTATTAAACTGTCCACTATGCAAAGCCAGTCTGTTTTGTTGCATATCCTGTTCAATACCATCCAGCACGATCAGCGGCTGGGCATTGGCATTGATTGAGTTGAAACCACGAATGAACATCGAAGCTCCACCATCGGCAACAGCCGAACGCATAATAGCATGGACATCAGCACCAAGATTATTTGCAATATCATTATCTATAGTAACACTATTAGACTTGGCAACAAAACTGTTCTGAGCAGTATATTCTGTCCCGTCTTTATACATGTTACGATAAGCATCGCTCAACATCATCACACGAATGTTCTGTGTTGAATCATTTGCCCTGACTGCCACTTGCTGAGAAAGATATGATGGTGAATACACATACAGACTGGTGGTGAATGTAGGAACATTAATTGTAAATGAACCATCCGCCTTCGTCATAGCTGTATACATCTCATTTCCCAATGTCCGCAACTGAATACCTGCCAATGGCTTCTTACTGTTCTGATCTATCACAACGCCATGCAATGTCATCATAGGATAGTTTGCCTTTACAGTCCGTTGGCGAGTCGGCTGCTTGATTGATGTCTCCACCTCTTCAAACTCATCATCCTGAGCCAATGCTGGGGTGCAGAAACTTATTGTCATGGCACAAAGCACAAGATTTAGACCTTTGCCTTGCAGTAAATATTTAATTAGATTTCTCATAATCAATTTTCCTTTGTTGCTTCATATTCATCTTGCTCAACAGGACGTAGAATAATTGATGCAATACGCAGGTCACGCGTGTACTGCTCCATCGCCGTACGGTCGAACACATTAAAATCAGTAGTAATCTTCAGATTCGGATAGATTTTCTCTCCCAGTCCTCTATAGGCGACGGGGAAAGTAAATGTTCCTACAAACATGGTGTCTATCCTTGTCGGATCATTCTCTAACTTAGAAGCAAGGTGTACCGCTGTTCTTCCTGAGCCGGAAAGCGTTGTTGCCAGTTTACCATTAGCATCACAATAGCTCAAGTCGAAGTCCAGCTGATTAGGACGAAATTCTGATGTGGAAACGAATTCCTGATCATAAGGAGGAACGATAACGCAATAGATGTTATACGTTGTCGACAGCACATTAGGCAACTTCACATCCAATTCCGGTTTTGAGTAAGTACTACTCGGCTCCACCCAAAGATAAGATATCGTTTCTTTCTCAGACTCAGAACTGTTAAGAATGTTAAGAATGATATTATGATTTGTTCCTGTCCAGGAAACACCATATCTTATGGGTGAAAAAGAAAGACTTGGTGCCCAGCTCTCCCATGAATGCATCGCAAGAGAATCAACGATACGAGAATAGCCGTTGCTCATCTTCACCTTATTAATAGTCTGATCAAGAACTTCTCGTGGGTTAGACAACTTCGACTGTGTTGTTGACAACAAAGTATCTGTGTACACCTCGCTCGGATTCTCCACCCATCTGTTATAGAAACTATTATTGTTGAATACCAGATTATTGACAATAGCCCGTTTAGTCAGGGAGTCAGCCTGATAGACATTATCAATAGAAACCGTTGTCGACGGAATATTAGTTGTAGAGGTAGCGGCGTCCATATCCTGGGCAATCGTCGTCGTAATATAGTTGAAATACGGCTTTATTCTCTCATACGACTTTACCCATGCTTCATTCGTTGGAATGAGCATGGTATATGAACTGTCCTCATGAGCAAGACTTGCGCCAAGTGTTCTATACAGAAGATTGGTTGTTATCATCACAGAATCAATATAAGTCTGCTTTCCGTTTACGGTAGGACCAACAACGCTGTTTGCTTCATCCAGATAGACTTGCTCATAATGCTTGAAATAATCCTGAAGCGAATCTGCATCCTCTGCCTGATATATATACTCATAGATGTTCGGCAAGAATGCAGCAGCACCTTTCAGTGTATGGATCACTCCATTTACACTTGGAAGATTCAATTGATTCACACTAACGTCAGCATAAGTATATTCTCCAGAACCAATAAAGCTGAAAGACTTATCGTTCAATGCGTGTATTCGTTCATCAACTCCGCCAGAAACATTGTGGTTGTATTCTGCTATATGGCTCTTGACAAACCGATAAAGAACAGTTTCCTTGTCCTGATTCAGAAGTGACTGCGCATCATAGGTTCCGTTTAGCGGAGCCCAAACAGTATAGAAATGCGACTGCTGCAGTTCATCATCAAAACCGACATATTTAATGATATTGGCAAAATCAGACAGACTGCTGTTCTGGGAAATATTCTCCCACAACGTACGCTCAGCAGAAGCATTTACGTCTGTCGGTACTTTATTGTAATCATCATAATCGGTACATGATGTAACAGCCAGCATGCCAGCCGTTACAATCACGATTCCTAAAATATTCTTCAATTTCATATAATTGACATTTGTTTGTTTGATACTTGAGGCTTTTATTCTCTTTCCGAGAACATCATCTCAATCTTTCAATCTTATGCAGTATTAATACCAGTCTTCTGAATACTGATCATTATCAACAATACTGACGGGTACGAACTCAACAAAATCGAGCTGCCATTTCAAATCAGAGTCGTCATTGATCACATTCTTGAAACGGAACCAGTGTTCATCACTCTGTTTAATGTTGACACGACCCAGAACACGGCGTAAGGTGACAACACCATCACCACGGCAGTTTTTCGTTGTCTTCGTATCACCATCATCACCGGGGTGACCACAGAAGCTAAAAGGACCACGCATATAGCCACGGTTGTGAAGTGCTTCGTCAGTAGACACACCAGAATCATCTTCCTGATAGAACGCAGTCCATCCAATACGGGGGTCAGATTCCTGGATACGCACATCAAGAGGAATACTCAATGCTTCCATCTTCTGAACATCACGTGAAGTTCCAAGATAGAACTGCATCATGCCACCATGTCCCATCGGAGAATAGAACAGACGGAATTCATACAAGCCTGAGGGCACAGGAGGAAGCTTAACGGCAAGGTCATACTGTCCCCATCCTTGGAATGCATCTGCCTGATAGGCACGGTAATCACCTTTGATGTTGTATCTGAGCTTTGTCTGCTCTCCATTATAGCATATAACATTATCGAAATAGTCAACAGGGAAAGCAAGACGTGCGCCACTACCTCCTCCGTTCATAGCAGACACTTCGTTCATATACATATAGCGGAAGCCATTGTTAATGAATTCCGGCAAGAAGGTTGTAGCTTCAAAGCGGAGGCGTTCGTTGAGCACTCCATGAGGCACCTGGGCATTATAAACAAGCATGCCGTTAATCGGATGGATATATCCATTGAGGGCGGTGATATCCTTGCGTTCAATCATTATGCCCGGATTAACCAACACATGGTTGTTTCCCATTTTTCCTATCTCATCAGTCAAAGTATTAAAGGTACGATAGCGATTGATATACAACACCTTTCCTGGCTGTGGCTCCCATATCTTCAACAGAGTACTTGGAAGCATTGTCTCATAATAGTCGTACGGTTCGCCGCCATTTACATAATTCCACTTGTCTGTTCCTGCAGGAACTCCAGCCTTATCCTCAAACACAAGCTGATCTTGTGCCATCGAAGCAAAGAGTATATGATAGGCAACAAACATGTTCAGCGCATTGAAGCGATTCGTATAGTCGTTACCTGTGCTGACTTTCAAGCCAAGTTCGCGCATATAGTCATACCACTCCGGGGCATTTGCATAGACATTATTAGCAAATCTGACAAGGTCATCAAAACTGTTAATGCCATTGGCTTTCATTACAGCATCACTCTCAGCGAAAATAGTGTAGCCAACCTTACATTCGGTCGGACAATACAGTAAAGAACCATCAGTGTCATTACAATCGGCAGGCTTAGTAAAGATCTTATTCTTAGAAGAACGGACTACAGAGTCTGCAAGACCTGTGCGATGTAATGCCTCATTGAAAATAGTATATTCTTCAAGGCGGTCGAATGTATCACCCAAAGAACGGGCAGAACGAGGAACAACGCGTGTCACCTTGTGAACAAGACCATTTGTCACCTCATTATCCTCGCTGATAATCGTAGAAGCATCGTTCAAGACGGTATTTCCCAATGAGTCAACCTTTGAAGAAATCGGCCGTCCGAGCATCGTAGTAATCGTAGCACCACTACCTCCCATCTCAATGATACTATAAAGACCATTGGTCAGATGGAACCGGGCAATGTCATTACAAAGGCTGTCTGACAATCCTTCCAAGGAATTTTCTGTCATGCTGTTATGAGGGATGACAGCTTCAGGGTCATTATACAAACTGTCTATATATTCTCTGACACCTGAATTGATAGGAGCATAACAGGTGTATTGGCCGTAAGAAGCCATCATTCGGTCTAATCCGACACGAGTCAGTATATAATTGAAAGCTGTCAGATCACTATCTTTCTGAATGAAGGTCTCAACAGTTTCACCAGTAAATGTATATAAGTTTGAATCATCCGGCTCTTTGTTACAAGCGCCAAATGCCAGCGATGCTGCCAAAAGTATCAATCCGGACTTGAAAATTGTTTTATTCATATCTGTTCCTCCCTCCTGTTAATAGTTCTTTTTAAATTCGTCAGCATCACTATAAACCGGATTCTGCCGCAGATTCTGATTCACATCTATATCGCTTTGATTGATTGGCATATAAAGATACGGTTCGGTTCGCATCTTAGATGCAGCAGCGGCAGCACCAGAAGTATATTTGCGTGTAACAAGATTCAGCATATTTGCATCGTTCCTCACAAATGTCGCACCTGCATCAGACTGTCTTGCCAGCGTTCTCGTATAGTCGATTCCTTCAACATGACGGAAGTTGTAACGCATCAAGTCATACCAGCGCTTTCCTTCAAAGCAGAGTTCACGAAGGCGTTCTTGCAGCACAAGTGTCTCCATCGACAACTTGTTGTTATAAAAGCCCCATTTCAGAGAATCATTCCCAAGGTTTCCACTGTATATCGAACGGGCATTAACATATTGTACGAGGTTAAATGCTGAACGGAGCTGCGGATCATTATTGTCAGCAGCAAGAGATGTCAATGCCTCTGCCTTCATCAGCATAACATCGGAAAGGCGGTAGAATATATAATTCTGTGCAAAGTTCTCATACTCTCGTGCACTTCTTGCCTGCCCCGTCACACCTACAGGATTGTTCGGATTCCACTCATCTTGAGTAATCATCTTGCGGACATCATAAGAATCGGCATTGCTACCAACGGCAAAACAACTCATCAGATAACGATAATCACCGGTCTGGGTAAACACAGGAGCACCATTACCGACTGTACCGAATATTGATGAGGCTTTCATATATCCATTCGGTGAGTTGTTGTTACGATACTTATAAAGGTACTGACATAGTATCGAATTGGAATTGTTACGTCCGTCGAACTGCATCTCGAAGATGCTTTCTTCTGCATTTTGTCTAACGAAAATACTGTTGAAAGCCTGAGTGCCTTCGGCAAGAGGATATTCCTTTTCAATCAGTTCATTACGACCGGGAATATGCTGCTGTTTCTTCGAGGCAATCACCTTGTCACAATAGTCCACACACTTCTGATAGTACTCGTTACTATGTTTTACTGAACCTAACCACAGATAGATGTCTGCAAGTAAAGCATCTATTGCATCACGGTTAATGTGACCTACCCGGCGCCAGTCAGTAAAGGCGGAAGGATCAAGTGCGATAGTCTCTGCTTCTTCAAGATCACGAATACAGCACTGAAGAACTGAATCAGGAGACGACTGGGAGATATCCATCTTCTCACTGCTTGTCATATAGGCATGATCCGAATAGGGAATGTCGCGGAAATTACGGACAAGATAGAAATAACATAAGGAACGCAGGGCAAGCATCTGTGAGCGGTCTGTGAGATAGTCACCTTCTGTATATGAAGGGTCTATTGACATCACAGACTGGGCACGGTCAAGAACAATGTTACAATTGTTTATAACACTGTATAAACTTGCCCATGAAGAGAACATGTTATCTGTCTGTGTGTTCTGTGCATCTATCTCAGTGAGTGCCGATACTGTTGCATTAGAAGAAATCGAACTTACAGGAAGCAACTCATCAGAACGGAAATCCCCCCAAACGATGAGACGGGATAATACATCACCGGAAAGCATCGACTTGTATGCACCTTCAACCATCAAAGACACATCTGCCTTGGTCTTCCAGAAGTCTTCGTCTACTGTCTTATCATCAGGCAATAACACGGTATCAACACAGGACACCGTCAAAAGACTTACGAGTATTATTGATATATACTTTTTCATTGTTATCTGATGTTTTAGAATCCAATATTGATACTTGCGGTAAATGACTTCGAACGAGGAGTTTGAGAGTCGTCAACTGCCATACCCCAACCAGCAACAGAGATTTCAGGGTCGGTTCCACTATACCTTGTCCAACAATAGAGATTGTTTGCAGAAAGGTATAGCTGCAATGAGTTCAGTCCCCATTTCTTAATCAATTTCTTATCAAATGAATAAGACAGCTGCAAGTTGTTGAAACGAACAAATGAGCCGCTTTCCACATAACGATCAGAAGCCTGGAAATTATAGCCAGAGTTATACATGGCACGCGGTATCGGAGTCTCATCACCGTCCTTACGCCAACGATAGTTCACTGTCGCACATTGATTATATGTGTTAAACATCTCTTCAAGGTTTAGACGGGCGAGATTCACAACCTTACTGCCAAAACGGTATGCGAAACGAGTCTTAAGGCTCCATCTTCCATAGCGGAATGTGAAATTGAATCCTCCCTGTACCTTCGGCATGGAGTTACCAAGATAGACAATATCCAAAGCATTAATCTGACCATCATTATTGATATCCTCATAGATGGCATCACCTCCTTGGAATGTATAGGTCGAAGTATTGCCGTCATAATTGTATACAAGATGCTGAGGATGTCCCTGACTGGTCATCAAGACCTTACCGTCAGAACCGAGGACAATTGGGAATGTCTTACCGCTGGCTATCTCACCATTAATCCAAGCTTCGTAGTCAGCTGCATTCAGATTGTGCTCTTTTTGGTAGTTTTCAAGATAATCATAGCTGTACTGGAACACGCCCTTGTATTTAAATCCGTAGATAGATCCTAATGGATTACCTATCTGAACACGATTCAGATAACCGGTCGTACTTCTGTTTGTCGGACGGGTTGTTGCACTCCACTCCGAGTTGATAGCATCCAGCACTCGCTGATCCATCTCTTTAATCTCATTGTAGTTCTGGGCTATGTTGAAACCGACATCCATAGAGAACTTTCCAATCTTCAGGAAACGTCGTCCATTCACATTCAATTCCCAACCATCGTTGTTCATCCGTCCGACATTAGCATAGGAAACACTTGCATAACCTGTTGTCGAAGGGATACGGACACTCTTCATCAGCAAGTCATTAGTGCTCTTATGATAGTAGTCGAACTCAACTTCAACCATGTTATTCAACAAGCCAAGGTTTGCACCAAGGTTATAAGAAGTTGTCTTTTCCCATCTCAGGTCATCAAGTTTCAGACCGTCAATTGATGCGGTTACCAATGTTGTACCATTACCATACGAACCAGCACTGGTATTATATGTAGAATAGAACAAATAATCAGCATCAGGAGCCTTACCATTCACTCCCCAAGAAGCACGCAAGCCAAATTCAGAAACGGCTTTGCCTTTGATCTTCCTCATGAACGGCTCATCAATCACATTATAACGGAGACTTACTCCTGGGAAATATGCCCATTTGTTCTTAGGACCGAACTTCGAGTTTCCATCTGCTCTCAAGGAGAATCCAAGAATATAACGCTCTTTATAAGAGAAATGGCCGTTGTACAACAGGTTCTGAGAATTAGAACGGCTGTTACCACTGGTCATGGCATAATTACCGTTTACATCCTTACCACCTGGCAAGGCAGCATCTACAGTGGGAGACGTAACGCCATCGGGCAGGTCATACTGGGAAATGTACTGTGAGTTACTCTTTGAAGTGCTCATTTCATAGCGCACAAGCATCTGTGAACTAAAGTCCTTATTACGGAAATAAGGTGTATAGACAAATTCTGCACGTGCACCGATTTTCAAGCGGTTAGACTCTGAGTTACTGGCGGCATTGTATCCAGTACTTGTCCATGAGTCTGTAGAAAGGGCTGCTGGATGATAAGTCGGAACACTACGTGCATAAATATCAAAGTCGACACGACCGTTGAATGTCAGACGGTGCTGACCTTCACCTGTTCCAAGCAGTTCATACTTAACTGCAAAATCTGGTGTGATACGATAGGTCTGATCTTTCTTCCATGCCATCTCGGCAATAGCGATGGGGTTACCCAAGGCACGGATCGACTCCAACTGGCTTGATGAGAAGTTTCCGGAATATGGTGTCTGTCCTGATCCTGCCGTCGGATTCATCAGATAGAACTCATGAGTATCTTCTCCTTCAGCTGTCTGACGGTAGATGCTCATGTTTGGAGCCAGCTTCTGGGCAATACCAAGCAGTCCACTATAGTTCTGGAAATTGTTTGTATAGGTCAGTGCAAAGTTTGTTGAGAACAGGATACGGTCACTCACATTGTAATCGAGTACAAGACGAGTGGAGAACCTGTCAAGCTTCTGCTTGATAATTGAACCCGTCTGATGGTCATATCCGGCAGATATACGGAAACGTGCCTTCTGACCTCCACCAGACAGATTTAAATTATAGGAGTGCATCTGTCCAAACTGCTTTACAGCCTTTACCCAATCCGTATTATTGTTCCAGTTTTCATATTCTGCCCAACTGGGATTATAGTTCAGCTCTGCTATATTTGTCGTGGCTGTAGACAACTGAGTGGGATTGTAGAACTCTTCTTTCATCAGCATGGTATAGTCATCACCGTTCAGAAGCTTATATCCGTCGGGCTGCCATGTGCCAGTAAACTTATAAGAGAAATTCACGCGGGTCTTACCACGGGCACCACGCTTAGTTGTAATCTGGATAACACCATTGGCACCATTTACACCCCAGACAGCTGTGGCAGCAGCATCCTTGAGGACAACAATGTTTGCAATATCTTCCACATTCACTGACAACAACGAAGCATATTGCTCGTCTGTAGCATTGGCAAAGTCAAAAGTCTCATCCGGATTGTCAAAGATCTTATCATCAACGACAATCAGCGGCTCGGCGTTTCCGTTAATGGTTGTCACACCACGAAGACGCATGGTCGTTCCAGCACCAAGGTTACCTGAATTGCTGACAATATCAAGACCGGCAATCTCACCTTGCAGGGCTTCATCAGCAGAGGTGAACGACATACCTTCGACAGCATCCATATTGAAAGTCTGCTGGGCAACAGATACCTCACGCTTTGGAATGAACAAGCCACCAGAACCCATACGGCTGGCTTTGACTGTCACCTCCTGCAGTGTTGTTGATTCTGGTTCCAGCTGAATATCAAACACCTCAGTGTCACCAATGGGTATCGTTTTGGTCTTATCACCAACGAAAGAAACCACCAGTTTATTCCTGGGGCTCTTCACTTCCATTGAGAAGTTACCATTGATATCTGTCTGAGCTGCTGAGACAATACGGTCATTCTGATCGCGCTCCGTGACATTTGCCATCATAATCGGGCCCATCGGATCGCTTACCGTACCTGATATACGCTTACTTTGAGCCATCACAGCCTGTGTGACGACACATAGAAAAGCTATTAACAGTATTTTTTTCATAATTCAATGATCATTTAAGAATTTATTTGTCCATAAATTCAGGTTTCCATGTCGGTTTACCTGTATTGTCCTTGAACAGATAGAATGGTTCGGTTATCTCATGAACGGCACAGAATGAAGAGGTCGTAATCTCTGTTGCAGAAGCACGAGAACTATTAAACCAATAGTCACGGGCCATTTCATTCACTACACGACCTGCAACATTAGCTTTCACAGCATGTGAGTTGCCAACGCCATCTGTCACATTAATGACTCCGTTTCCTCCTGACACTTCAACAGTACGTGCCAAGCCGATTTCGTCTGTAGCCAAAGTCTGGTAAGTACCACCTTCGACGGTGTTGTCTGCATAGAGAGAAACACTCTGGAAATGGTATCTCACGAATTCGCGGAGTGCCTGTATCTTCTTCTTCACACTTGCGCGGATCTCACTGCTGGCCTCATCGCCATAAGTGTCAAAGAGCTCCTGTATTTCACTCCACCTTGGCAGACCATTAGCATAAGCAATCTGCATAGCTTCGTTATCGGGTGCATACAACGTGTAGTTATATGTGTTAAACATCTTGACATTCTCGTCTAAGCAAGCCGACTGCACAGCTTTATCACCCTTTCCATAGGTAGATGTGAAAACGATATACTGATCTTGTTCTGTTGTGCCGAAGGAATTCTTGTCAGGAGAGATGCCAGCCCAGGTCATGATATTGTCTGCTGCAAAGCCTGAGCATACTTCATAGAACTCTGTGAACTGTTCATTATCCTGAAGAATGCGAGATACACTCTTCTGTGGAGCCTGGATAAGACGGTTGATGCGGTAGGCGTTACCGTTCTTTTGATTATAGATTTCCTCTATAATAGGTTTCTCTACGATTCCATCTCCGAGCTGAGCACCACTGGCAACATATCCGCCTTTTGCATTTGAACTGACATAAATCTCTCCACCGTGCTTGGTCTTGTAGTATTTATTAGTTCCAAGTGTCTCACCCTCCTTTAATAATAAGGTGTGATAGTTCAGTATGTCTATCAACTGAGACTTACGCTGGCTGATGTCAGATACTTCGCCGATACGGGCACCAATTGTATTATCAGCTACATTGTAATAATAGCGATCACAACGCAAAGTGGGTGTATGTTCGTTATCATAATAGAAATGTAATACTTCGGGACGGGAATGTCCGAGAGAAGCCGGGTCTATATAATAAGTGTCAAATGCTTCGTCATCAGGAATGAAGAAAGCATAGTTGGCACTCATTGCCAATAGATAGAATCTGAAGTCAACTCCTAAATACCTTCTGTCTTGAACAGCCCAGTTCATCACTTTCATATCAGGATAAGATGAAGCGGGAGCAAGCACAGCCTGGTATTCATCTGGAGCAATCATATCTTTCAAAATATAAATAACTCCATTGTTTGCTATCTTAATGTCATACTTGCCGTCACTCTTTTGTTTAAGATAACTCATGTTCATACCCATGTTCTCACTGGCATCGTTGATAATGGTCGTGAACTTACTGGGTACTGTCTCAACAAATGAGTTCTTCTGCAAGTTTCTGATAAATGCCGTGAGAATCTGCGGATTCCGGACATGCAACGAATCAAGATTCTCAAGCAGGTTTGCTTCTGTGTTCTCCTTGGTTCCATAGATGTCTATCAGGAAGGCTCCATTTCCACCTGGCAGGAAATACTTTTTAACTGCATTATTATCAGGAACGAACATTGCTCCCATATCAGTAATAGTATAATCTATTTGAGATACATTAGCATGGGAAGGATAATACTGATTCCATCCCGGGTCATAGGAAAGGTAACGTCCCTGACCAAGTGTACGTCCATTAGGATCAATGACTAATGTTCCGTCCTGAGAACGCGAACTGACATAACGCATCTGGAAAATGGAGTCTCTCAGCGGCTGACCGTTTGCCTGAGCCCAGTCGTTATAGTTATTGGTAGTGACCTGATCGAAATAGGGTGCAGCGAAATAGTCAAGCATTCTGCTGAAGATACTCGTCTCCTCATCTGCCCGCAGCACCTGAGCCATGTTTCCCGGCGGGACAAGCACGTCCTTCAACTGCTGGATGTAACCGTTCATACATGTCACGTCGCGATTAATAATCCGGTCATTAAAGACATAGGCGGGCTTCTCGTCTTCATTGTATGCCTCTCCCGTCAAGATGGCAAAGTCACTGTTCTCACCAGAAGTACTTATGCCATTGTTTACCATCTGCTCACGGGTGAAATGAACAAGCATCGGACGAGTGTTGTCACTGACAATATCAATACCTGACTGATAGTATTTCGTCCACCAGTTATTGTTACGCGGCATCTCTGACGGACCATAGAGATGCGTTACGCTGTCGATTACATTAACTGACGTTGCATGCTTCAGTGCCAGACCTTTAGCAACGGCATTACCATTGCTGACATTGGCAAGCATGTTCACCAATAGAGCATTGTCAATCATTGACGAGTAGAGCAACAGTTTTTTCTGAGCTGACGACAAATCTTCATAACGCTTCACTCCCCAGCTGTTGTTCTGGAAGAACCGCTCAAAAGCCTCGTCATTTGCAGGAAAGACCGTCTTACTACCTGTACGTGACAGAGTAGTTGCATAATCCAAATCGTTCACCAGTCGAAGATACGTATTAAACGTACCAGTCAGTCTGTTTGGATTTGGATTCTGCAATTCCTCATAAATACTTCCGCCAAGCCACTCTGGCTTAACGTCAGCATCCACCTCCTCGTTTTTATCAACACAGGAAGTCATCAATCCCGTACAGACGAGAAAGATACAAATGAAGAATTTTCTCATAGACATTATTTTATAAATTTAGAGTTCAAATCTGTTATTTATTAGGCTTCGTTATTTATTGGTGCAAATATAAGCTAAAAAAAGCAGAAATCAAAACTTAACGCGCGTAAAATTAATAAAAAGAGGCTGGCCTTGCTGCCAGCCTCCTTAAATGATTTTCTTAGGATTATTTTACGATATACTTCTTTCCGTTTACGATATAGAGTCCCTTCGGGAGGTTCTCCATGCTGTTACCTACCTTCACGCCTGACAGGTTGTAAACACCTTCAACGACAGGACGACGGGTAGCAACATCCTCAGCAACAACACCCTTGATACCTGTTACAAATGCATCGAATGTTGCACGAGCACGCTTCAGCATACGATACCATTTGCTCTGCAGACCAGGAGTCTCGTCAAGAGCTTTCTTGGCATGTTCCTTAACATTTGCCAGAACAGTTGCCTCAGTGAGAGCGAGCTGATCTTCATTGAACGGAGCCAGCTGAGCCTCTGCACTGTTGACATCTGCTGTCAGGGCAGCCTTCAGGTCGGCTGTATAGTCTGCATACGGACCGCAGAAGTAGATGTTATTGCTACCATAGCCATATCTGTTACATGTCTGGTCGTGGCTCAAAGCATCCATACCGAACTCAACTTCAAGAGGATTATTGTCTGTCTTGTTCAGCACGACAACAAACCACTCAGGCATATCATCACCACCGTAACCCAGAGAATCCTGTAAGGACATATAGGTGTGGATGTCAATGCTGCCGATAGAATCTGCCACATTCACGTCTTTCACGTAATACTTGATACCTGTCGGTGTCTCATAACCTGTATCGCGGCCTCCATTCTCATTGTTGGCGTATGCCTGGCAGACGAACTCGTATGCTCCGGCATCGACAAGCGTAATCTTCTGAGAAGCCTTGTTGAATGCCCAGCCAGTATATCCACGCCAAGAAGAAATGCGGGATCCGCCTTCGAAGTTTGCTGATGTGCCATATTGCCACTTACCATTTCCTTCGTTACAGATGATATCCCAGCCTGGAGCTTTAAATGTGCTGGTATTACCACCACTATGATCAGCAAAGTCTTTGTTGACAATTGGCTTCGGACTTGGGTTAGCAAACGATGCTGTAGACTTTCTGAATGCTTCTTCAGTTTCAATCAACTGGGCAAGTGCATTCTCAAAGTTAACGACATCATCATCAGTACGTGTAGCGGTAACGCCTGCAATAAGTGCATTGGCATTGTCTAACGCAGCCTTGAAAGCTGTTTTTGCTGAAGCTGAAGCTGAAGCATTGGCAGGATCATCATACACGGCCTGTGCCTTTGGCAGATACTCTGCAAGGTCAGTATAAGGCTTGTTGAATGCGTAGAAGTTGTTGATATCGGTACGCATGCCACGCATAACCTGTGTCAAAGAGTCAGCCACTTCCTGAGTAGGCTCAGCTGTGAACGACCAGTTATAAGCACCATCCCAATATTCAATAGCAGCCTGCAGCTCTGCCTTACCCCATGGGTACTCGGGCTTAACGACAACAACCTTAGCTGAGTCGATCATCACCTTGGCAGCGTTCTGCTGAGTAGCGATGTTATAGGCAACGACATGTCCTTCAAGACGATCACCGGCATCTGTTCCGAAGAGACGGAGAACAGGATTGCAAAGGTCAATCTCACCACCGAGCTTTGTTCCGTCACTCAACTGAGGATGAATGAATCCGGCACGCAGCAGACCCTTCTCAGGCATGTTGACGATGATATATTCTGTTCGGTAGTCACGTGTCTGCAATGCAGGGAGATTAATGGTGTCATTATTAATATAAAGGACGCAACCTTCAATCTTTGAGTCATAGTTTGGTGTATAACGCAATGCAGATGAAGTACCAGCCATCAGCCAGCCTTTGATGTCAAGCTGGAAGAGATACTTACCGGCGGGCAGATCTTTCTCAATGTATGCAAAACCAGAACCGAGGTCGTATGAAGCCTGGATATAATCATAGAGCTTAGTGGGATCATAGTCAGAACCTACACGGTGGAACCAACGTCCTGAACCGCCCCAATGCCAGTCACCATTACCTGTAGAACCGTTACGGAGGTCAGGCATCTGAGTGAACTGTCCATTCGTGATGTACTGCTTACGTGACTCTGTAGGATTGACAAGGTCATAGGAGTTAGCATCCATGTAAATCTTAATCAGATCCTCAAATTGAACCATGAAGTCCTCAGAAGAACTGAAGTCGTCGAAATTGATTCCCAGCATAGAACCGTCATTGTTCTGCAAGCAATAGTCTAATGCCTCGGTGATAGACTCCAGATTCTCTCTCTCCTCAGTGAACTCAGTGATGGCAAGCATCTTCTTTGCATAGTCAACAGTGGTCTGTGCCTTACGGGTATCATAGACTTCTGTTACCTCATTAACTGAGATGTCTGTGATCTGAGACTCGGGAAGCAGACGACCGATAGCAATATTGATATAACCGGTAGAACCACCAGTCACAGTATCGGTGAATGCGAATGAATACTCAGTCCATTCAGCCTGCAGAGCCTCTGTTGTAGCAATCTGCTGGAAACGCTCAGCACTCTTATTGGCAGCAGCCTCAGCACTTGCATAGACATCCACATAATTTGCAGCTTTCTCTGTTACAGAAGATGTACCAGGCTCAGCACTCTTAATCTTCAAGGTAATGATGTAGCTCTTGCTGGGCTCGAATGGGATAGACTGGAAAATAAAAGCACCATTCTGCTCATCAGCATTACTCAAGCTTTGCAACACATTCTGCCCATTAGGTCCTGCACCTTCCTGGACTGACCAGAAGTCGGGACTGATTGGCATAGCTGTGATATCGGTCCAACCGTCATAGTTAGCGGTAAAGTTCCCGTTAGCTACGAGATTCTCACCGATCACTTTGTACCTGCCACTGTGCGTGAACACATAATCGCCAACCTGTACGGCAGAAGACGAAATGACGCACAAAATAGCTGTAAAGGCTAAAAGTAAACGTTTTCTCATAAATTTAAATATGTAAACGTTTTCTCATAAATTTAAATATTAAGTTAATAAATTGATAAATTGATTGATCGAAACTATAATTCAACGCTGCAAATATACACATTTTTAATTAAACATACCAAATAAAAAAGCCTCCGAATTGAAAAAAAAGAACAACTGGAGCAATATTCAAAGTCGATTGTCAAATAATAAAGTTCAAATCTATTCATTTTTCCGCCGCATATAATACACCATTAAGTTTGCCACCTTATTTTTATTTATTATATTTGCACACGAAACGCAATATCCGCAATCATGCCACCATCAATAGTTCCATAATATTGAGCTGTCTCTAAGTTGTCCTATAAATATTAAGATTTTCTACTATGCCCAATAACAAGATTTATTCTGTACGTGAGATGATTTTAGATCGTTACCTGAGTAGCGGCACATATTATTCCGGCAAAGAGTTAATAGCTTTCTGCAATCGGGAGTTAGAACACAGGGGCTTGGAACTTGTCAAGTCAAGAACTACTCTGCAAAATGACTTGACAGAAATTGAGAACAAATATAGAGTTGTTATAGAACGAAAACAACAAGGACGACAAACGCTATATCGTTATCGTGATGCTAACTTTTCTATTTATAGCACTGAACTGAGTGATGAAGAATTTAGACAACTACGTTCTTTCATGGATATATTGAGTCGTTTTGAAGGTTTGCCACAATTTGAATGGATAGATGAATTGGCTGCACATTTCAATCAGAGTTTTGCACATAACAAAACCGCAATAGTTGGTTTTGAAAGAAATTTATATAGCAAAGGGAGGGAACACTTCAAACCTCTATTTGATG